>WGNO01000047.1 GCA_016124525.1 Nostoc sp. RI_552 | reverse complement strand
TCAACAAAACTGTTGACGGCTTTTGTGTCCATATTGCGGCTAAAATTGCCTCTCACACTCTACGTCTTTTGCTTCGTCGCCGTTTTGGTATTAATGTTCTCACTTTCCAGTCTCAACCTATTTAATTCACATTAGGCGTAACTTGTTAACTGTAATATAATTTTTCCGTCTTCTGTAACTATGGCAATTGTTTCTATGGTTTTCAAGTATTCTCCTCAATGACTGCTAATACGGCTTTTGGTAATAACTTATCTTTGAACCAAACAATTTTGGCAGGGATATTATCTAATTTAACTCCAGCTTTTTCTAGATTTAATCTTTCAGAAATAGCTAAAATTAAATTATTACCTCCATAACGCCGCACCTGATAAAACTTTTTTTGTAAATATTCTGGTCGCCAATAACCGACTATTTCTAATAAAAAGTCACTTCCATTAGGATGTATTAATCGAAAGTCAGGAATCATCACACTACCAGGAATGGGAATCAAATCCACTTCTCTCTCTAATAACCAGTCAGTTTTGAGTGCATCCCACTTATCAACAAAAGATGATTCCAGCATACTATCGTAAGGTTTACCCTTGGAATAATGAGACACTAAACCACATTCAGAGTTGAGGGTAAATCTGCCAATATTCCAATTCTTGGTGTAGGGATCGCGAGTTTGTAATGTGGCTGAAAGACTCCATTTTGTCACATGAAGTAAAGCTGGAATTAATTTAGCGATCGCCAGCCCATATCGCGTACTAGGATTAAATAAACTTGTTGGACCATCAACGGTAATTGTGAACCCGTGGTCGGCATCGCCTTCAATATAAGCCATCAATTGAAACAATTTCAAGTAACGAAACAACAGCTTATATTCCCCTGGAACATTGCGATGAGCATTTAAAATTAATTTACTAGCTTTATAAAAAATTCCCTGCACCTGAGACAAATTATATCTATTGATCAAATCCACTGGACTCGGTGCATCAAAATTAGTCAAAATCTTATTTTCAGCCAAATCAGCGTATAAACCATCACGCACCTGTGCCAACAAAACCTCACGTTTTAGTTCCTGACTCAATTCATCAGCAATTTTAGCCAAAATCACCTGACTACATTCCTCACTGGGAACCGATTTCGCCGCCAAAGCAAATACCCTTGCTCTCAACATAGAAGGTTCCAGAGGACTCACCACCTCAAAAGTACAGAAACTACTTTTGAGAATATGAGCCAACCCCCGTTTCACCCGATAATCCGTTGCGTCTCCTTCTAAATCAAACAGTTCACGTTCCAGCACCCCCTGAGACTTACCCTTGGCCGCTTCAAAACAACTAATTAACTCATTTCCCAAATCCAAACTTTTGTCATCAATCTTCAGTCTCTTGGGAATTATTTCCTCTCCGTTTTGACGATGAATCAGTAAATCCGTTGGTAACATTTCCCTGATTGCTCGAATAATTAATCTCTAACTGTTCCGCAGCCTTGGGAGTTTTACCTTTCCCACCCCCATAAACAACCCGTACATTCCCCCTCTTCTCTCCCTGCTCCCTGCTCCCTGCTCCCTTCCTCCTTTCCTCCCCTCGCCGTCGCGCCGAAGTCCCCTCCTCACTCGTATCCTCAGCCACAACCTCATACAAAATCGCCTGCTTATTAGCCACATTTCCCCTTCTTAACACCCTACCCAAACGCTGAACATACTCCCTCGTGGAACCAGTTCCCGACAAAATAATCGCCACAGCAGCAGCCGGAACATCAACTCCCTCGTTCAATACATGAGAAGCCACCAAGGTATTATACTCACCCTCACGAAACTTAGTTAAAATTTCATGCCGTTCCTTCACAGGAGTTTGATGAGTAATAGCCGGAATTAATAACTGTTGGGAAATACCATAAACCGTAGCATTATCAGCCGTAAAAATTAAAATTTGTTCACAGAAGTGTTCCGCCAATAAATTCGCCAAAATTCGCAACTTTCCATCAGTACCCAAAGCAATATTTTTAGCTTCCCGATGTGCTAACATTGCCCTACGTCCCCCGGTCGATCGCGCACTCATTTTGACAAACATTTGCCAACCTTGAATACTTCCCAAAGAAATTTTACATTGGCGCAAAAAATCATTGCGGGTTTGAATCAACCGATTATATCTTTCCCGTTCCTGCAGTGACAATTTAACTTTAATTTGGATAATTTCATGATTAGCTAACGCACTTCCGGCTAAATCCTCAGCACGTTTGCGATATACTTCCGGTCCAATCAAAATATTCAAATCAGCGTGTTTTCCATCAGTACGTTCTGGTGTTGCTGACAACCCTAAACGATAAGGAGCGATGGCATATTCTGCAATTACCCGAACAAAATCCGTCGGTAAATGATGACATTCATCAAAAACAATTAAACCATAGAGATTTCCCAAGCTTTCTGCATTAATAGCAGCACTATCATAAGTTGCAACTAAAATCCCTGTGCGATCGCGTGAACCACCCCCCAATAAACCCACTTCAGCATCAGGGAACGCCGCCACCAAATGAGCATACCACTGATGCATCAAATCCAAAGTAGGAACCACGATTAAAGTAGTGCGGGGTGTAGATTGCATCGCCATTTGCGCCAAATAAGTCTTTCCCGCCGCAGTAGGTAACACCACAACCCCCCGTCTTCCCGCCAACTTCCAAGCTGCTAAAGCCTGACTTTGATGGGGATAAGGCTCCATTTCCAAACTCGGAATTAAATCCACTGCATAAAATGCCTTTGCTTCATCAACAAAATCAACATTTTCTGCTTGTAGTGCTTCCAGCAAAGCGCGATACTTCATCGCCGGAATGCGAAATTTTTCTACCCTATCATCCCATGTTGCATAGTCCATCCAAGCTTTACCCCGTGGTGGTGGATGCAAAATTAATGTACCGCGATCAAATGTTAACTTAGGGGTGCGAGCCATTGAGCAAATATTTGTTTTTAGTATTCAACTGAGCGAACTTTATGCACTGAAAGCGACGAATAAAATTAAAAACTGAGTCTTTGCAAAATTTGCTCAAACACCATCCCTGCCCAATCTACATCAGCTGCGGTAGTGTCACGCCCCAATGTGAAACGAACTCCTCCCAAAGCCGCCGATTCTGAATAACCCATTGCTAAAAGTACAGGACTAGGGCTAAGTTTACCACTGTGACAAGCAGAACCAGCACTGATACCAATACCAGCCAAATTCATTTGTCTGACTAAAGCTTTACCACTGAGTTTCTTACCATCAGCGTGTTCTACGCAGAAACTCACATGATGAGGTAAGCGATGATCTAAATCTCCTGTAGGGATTAAACCAGGAATATTTGCCAATTGAGCAAACAACCGATGGCGTAACTTCATTAAACGGGGCGTTTCACCAGGTAATTCTGCACTGGCTAATTCAGCTGCAACACCAAAACCCGCAATCACGGGTACAGCTTGAGTACCAGAACGCAACCCCATTTCTTGTCCTCCACCAGCCAGCAGAGGTACCAACTCCGTACCAGGACGCACATACAGCGCCCCAGCTCCTTGAGGTCCATATATTTTATGACTCGAAAGGGTGAGTAAATCTACGGATAATTTTTCTACATCTATCGGTAAACGTCCTGCAGCTTGCACTGCATCTGTATGAAATAAAGCTTTGTGCTGCTGAGTAATATTTCCCAGTTCTGCAATTGGTTGGACTGTACCTATTTCACTTTGCCCATAAATAATGGAAACTAACACGGTGTTATCTTGCAAAGCTGTTTTTAAATCCCAGGGGCTAACTCTACCTTTACTATCTACACCCAAGCGCGTCACTTCCCAACCCCACTTTTCCAATAACCGCACTGGTTCAGAAATGGCAGAATGCTCAACCTGGGAAATAATTATGTGTTGGGGCACAGTGTACAATCGGGCAACGCCCATGATAGCTAAATTATTCGCCTCAGTACCACCCGCAGTAAAAATAATAGACTCTGGATTGGCAGCATGAATTAATTTTGCAACTTGAATCCTCCCTTGTTCAACAACTGTCGCGGCTCGTTGTCCCCATTCATGTAAGCTAGAAGGATTCCCCCATTGTTCCTTAAGTGCTACTTGCATAGCAGCGATCGCTTCTGGGCGAGTTGGAGTAGTGGCGCTGTAATCTAAATATATTTGCATATTACTAATAATTGTGTAAAACTACACACTCTTGACTAACTACTTATGTTTCCACAATGCAAGTGGGTAAGTAAATCTTGAAAAAATCTGAAAATTGCAGCACTTGCTATTTATCTACTAAATTGGGCATACTCTAGTTTAGAGAATAATGTGTTTATGCTTAATTCACTTTTAGCAAATTACCATGCGGTTTTTTCAAGAACAAAAATATATTTTCATTTTTGCTCTGATTCTGACAATCATGGGTTGTCAAAAAAAACCATTCCTACCTCAGCTTTTGCCACCTCTACCGCAAGATCCATTTGTTAAAGTTTACTTCAATCACTCCCAGGCTTCAAAATACAAAGAACCTCACCGCCAGCAAATTCGCCTGGGGGACAATTTAGAACAACAAATTATTGATGCTATTTCTCAAGCTCAAACCACAGTTGACGTAGCTATTTATGAATTGCGTTTACCTAAAATATCCCAAGCACTAGTAGAAAAGCAAAAGGCTGGCGTTAAGGTAAGAGTAATTTTGGAAAATAACTATAGTCGCCCTTGGAGTAGTTTAAGTTTGGAACAAGTCCAAAAATTAACCCCCAGGGAACAAGCACGTTACCAACAATTTGCTAATTTTGTAGACTTCAACCAAGATAAACAACTCAGCCCAGAAGAAATTAATCAACGAGATGCTTTAGTCATTTTACAAAATTCCCAAATTCCCTGGATAGATGACCGTGCTGATGGTTCAAACGGTGGCAATTTGATGCACCATAAGTTTGTGATTGTAGATAATCGCTCTTTTATTGTCACTTCAGCTAATTTTACTTTGAGTGATATCCACGGTGATTATACTAATCCTAGTAGTTTGGGAAATACCAATAATTTTTTACAAATTGATAGCCCAGAATTAGCTGTTTTATTTACTGAAGAGTTTAATATTATGTGGGGTGATGGTCCAGGAGGTAAGCTAGATAGTAGATTTGGGCTTAAAAAACCAATGCGATCGCCTCAAAGCATCACATTAGGTGAAACCAAAATTACTGTACATTTTTCACCTACTTCTCCTACAAAACCTTGGCAGATATCTAGTAATGGTTTAATTAGCAACGCTTTAAATTCTGCTACTCAATCAATTGATATGGCTTTGTTTGTTTTTTCTGAACAGCGTATTGCTAATATTCTACAAACCCGCCACCAACAAAATGTTTCTATCCGCGCTTTAATTGATTCACAATTTGCTTATCGTCACTATAGTGAAGCTATGGATATGATGGGAGTTGCCCTCAGTCATAATTGTCAATATGATTTTGATAATAATCCTTGGCAAAATCCCTTAACTACCGTCGGTGTACCCACCTTACCTAAAGGTGATTTATTGCATCACAAATTTGCCGTAATTGATCAACAAACAGTAATTACTGGTTCTCATAATTGGTCTCAAGTTGCCAATAGTGGTAACGACGAGACACTATTAATCCTGGAAAATCCCGTTATTGCCGCCCATTACCTGCGTGAATTTGTTCGTCTCTACGACAATGCTCAACTTGGTGTACCACCATCAGTACAAACAAGAATTACCGCAGCAGAAAAAAAGTGTCGCCTTAAGCTGAGACCATCTAAAAAAAGCTTTTTGCAATCTTAACCAATGTTCGTAAATTGTATATAACCAATTATCATACTGTTGACTGTTCCCTACTCCCTATTCCCTGTTCCCTATTGCCTGTTCCCTTTTTTTAAGAAATTACTAACGGAGTTGTGTCCCCGTCCAGTGCTAAAGTTAAAGATGACATTGCATAATCTTATGTCTTCCAAGACCCGATCTGAAATATAGCTTCAATAATTAGGCTCAGCATGGTCACCACAGCAGAAAAAACAAACATTGGCTACATTACCCAAGTTATCGGTCCGATTGTAGACGTTAAATTTCCCAATGGGAAATTACCGCAAATCTACAACGCTTTGACCATCAAAGGCAGCAACGGAGCTGCACAGGAAATCAACCTGACCGTTGAAGTACAACAGCTTCTGGGTGACAACCAGGTACGAGCTGTTGCTATGAGCTCTACTGATGGCTTAGTACGAGGTCTGGAAGTTATTGATACAGGTGCTGCCATCAGCGTCCCAGTTGGTAAAGCTACCTTGGGACGGATTTTTAACGTCCTAGGTGAACCTGTAGACAATCAAGGTCCTGTAAATACTGAGGAAACCTTACCCATCCACCGTTCTTCTCCCCAATTCACTGAACTGGAAACCAAACCTTCGGTGTTTGAAACAGGGATTAAAGTTGTTGACCTCCTGACTCCCTATCGACGCGGCGGTAAAATTGGTCTATTCGGCGGTGCAGGTGTTGGTAAAACCGTCATCATGATGGAATTGATTAACAACATCGCTACACAGCACGGCGGTGTGTCTGTGTTTGCTGGCGTAGGTGAGCGCACCCGTGAAGGTAATGACCTGTACAACGAAATGATTGAATCTGGGGTAATCAACAAAGATAACCTCAACGAATCCAAAATTGCCCTTGTTTACGGTCAGATGAACGAACCACCCGGAGCCAGAATGCGGGTAGGTTTATCAGGTTTGACCATGGCGGAATACTTCCGTGATGTAAACAAGCAAGACGTATTGCTGTTTGTTGACAACATTTTCCGGTTTGTACAAGCAGGTTCTGAAGTATCTGCTCTGTTGGGTCGGATGCCTTCAGCTGTGGGATATCAGCCCACACTAGGAACTGACGTAGGCGCACTACAAGAACGCATTACCTCCACAACAGAGGGTTCCATTACCTCAATTCAAGCGGTATACGTACCTGCGGATGACTTAACAGACCCCGCACCTGCAACTACCTTTGCTCACTTGGATGGAACCACAGTACTATCTCGTAGCTTGGCTTCTAAGGGCATTTATCCCGCAGTTGACCCCCTAGCTTCTACCTCCACCATGTTGCAGCCCCAAATTGTAGGCGAAGAACACTACAGAACTGCCCGGGCTGTACAGTCAACCTTACAACGCTATAAAGAACTTCAAGACATTATCGCCATTCTCGGTTTAGATGAATTGTCTGAAGAAGACCGTCTCACCGTAGCACGCGCACGTAAAGTTGAACGCTTCTTGTCTCAGCCGTTCTTTGTGGCAGAAGTATTCACAGGTTCTCCCGGTAAATATGTCAAATTGGAAGACACTATCAAAGGCTTCCAAATGATTTTATCTGGTGAATTTGATGAACTACCAGAACAAGCCTTCTACTTGGTGGGCGACATTAACGAAGCCATCGCTAAAGCTGAAAAGCTCAAAGGATAATTCGTAATCCCTCTTGCAGAGGAGAGCTTCTCGCTAACGTAATTCCTAATTCGTAATTATCGTTTTAATTGCGAGTTATGAATTACCGGTTATTTAGTGCTCACCAATAAGAAATTAGCAATATGCCTCTAACTGTTCGTGTAGTTTCCCCAGATAAAACAGTCTGGGATGCCGCAGCTGAAGAAGTAGTTCTACCCAGCACTACTGGTCAGTTAGGTATCCTCAGTGGACACGCACCTCTATTGACTGCTTTGGATACAGGTGTCATGCGCGTCCGCCCCAGCAAAAACCAAGATTGGCAAGCCATCGCCCTATTGGGTGGCTTTGCCGAAGTGGAAGCAGATGAAGTGACAATTTTAGTCAACGGTGCTGAACGTGGCGATGCTATTCAACTAGAAGATGCTCGTGCAGCTTACAACCAAGCACAAACACGTCTAAATCAAGTGCCAGCAGGCGATCGCCAAGCTCAAATTCAGGCAAGCCAAGCCTTCAAACGCGCCCGTGCTCGTTTTCAAGCTGCTGGTGGTTTAGTCTAAATTGAGACACCCTTATGGGGTGGGCATCTTGCTCACCCCTGAATGGAATTTTCGCGAAAGAGGCAACGTTAGCTAAGTTTTTGGCACAAGCTGCCAACATTGTTGAGCAATAGCCCAATCTTCTTGAGTCTGAACTACTAATACCCGCACAGATGAGTCTGGTGTGGCTATATCTTCATCCATCGGCTGCTGCTGATTTTTCCCAGGGTCAATTTTTAACCCCAAAAATCCAAAGGCTTCACAAGCTGCTTGGCGAATTCCTGCCGATTTTTCCCCTATACCTGCGGTAAAAACTAAAACATCTAATCCACCCAAGCTAGGCAGCATTGATCCAATACCAGAGCGTAAGTGATGCACATACATATCCCACGCCAGTTGAGCGCGGTAGTTCCCTTCAGCGATAGCGGCGATCACCTGGGGTAAGTCACTCGATACACCTGAAATTCCCCGTAAACCAGAAGCTTTATTTAAAACATAATCTAATCTTTCAGCAGAGTAATTTGATTGCCGCAACAAATAAATCAAAATTCCCGGGTCAACTGAACCAGAACGACTGCCCATCATCAACCCATCAAGGGGAGTAAATCCCATAGTAGTATCAACACTACGACCGTTTTTAACAGCTGCTAACGAACAACCATTGCCTAAATGACAGGTAATTAAGCGCAAGGATGCTAAATCTCGTTTGAGAATTTGGGCAGCACGATTTGAGCAATATTGATGACTGATACCATGAAAACCATAGCGGCGAATACCTTGCTCTACCCATTCATAGGGGCCAGGATAAATTGCAGCGGCATCAGGGAGCGTGGCGTGAAATCCTGTATCAAATACTGCCACTTGGGTAACATCTTCCAAGCTTTGCTCAATGGCTTCTATACCTTCTAAAGCAGCTGGATTATGTGCTGGAGCTAAATTTGATAAATTGCCAATGGTCTTTTTTACATCTTCTGTAATCACCACACTTTTTCTGTATTGTTGACCACCATGCACTACGCGATGCCCCACCACATCAATTTCTGAAAGATGATTAATCACTTTAGTAGCTCCACGACTGAGGGTGTAGAGCATGTAAGCAACGTGTGCCCGTCGCGAGTCACCATAGATTGATTCTTGTAGCACAGCCCCTGTAGCTGTTTTTACCTCAATTTCCGCCACACCCCGGTCTTGAGTCCAGTTAACTTTTCCTGACCACAGGGGCTGGGGTAGTTCACTGGGGAGACTATCATCTCCAATATCATACAAACAACTCTTTTGGCTGCTCGATCCAGCATTTAATACCAGTATTTTCATTACTTTTTCTTGTAACTTAATCTGTGCACTTTTACCTATCAACTTTAAAGGTGTTGAATAAACTTGTTACGAAAAATTTATTAGAGGAAACTACCCTCAATAGTGTTTTTACTGCCTACTTTCCCAGTCCACCTTGATTAATCACAGCAAAGACCAGTTATTCAAGTAATTATTTTCATCGGCAACGAATTTAGATAACCTATCAAGTGGTGAGCTGTTAATGGTTGATGGTTTGATTGCCTCCGGCACTTCGCTTTGCGCAATCACAACTAACCACTAACAACTAACCACTACTTACATACTAATGGCTGGCAATTACTTGTCCCTCAAGGCTAGCCAGTCGCTCTGCTAATAGTTTTTCTAGAGAAACTAGTGCTTTAGTAAAGCCATCAATACCCTCTGCTAGTTTTTCAGATGCCATGCGGTCATCTGCGTGCATCTTGTCATAGGTAGCTTTATCAACGGATACCTTTTCCATTTCTATCTGTGCTGCTTGAGCAGGATCAAGTTTGCGTGGCAGTTCTCCAATAGTTGCTTGCAATTCTGCCAACAGACCTGGAGAAATGGTCAGCAGGTCACAACCCGCCAGTTCCGTAATTTCGCCAATATTACGGAAACTAGCTCCCATAACTTCGGTTTTATAACCAAATTTTTTGTAGTAGTTGTAAACTTTCGTAACTGACAGCACCCCTGGATCTTCCGCTGGTGGGTAGCTATCCCGTCCAGTATCTTTTTTGTACCAGTCGAGAATCCGCCCAACAAACGGAGAAATTAACGTCACGCCGGCTTCTGCACAAGCGATCGCTTGGTGCAGACCAAACAATAAAGTTAAGTTACAATGAATACCTTCCTTCTCCAAAATTTCCGCAGCGCGAATTCCTTCCCAAGTCGTGGCAATTTTAATCAACACGCGATCGCGATCAACCCCAGCTGCCTTGTATTGAGCAATCAATTCCCGCGCCTTGCTGACAGTAGCTTCAGTATCGAAAGACAGGCGAGCGTCTACTTCTGTAGAAACACGACCAGGAATAATTTGTAAAATCTTTAACCCGAAAGCCACTGCCAGACGGTCAAAAGCCAAAGTCACAATATCCCCTTGGCTAGCAGCAGAACCAACATCTTTCTTAGCTTGGAGTAAAGTTTGATCAACAATTTCCTGATATTCCGGCATCTGTGCCGCCGCCGTAATCAGAGAAGGATTGGTAGTAGCATCTTGGGGTTTAAACTTTTCAATTGCCTTAATATCGCCTGTATCCGCAACCACAACGGTCATTTGGCGCAATTGTTCTAGTAAACTTTTAGACATAAAATTCTCCATGATTTCTACTGGTTTCGGACTGACGGAATTTCCTACTTCTTTACATTCTTGACTGTTCCCAACAATTCCGATTTTGGCAACCTAAAGAAACATTGCCTAAATGGGCTAGCTGACTTCAGCCACAGCCCTATTTTAGGTGCGTTACCCAAAATTTGCTGTCCAATATAATGCTCTTTAATTAAACTGGTTGTTCCCGAGTTAGCAATTGGCACACCCCGCCATTGTGTTCAACTCATTTCTTTTCCACAGATGCCATACCTACTTCCCCGTTCCAGATCAAGCTTTAGTACCAACATTAATGACTTGTTCTTTTTGTAACATCAACAACATTAAATCAACCACTCGGTTGGAGTAGCCCCACTCGTTGTCATACCAAGCCACCACCTTAAAAAAGTTCGAGTTTAACTCAATACCAGCACCTGCATCAAAAATGCTAGAATGAGTATCCCCCTGAAAATCAGTGGAAACTACTGCTTCGTCCGTATAGCCTAATATACCTGCTAGCGCACCTGCGGCTGCTTCTTCCATCGCCGCACAAATTTCCTGGTAAGTAGTAGCTTTAGCAGTTTTAAAAGTTAAATCAACCACAGAAACGTCGGGAGTAGGAACCCGAAAAGCCATACCAGTTAACTTACCTTTCAATTCTGGTAAAACAAGTGCCACTGCTTTCGCCGCCCCAGTGGAAGCGGGAATAATATTTTGAGCTGCACCCCGTCCACCCCGCCAGTCTTTCTTGCTGGGGCCATCTACAGTTGGTTGAGTAGCAGTCATGGCATGAACCGTAGTCATCAACCCTTCGGTCAGTCCGAAGTTATCATTGATTACCTTAGCTATGGGAGCTAGACAGTTTGTTGTGCAACTAGCATTAGAGACAATCAAATCTTCTGCTGGATCAAATAGGTGATGATTCACACCCATTAACAGCGTCCGCACTCTATCTGGATCTTTCGTGGGAGCAGAAATGAGCACCCGCTTGGCACCAGCTTCCAGGTGTTTTGCAGATCCATCATAATCTGTGAAAAGTCCAGTGGACTCCACAACATAATCTGCATTTAATTTGCCCCAAGGCAACTCAGCCGGATTTCTCACCGACATACAAGGGATAAAATACCCATCAATGACAATACCATCATCCTTGGCTTCAACTTTACGTTTCAACTGACCGTGAGTGGAATCGTACTTGAATAGATAAGCCAGGTTATCTGGTGGTACTAAGTCATTAATCCCCACAAATTCGATATTGGGGTTATTAATGCCAGCCCGGAGCACAAGTCGCCCGATACGACCAAAGCCATTGATGCCAACTTTTAATTTAGTCAAGATTAAACCTCCTGTTATGGGAGTTGAACAAAAGGCGCAAGGTAAAAGAACATGACTTTTACTCTTTACCTTCTGATCCTGACAGTCTTAACTAACTAAGGCATATTTACTTGGCTTATTTTAAGGTTTTACCTTGTCGTTAGGGTTGCGGGATGTAAATACCAGTTTGCGAAGCTTGTGCAGAAATAGCCATTGCCTCCGGCACTGCACTTTGTGCAATCTTTTTCCCATCATAACATTTCCAGAAATTTAAAATTTGCTCACCCACCTGTTGAGGATGAAAGTAGTGAAAAAAATGATACCCTTGGGCACATTCCCAGAGTCTATCTTCTGGTTTGAACCAATTGCACCAGTCATGCAAAGCAGGCGGATTCACTACCGAATCAGTCTTACTACCACACACCATCATCGGCATAGCAACGCCTCCCTTCGGTAAATACATCAACTTAAACAATGAATGGGGCGAGGGCGATTGTTCTAAATCTTTATCTAAAGCAGTGATTAACTTTTTAGTGGTTTGAGGTGGTTGGTGACCAAAAAGAATGCGAACCATGTTCACCAAAACTTGCTCACGACTGATACTGAACATCTGTCTTTGAAAGTAATAATGAGCATGCCAAGTGTTAGCTGGTTGAGATGCTACAGCTAAAAGGGTCAGCGATCGCACTTTTTCCGGATAGCAACGGGCAAACATTAAAGCGATCGCACCATTTATCCCATGACCAGCTAAATGCACCGCACCAGGGTAAGATGCCAAAAAATCATGTAGCAACAGCACAGCTTGATCTACAGAACTAGCTTCATCCCTTGTTTGTTGATATTCCCACTGAGCGATCAACATATACTTAGACAGATGTTGAAGCAATGGTTGATCAAAACGCTTCAACGCCGGACTAGTGTTTAACCAAACAACATCAAATAATTCACCCATAAATAACCGCAATTGCCTTAAATTAGAACTTATAAATTAAACACCACCGCCATTACCCAGCCAGATGACAGGTAATGCGGCAGACTCTATTTCCTACAAACCAAATTCCGTCTTCAACTGTCCAACCCACTGCTGAATGCGTTTATCTGTCAGGTCAGGTTGATTATCATCATCAAGTGCTAAACCACAAAACTTACCATTCCGCAAAGCTTTAGAATCGCTAAAGTCATACCCATCAGTTGACCAATAGCCCACAGTTTTACCTCCCTGCTGGGAAAGTTTTTCTTCCAAAATTCCCATAGCATCTTGGAAATTATCACTATAGCCAATTTGGTCTCCAGTACCAAAATAACCAACCAACTTACCACTAAAATCAATTTCGTCCAAGTTAGGAAAAATAGCTTCCCAATCGCTTTGAAGTTCACCAATATTCCAAGTTGGGGAACCAATAATCAAATATTCATACTCATTAAAATCACTCAGATCGGCTTGAGAAATATCGTGTAACGTCACGACATCACCACCAAAAGTATCACGAATCATTTCAGCAACAGTTTCAGTTTTGCCAGTTTGAGTACCGTAGAACAAACCAATTTTTTTTGACATTTTGACACCTGATAAATAGTTTTAACATGATTTCCGTGAATAGACTTGACCCCTCTCCAGCACCCACAGGAGAAAAACTGAAAATATCTTGTAGGGTGGCTTTGTCGCTATGGATGTGTAACAAAGCCTAAAGGTAAGCGAGTTTAAACTGGGTCGTCACACCTACTCACCGAAAGAATCCGGAGTTTGAACAATCATGCCGGTCATGACATTAGCTCCCGAGAAACTTTGCGAATCTCTGAGAATAATAAACAAATTAATGATTATTTATCTCAATAACTTTAAGATATATCTTATTGCCACTTATTGCAACTATTTATCACTAGTTTTTAAAATTTTTGTTACAGAAAACATACCTATACAGGGAAATACCTTGACATCATTAGCTTTCAGCCATATTATTCTTTCCTAAAATTTTTGTATTAAACCTGCTATTAAATTTCAATAAGCCTGTGCTATAGTTGGAGATGCTCATACAATGTCAATAAACCTGCCGCAGTTGTGTGGCTGAATCTTGTTTTGAGAGTTTGGGATCACAAAACAAAGATTTAGCCGTTTTTTTGCGATTTCAAAAACCCATACGGTGAAAGCGTTCACCTCAACAGTTGACCTGTTCTGCCCAGAAGTTTTCCCCCTCCCCAGCCGTACTTTTTAATCCTTGATCCAATATTTGCTGTATTAAACCTTATATCCTAAGTAAAGTCGGAACCACTGCCAAAGTACGGTAATCTTCAATACTCAACCCATCATATCTTCGTTAAAATAGGAGTTAGAAACTAACTTAAGAGAACACCAGATGCAAGTTGAATACAATTCTGATAAGCGTAAATTGCTATCATCTCTATGTCATGGAGCTATTTTTTTTAGCACAACATTATTCTCTATAGGGGTTCCAATTGTCATTAACTTAATTTCTGACGACCCAGTAGTGAAAAGCAATGCGAAAGAATCGATTAATTTTCACTTCAATGTTTGGTTCTGGGCAACTATAATTGCAGTTCCCATAGGAATTATATCTTTCCTCACCTTTGGACTGGGGGGAATTTTATTCTTTCCCGTTGTTGCATTGGGCTTTCTACTCCACTGGGGCTTGACAATTTGGGCGCTGTTTCACTGTTTAACTCAATCAGATCAACCATTCCGTTATCCGTTTATTTTTCGACTTTTATAATTTCACCAAGTCAATATGTTCTTGATGAAAAAGGGACAGAATAATATCCCTTTTTTATTTTGTCATGACCTTTAATGGCGAAGTGATGAAATTAATGAACATTGACGCTCAGTACACATCTTACCCCCGATTGTATATTCACGCAGCAATTCTTTACTCTTACCTGTAGCATATTTTCACAGAGGACAAATTTATATCTTAAGTTATATATAACTCTAGCAATCCTAAATAAGTTCGCAATCAAATATCATCGCCATAGGCAATTCATACCAAGGCAAATTATTCAGACTTAAACCATAAACTATATTGCCTCAATTTATTTTCTCAATTCACCCGCCAGCCAGATGAACACCAACACAATATTTTTTACGCTGATATATATAAATATTCTACACCTGGAAATATATGCCTCTTTACAAACTCGAAGAATTTGACCCCAACTACCGAGAAACCTTTGGCGGTGCTGATGTTAAAGTTTTAGACCTTTACACTGAAGGAGGAGTAAGAGTCGGCTCAGTAGCTGATGCCTTAGTTGACCAAGATGGACGTTTTCGGTATTTAGTTATTGACAGCAGCCTAGACTCTACTAGCAAGAAGATATTACTACCCATTGGTCTAGCCCACATCAATTACCCAGCTAACCGTGTTTATGTCGATGGACTGAGCAAAGAACAAGTCGAACGTCTACCTCAATATCAGGAGACCATGACGGTTGATGAAAATTATGAAAAAGAGGTACGCCTTGTTTTTCTTCCTGAAAGCAAAGAAGAACTTCCTGAAGCCCAAACATCTACTTACCAAAGAGAACCGGATTTATATAGTTTAAATGAACAATATCATCAAACACTCAGGCTCTATGAAGAAAG
Organism: Nostoc sp. RI_552; assembly: GCA_016124525.1. GTDB lineage: Bacteria > Cyanobacteriota > Cyanobacteriia > Cyanobacteriales > Nostocaceae > Umezakia > Umezakia ovalisporum. The sequence continues at coordinate 21,712 of WGNO01000047.1, read as the reverse complement.
ATTGATTGCTAACAAGCATCGAGTCAAAACAGGGGAAGTAGGACTTGGTAAGCACGTTGAAACACAAACTGCACGAGTTACAGTACCTATTAATAAAGAACGTGTTTTAATTGAGCGAGTTCGCCCAACAGAAGCAGGAACAGTTGTAGATCCCAACGCCCTCAAGTTTCAAGCCGGGGAAGTAACACGTATAGAATTGTACGAAGAAATGCCGGAAATTCGTAAAGAAACCTTTGTGCGCGAAGAAGTGAGAGTGAAAAAAGTTGTAGACCGACACACGGTAGAAGCACAAGACACAATTCGTCGAGAACAATTAGATATTGATACTACAGGTGAATTACGTGTAGATGAAACTGCTACAAAAAGAGAATAAATTCTTCCATTACTTGGGGAAATAATTTGTTTTGAAGATTGATATCTCATCATGCAGGCAGGGTGAATTTACCTCTGCCTCTACTTTTATTTTAAATTTTTGTTTAATAAAAATTTAAAATAATTTAGCAAAATACATATTGCTTACTTCTTGACTAACTTGAGGATATGAGCTTCTGAGTTTTCACAAATAGAATATAGTTTCCATTGTTTTAAGTTTCTGTTTTTATAGAACTAAGTTATAAAAATATCTATAACTTTTGATATTTGTTGTTTAATAAAATCATTCTATAGTACGAGGAAAAGCTATGAACAAACATTTATCTTAGTTCTTAAGACATGGTATGAAAACTCAGAGGTAAAATGTAATGTCTCTTCACAAATTAGCAGATTTTGCTCCAAATTATCATGAAAATATTCAAGGCAAGGACATTAAAGGATTAGGTGTCTACACAGATAGAAATAATGAAAAGATTGGTACAGTTAGTGATGTTTTAGTTGATGAAGAAGGACGTTTTCGCTATCTAGTTGTTGATTTAGGTTTTTGGATATTTGGTAAAAAAGTTTTACTACCCGTTGGACGTTCTCGCATTGACTATGATGCTGACCGGGTTTACGTCATTGGTCTGACTAGAGAACAGGCGGAAAATTTACCGGAATTTCAAGAAGCTAGAACACTTGACTACGACTATGAAGAACAGGTGCGGAGAGTTTATCGTGATACCCGACCTGTAGAACCACCAGAACCCACTTATACCCGTGAAACTTATACTTATGAACAAGAACCTTCTTTGTACAGACTAAATCAGCAAGACCATCAAACTCTACGTTTGTATGAAGAACGGTTAATTGCTAACAAAAGACGCGAAAAAACTGGAGAAGTAGCTATTGGTAAACACGTTGAAAGTGAAACTGCAAAGGTTTCTGTACCAATAGAAAAAGAGCATGTTGTGATTGAGCGTATTACTCCAGAAGATGCAGGTAAAGTTGTTCCTACTAGCGAAGCTGACTTCCGCGAAGGCGAAGTTGCTCGCATAGAAATCCATGAAGAAACTCCCGAAGTTCGCAAAGAAGTAGTTTTGCGTGAAGAAGTCAAAGTTCAAAAGGTCGTGGAGCAGGAGATTGTTGAGACCCAAGACACTGTCCGCCGCGAAGAGTTAGATGTTAATGCTCCCAATCTTCCAGTTGAGGAACGCTAATCAACAATAACAAAGCAAATAGCCACAAACCAATAACTCATTCAACTTCGTGTAGGTGGTTTTTGGTTTTATTGATGAGTTTCATGATTGAGTTAAACTACCTCATTAATTACTATCAGGCTTTAGTGGTGGTTTTCAATCTCTCACTATCTGCCTGATAAATGTTTGCTATGTACTGACTTAATAAAAGCATCTTGTCAATTTTTTTATGAATGCCCAACCAATGGCAAATCACTTTAAACCAGTTAACCAAAATACTAGTATCAACACCTTATTAGAAAGCTTCAGAAATAAAGTACGAAATTTTTCGGTAACTGATAACCAAGGTGAAATAGTCGGTAAAGTCAAAGATTTGATTTTGGATGCCAATCATCGGCTCAATTTAGTCATATCTCAACAAGTAAATCAAACATTTTTCCAAGACACAACAGTAGATATCAGTTCTGAGCGTTTAGTTTTATTATTGAGCAAAAAAATCAAAAAAATCGATGATTCTGTTCAATCTATCCTCCTAGAAATAGACAAATCAGAAGTAGAGCTTATGCCTGAATATTTAGAACAAAAAACTCCACATCTTCAAAGAAAAGTAGACGAATTAAATCACACAAATAGCAATAAACAAATGCTTTACAGTCAAAGCCAAACAGGAAAATCAGCAGAGGGTGAAGACGAAAATATTGTTCGTTTATTAGAAGAAAGACTCATAGCTGAACACAGCAAACGCAAAATTGGTGAGGTGATTGTTCGCAAAGAAATTCAAACTCGGATGGTACAAGTACCCGTGCGAAGTGAAAAGTTAATTATAGAACAAGTTAGTCCAGAAAATAAGCAACTTGCAGAAATTGACTTGAGCCAAGGTGAAACTTCTGGTGTTCAGTTGATGCAAAAAGAGAAACCATTAGGTACAGTTTCCAATGGACATTTAACAGTAAGCGGTGAATTTAGTTCACCAAAAATTGCTAGTTTACTTTTAAATGCCATCGCTTTAGAACAAAACCACGGCTGTCAGCACTTGCAAATCACAATTGCTGTTACAGATGAGTCATTGCAAAAAAAATATCAGGAGTGGTTTGCTCGTTGTTCTCAAGGTCACAAACCTTAGGGTTAAAAATCAGCTGATAGGTAGTAAATTAACAGGGTCGGCATCATTGTCAACCCTATATTCTTATTTCTTCTTGCTTATTTTTGACAATATATACTTCAAGTGGGTTTAGTTCGGTTGACTATGCTCATCATATATTAACTCGATTAAATTAATGAATAAGTTTGCTAAATATCTAAGTTTAGGGGTGCTATCTACGTTTTTGACTGCTAGTCCTGGAATTGGGGCTGAACGTATTAGCTTTTTTTACCCTCCCTTTGGTGAATTTTCCCTCACCGTTGACTCTTTAGAAATCTTTGCTAAAAAAGGTAAAATCACTGATGAATTTTCCTTTTATGCCAACCAGGTTAATCCTCAGCAACTCGCCCAATTACGACAGTTGCTTCAACGACAATTTAATGTTACTCCTACCCTTGTGTCTCAGGTAACTTATTCACCTATAGGCGAAGACCTCATACAAAGTTTAGGATACCTAGTCCGCACAGAATCTGGGCGCAATGGCTTTTATGCGCTACGAGGTGCTTTGATACTAGCAGCTGCTCATCCAGACGGTTTAACAGTTGTCAATTTCCTACGTCGGTTTCCCTCGCCTACAGTGCGGCTAAATTTTACTGAGGGACTAAAGTTAGTCGATGAATTATCGCAAGTATTAGAGAATAGGAATAAAGTTGTGGCTTGGATTCAACAAGAAGCCATCGCCAGAGCTACATCTGACGAACCATCAAATCCTTCAGCTGTCAATACTAACATTGACTTTGGTCAACGGTCGGATTTGGTATCACCTGGTTCATTTACCTGGCAGCGAAAAGAGTTTATTTTCACAGATTCTCAACGCGCTCGCATCATCCCTACACATCTTTACATACCAGAAGCAACACCCTCAACAACCCCCAAAGAGTCTTCACCACCTTTTCCTCTGATTATCATTTCTCATGGTATTGCTTCTGACCGTTCTTCTTTTGCTTATTTGGCTAAACATTTAGCATCACACGGTTTTGCTGTGGCGGTGTTAGAACACCCGGGTAGTAATGCGGAACGCGTTCAGCGCTACTTAACAGGTTTAGCCGGCCCCATAGAAGCAAAAGAATTTATTAACCGACCTTTAGATATTAAATTTCTACTAGATGAACTTGAACGCCAAGAAGTATTAAATCCTGACCTCAGAGGAAAACTCAATTTTCACCAAGTTGGAGCAATTGGGCATTCTTTTGGTGGTTATACTGTATTAACTTTGGCAGGAGCAAAGATTAATTTCCACCAACTGCAACAAGATTGTAGTCCCAACATTTCCACTTTTAATTTATCGTTGTTTTTGCAGTGTCAAGTAACCAAGTTAAAACCCAAACACTACAAACTCCAAGATGAACGTATTAAAGCTGTATTGGCTATTAATCCTTTATCTAGTTCAATTTTTGGTAAAAGCGAAATCAGCCAAATTCAAATTCCTGTGATGATAGTGGCCAACAGTCAGGATATTGCTACCCCAATTATATCTGAGCAGGTGCGCCCTTTTACTTGGCTGACTACTCCTCATAAATACTTAGTATTAATTGAAAATGCTACTCATTTCACTGCGATCGCTGAAACAATTTTAGAAAATAATGTCTTACCCATACCATCGGCTTTACTGGGGCCAGAGCGTACCCCTGCTTATTCTTATCTTCAAGCTTTAAATTTGGCTTTTTGGCAAACACACCTTCTCAACCGTCCAGAATACGCTCCTTATTTACAACCATCCTATACCCAATATCTCACTCAAGCTCCTCTCAATGTCAGTTTGTTACAGTCCTATTCAACAGAGCAATTGCATCAACTACTGCAACAAATCAATCCGCAAATCAAGGATGGTGTGTTGCGCTGCAAAACAACACACCCTACAAATGATTTGATGTAATTTAATCAGTTTCATTGAGGCGTTGTGCATTCCAGAACTGTTCAGCAAATGCCACGGCGGGGTGCATTGGAGCCTTGGGCTTGGTTTTCAGTATCATTCCAGCTTCGTGTGGTAGGCGATCGCTTTTTGTTGAGTTGCATCGTTCACAGGCAGTAACAACATTGTCCCATGTATGCTGGCCACCTTTTGAGCGGGGGATGACATGATCAAGTGTGAGATGCTTTGTACTACCGCAGTACTGGCAGGTGTGATTGTCTCGTCTCAGCACCTCACGACGGTTTACAGCCGGCACTTTCCAATGCCGTTCGGGATTGGTAACGGTCAAGCGGATGTGTTCAGGTACTTTTAATACAACATTAGGAGAACGTACTTCCCACTGCTTTGTTATGCCAAAATTCAAAGATTCCGCTTGACCTGTCAGTAATAGCACTATTGCTCGTTTTATATTGATACGTGCTATTGGTAGATAGTTCTTGGAGAACACCACCACGGAATTTTGTAATATGTGCGCTTGCTGACTCTGCTGTTGAACTTGCATAGATAAAACTTTCCTCAAAAAATAACCCCCGCCTCTAGTGATCAGGTACGGGGGTAGGCTAGTTGATACTCTCTGCACTATGCCAGTGCTAGACAACATTTGTACTTCCCGCTCTGGATAAGTTCATCTGCATTCAGGCCTTTAGAAACTGCTTTCCGTAGGCCAAGGTTTACAGATTTACCGCCCACAACCCGATATATCCTGGCCTCAATCACAAATAACGCGATTACTCTGCCTAATCCCACACCAGGTCGGCAATATATCGCGCTGCTTAATGTTGAGTCAAATCTGTCGGTCATTTGAGGCTTGTAGTATTTGTAATTTTCAGTAATGGTATAATACATTTGTAGCATAAGTTGACCTACTATGCAGTTTTCTTAAATAAAGTATTAGAAGTATAGGTTTTCCAGTCGTTTGTAGAATTATCTAGCTATTAATTAATAGTTTAAATACTTAAGCGGTGATTGACGAGAGCAGTTTTTTGATATTTGCATATGTAGTTTTACATATTTTTTTGTTACCTTATAAGAAAGTGATTATGCACTTTCACTTACTAAAAATTCATGGGGCTTGAATAGCGATGATCATTACTGTAGATTTTACTGTAAACCTTTTTTAAAGTGAAAATTAACTATGCTTTTATCCCTGTAACAAATGCTAAAATCCTCTCGTAAATAGTGAGGATAACTTAATGCCAGTTGCTACTAAATCTATTAAGTTTGGCACAGACGGTTGGCGGGGTGTTATTGGTGATGAGTTCACATTTGAACGGCTAGCATTGGTGGCGCCAGCTGCCGCAAAAGTATTATATGATAGCTATTTCTCTATAGTTGGTAGCAAAACAATTGTTGTCGGCTACGATCGCCGCTTTATGGCGGAAAACTTTGCTCGTACTGTAGCCGATGTTGTTGCCGCTATGGGATTTGACGTTTTATTAAGCGAAACCTATGCGCCAACTCCGGCTTTTAGTTGGGCGGCTAAAGAACTCAACGCTTTGGGGGCGCTAGTAATTACAGCCAGTCATAACCCTGGATCATATCTAGGATTAAAAGTCAAGGGTTATTTTGGTGGTTCAGTAGCACCAGAAATCACCAAAGAAATAGAAACTTTATTATCTACAGGTGCATCTTCTCCTGTAGCCACTCCCGGCAAACAAGAACAATTTAATCCCTGGACAAGCTACATCACAGCCCTCAAAGCTAAAGTGAATATTGGCAAAATTCAAGAAGCCATCGCTTGTGGTAAGTTAACATTATTTGCCGATGTCATGCACGGTACAGCATCTGGGGGATTAGGTAAATTACTAGGCGATGGTGTTCGCGAAATCAACAGCGATCGCGACCCTTTATTTGAAGGCGGTGCTCCAGAACCCTTACCAAAATACCTAACTCGTTTATTCTCAATAATCAAAACACACCGTCAAACAAATCAATCAAATTTAGCAGTGGGACTAGTATTCGATGGTGACTGCGATCGCATAGCCGCAGTAGATAGCAACGCCAACTTCTTGAGTTCCCAAATCTTAATCCCCATATTAATTGACCATTTAACCGCAAAACGTAACTTTACCGGTGAAATCGTCAAAACCGTAAGTGGCTCTGACTTAATTCCCCGTGTAGCACAATTGCATAACTTGTCAGTCTTTGAAACCCCCGTAGGATATAAATACATCGCCGACAGAATGTTAGCAGCAGACGTATTATTAGGAGGTGAAGAATCAGGAGGAATCGGTTATGGTAGTCATATTCCCGAACGTGATGCCCTACTATCAGCATTGTATGTCCTAGAAGCAATAGTAGAATCTGGTCAAAACTTAGGCAATTATCATCACTCCTTACAACAAAAAACAAATTTCACTTCAGCTTATGATCGCATTGATTTACCTTTGGCAAGCATGGAAGTGCGATCTCATCTTTTACAACAACTACAAACCAAACCACTAACAGAAATTGCCAATCAAGCCGTAATTAATTGCCAAACCATAGACGGCTACAAATTCCGTCTAGCGGACAACAGCTGGTTAATGATTCGCTTTAGCGGTACAGAACCAGTATTACGTCTGTATTGTGAAGCACCGACACTTCAACAAGTGCATCAAACCCTTGCTTGGGCGAAAAATTGGGCAGAATAATATAGCCTAACAGTTGTCAGTAATCCATGACAACTGTTAACTGTTAACTATTAAGTAAAAACATGATGACAAAATTACTCGTAGTAGCTACAAACAATCCCGGTAAACTAAGGGAAATGCAAGCCTATCTAGCCAATTCTGGTTGGCAATTAACTTTAAAACCAGAAGAATTAGAAATTGAAGAAACAGGCAAAACCTTTGCTGCTAATGCTCGTCTTAAAGCTTCCCAAACTGCCCAAATTACAGGACAATGGGCCATCGCTGACGATTCTGGTTTAGAAGTAGACGCTTTAAACGGCGCACCAGGAATATATTCAGCACGTTATGGCACCAGCGACCCAGACCGTATTGCTAGACTCTTAAAAGAACTAGGTAACGCAGTCAATCGCCAAGCTCAATTTGTCTGCGCCATCGCCATCGCTCGCCCCGATGGTACGATTGCTTTAGAATCTGAAAGCATATGTCGCGGCGAAATTCTTCATGCACCCCGTGGTAAAAATGGTTTTGGTTACGACCCCATATTTTACGTACCAGAAAAGCAATTGACCTTTGCAGAAATGTCGCAAGAATTAAAAAAGTCAATTAGCCATCGAGGTAAAGCTTTAAAAACTTTAATTCCTCACCTAGCACATTTAAATTAAAACTCTTAATCCTCATCCCTTATTAATGACACCCCAAAATGTGGAGTAACTAAAATCTCACCCAAGAATTTAGCTATTCTAACTTGAGTTAGACAACTAACCTTCCTCAATTGCTGAGAATGACATAAGAACTAATTGGGCAGGTAAACATACAAAACAAACCTGAACAAAATATCATGAACAATTTCGATTATGTCATTCTGGGAGCCGGACTAGGTGGACTTTCAGCCGCGGCTTGCCTAACTAAACAAGGGTATCGAGTGGCAGTTTTAGAAAAACATTACTTACCCGGTGGCTGTTGCCACACTTTTGATTGTGGCGAATACAGTTTTTGTGCAGACGTGCACTACATTTCTCAATGCGCCCCCAGTCAAACCATAGGGCAATTCCTCAATTACATTCAGCGCAATGTCGCCTTTAATAGCCTCGACCCAGACTGTATAGACCGAGTAATTACACCAGAAGTAAATTTTAAAATTCCCTTAGGATGGGAAAATCTGCGAACGCGTCTACTCTCCACCTTTCCCGAAGAAACTGATGCCATTAACCGCTACTGTAATCAAATTCAGCAAATCCATCAAGAAATTCATAGCCTAGTGCAAGAAATACACTGGTTTAATCGCCAGTGGAGTGACTGGTTCAAATTGCCAAAATATCTCAACTTGTATAAAAAGCGGACATGGACTTTGCAAGATTTATATAACCATGTTGGCTTATCACCCAAATTACAAGCACTGCTAGCGGGGCAAAGTGGTGACTATGCACTACCACCCAATCAAATCGCCCTAATCACCCATACTTCCCTAGTTTGGGACTACTCAGAGGGCGCTTACTACCCCAGACATCATTTTAAATCCTTTGTAGACACTATTACTGATGCCATCACCACAGCAGGCAGCGTGATTAAATATTCCACCCCCGTGACCCATATTGAAATTAATCACAACAAAGTAGAAAGCGTCATAGCTGGTACTCAAACCTACAAAGCCAACTACGCTTATATCAGTGACCTTGACCCCAAATTAACTGTCCAATTAATGCACAATAAAAAAGCCTTAACTCACAGAGAATACCAACGCCTCACCAATTACCAATACTCAGCTAGTGTTTTTAATATCTACTTAGGTTTAGACAGCCGCTTTCAACCCCAAAAATATGGAATTGGTAATTGGAATCTTTGGTACTACCCCACAGGTAATTTAAACAATGAATACGAACGCCAACTTCAGGGTGACCTCAGCCAACCGTGGATCTTCCTTTCTTGTCCAACCATGAAATCTAGAGAACCAGGAATTGCACCACCAGGGCATCATATCCTAGAAATTGCCACAATCTGTCCTTATGCCCCATTTAAATATTTGCACCAAAGTAATCCCAAAGGCTATAAAGCCAAAAAACGCGAATTTTACCAGCAAATCATGACCAGTGTCCGAAATTTAATCCCAGACGTAGACAACTACGCCCGGATGAAAATTTCTGGTACACCCACCACCAGCGAATTTTATTTAGGACAACCCCAAGGTAATATTTACGGTGCAAAATTAGTACCTGAACAAGTGGGCTTAAACCGCTTAGGATATACAACAGAATTGCCTAACCTCTTTCTTGTCGGGGCCACAGCGGGGTATCCCAGTGTACCCGGAGTAATCAGTAACGGCATGGACCTTGTAGAACTCATCACAAAGCAATCAGTGCGGCAAAAAACTGATATACCCAAGCCTTTAATTACTGTAGAGTAAAAACTCTCCTCGCAAAAACTTACCTAGCTAGATAGATACAAATGTTAATATATTATAGTCACTGCTCTAATCGTCGCCCTAAATGAACAAAGCATTGAATGAAACACTTTCAATGGAAATTGCTAAAAGCATCAAAAGTAAAGCCAATCAGCCATTTGATAATGCTTACAAAGCAGTATTAGCCACAGAAAAAGCCAAATATGTGCAGGGATTTTTAGTCATTGGTGAAATGCCATGCCAACCCATTGAACATAGTTGGATGGAATTAAGCGCCGCCCCGGTCAGCGAGACTATTGTTACTATTATTGACCCCACCTTGCCACACCTCCACCAAACCCCAGAAAAACTTTGGTACTTCGCCGCACAAAGCTTTGGCATCAAGCAATTAAAAGCGATTATTGAAGAATCAAAAGAAGATTACCCAGAAGACAACCCATTACCCATTTATGGTGATCCACCCTATGAATATTACGGTGACGTGATGTTGGGTGGTCAAGATTATTTAGCAGCTTATCAAGCGGCAGAAGCCAAGTGTCAAGAACTTAGAGAATTAAGAATTAAGAATTAAGAATTAAGAATCTAAAAAACCTTATGAGTCAGACTGCCTTAAATTTAGTTGCAATATCTATCTTTCTGATGACTTTTTCTGTCTTGTTGGGTCCATTAATTCACTTGTCCCCAGCAGTACCAGCAATTGCTACCTTCACTATTTTAGGAATAGCCACTCTCGATAATTTTAATTTCCAAGGTCAAAGCGGTACAATAATCTTAGATTGGATCGCTGGGCTCTCTCCCCAACACCGCAATCGCATTATTCACCACGAAGCTGGTCATTTTCTCGCAGCCCATCTGCTAAATGTTCCCATAACTGACTATGCACTGAACGCTTGGGAAGCTTGGCAACAAAAGCAACCGGGACAAGGTGGTGTGAGATTTGATGATAGTCAATTAGCATCTCAATTAGAACAAGGGACAATTAGCACCCAAATCCTAGACCGCTATTGTACAATTTGGATGGCTGGTATCGTAGCAGAAACTTTAGTTTATCTTCATGCGGAAGGTGGCGCTGATGACAAAAGCAAATTAGCCGGAGTTTTAGCAGCCTTGGGTTTTTCTCAATCACAATCTTTACAGAAACAAAAATTTCATTTTCTCCAAGCTAAAACCTTACTCCAAGAAAATTGGTCAAGTTACGAAGCTTTAGTCAAAGCCATGCAAGAACGCGCCTCCGTCATTGATTGTCAACGTGTGATTGATGATTCTGGTAGTTAAATTCAATTTAATTTCTTGAGTCTGGAATTTGATGATTTATCTGGCTAAATATTTAGCTAGGTTATAGTATGGAAAAATATTTATTTAATATTTATTTACTTGATGTGAATAAATACATATAGCTAAATACCACAGGTAATAGTATATCCAATTTTCGGTAAACACAGAAATTATAATCAATAGCCTTCAATGTGAAAACCAGCTGCAACAATTACCTGTTTAATGGATTCCTCAGCAGCAGAAGATTCCACAGTGACTGTTTTGTCTTTAACATCTACATTTACCAGAGCATTAGGTTCCATGACATGAATAGATTCAGTGATTTTTTCCGCACACTTCTCACAAGAAATATCCGTAACCTTGAGTTTTAGTGCCATTAGAAACCTCCGTAAATAAATTGTATTTTTATTGCTTAAGCAAATATTATAGGTGTAGACAGCAATTCCTCATCTGACTAAAGTTAGGTAAATGTGACATCCACATATAGAAAAATAGAGAATAGCCTACATAAATGCCTATGGGCAAAATCAACTAGCAGTCAACTCAAGAAAAATGCAAAAATATAATGCCAAAAAAAATATATATAACCACTTATGCAAATACACTTAATAGATACCCATCCTAGCCCTAGCTCACTTATGGTAGAGATGCCCCATCTGCGGCATACTTTTTCTATAAAAGCAATTATTGAAACTATTTTTTCAACCCATGCCTTCCAACCCCCAGAAACTCAGCGGTAACGAAATTCGCAACTTATTTCTCAAGTTTTTTGCTGAACGAGGACATCAAATTCTCCCAAGCGCTTCTCTCGTACCAGAAGACCCCACCGTGCTGCTGACCATCGCCGGGATGCTACCATTTAAACCGATATTCCTTGGGCAACGCACGCCAGAATTTTGTCGAGCCACCACTTCCCAAAAATGCATCCGTACCAACGACATTGAAAACGTCGGACGCACCAAAAGACATCACACATTCTTTGAGATGTTGGGTAACTTCAGCTTTGGTGACTATTTTAAACCACAAGCGATCACCTGGGGTTGGGAGTTATCCACTAAAATTTTTGGATTACCTTCACAACATCTGGTAGTCAGCGTCTTTGAAGAAGATGATGAAGCTTATAATATTTGGCGCGATGACATCGGTGTACCAGAAGCCAGAATTAAACGCATGGGCGCAGATGATAACTTTTGGGTATCTGGCCCCACTGGACCCTGTGGACCTTGTTCGGAAATTTATTATGACTTTCACCCGGAACTCGGTGATGAAAACATTGATTTAGAAGACGATACCCGGTTTATTGAATTTTATAATCTTGTATTCATGCAATATAACCGGGATATTTCAGGTAATTTGACACCATTGCAAAGCAAGAATATTGACACCGGTATGGGATTGGAAAGGATGGCGCAAATCCTCCAACAAGTACCGAATAACTACGAAACTGACCTGATTTTTCCGATTATTCAGACAGCAGCGCAAATTGCCGGAATTGATTACCACAGCAGTGACGAGAACACCCAAGTTTCCCTCAAAGTCATTGGTGATCATGTGCGTTCTGTTGTTCACATGATTGCTGATGAAATTCGCGCTTCCAATGTGGGAAGAGGTTATGTACTGCGGCGATTAATTCGCCGGGTGGTGCGTCATGGGCGATTAATTGGCATTAATGGCGAATTTATTGCCCAAGTTGCCGAAACCGCCATCACTCTTTCAGAATCAGCTTACCCCAACGTCCGGCAACGAGAAGCACCAATCAAAGCCGAATTGCAACGGGAAGAAGCCAATTTCCTGAGAACATTAGATAGAGGGGAAAAACTGCTCGCAGAAATCATCCAAGAGGTTAAACAGCAAGGCAAAACCCAAATTAGCGGTGAAAGTGCCTTCACTTTATATGATACCTTCGGTTTCCCTCTGGAATTGACCCAAGAAATCGCCGTAGAAAATCACCTCACCGTTGATGAAGCTGGATTTGATGGGGAAATGCAAAAGCAGGTGAAACGTGCTAAAGCTGCCCACGAAACCATTGATTTAACCGTGCAAGGTTCCCTGGATAAGTTAGCAGAACATATCCACGCCACGGAATTTTTAGGTTATACCCAACCTGCGGCCACTGCGACGGTCCAAGCCATATTAGTAGATGGGATTTATCAAGAAGAAGCAGAAGCCGGGACAGAAGTACAAATTGTTCTCAATCAAACCCCATTTTATGCCGAATCTGGAGGACAAATAAGCGATCGCGGTTACATCTCCAGTGATATTGCAGTAATGCGTGTAGAAGACGTAAAAAAAGAATCTGATTTTTTTGTTCATTTTGGACGCATTGAACGCGGCACAATCCGCATAGGAGATATTGTGACCGCTCAAATTGATCGCCCTTGTCGTCGTCGCGCCCAAGCTAATCATACAGCAACCCATTTATTACAAGCGGCGTTAAAGAAAATTCTCGATGATACTATATCTCAAGCCGGTTCCCTTGTTTCCTTCGACAGATTGCGTTTTGACTTTAACTGTCCCCGCGCCTTGACACCAGAAGAAGTCCAGCAAATTGAACAACAGGTAAACACATGGATTAGTGAAGCGCATACCGCCCATGTAGCAATATTACCATTAGCAGAAGCAAAGAATAGGGGGGCTGTAGCTATGTTTGGTGAAAAATACGGAGAAGAAGTGCGAGTGATTGACTTTCCTGGGGTATCAATGGAACTTTGCGGCGGCACTCATGTAAGTAATACTGCGGAAATTGGCATCTTTAAAATTATTTCCGAGGCTGGTGTGGCTTCGGGAGTGCGACGCATTGAAGCTGTCTCGGGCCCTGCCATCTTAGATTATCTCAATGTTCGAGATAAAGTAGTGAAAGATTTAAGCGATCGCTTTAAAGTCAAACCAGAAGAACTACCAGAGAGAATTACCACTGTGCAAAACGAACTGAGAAACAGTGAAAAGCAAATCGCAACACTGAAATCACAGTTAGCCATCGCCAAATCCGACAGTTTACTACAAACAGTAGAACCAGTAGGCAATCATCAAATTTTGGTAGCGCCAATGGAAGATGTTGACCCCGAATCATTAAAAAACGCCGCTGAAAGACTACTGCAAAAAATTGGTAACGGTGCAGTGGTGCTGGGTTCTATTCCTGAAGCCGGGAAAGTAAGTATAGTTGCAGCTTTTAGCCCAGAAGTGAACAAAAAAGGACTGCAAGCTGGTAAATTTGTCAATGCGATCGCTAAAATCTGCGGTGGTGGTGGCGGAGGTAAACCCAACTTAGCCCAAGCCGGCGGACGCGATGCGAGCAAACTACCAGAAGCATTAGCAAGAGCCCACAGTGATTTGCAAACAGCACTAAGTTAATTACTCAAACAAAGGCACCTGCTGACAATAACTCCATCAATAGCGTTGCTAAAGCAAGAAAACAGAAGGGGGTGCAGGGTATTTAATTATTTCTTTAATGGCTACTATGAGCGCCAAGGTATATAGATTTAGAAGGGCTCAAAATAGACAAAACAAAGCCAACTTTCATGTTGTAAATGGAGATAAACCTTACAACGTAACCTGAGTAGTGGCGGTCGTGCCGAGACCAGTACCCTCGGCACTGGTCTCACCAGTAGTAGTGAGTACCATATTAGCAGCCTAACTCCTCTGAACTTATCATAAAAGCCAAACAGTCAACCACAGCCACCAGCAGTGAATGTAAGCTTCCTACCCCCTTCACTCCCCATTCATCTAACGCGCCACAAGCTGCTCAGTGCGCCTTGCCAGCAGATCCTTAGCTCGCTCTGCTGTTTTTTGATTTTCTTGTTTAATATTTTGGAAGAATTGCACAAGCTCGCCATCCCCCGCCTGTTCTGCATCATTAATATATGTTTCACAGCAAGCAGTACACTTCAAAGCGTGATATAATACGCTGATAAGATTAAAGTGTTCATCCTTAGTTCCTGTATGATATTTGTCAGGCATTTGCTTAACTCCTAGTTGCAGTAATTTCTAAAGTAACCTTAACTTTTGTAATTAACTCCTATCGCAAGAAAGAGTTGGACATTAATATTTATACTCCCACAGACTGTTTTACCGATGATGTCCTATATCCAAAATTAACTGGTGATATGCCAATTAGCAGATAGCCTTAATAGTAGATATAGGAACGTCGGCAAAATAGTTTTGCTGAAATTGTTCTTCATTGATAGCAGCTAAAAATCTTTCTACAGCTGCATCAGTAACTTTTTCTGAATTGGTAGTGGGATGCCAACTAATATACAAATCACCGTCTTGTCTTGTCACTGTAAATCCCAAAGCTTTTAAAGCTTCAATTCCCCACAATAAAGTTTCGTCACGGATACCGAGTTTTTGTAAAAGTTGGCGGCTAGTAACTGATTGATTTATTCGACTCACATATTTAGCAATACCAACCAAAGTTAGCCAAACTTGCTGAGGCTCTTGATGCTTGGGCTTAGACCAGGCCATCGCTAATTGTTGATTATTATAGACACATTGCCTTAGCCATAGACGTATATCATCCCAATTTGTAGGACAATCTTCAATCACCAGTACAGAATCTTGAGTTTTGAGTTTTGAGTATTCTTGATTACGGTAATCTAATATCATCTCAGTTACAACCTGATTCATCCCCTCTGTACCAGGAACTGTAGAGTTAAGCCCAGGACGGACAGCAATTAATCGGATTTCATAGTGTTTTTTGAAGGTATTGTAATCTAGTTCGGCGATGCAATCACACCGACCCAGAGGTAATTCATTTTTATAGTGTCCCCACCAAACACCAGGAAACGGATTTTTAGTGGACTCATCGCGAATATCAAAATCGGTTTTAATGTACTGTACATTTTTTCCTTGCCAATCTTGCTGATTGCGATGCCGAGAATTTTCAAACCAGCAATTTTGAATTAGCAATTTTGGCACAGGGTTTCCCATCCCACAAGGTTCCAGCAGTTTGAGTTCCAAAAATAACTCTTTGCCTAAATCAGCGACAGTTACCGTCAGATCTGCTTGCACAGTGGGAGTGAGAGTTTTTCCACCCAAAGATTGCCGTAACTCCTGATTAATGGCATCTGTAAATAAAGGAATATTCTCCGGTGATAAACTCAAACCTGCGGCAAAGGGATGTCCGCCAAAACTATGTAACAAATGTGCTTGTTTTTTTACCAATTTGTATAAATCGACAAAGTTCACTGAACGGGCAGAACCACGGGCTAAGGGAGGAGCGGAATCTTGTCCATTTCTTTCTGTACTCAGTAAAATTGTGGGACAACCTGTTTCTTGAGCTACTTGTCCAGCAACTAAACCCAATACTCCAGTAGGCCATTGGCTATCTGCTAAGACAATAACGCTGGTGGTTGATAAGTCTAGCCGAGAAACTTTTTCTACTACTTGTGCTTGTACATCTTTTTGTAAGGACTTGCGGCGAGTGTTGGCAAGTTCTGTAATTTCCGCTAATTGATAACAATGTTTGGCATCCCGACTTGTTAATAACTCTACGCAGAAACTAGCATCCCCTTGAATGCGACTAACAGCGTTGATACGTGGACCTAGACCAAAGGAAATATCCGTGGGGCGATCGCCATTTTTCTGGCACAATTCCAATAGTCGCCCTATACCCGGCCGTCGTCGTGCTGAAGCTGGCTGCTGAAAATCTACTTGCAGTCTTTGAATACCTAATTGCGCTAAATATCGACAATCTCCACTGATTTGCACTAAGTCGGCAATTAATCCTACTGCCACTAAATCTAATAAATCTGTTAATGGATGTTGGGGAATGTTAGGCAAGGTGAGATAAAGGCCTTCTACTAACTTATAAGCTACCGCCACCCCAGACAGATGAAATAACTTATGTTCACTAGGTAAATAACGGGGGTTGATAATTGCTGTGACTGGTGGGCGTTGTTCAGGTAAGGTGTGGTGGTCTGTCACTATGACATCCATACCTAACTGTTGGGCATAAATAATTTCATTAATATTGGTGCTACCTGTATCACAAGTTACAATTAACTTACAACCTTGCTTGTGTAAGTTATCAATTCCTCGGTAATTAAGTCCGTGAGATTCTGTGAGGCGATTGGGGATATAGTAAGTTAATTGGCTATTTTGAGTAAAAAATTGTCCCAAACCATCCCACAAAACAGCAGTGGCAGTAATGCCGTCAGCATCAAAATCTCCCCAGACGGCAATTATATCACTATTATTGCGTGCTTGTTGCAGCCTTGCCACTGCTAGCTGCATTTCTTCGCCAAACTCAAAGGGACTAGCTGGTTGATAAGTTTTATAGTTAGTAAAAGCTGCTAATTGTTGGCTATCTTTAATTCCCCGTTGCCACAGTAATTGCGCTGCATACAATCCCCTTGAGGCTGGTGTATGCTGTTTCACCATTTGAATAAACCAGTCTGGCGGTTTTTCCGTTTTTGCTATAATCCACTGCATTGAATTAATTAACAATTCAAAAAATTGAAAACCTTAAAAACAATATAAAAACTAAAATTTTCCCTTGAATACAATTTACTACTCTACTTACTTAGAGGTATAACTGTAACTTTTAGCTGCCTGTAAGTAAGTTATTATATTAAATTTAATATAAATTTATATTTATATTTATACTAATATTATACTTATTCATCATCATTGACTAGGGGATTGAGAATTACTTCATTAGCAATACCGTCAGGTTTACGGGGACGAGTTGCTGGACGAGTTCGCCTGTAACCTGCTCTTTCGGCTTTTTGATGTTCGTAATCAATTAATCTGCCATAATATTCATGCTTGCTTAAATTCATGGACAAGAAAATATGCTGGCGGATATTACCAAATCCTTTACGGTTAAAAAACTTGACTGCCGCATTGTTAGTAGGATCTGTGTCTACTAGCATGAACCGCGCCCCGTCTTCAATCATCCGGGCAATAAGTTTGTCAACTAACTTATCTGCTACTCCCCGGCGTTGAAATTTCGGATTCACAGCTAGCCATAATATGTAACCGTAAGTCCATGATGGTTTTGCGATAATGGTTCCTAAAATGAAACCTGCTAATTCTCCGTCTGTCTCAGCTACAAGACAATATTCTGGATCTGTATTATAGAGTCCAATTACTTCCCATTCATCCCAGGTGCGATATAAATAAGGGTACAAATCGCTAGTAAATAACTGTTCTCCTAAGTGGTAAACCGGTGAAATATCATCAATTCCTAATTCACGAACATAAATCAAATCAGTTTCATCAAAACTTTTCATATCTTTTCCAGAAAATTCAAAGAGATACTTCTTGAATATTGGCAAGATTTGTTAAATAATTCTGCTGATATTCTTCCCTTGCTTGTGTGCGATCGCAACGTGGGGCAAAATGACAATAATTACAGATTTGACTAGTTTCTATTACTTGGGGAAATAATTGATTTTTTCGGTAGTCTTCCAGCCAATTAGTTAATTGATTTAACAGTTGATTAAGTTTCTTGGCTGTTTTCTGATGCTGGGTAGTATTGTAATTAAATTTAATATTTTGCGGTTCACCTTCACACTGAACAAACCAGTAAGTCATAGAAATATTTTTGGGCAAGTAGGCGCTAGTTTCAGCCAAAACATATAAATAAAGACGTGTTTGCCAATTCTGTTGTAATTGGTGTTTATGTGGTGGTTGAGGATAAGTTTTCCAGTCGATAATTTGGGCTTGTTGGTGATCTGTAATTAATAAATCATAAACAACCGTTAACAAATAGTTGTTAGTTTGCAGTGTGCGGTAATGTTCACTGGCTCGAAAAATTTGGTCTTCAGTAGGGGTTAAAATTTCTGGTGCTGCATTAGCAAAGCCTGACATCCAGGTTTGCAGTTGAGCATCCGCTTGCACTAAGCTATCAATTGGTAAACCCATTTCTCGCTGCTGCATCAGCAAGTGAAATCGACTCCCCAAAGTTTGGTATTCCTCGTGTTGCGGATTTGGGGGGGAGTTGAGTTCTTCCAAGTAAATGTGTTGGAACTTACGCGGACAAGCTTCTAGTAAGTTGAGATGTCCTTGAGATAGGTGTAATAGTTGAGTTGTTTCTGAGAGCATTCTCCCATTCTAGAAGCGATCGCTCAAAACGAGCTACTTGTCTGAGGTAGGAAAGCTTAACCGTTTGCTTTAGGCCGGGTTACCTGAAGAGAAAAAATAAAAGGTAGAAGGATGAATTATGCATTTTTGTTCATCCCCCCACCTTTTTATATACCTGATGCTTATTTTATGTTAGCCCGTGCATCCCTCACTGCCGCAAAGAAAAATAATCCTGTGAGCGGAATGCTCAACCCGAGGATAATTGCAGTTACCTGAACACCTAAATCTGGTTGTCCATAACTCAGTTCAAACACTGAACCAACGCCGGCAATAGCTGTTAAGCAAGCACCACCCAGAAATAAACCGCTTTTTGGAGTTAAATACACTATTATTACCCTATGCTAGTGGTTTCACGGCTTGATAAGAAAAGCCATTCTTCGATAACTCCTGGGACAAAGCCAAGGAATTCTCTACACGATCTACAAATACCACGCCTTTGAGGTGATCCATTTCGTGTTGAATGCAGCGTGCGAGTAAGCCGTTAGCTTTTAGGATTTGGGGACGTCCGTATTCATCTTTATAAGCAATTTCCACCGTTTCGGGACGCTTGACATCTAAATAAACCTTGGGAATGCTTAAACACCCTTCTTGGGCAACGCAGAGTTCCCGACTTACCTGTTTAATTGTGGGGTTAATCAATATCAGAGGCGGATTAGCCGGGTTATCTGGTTCGCAATCAATGACAATGAGTTGTTTATGAATTCCCACTTGAGGTGCGGCCAAACCAATGCCATCGCTACTGTACATAGTTTGCAGCATTTCCCGTGCTATTTGACGGATTTCATCGTCTACTTTAGCAATCCGCTTTGCATCTTGACGTAACACGCGATCGCCTAGATAGTGAAGTTTCAAGGGCGGGTTTTTTAATTTTTTCTTCTCGACAGCAATTTCAGAAGGCATGATTATCAATGACTAAGTTGTGAAAATTCCTACTATCTCAATTTTATCAATCTCCCATAGACCCCTGTTGAGATGAAAAAATCCCTTCGAGTTTAATTTCTCTAATGCAACAATTTATCAGCAGTTTGCTACCTAATCAACCAGATTTTATTCAATTTCTCACCAACCCTTGATAACTTACTCCCCCAGAGATTTTACCAAAAATTTGGGTTTAAAGCCCTAGCTTTCCAAGGGCGTTGTCCATGTTGTAATTCTGTAAACAGACCCGATGAAAACGCCGCACCTAATATTCACACCATTAGGACATTAACCATGTTTGACCCCAGAATCCCCACTCTTCTTGGGTGGGGAGTATCTCAACCGTAATTCTGTTAAGTTTTACTGCAATATTAAGATTAATATGTAGCTGCTTTGCTACGGACAATTTGCTCAAAATTAAAATTACGGATTCAGGAGTTTGTTTATGACATCTCAATGGGAGTCTTTACTGCAAAACCTCGGTGAATGGCAAGGTTCCTTCACCCGGTTATCACCCCAAGGCGAAATCCTACAAGATATCAAAAGTGTGGTTTCTTTAGAAGGCTTAGAGAATAACCAAACTATCCGCCAGATTGTTAGCCGCCAAGGACAGGAAGATTTGGTTTTAGAATACAGTTCTATCGCCAAGAGCACGCTATTTTTTGCCAATGGTGCTTTTTCCCAAGGTTCAATTCAGCTAGCCCCTTTTACAGAATTTGGGGCTGAACTGGGTTTAATTCATGAAGATCGGCGCTTACGGGCAGTGCAAATTTTTAATAAAAATGGTCAGTTAGATAAAATAACTTTAATTCGAGAACATTTAGCTGGAACTGAACCAGTACAACGCCCATCATTACAAATAAATCAATTATTAGGAGAATGGCAAGGTGAAGCCGTAACCATATATCCAGATTGGGCATCGCCTGATCACCACTCTACAACTTTAAAATTACAATTAGATGGCAACGGGCGATTAATTCAAAGTTTAACTTCTGCCCTAAGCAGAATTACTTCCACTGGCACCATCAAAGGTTCCATAATTAACTTTGATCAAAATCCCCAAAAGCAGGTACAAGTATTACTCCTTCCTGATGGCGCTTCTATCACATCTCCATTACAAGTGCAATTGCGTCAACCCTTTATTTTAGAAGTGGGTTGGTTAATTCAACCTAGCCTACGCCAACGCATGGTTCGCAGCTACAACGAGCAAGGCCAATGGGTGAGTTTGACTTTAGTAACAGAAAAAAAACTTTAACCACAGTTCAAAAATCCTCAGATCACCTCATACCTGATTCAAACCAAATTACAACGACATTGCAGAGCTTCTTGAAGTAAAGCTTGATATTCTTCATCGCCAATACTATAAGCACCAAATCTAGCCAAATGGGGATTCATCATTTGAGCATCAAATAACACAAATTTGCGTTGACGTAATCTTTCCACCAACTTGACCATAGCCACCTTAGAGCCTTCAGAAATGCGGTAAAACATCGACTCACCGATAAAAGCACCGCCAATCACAATTCCTAAAATACCCCCAGCCAGTTCATCACCCTGCCAAGTTATTAAACTAAGCCAGTCAGTCACCCAACGGACTCGTCTTCAAAACCGTACGTGAGACTTTCGCCTCATACGGCTCCTCAATGACATGGTTCTTGTCATGAATACCTCTTAGAATAACAGCATTGGCAGTCTTTTCACCGTGGCAATGTATATGTAATAGTTGTGAATTATCATATTCATCCTTTCCTCCTTGTGGCAGTGGGATGATATGGTGTACTTCCATTACATCACCATCCTTAAAGTAATGCCCACAGTGGG
>WGNO01000061.1 GCA_016124525.1 Nostoc sp. RI_552 | reverse complement strand
ACCTTCCACCCTAGACATTGCCCCTCTTAACGCAGTGCAAGGAGAAGGCGACACAGGCACAACCCCCTTCACCTTCACCGTCACCCGTAGCGGCGACACCACAGTTACAAGTAGCGTCAACTGGGCGGTGACCCTTTCCGGTGGGGCTGATGCTGCTGACTTTGGGGGAACACTACCATCAGGTACAGTTACCTTTACACCAGGGGAAACCACCAAGGAAATTACAGTCTACGTGAATGGTGACATTAGTTATGAAACTGATGAAGGATTCACCGTGACCTTATCTGATGCTGTGGATGCCATCATCAACACAGACACCGCAGAGGGAATTATTCTCAATGATGACACTGCAATAGACGACGCACAAAAAATTACATCTAGCAGCAATATATCTGCTGCTCCTGGTGGAACTGTAACAATTCCTCTGTACTACGATACTACCACTGGTGATAACAGCCTACCTGGTATTAGTCTGCGTTTACACTACAATTCCAGCGAGCTAACTTTTAACAATGCCAGTGACCTCTTCCTGACAAACCTGTTTGGTGATGTCAAGGATTTGCCAGACAATGGAAACTTCGACAGTGATGTGATTACTGATCGTTTCTTACAATTGCAATACAACGACTTTACAGGCAACTGGCCGAATCAGCCTTTACCCTTAAAGTTAGCTGATTTCAAGTTTACTACCACCGATAGTTTTACTGGTACCCAAGTTAATTTCAGTTCCAGTAATACAGCCGCTGGTTATGGTCTGGCAGCAAACTCTGTTACAGTGAGTCAAGGATGGAATTTAGACATTGACGGCAGTGGCGAGATAAAAGCATTGTCTGATGGTGTCATTCTCATGCGTCACCTGTTTGGTTCGTTTATTGGCAATGATTTAATTGACGGAGCCATTGATCCTAATGCTACCCGAGACCTGGTAGCAATTCAGGCTTACTTACAGGAAGGGGTCAACCAAGGACACCTTGATATGGATGGCAATGGTTCAGTAGGAGCCTATTCTGACGGTATCATGGCAGTGCGTTATATGTTTGGTACTTTCCCAGGAGACGCATTAATTCATGAAGTTCTTTCTCCTGATGCTACCCGTGACTTGGCGCAGATACAAAACCACCTAGAGCAGTTAACTACTCTGGTGTAATAAGTAAGTTAATTTCCTCAGCGGTGATGGGCTATGCCCATCACTGTTATATTGGTGAGGGCTGAGATTGACACTCCCCTAGCCTTTAGGCTAGGGGATTCTACATTCACTGTCAAAACTTGCTCAACCGGCCTTGGGCTAAGGAAAGTAGAGGCTTCAACTCCTGTAGTGTTAATGTGCCCTCCCCTATTTTTTGCTAAATTCAGGACATTTACTGCTGCATTCACATCTGTTTGCAACTCGCACCCACAATTACATTTATGGGTAGGAGTAGAAAGAGATTTTTCCACGATTGCACCACAATTACTAAATTTTTGAGATGTGTAATGTCCAGGAACAGCAACAACTTCACTGTTAAATTTCACAGCATTGAACTGTATGCAGTTGGTAATAAACCACTATGCTTGAGTAGCGAAACAGTGCTGGGTTCACGACCTCGGAAAGATTCAAACACATTCATGGGGTGCTG
Source organism: Nostoc sp. RI_552 (assembly GCA_016124525.1). Classification (GTDB taxonomy): domain Bacteria; phylum Cyanobacteriota; class Cyanobacteriia; order Cyanobacteriales; family Nostocaceae; genus Umezakia; species Umezakia ovalisporum. The sequence goes on along the minus strand of WGNO01000061.1, from coordinate 14,567 downwards.
ACTACCACCGAGAGCTAGAATTGTATCTCGATAACGTTTACCTGTAGCTCTGATGGCCTGTTCATTATCTAAGCCGACTTCTTCAAAAGCGGCAAACGCGTCAGCACTCAGTACCTCAGCCCACTTATAACTGTAATAACCTGCGGCATAACCCCCGGCAAAAATGTGTCCAAAAGCACATAAAAAAGCATCTTCTGGTAATGGTGGTAAAACTGTAGTAGTTTTGGCAATGCGATGACGCACATCCGCAGCAGTTTCATCACCAGTGGGGCGGTAACGATGGTGTAGTTCTAAATCAACGCTGCTAAAGTGAATTTGCCGCAACATAACACTACCACTCATATAGTTGCGTGCCGCTAGGAGTTTTTGATAATAATGCTCTGGTAAAGGTTCACCAGTTTGATAATGCTTGGCCATGCCAAACAAAGTGGTTCGTTCATAACACCAGTTTTCCATAAACTGGCTAGGTAGTTCTACGGCATCCCATTCTACATTGTTAATGCCCGCAGCCCCGGTGTAGTCTACTTCGGTGAGCATATGATGTAAGCCATGACCAAATTCATGAAATAAAGTTTCTACTTCACCGAAGGTCATTAAACTCGGCTTACCATCTACTGGGGGACTTTGGTTACATACCAAATATGCTACAGGTAAACGAATACTGGTTACACCATTCTCAGTAATTTTGCTGCGATTAATACAGACATCCATCCAAGCACCGCCACGTTTTTCGGCTGGACGGCTGTAGGGGTCTAGGTAGAAGTAAGCTAAGATACTATCGGTTTCATCAGCAATTTGAAAATAACGCACATCTTCATGCCACACTGGGGCTTGACCATCGGCAGGAGTGACGGTAACACCAAATAAACGCTTTACTAGTCCAAATAAACCATTTAACACTTGAGGTAGGGGAAAGTAAGGACGTAATTCTTCGGCGGTGAAAGCAAATTTTTCTTCCCGTTGGCGTTCTGCCCAAAAGCTGGTGTCCCAGTGTTGCAAATCCTTGGCTTCTGGTGCTTTTTTGCTGGCGGCAAAAGCTTTGAGTTGTTCTAGGTCTTTGACAGCAGCATCATAACTGGCTTGACGTAGTTCTTCTAGTAATGCTTCCACATCTGCTACGTTGGAAGCCATTTTACTGGCTAAACTCAACTGAGCATAATTATCAAAGCCTAGTAAACTTGCTAATTCCTGCCGCAACCCTAAAGTGCGCTCAATGAGCGGCTGATTATTTAACTCTCCTGATGAGGCACGAGTTATGTAAGCTTTGTAAATTTTTTCGCGTAAATCTCGCCGGGTGCTGTGCTGCATAAATGGGCCATAGCTGGGAAAATCTAAAGTAATGCGCCAAGGGCCATTTTCTGGGGTGGCATTTTCTGCTCCCACAGCACGGCCAGCCTGTGCCGCTAAACTCAGTAAGCTATGGGGTAAACCGTCGATTTCTGTTTTTGTTGTCAGGGTTAAGCTAAAGGCTTTGGTAGCATCAAGGACATTGTTTGAGAACTTGGTGGCAAGTTCTGCTAATTCCATTTGAATAGCGTTGAAACGCTCCCTTGCCTCCCCTTGTAAGACGACACCGGAAAGTTTGGCATCTCTGATGGCAGCTTGCACAATTCGCTGCTGGGCTGATTCTAAAGTATGCCAGTTATCACTGGCGCAAAGTTGCTGGAGAGCATTGTAAATTGGTTGACTTTGACCTAGCTTGTTGAAAAACTGTACTACTTGTGGTTGTACGCTTTCATAAGCTGCCCGCAGTTCCGGGCTATTCTTCACACCCATTAAATGGCTCACTATGCCCCAACTCCAGTTCAGCCGTTCTGTGAGCTTTTCTAATGGTTCTACTAAGGCGCTCCAACTAGGCTGGATATTAGCTTCCAAGATAGTTAGCTGTTGGTCAAGTTCTACCAATAGCTCCTGGAAGGCTGGTACTACTTGTTCTGGTTGAATATCCTCGAAGGGAGGCAAGCCAGAACCTTTGAGTAAAGGACTTTGAGAAATAGTGAGGTTTGCACTCATGGTTTTGTGTGAGTCGCGGATAAATATATTTGTGTATCTTCTAATGTAGCGATCGCTGCGTGATTTAGCCGTCTGAAAATGCCAGAATATTCAGAAACTTACAATTAACTCCCAAATAAAATAGGGGGAGGCATCCCACAGGGGTAGGTTTTTTACAGAGATATTTATAGTAGGGCTAGACTTGGCAGACAAGGAAGAAGAAGCAAGAAAAGTTAAAACCCATGAAGATTTAGTGATATGTAAAAAAGCGTTTGGTGGTGTAGTGCATAGCTTAACCAATGCACAAGGGAACAATCCACGTCAATCATTTTATAATCCAGTGGTATGAAAACGCTCTTGGCAAGTTCCCAAACAGTTTTTTTTGCCGAAATATTTCACAAACTCAAAGGCTAATACCATACAAAAAACCTCAGCTTGGCAACTGAGGTTTCTGATTAGGAGAAGTAAGAATGACGATTTTAGATACACCAGTACTAAGAAGCACAATTTAGTCTCAAGCCCAAGGCAACTTTATTAATAATGGTATGTGTAGCTGGTTTGAGGTATTTGCTAACTTATGTAATATTATGTTAACAATTTTGTTACAAAAAGTCAATTTAATTTACAAAAAGGTTATGTGACTGAAAAAAGCCAAGGAGAAAAGCTGAGGGAGTGGGAATACCAAGAACAAATTCTACTTGATACCCACCCTTCAGGTTTTACGCCGAAAATAGGCAGAAAATCACCACCTAAAAACTAGCTTTACTGGTGTAGGATTCCTCGGTACTCACAGAGTTGCTTAATCGGTTCTTTAGTCTAAAGCCTACAATCTCAGGTTTCATTCCCTGTGTAAAGCAAAAAGTACACAACCAGAAACGTGGTTGCGGTGGGGCTTTCACCCTCCCGCCAAGGGATGGTAATTTATCATTCTTAGAGCGTTATATGTTGAACATCCTCTTTTTTGCCGTTCTGATTCAGTAGAACATGTTTACTCAAAACGCTTGACTTCAAACCCGAGCAAACTTTCCGGTTGTTGGTATTCAACCACAACATCTTTTACCATAGCCGCAGGTGGGCCAATGTGACACCAACGAACCATCTCTTCCACAACCGCCCCCGCTCCTTCAAAAACTGCCTCTACACGGTTATCAGGAAGATTTCGTACCCAACCAGTTAATCCCAACTGGCTAGCTGTATCCACAGTTGCATAGCGGTAGCCTACCCCTTGGACTCGACCAGAAACAAGTACGTGGGCGCGGACGATTTTTGGCAGTGGTGTAGAATTGTGCATTGACTGGTTTATGCTTGACAATTTCCAGTCTACCTGGTTATTGGATAGAATTGTGGTCTTGATGAATAACTTTTTAAGTAGGCGTAAAAAGGGGTATAAACTTGGCCAATTACCCAATTAGGTTCTAATTCTGTTCATGGACAAGGTTTAAGTCTAGGAGATAAAGTATAAGTGTAAAAACTGCCGTCATGTTCCAGACCAATTGCATTGCCTACTTGGGGAACCTAGAGAAAAAGACCAAAACTATTTAATGTTTAATTTGTCAGCATTTATTAAGTTTTGGAGTGGTTTTTTAAACGCATAAAATTGTTATTACTTGTAGAAGTATATTTTCCTCACAGCTGATATGTCTAAATTGCCACCACTGAATACAGAAACCATTTGGGCAATTCTTAATGATCAAATTGATGATTTCATAGTCAATCAATTAGTATGGTATTACTTGGGTTATCGCTATGACTCTTCAACTGGCAAATGGGATACTACCGAAGTGAAAGCAGAATGGCGAGATGAGTACCCAGAACCACCTGATTTTCTTGATAGTCGCCCAGCAACAGTTAAATTAACCCGTTCTATTCCTCAGGCAAATAAACAAATAGCCAAAGAGAAATTAGGTTTCAAAGGTTATAAAATTGGTGAGTTTGGACCTCGAGATGCTCGTAGAGCAACAGCAGCAAATTGGTTATTAAGTCATTTACAAGAAACTCAGGGCAAAATAGAGTAATTTTCTTGTCAACAGGCAGAAAATTTATGAGTAGTTAAATTTTATTCTCTCCTGGGGATGGGAAAGCGGTAATCACCCAGAGGAAAGTCATCTCTGGGTGGAATTGCGGTTTGTCAGTCATGAAAACAAAATAATTAACCAACAGGTTATTGGGCAATTATAAATTTATCAGACAAAAATCCTGGTGATTTGAAAAATCTATAACTCAGTGTTGACCTTTTGATTTAGAATAATATATTAATTTCACATCTCAGCAGAATAGCAAAAATAACGAGTTTGCCTCTATGCACGATAAATTATTTAATACTAACATTAAGAACTCTCACGTATTATTAACACCCAATGAAGTAAAATTAAAATTGCCTTTAACTAAATTGGCTGAACACACTGTCTTGCAGTACAGACAGGAAATAAAAAATATTTTAGATTTTCAAGACCGCAGAAAATTCATTGTTGTTGGACCTTGCTCAATTCATGACACACAAGCAGCGATGGAATATTCCCACAGGTTAAAAGTCCTTGCTGAACGAGTGAAGGATAAATTGCTACTCGTTATGAGGGTGTATTTTGAAAAACCCAGAACCACTGTAGGGTGGAAAGGATTAATTAATGATCCAGATATGAATGATTCTTTCCATGTAGAAAAAGGTTTATTAACTGCACGTAGCTTGCTGATTAGAATTGCAGAGTTGGGTTTACCTGCTGGTACAGAAGCCCTAGACCCGATTATACCTCAATATCTTAGTGAGTTGATTACATGGTCGGCTATTGGCGCACGGACTACTGAATCACAAACTCATCGCGAAATGGCCAGTGGTCTTTCCATGCCTGTGGGTTTTAAAAATGGTACTGATGGTAATATTCAGGTTGCTTTAAATGCTTTAGAGTCAGCTAAAAGCTCTCATAATTTCCTGGGTATTAATCATAAGGGACAAGTAAGTGTCTTTGAAACTAGGGGAAATGCCTATGGTCATGTTATCTTACGCGGTGGTGGTCAGCCCAATTATGAAGCAGAATATGTCAGACTGGTGGAAGAGAAATTAAAAGCGGCTAATTTACCACCAAGAATTGTGATTGATTGTAGCCACGGAAATACTAATAAAGATTATAAATTACAACCGATTGTCTTAGAAAATGTCATTCAACAAATAGTTGATGGCAATACATCAGTTGTTGGTGTGATGCTGGAATCCAACTTGTATGAAGGTAATCAACCAATGACTGGTAAGCGAGAAGAATTAAAGTATGGTGTTTCTGTAACTGATAAATGTATTAGTTGGGATGAAACTGAAAAAATTATTTTGGCTGCTTACGAAAAATTAAGTTAATTCGTAGTCATGACTTCAGTCCTATTTTGAGGGTTTGATTCCATAAGTTAGGCACAATTTACGATATTAGAGACGTTCCCTGGAACGTCTCTACACTTTTAGGAGATGTCTATTCATCCCACGTCCCCAGGAAACTCTTGTTGCAAGGGTAAAGCTGAGGGAGAGAGAATATCAAGAATATAAGTCATGACTGTGGGGCTTGGAGTCATCAATTAGTTAAATCGTTCCCATTACTTTGAAATAGACCTTAGTAAAGGATTCATTTTCTGCCAAAGTGTAATCTTCAATTAACCCACCACGACGAATAGAAATGTCCTTTTCTTTCTTAATTACTACCGTAGAATCATCGAAGACATTTCTTGCTAACATCATCTCTGTTTCTGTGGGATTATTTAAAACTACAATATTACTTCCTTGGTAAAACATCCCTTCTTCTTCAATGATGAATTCATCATACTCAGTAATTAATAAATCAAGTTTGGGGTTACGCAGCAAAGTTTCCACGTTGGTGTTGTAACCTCTGTGTAATGGTTTCCGCGAGTGATTAACAAATACTGCATCTTGGCAAACAGCACCTATTGTCCAGTCAGGATGTTGCAAAAGAAGACAGTTAATTATCATTTGCAACTCCTCAACTGAAATTTTATTAAAGGTAATGATTGGTATTCTAGAATTTTCACTGGATGGAAAAAAGGTTTCTAAAATACGGGAAGGGACATCAACACTTTCACCAACAGCAGGATTAAGATGCATCAAAATTCCCGGCGCAGCGTTAATTTCGAGAATGGCGAAGTTGTTACTTGACTTCCAAGATTCTGACAAATTTTCGGCAATGACATCAATACCGAGACAAGTGAGGCGGAAGTGTTGGGCAATGTCTTGGGCTAGGATAATATTATCATGATGAATTGTGGATGTGGCATCGATGCTTATCCCTCCAGCCGAAAGATTGGCAACTTTGCGAAGATAAACAGTACGTCCTTTTTTAACCACACTGTCCAAGGAGAGACCTTGTTCTTTTAGGTAAAGTTCCATCGCGTGGTCGCACTGAATCTTAGACATGGGTGAGGTGGGTGTGTCCAAGCGTGTCGGTTGGCGATTTTCTTCCCGGATTAACTCTGCAATATTTGAGCAACCATCACCTGTCACTGATGGGGGACGGCGTTCCGTGGCGGCGACAAATTTACCATTAACACACAATAAGCGAAAATCTGTTCCCGAAATGCTTTTTTCTACAATTATCCGGGGTGATTGGTCTTGGGGAATTGCGGCTAATGCACTGTCATAAGCAGATTCTAGTTCTCTGGAATTTCCTACCTCAGCTGTAACGCCGATTCCTTTGTGACCAACTACAGGTTTAACTGCTACTGGGTAACCAATTTCTTTTGCTACCTCTAAGGCTTCTTTTTGGTAACAAACAATATCACCTTCTGGTATTGGTAAACCTAAGGTTTGCATAAATGTTTTGCATTCATCTTTGCGGGTGGTGAAGTCTGAATCTAAATGACTATCGCAATCAAAAGTTGTCGCTACACCACGAACTTGTTTTTTGCCATAGCCATATTGCATCAGTGCTTCTGACCAAAGATAAAAGGTAGGAATACCTTTTTCATAAGCTGTTCGCAAGAGAGCGTAAACCGTAGGGCCGCCGTAGACAGATTGGCGGAATTTTTTCTGAATAGCTAGCAGTTCCTCGTCAAAGAAGAATTTTTTGTTTTGGGTGATGGCTTCTAACCAGTCCCAGACAAAGTAAACTACTGCTCTAGTGGTGGGTTCATGCAAAGATTGAATGCTAATTCTTGTGTAATCTGCATATGGCTTAATACTCCAACGGTTGAGGTGTAACCCCATGTCTAGCTTACCTACTTCTGAGGCGACTCTAGCAAACAGATGGGGGTAGGATTCATAGATTTGTTCTGCGAGATGGGCATAGCGACGGCCTATACTGGAGAGATAATCTTCAATAGATAGCGGCTGTGTAGACTCTATGAGTGCAAAATCAAATACTAACGCCCCGGTATCTAAATATGGATTAGGTCCTATGTAATGCTTGAAATTAAAAATATCGAATACATCTGTTTTCCTGGCATTAATGGGGACTAAACCCCTGGTTTTATGTTGAACCATTGATGATAAACCTTCAGCTAAACGCCCTGAATCTGCAATTTGATTTTTCGTTATTGAGATTTATGGATTGTAGTCGAATTTAAATTATTTTTTAACAATTATTCACTTTTATATTATTAAAAAACATGCCACTAACCCAGTATACACCTAATTGCTATGCACTTTCAACTATCTCAAAGCATAATATCATTACTGATAAATTAACTAATATTAGTTAATCTTATTAATTAAATTTTTAAGTATCTAAAGTATAACCTTTGAATGATGAAATTGACTTGCAAGCTATATATCTTGTGACAAAGACATCTGGTGCAAAGGAATGTAAAGATATGGCATGCAAAGTCTTGAGAATAATTTTTGAATTCCGTCAATGTCTAAAATAAATTTCGAGGAGACAGCAACCTATGAATAGCACACAAGCTGCTCTTAGAGATGAGGTGCGTCAACTTGCGGAAGAAGCTTTTCACGGCAAGCTAATTTCTGGTCATGGAGATGGAGCAGATATGAATGAGTATCAAATTGTTTACCAAGGCAAGCCCAGACACGTCCCACTGGAACAAGCTCGTTGGTTTTTAATGAACTTGCTTTATAGAAGCCACGTTTGTTAAGCTTTTCCTTCTATAAACATAGCTTCACAGATACAATTGCCCTTAGCCTGATTGACACTCCCCACGGCTAAAGGCCCGGGGATTCTTGCTTCAAAAAAATTCCAATGAATTTACCCGGTCTAACGCGCCGCTTTGCCAACAGCAAGCATCTTCACTCACCGTCTGCTGGACGGCTGCAAGTCCTATAAGTGGAAACTCATAAGTCAGATAAAACACTTATTCATCACATCCTAAAAAATTACACAGTATATTTATCTAAAGTTAACGGGAAAGATAAAATCTCTGGGGCTAAAGCCACAAATCGCCTACATCCCTTGACCTAAGCCAGGGGCTTTGGCTCGTTTTACGGTAAGGTGGAATTAGAGATAGCGGGTTTAAATATCGACATACCACCCTACACAGCCAAAATACTCATTGGCGAGTAATACTAGCAAGTTTAGGGCTATGGTATTATGAGAAGTTGCTGCATACATTTAAAATAATTAGAAAGTGGATTAATCATGGCCCTGACGCAACAGCGCAAACAAGAAATAATGTCTAACTATCAACTTCACGAAACCGATACTGGTTCTGCGGAAGTTCAAGTTGCCATGCTGACCGACCGCATTAGTCGCCTCAGCTTACATCTCCAGTCCAACAAAAAAGACCATTCTTCCCGTCGGGGATTATTAAAGATGATTGGTCAGCGTAAGCGTCTTCTCGCCTACATTCAACAGGGCGACCGGGAAAAATATCAGGGTTTAATTAATCGTCTCGGTATTCGTGGATAGGAACTATTGCTTATGTCTGCTGAAGAATCTGAGCGTAGTCCTTTACCTTTTGAACGAAAAACAAAGCGCCAAAAACCACCTAAAGCTATAAGCAAACCACAATCACAGCCAAAAACCTCGGGAAAAGAGGCTAGTAAGCAGCCACCTTTCAGCAAAGAGGAAATGGCAATTCCCCAAGCTGTCAGCCAAAGGATGATCCGCCGGGTTGCTGGATTCTGTGGTATACCAACAGCTTTGGGTATTACAACCTTAGTAGTTAGCTATTTACTGACTATGTACTCTGACATCAAACTGCCTCCCATTGCCGTGTTATTGGTAAATATGGGGTTATTTGGTCTTGGAGTTGTGGGGATAACTTATGGTGTTCTCTCAGCCTCATGGGATGAAGAAAGAATGGGAAGTTTGTTGGGTTTAAGTGAATTTATGACCAACTGGGGTCGAATGGTGGAAGTTTGGCGGGAAACTCGACAAAAAAAACTATGATGGTTGGCGCTCAGATACCAGACTAATTGCGGTATTGGGTAAATTTTCCAGTCAATGTTGAAGTTAGAAAATCTCAACTTCAACATTACTAAATAAAAATTTATGTTACTTTATTAAACCTAATACTCAGACCCTCAATGACTGAGGGCTTCGTGTTTTGGCATAATAAGAATTGTGGTTTTAAATAATTAAATATTGGCATAAATTTAAATTTCATCACAGAAACAAGATAGATTAGCTGGTACTTGTTTGAGGTTCATGTCAACTAATTAGGGAATCAAAGATGATTGTAGTCATGAAAAGCGGTTGCCCAGAAATGGAAATCAACCGCATTAGCGAGGAACTAATCACCTGGGGACTAATACCAGAAAAAATCATCGGTAAACATAAGGTGGTAATTGGCCTAGTCGGTGAAACAGCTAGCTTAGACCCATTAGAAATTCAGGAACTCAGCCCGTGGATTGAGCAAGTATTACGGGTAGAGTTGCCATATAAACGAGCTAGCCGTCAGTTTCGTCATGGGGAACCCTCTGAGGTAGTGGTCAACACGCCCGATGGCAATGTTGTCTTTGGAGAACAGCATCCTATAGTAGTTGTTGCTGGTCCCTGCTCGGTGGAAAACGAAGAAATGATCGTGACAACGGCAGAGGGTGTTAAGGCGTCGGGAGCGAAGTTTTTACGTGGTGGAGCATATAAGCCCCGAACTTCACCTTATGCTTTCCAAGGTCATGGTGAGAGCGCTTTAGAATTGTTGGCAAAGGCTCGAGAAGTAAGTGGTTTAGGTATTATTACAGAAGTAATGGATGCCGCTGAACTGGATATAATCGCTGAGGTTGCTGATGTGGTGCAGGTGGGAGCAAGGAATATGCAAAACTTCTCCCTGCTGAAAAAGGTGGGAGGGCAACCAAAACCAGTTCTTTTAAAGCGGGGAATGGCAGCAACTATTGAAGAATGGCTGATGGCAGCTGAGTATATTTTGGCAGCTGGAAACCCAAATGTGATTTTATGTGAGCGGGGAATTCGTACCTTTGACCGCCAACACACTCGCAATACTTTGGATTTGTCAGTGGTGCCAGTATTGCGGAAGCTAACTCACCTGCCAATTATGATTGACCCTAGTCATGGCACAGGCTGGTCAGAATTTGTCCCGGCAATGGCAATGGCGGCCATGGCAGCGGGAACTGATTCCCTGATGATTGAGGTTCACCCCAACCCAGCCAAAGCTTTATCTGATGGACCGCAATCTCTAACACCAGATCGTTTTGATTACCTAATGCAAGAATTAGCGGTGATTGGTAAGGCTGTGGGACGTTGGCCGCAAGAGGTGATTGCTGCAAAGTGACATTCTTTGACCAAGAAACGAGAGGCAAGTCCCTGGCTTTAAACATGGGGACAACCAGTACAATGAGGATTGTACCGGAGAGCAAAAAATATTTTGGTCAAAGTAGCGATAAAACTAGGTTATTACCTTAGTGGAATCAGTTGTGGACTCTTTAAGAATCCCCTGCCTTCTAGGCATGGGGAGTGCCAGTTTCTTAACGCCGTCTGCCGCCAGATCCAAATGAGCGGCTGGGACTACCTGATGAACGTCTAGAACCGGAACCAAAACTGCTGCCAGTCCTACGTCTTGTGGAACCAGATTTGTTTGAAGGGTTGAGATTACTACTTCCAAAACCGGAACCGGATGGGCGATTTGTTGTGCTCCTGGGTGTTGTACTGGGTAGGGTTGAATTACCAGGGGATGATCTTCTGATGTTTCCTGTGGTGCGGAAAGTTGTCCGATTGCGCTCCACTGCTGGGGGTGCATTGTATCGAGTGCGGTAGTTATTAACTGCTTCAGTATAACTACTGCCATAACCGCCGTGGCCGGTCAGGACTCCTCCTGATTGATAGGCAGGTGGTACGTAGTATTGCGGTCTAAATAACATATTACCGATGGCCTGACCAGCAATATTACCAGCTAAAGCCCCGGCAAAAGGTGCCCAGAAGTTGCTTTCTCGTCGCACTACAACTGTTTCTTGTTGTCCAGTTTGGGGATTGGTTTTTGTTTCCGTGATGTTATGGACATACTCGATTTTGAAGTCTTCTGTCATATACAAAACAGGTTGTCGATTCTCGACCTTCAAAGAAGTGTTTTTTCCTTCCTTGATTTCTTCATCGGTTAGCCTTGCCATTTGCAAATTTTCGGTCTTAAACGTTGGGGGTGTAGTGTTGAGTAAAAACAGTGTGTACTCCCCACTCGCATCGTCAAAACTAGCCTGCTGCACCTGATACTCACCATCACTTAACTTGGTAGGTGTAGAGGAGCGGCTAAGATTTGTAGTTTCAGAGGTGGTTTGGTTAGAGTTGCCACAGGCAAGAGTTGTTAAGCACAAAGTCAGTGCTAAAAAAATAACTGTAAGTTTTCGTAACACGGCTATGATCATTTTAATATTTCCTATTTTTGAGCTTAACAGGCCTGAATCAGGATAGGAATGTAGAGACTACCGTATTTACCCAAGCAAGTTACAAAGGAATTAATTCTGGGTAATATTGCAACAGATGATCATTGGTGAGTTCATCACCTAACTGGGCTGGGGAGAAATGTACATGAATTGCGCGGAGTTTTCCTTTATAGTGCAAATTGATTAAAGCTTTTAAAGCATCCTTTAATGCTGGAATATTAGACAGGTCGGTTTCCAAGTCGGGAACTTCCCCTTCATAGGCTGCTGTCAACATGACAACAACGTTACGGGTGACAGGTATAGAAAAAGATTCATGGCCAGAAGCCGAACTTACCTCCAGACTTGCACCGTAGCGTTCGGCAGAGTCATTAAATAATTCATTGACGTAATCTCCCGCCTCACCTTCATCCCAAAATACCTCACCCTCATTACCCGCAGACAGCCAGGCTTCATCGTATCGCAATAAGGTTTCACAAATTTCTACTAATCCTTCTCCTAAATATCGCAAGTCACCTTCAGTAGCGATCGCTTCTCGGGCTGTACTATTTAATACTCCCAAAATAGGGGCAACATCAGACCCAGATAAATGTAAAAATAAGCGACACACTACATAGCGAGTCCGACCTAGCATTTTATTAAATGCGCGCATTTGTTTCCTCCATGATTTTGACTAATACACTATAAAAATTATATTTTTACTATTGATTGATATAGTAAAAGCTGTTGAGAAAATCCACAACTGTATTTAAAGCGGGTGGTATAAATGTAGCAGATTTGTGGAATGTGTAAAACAAAAACATCATATCTCTATGGGAGGAATTAATAAATCGTCAAGACATTAAGACGAAGACCAATTTCCACACTAGGGGGTTGTTTAAATCTTCGACATTTTTGAAAGATTTGGTAGTAAGCAATTTTCTACAGTGATGAATGATACCTGTTAGATACAAACTTTAATAGTTGGTAAAGTATGCAGAAAATACGTAATCAGAATCAAAATGAAAATTGGTATTTTGGGACTGGGACTAATAGGCGGTTCTTTGGGTTATGATTTGCGATCACTTGGGCATCATGTTTTGGGTGTCAGCCAACGTGAATCTACCTGTGAAAAAGCGATCGCTTTAGGTAGCGTAGATCAAGCATCTGTTGACATGAAGCTGTTAGCAGATGCAGGGGTTGTTTTTATTTGTACACCTATTGCACTTATTGTTCCACAATTGCGGCAACTGATTGATCATTTGCCCGTAACTACGGTAATAACTGACGTTGGTTCAGTGAAAACACCCATAGTCCAGGCCATCGCTCCTTTGTGGGAAAATTTCATCGGTGGTCATCCCATGGCGGGAACAGCAGATAGTGGCATAGAAGCGGCACGACAAAATTTATTTGTGGGTAGACCCTATGTCCTCACACCGGATTCTACAACACCAAAGACAGCGATTGCAGTGGTAGAACAAATCGTGGGATCACTTGGGGCTAGGATTTATTATTGCCAGCCAGAGCAACATGACCGAGCTGTGAGTTTAATTTCCCATTTACCCGTAATGGTAAGTACGGCATTAATTGCTGCTTGCATGGGTGAAACTGATAGCCAAGTACTGCAATTAGCTCAAAATTTAGCTAGTTCAGGTTTTCGGGATACCAGCCGTGTTGGTGGGGGTAATCCTGAATTAGGGGTAATGATGGCACAGTACAACCGCCAAGAATTGCTGAGTTCCTTACAACAATATCGTCAACACATTGATGAATTAACTAAGTTAATTGAACAGGAAGATTGGGCAGCTCTGCAATTCAAATTGCAGTCGACGGGGAAAGACAGACCAAAGTTTGTTGACTAATTCCATCTAGGTAACCCTGTTGTTGACAAAATAAATTCACACATTACATAGTCAAGTCACTGCCACCCTGACCATACTAAAAAAAGGGATAGGATCAAAGCGATCGCTATCCCTAAAAACCAATCACAAATCAACTAATTTCTTTAGTACTTGCGCCCTTATCCCTACTCGCCGACAAAAATGATTAATATTGATAATTTTCGTTTGTTAAGAAGGGGGAATTAGTAAAACCTTCTTGACTAGTGGCAGTTGCTATTAGATCAGGATGGCTCAACAAACTTGCAACATCATTACCGACTCCCGAAACACCACTCCCCAGGGATGTCAGTTCATCAAGGATATCGAAAGACCAATCCTCATTACCAATATATGCTTTACCATCTTCACTAGCTTCAATGCGATTACCCAGTAAACTGCCACCATTATTGTTGGAAGTATTGGCATTGCCAAGAATACTGTTGTTATTACCACTGGGTCTGTTGGCATTACCGTTGACAGTATTGTTATCACCTAATTGCCAGTTACCATTGCCATTACTGGTGTTGTTAACACCAAAATACCAATTACCATTGCCGTCAGCAGTATTGTTATCAGCTAACTGCCAGTTACCATTGCCATTACTGGTGTTGTTAACACCAAAATACCAATTACCATTGCCGTCAGCAGTATTGTCGCTCCCGTAAAACCAATTACCATTGCCATTACCTGTGTTACCACTACTACTTGCACCAGGTTCACCAGATTCTAAGTCTTTCAGATCAGATATCCAGTCATCACTGCTGTATGGTACAGATAAACCTTCAGGAGCTTCTGGTAAAAAGTTTTCATTTGTTGAGGAGGTTGGCGTACTACCAATAGGAAAGGCTCCACTAAGGTTGTTATCGGCTGTAAAGGAATTGCCATTATCTGTGTTGCCGTTAATATTACTCATATCAGCTTCACCAGATTCTAAAATGTCTGGT
>WGNO01000011.1 GCA_016124525.1 Nostoc sp. RI_552 | reverse complement strand
TATTTCCGTGGTGGTTCTCTCACTAATGGGGGGTAAATCAGGGCGACGGTCAAATATGATTAACCATCCTGTATCTAAATTTAAACCTGATAAATACTTATCTAGCTGTGTTAATCCTTGGGGTAAGGGGTCGGCTTTACCTTGTTTCCATACCTTTAATTCCATCCCTAACACTACATCCCCATAACGCAGACATATATCCATCCTCCCGGAGCCTATGGTGTATTCCCGTTCTAAGCTACCACCACCATTAACCACACGGTGTAAAAATGCCATTAATACTAAATGAGGAGCAATTTCTGGGTAAGGGGTACTTTTAAATAATGGTTCTCCATGTTGTCGCCAAAAGTCTAAGAATAAGTCTAATAATTTTTCTGGGATTAATTCACCATTAGGACTCAACCATTGAGGTTCAATCACCCCTAGGGACATAATGGATGTATAGGCTAAAACTTTAGGTAAAACTTCTCTATATATGGGGTTGGCAATTTCTAAACCTCTAATGGAATGATAGCGACACAATCCTAAATCTAGGACAAAACGAATATCATCATTAGGCACATCTGGTAATTCTTCACCGGCTAACATGGGTTGAATAATTGCTTTTACCCTATCTTCCCGCAGTCGTTCTGCTAAACTATCTAAGTGGGTGTCTTGCCTTTGAATTAGTATATCTTTGGCTTCATTGATTAAGTCTACTGTAATGGGGATATTTACATCTTCTGCTAAATATTCTGTAACTTGACGGGCGATGGCGTTGACTAACCAAGGTTGACCTTGGGTTAAATAGTAGGCGTGGTTAATGGCTTGGGGGGTAAAGATTTGCCCTGTGGCTTGAGTATGTTGTTGGTAGAGACTTGTCACATCTTCCAAAGTAAAATTACTTAAGGTTATAGATTCTACCTTGATGTTAAAGGGGCTAGAGGTATTTAATCTATCAGTACCGCCGGAGGATACCTTATAATCTCTCACATCCCGCATCCCAATTAAGGCTACACATTGGGGGAAACCCTGGGGGCGACGGGGGAAACCATCCCTTAATTGCCTTAAGACAGTAATTAAAGTTTGATTTTGCAGAGAGTCAATTTCATCAATAAACACCACCAGGGGGCGCACAGAAGTTTCTGCCCAAGATTTGAGGAAAGAGCCAATACGTTGAGGTGGATTACCATTAGTTAAAAAAGGTGGTTGTAATTCTGTTGGTAGCCAAAAGTCAATAGCATCTTGCCAAGCATCTAAAATTCTTCTTTCTGCTACTTCTGGCTGATGGGGAAAAGCAGAGCCTACCTCTGCGGATACCATGACGGCGGTGTACTTACCACTGGCTGTTAATTCCTGTGCTAGGGTGAGCATGGCAGTGGTTTTACCTGTTTGTCTGGGTGCATGGATAACAAAGTAATTGCGCTGCTCAATCAGGCGTTTTAACTCTGGTAAGCGTTCACTGGTGGATAGGGTGTAGTGTATATCTAGTTGACAAGGGCCTGCGGTGTTAAACCATTTAGTCATAAAAGTTTAAGTATAGGTTGATTTGATTATAAGTTCTATGATTGTTGACGGTTGACTGTTGACTGTTGACTGTTGAGGGGGGTTAGAAACCCTATATAAAGGCTTAAATTGTAGAAATATTATGAATCCGAATTATAAGGATATTGGTGTCAGTGATGTTCGGGGGGGGTGATCATAAAATCTACTGGACACAGGTATTCGGTAGACGTTAATTAATATCTTGACACTCCCCATGCCTAGAAGGCATGGAATTCTTAAACAGTCCACAGAAGAACTGTCATAGGTTGTGAGTGCAGCAAATTCCTCACCGTGAGGACTTGCTACCTACGCATTAATGGAACTTTGCTTGGCTTAATCAGTACCATTGTCTCAGTAAGGATTATGAGGGTCTCCCTGAAATGAGTGAAGCGGCTATATGTGCCGTTATCAGTAGGATTTCGTTGTCTAAA
Organism: Nostoc sp. RI_552; assembly: GCA_016124525.1. Taxonomy (GTDB): domain Bacteria; phylum Cyanobacteriota; class Cyanobacteriia; order Cyanobacteriales; family Nostocaceae; genus Umezakia; species Umezakia ovalisporum. Next base: position 55,900 of record WGNO01000011.1, on the reverse strand, counting down.
GATTTACTTTATGAATAGTCTCTTAGTACTATGTAAAGAAGCGGTTATATTTGCCAAAAATTTGCTGTATTGATATATACTTGTATAGTTGTGTTAAAGTTGGGAATTATGATACATCTGCCATGTGGATAAATTTAACCAAACAATAACCTATGAGTAATACAATGTCCTTACTTGCTACACCGTGGTTTTGAAAATACTTGTTAATAAAGTGATATGACAGCAGTTATACAACCGGGCAATATTTGGCAACAAGTTGCGACTAATCTCACAAAGTTATCATCAGCAGAGATTTTGCAATTGCTGGAAGAATACCAAATGTTGCCAGCGCTAATCAAAGAAATGGTACTCGACCAAGCGATCGCTCCAATTTCTTGTACAGCAGAAGAGGGGAAAGTTGCTTGTGAACAACTGGCCCAACATTATCAAATCACCTCTGATGAAGCGCGTCACCGCTGGCTTAAGCAAAATCAGATGAGTGAGCAAAAATTTACGGCCATAGCCATCCGCCAATTTAAAATCGAAAAATTCAAGCGCCTGACCTGGGGAGACGATTTAGAGTCTTATTTTTCACAGCGCAAACCCCAATTAGATCGAGTAGTGTATTCTTTGATCAGAACTAATGACATTGGTATTGCTCAGGAAATTTACTTCCGGTTACAAGCAGGAGAACAAAGTTTTGGCGAATTAGCACGGGAGTATTCTCAAGGCTCAGAGGCACAAACAAATGGCTTAGTTGGCCCGGTGGAATTGCAAAGCATCCATCCAGTTTTGGCAAAACTATTGTCTACTAGCCAGCCGCAGCAACTATTACCGCCAACTCAATTAGAAAACTGGATAGTAATACTCCGGCTAGAGAAGTTGTTGCTAGTACAGTTAGACAACGCCTTACGTCACAGGTTGCTGAATGAACTTTTTAATAATTGGCTACAAGCACAGATGGCAGCCCATAATAACTTAGTTCAACAATTAGAAAACGCGACAGTTAATGCATAATAGTCAAAGTATAAACCTATTTTTTTAGGTTGTAGTTGTGGATACACTTTTACACATACCTATCCGGGAATGACTTATATTAACAGTTCCTTTCAAGCATTTATTAGCAACTTAGAAGGGTTTAAAGAGCTACCCACTGAAGAGATAACTGAGATCTCCAAAAAACTACAAGCTTGGCGCTACCGTATAGGCCAGAAAATAATTGGCAAAGATAAACTGCCCGAACAAATTACAATTATTTACGAAGGAAAAGTACGTTTGTTGGGATATCATCCCCAAACACAAATACCTACCACATTAAAATTGTTGAATCCAGGGGAAATCCTGGGTGAGATTAGTATATTACGGGACATTGCCTGTGAAACTGCCATCGCTTCTAATGAAGTTATCTGTCTGAGCTTGAGTAAAACGGAGTACTTACGCCTCCTGGCTTCCTACCCAGACTTTGCTAATGCGCGCTCCAACCGGGGTCATTTAATAGAGGTGTTTGATGTTCTGAGTTCACAAATTGAAAAGCAAGCCAACGCAGTTTCTAATCTCACAGAAGTTGTTCAACACGCTTTATCCAAAGCACAAGTACATTACCTAAAACCAGGAATCACCCCAGTCAACCAACTAGATGGTGAAAATATCTGGTTTGTCAGTGGTGGTGGTTCAGTCAGCAAATTCTCTCCTGGTTCGCGTTTAGAACTAGGTGACAGACTGGAAGTTAAGGGTAAAAATCTCGCGCGTTTGATTGGTTTATCTCCTGGGGACTTATCATTTTTAAATGGTCATCAGGGACAAAATCCCATTTACAATGACCAACCATCCATCACCGATAATGTAGAGATTCCATACGCCCAAGAGCAAGAAATTCCTCAGTCCGAATCATCTCCACAGAGAAAGAGAAGTAGAAAAAAACGTCAAAATTACCCATTTGTTGGCGGTAAAGGGGAAGTTAATACCATTTTCGCCTGTTTTCAAATGCTCTCGCGACACCTACACATCCCCTTTCGTCGGGAGGTGATTCGTCGCATCTTAAATGAGCAACTCAAACGCCAAGGTAGTATATCTTTTCCGGCTTGTGCTTACGTAGCCGAGTTAATCGGACTGAAATCCCAACTAGTAGACTTACCTGTTGGTGCAATTACGCGCATTCCTACACCAGCAATAATTCATTATCTTGATAGTTATGCTGTTTTGTATGAAATAGACGCTCATCACGTTGTTGCAGGTGTACCAACCCAAGGAATTATACGTTGCAAACCTGCTCAATTTGTAGAGCAATTAAATGTTGATAAAAACAATTTACCTTCTCTGGTAAAAGTTTTGTTGCTGACGACTACTAAGGAAACACCTCAAGAACGCTTTGGTATACAGTGGTTTCTTCCTTACCTTTCCAGATATCAGCGAGTTCTGATAGAAGTTTTTATTGCTTCGTTTTTCGTCCAGTTAGCCCAGCTAGCTAATCCCTTAGTCATTCAGTTAATTATCGACAAAGTTATAGTTCAAAATAGTATTAGTACCTTGAATGTTTTAGGTATTTTGCTATTAGTAGTAGGCATATTTGAAGCACTACTAACTACGTTAAGAACTTACTTGTTTGTCGATACCACTAACCGCATTGATATGGGTTTGGGGTCGCAAATTATTGATCACTTACTACGTCTACCACTGCGGTATTTTGAACGCCGACCTGTAGGTGAACTTGCCACTCGCGTCAACGAATTAGAGAATATACGTCAGTTTCTGACTGGTACTGCCTTAACAGTGGTATTAGATGCCATATTTTCGATAATTTATATTATCGTCATGCTGTTTTATAGTTGGCAGTTAACCTTGGTAGGTTTAGGGACGATTCCTATATTTGTAATTCTCACCTTAATTGCTTCTCCCACTATTAGCAAACAGCTACGCACCAAAGCTGAACGCAATGCCCACACTCAATCTTATTTAGTTGAGGTAATGTCGGGTATTCAAACAGTGAAAGCGCAAAATATTGAATTGCAATCCCGTTGTTCTTGGCAAGAGCGTTATGCTCGGTATGTGGCTGCTGGTTTTAAAACCGTTATCACCTCGACCCTCGCCAATTCCACTAGCAGTTTTCTCAACAAACTCAGTGCATTGTTAGTGTTATGGTTAGGTTCTTATTTAGTTCTACAAGGAGAATTAACCCTAGGTGAATTAATTGCTTTTAGAATTATTTCTGGTTACGTTACTAGCCCAATATTGCGTTTAGCTCAACTCTGGCAAAACTTCCAAGAAACTGCTTTATCTCTAGAGCGCTTGAGCGACATTGTTGATACACCGCAAGAAGCAGAAATAGACCGGGAAAATATTCCTTTACCAGCCATTTCTGGAAGCGTAAAATTTGAAAATGTTTCCTTCCGATTTGCTACCAACGGACCGTTACAACTTTCTAGTGTGAATGTCGATATTCCATCAGGAAAATTCGTTGGCATTGTCGGAGAAAGTGGTTCAGGTAAAAGTACGATGATGAAGTTACTGCTGAGACTGTACGAAGTGGAGTCTGGCAGAATCTTGATCGATGGTTATGATATTGCCAAGGTAGAACTTTATTCTCTGCGACGACAAGTGGGTGTAGTTCCCCAAGAAACGCTGTTGTTTGATGGTACTGTTCAGGAAAATATTGCCCTCACCAACCCCGATGCGACAACTGACGAAATTATTGCAGCAGCTCGTGTTGCAGTGGCTCATGATTTTATTATGTCCTTACCCAACGGTTACAACACAAGGGTGGGAGAACGGGGGGCTGGGCTTTCCGGTGGACAAAGACAAAGAATTGCCATTGCTCGTTCTATTTTACAGCGACCAAAATTATTAGTTTTAGACGAAGCAACAAGCGCTCTAGATTATCCCACCGAGCGACAAGTTTGTTTAAATTTAGCTAAAGCCTTTGAAGGTAACACAGTTTTCTTTATTACCCACCGCCTCAACACTGTGAGTCATGCAGATACGATTATCGTCATGGATAACGGTAGGGTTATAGAGCAAGGAAGCCATCAAGAATTAATGGCTGCTAAAGGTCATTATTTTTATCTTTATCAGCAACAGGAAGTGAATTTGTAACTCCATAGTAAAGAGTTCAATAAATCCAGTTGCTTCTTTGGTCTGTGACTATCAAAAGTCTTCTCACACATCTGACTGGGGCTGTATTCACAATTTTTTCACCAACCTATCAAATTACCATGATTCAACTGAATGGCAATGGCAACGGTAAGCATAACAACGGTGTGAACGCTGATTCATCAGTGCTCACATCTCCAACTAAGGCTACTAATCATGCTTTAGCAAATGCTGAGTATACTAATTTTGAACAATCAGTTATATTACGCCAATCTCCAATTTGGTCACGCACAATTATGCTGACCTTAATAGGGCTGGCTTGTTTTGGAATTACTTGGGCTTATTTCGCCAAAATTGAGCAAGTAGTTCCTGCTACAGGTCAACTCAAGCCTGAAGGGACAGTTAAAGAAATTCAAGCTCCTGTGACTGGAGTAGTCAAATTTGTTCATGTCAAAGATGGAGAACAAGTTAAGCCAGGAGATTTGCTGCTGACTTTTGAAACCGTTGCTACCGTTGCTGAATTGGGTGCTTTGAGAAAGATTCGCACGGCCTTAATGGAAGAAAATCAAACTTATCGTCGGTTAATGGCAAATAGCTCTACAACAGCAGGTGAGTTAGAATTTTTGCGCGGTAAATTACCATTAGATGCTGGGTTTCTGTTGAAAAATAGGATAGCTTTAGTTAAAGAAAATGAATTGTTACGCGCTGAATTGAGAAACTTTAACACGGGTGCAGCTTTAGGAGTTGATGAACAACAACGTCTAGAATTTGCTCAAAAAGAATTAGATTCCCGATCTGCTACAGCCAGGTTACAAGTAGAGCAAACTAAAAAGGAACTGGCTCAAATCAAAGTCAGAAAGAATGATACTAAATCTGGTTTAGCTATCCAAAAAGGTATTCTAGATAAAATCAAAGTGTTGGCAGAAGAAGGTGGTATTTCCCAGCTTCAGTATCTTAATCAACAACAAGAGGTGCAAACTCTCAAAGCCACCATAGAGCAATTAGAGGAAGAAGAAAAGCGTTTACAGTTCGCAATTGAACAAGGAGATGAAGAGCTGAAAAATTCCTTGGCTAGTTCCAGTAAAAATGTCTTAGAAAAAATAGCTGAACACAAAAAACGTATTGCTGAAATTGATAGCCAGCTGATGAAAATTGTTCTAGACAATGAACAAAGATTGGCAGATATAAATAGTAAAATTTCTCAAGCTCAGTTAAACTTTCAATATCAAGAACTACGGGCTCCTGTGTCGGGAACAATATTTGACTTACAAGCAAAATATCCTGGTTTTGTAGCAAATATTGGTCAAAAGGTCTTACAAATTGTACCTGATGATAAATTTATTGCCGAGGTTTTTATTACAAATAAAGATATTGGCTTTGTGGAAGAAGGAATGGCAACGGATGTAAGAATTGACTCTTTTCCCTTTAGCCAATTTGGGGATATTAAAGGAAAAGTAATTAGCATCGGCTCAGACGCGTTACCACCAGACCAAACACATCAGTTTTATAGATTTCCCGCCAGAATTGGTTTAGATAAACAACATTTAGATATTCAAGGCAGAAAAATCTCCTTACAGTCAGGAATGTCTATTGTGGCTAATATTAAGGTGCGTGAAGAACGTTCAGTTATGAGTCTATTCACGGAAATGTTTACTAAACAAGTGGAAAGCTTGAAAGAAGTACGTTAATTATTTGAGGGCTTTAGCCCTCAAATTCCGGCAAAAATCAACTCATCAATGGTGAGATTCACGGCACATCAATGGGAATCAACCCGTTTTCTGGCAAATAGTCGCGGAAACGTCCTTCATCCCCTAGGACTAAAACCAGGTGCAGGGAATAGTCTGGGGAAATTTGCAAATCAGCCCAGGGTACTGCAACTTCTAAACAATTGTCTAAAGCGACTTGGGCCCGGCTAAAGCGGGAATACCATTGATAATTTTCTCCAGCTTCATGAAACTGAATGGATTGGGTACGTAAATTAATTTCCAAATGGTGGTGGTAGAGGTAATTAAGTGGGGGAATATCTGGCACATCTGCCATGGGAATAGAGCTATTGTGCATTGTCCTATGGGGATAGAACCACAACAAGTTCAACTCTTCAGGTAAATCTCGTTGTGCAAGGACACCATTTTTGAAGTCCACCCGCAGATAGAAATTGAGGTGATCTACCCCATACCAAAGTCTTTGAATCACACTGTTGTTGTGCATAGTTCCCCGGGCTCCACCAATCTCTATACGTCCGGCTCTGTCCCAGTCTTGTTCATCACCTTTACCATCAATGACTGGATGAATAAACCCTTCTGGCCTGTGGTCAGTTCGTGCTTCGTGAACTTCTAGTGGTTGGTGGAGATAAAAAGGTGCTGGTTCATTTAAGGCTTTGTAAATTCCCAACAGGTGTTCTCGAAATAGTTGGTCGAACACAGCATCCTGATTGGAAGAATGACCTTCGCCAAACCACCAGAACCAATCGGAACCTTCGGCGGCGTATAAAGCTTCCCATGCTTGTGGGTTGTTTTCTTCTGTGGCTTCGGGATGTTTAGCTAGTGTTTCTCGAGCGTGGGTTAGGTAGTCCCAAGCGCGATTTTTCACTGGGTCGCCAATCCAAGTGGTGAAATTACCATCTACCCAAGAACCACTATGTAGCTGTGCTTGGGGTATAGTTGCAGTGGGGGGGAATTGTTGGAGAAATTCTGAGACGGTAACGAGTTTGAGATGGGGTTCGTTGCTTAAGGTTTGATACAACGCTTCTAAGAAAGGTTTACCGTCTTGGGGATAAAATTCCCAACAGTTTTCCCCGTCTAATGCAATGGTGACTAACCAAGGTGTTTCGCTGTGGCTTTCTCTTTGCATCTTGGCGATGGCTTGCAGATGTCCTACTAGTTCCGCTGCTGCTTGTTTTGGGGCCATTGACCCGTAGGTAAAACCAATCAAATCTGATAATCTGTGGTCTCGAAAGACAATTGCCAAATCACCTGCGGGAGTTTCTAAGCGATAAGGTCTGTATAATAATTCTGGTTGCTGGACGTTTCCGGCTCCATCCCGGTGAAAAAAGTGTTTTAGTGACCAACCCAGCACCGCTTCATCTGAGCAAATCCACTGAAAACCTTGTTTAATAATATATGGCAGAATTTCCGGGCTGACTGATTGTTCTGAAGGCCATAAACCCCGTGGTTCTTGCCCAAAACGCTCTGTATATAAATCCCAGGCCTTACTCAAGTGCCGGGGAATATCTTCTACCCATTGGAACCGACGCTGGGGTAGTTTTATTCCGGGTACTGCTACTTGGCCAGAGTTGGTGTCAGCCAGGAGGGGCAAAATTGGGTGAGTGTAGGGGGTGGTGGTGATTTCTAGCTGCCCGGCTGCTTGCATTTTCCGGTGTTGGGGAATAATCTGACTGAGAATTTCCCGCTGTTTCCCATATATGCGCTGGCGATGGCTTAAAGTAAAATTTCGACCTTGCTTTAACCAAGCTGCAATTTCTGGGTCTGCCCAAAATAGAGGGTCAATCCACGCCAAATTGTGCCAAGCCAGTAAATCGCTGTAATCAGACAATTGCCAATTAGCCAAACACCAGGCTTGCCCTTTTTCCTGTCTTTGGTAGTATAACTCAGCGTAGCGGGGATGGGGGTCAATTAAAGTGTGGTGATTGGCATCAAAAAAGTGTTGGACAATAAATTCTCGTTGTTCCTGAGTTATTTGTTCATCGGGGGTCAAACTAGCTGTGAGGTAGGGGTCAAAGGCAGTGCCTGCAATGTAATCTTCCAGTTGTAATATTAGGGATGGTACTAAATTTACGGTTTGGTGTAACTTCGGATACTTTTCCAGAATTAATATTAAATCTAAATAATCTTTGGTTCCATGCAACCGTACCCAAGGTAGGTGGTAGTGCTGACTGGTAGAAAGGGAAACGCCGCTGTTAGGGGACTTGTACAGCGGCTGGTGTTGATGCCAGATGAAAGCAACGTGTAAGGGATAAGACATGGTGAATAATGGAAAATGGAAAATGGAGAATGAAACATGGAGGATGGGAAATGGGGTGTTTATTCCCGTTGTTTCTCATCACTCCATCAGCCTAATCGCTAGATTACTTGCTCAATTTCAGCGATTTCAGGAATAATTTCCTTGAGGCGACGTTCAATACCCATTCTCAAGGTCATGGCAGAACTGGGACAAGAACCACAAGCACCTTGTAACCGCAGTTTCACAATTGGCCCATCCAGTTCTACAAGTTCCACGTTTCCCCCGTCAGACATTAGGTAAGGGCGCATTTCATCTAAGACTGATTCAACATTTTCAACTGTCAGTTCCATTGTTTGACACCTCTTTGGCTAGTGGAATTTTAATTTCACAGTTTGGTAACTCAATTTTAGATATATTACGATACTTTTTCGCTAATATTTGTTGACAAATACACTCAGGAAGTACAGGACTAGGAACCAATGCACCCAGGAAAATTCCTCGGGCATTATCTCACGTATTATCTCACGTATTATTTAGATTCTGGTTGATCATCAGCCCATGGGTTGGTGAGTTGACCAATTTATTTCTACCAATTATTTCTACCGAAATTGTGAATTATGTTCCCCTAGGCTACAACACTTTAGCCCACTTCCTCCCAATAATTGAAAATCCCCGTACTTTTCAGCCGGGGAGAAATCAATATTTAGCTTTGATCTAAACGCAGTACTGCCATAAAAGCTTCTTGGGGTACATCCACTGTCCCGACGGCTTTCATCCGCTTTTTACCTTTTGCCTGTTTTTGTAAAAGTTTTTTCTTGCGGCTGATGTCACCACCATAACACTTAGCTAGTACGTCTTTCCGCAAAGCTGGGATGTGTTCACTGGCTATAATTTTACTGCCGATTGCTGCTTGAATTGGTACTTTAAATTGATGGCGAGGAATGAGTTCTTTGAGTTTTTCCGCCATTGACCTTCCGACGTTATAAGCTTTGTCTCGGTGAACGATCATGGCTAGGGAATCAACGGGATCACCGTTAATCATGATATCCAGCCTTACCAAGGGATTTTCACGGTAGCCGATGAGATGATATTCCATACTGGCATAACCGCGCGATCGCGACTTCATCTGATCAAAAAAGTCGGTGACCACTTCCGCCAAGGGTAACTCATAAGTGAGTGTGGTACGTCCTTGGGCGAGATATTTCATATCTTTGAAAATACCACGCCGATTTTGGGACAATTCCATCAATGTGCCTACGTAAGTTTCTGGTGTAATCATTTCTACTTGCACGTAGGGCTCTTCAATTTTTTCCCGTTCGTTGGGAGCTGGTAAATGACTGGGATTATCTATAAACAGTTCTTCACCTTTGTTAGTAATTACACGATAAACTACAGAAGGTGCTGTAATAATTAAATCCAGGTTATACTCTCGTTCTAAACGTTCCTGGACAATTTCCATGTGCAGTAACCCCAAGAACCCACAACGGAACCCAAAACCCATGGCACTAGAGGTTTCTGGTTCGTATTGTAAAGCTGCATCGTTGAGTCCCAGCTTTTCTAAAGCTTCCCGCAGGTCTTCAAATTGGTCAGCATCGATGGGGAACATTCCACAAAATACCATTGGATTGGCTTCTGTGTAACCAGGTAGGGGGGCTAGGGCTTTGGCTTTAGACAAGGTAACGGTGTCTCCTACCCGGGCATCGGCCACAGTTTTAATTGCTGCTGCCAGGTAGCCTACTTCTCCGGCGTGGAGTTCTTCCACTTGCATTTCTGTGGGAGAAAGCACCCCTAACTCGTCAATGACGTATTCTTTGCCAGATGCCATTAAATAAATGCGATCGCCTTTTTTAATACTGCCATCCATGACCCGAAAATAGACGATAACTCCCCGATAGCTGTCGTAATAGCTATCAAAAATCAATGCTCGTAAGGGTTCATTGATGGTATTTTTTGGTGGTGGTATGCGCTCTACCACTGCGGCTAAAATTTCATCAATGCCAATGCCCTCTTTAGCAGAAGCCAGAATAGCACCGCTACAATCTAAACCGATAATTTCTTCGATTTCGCTAATTACCCGTTCTGGTTCTGCCCCTGGCAAATCGATTTTGTTTAAAACCGGGATAATTTCTAAGTCATGTTCCAAAGCCAAATAAAGATTGGCTAAAGTTTGGGCTTCTACACCTTGAGAGGCATCTACTACTAATAGCGCCCCTTCACAAGCTACCAGACTGCGGGACACTTCATAGGAAAAGTCTACGTGACCAGGAGTATCAATTAAATTCAATACGTACTGCTGACCATCTTTGGCCTTGTAGTTCATCCGGGCAGCTTGCAGCTTAATGGTAATGCCGCGCTCCCGTTCAAGATCCATGTTGTCAAGGAATTGTTCCTTCATTTTGCGCTCATCCACAGTGCCAGTGACTTGTAGTAAGCGATCAGCGAGGGTAGATTTCCCGTGGTCAATGTGAGCAATAATACAGAAATTGCGAATACGATCTGCGGGAACGTCAGTCATAAACTATCTTTGCTGAAGCAGCAATCAAGGTTAAAGAAGAAATTTACTTTATATATTTTAATGCTTTCTTAGCCAAGGATCTGTTGCATTAGAGTTAATGGATTTGGGATTTGAGATTTCACCCCCAAGAGATGGACTTAACAATTTCTCTGCCATCCACCCCCACCGGGCTTTGCTGGCTTTTGTTCAGGAGTCGGGGATTTTAGATTTAGAAAAAAAATATCTATATAAAGTCTATTTTACATGATGGGATTAACCAATCAAAAGCGTACAATAAATATATGTAAGTAAATAATGTAGATGTCGTGGATTGTTACACTTTGTAACTGCCTAGAACTACTGACTTACGGAAACCAATTCTGCATCTGTTGTCTAGTGAGTTTGATGACCTTTACCATTTAAAACCAAATGTTGTTAGTTTGGTGTGGGTTTGGGAGCCTATGTAATTGTGCAGTGAACTTGCACCTTAACCATAGTCAGTCAACTTACCTGAATGGTAAATAATCAATCCAGGACAAAGCTTTAGACGCAAAAATCTCTGAGTATATAAACCTATGAATATGAAAGAGAAAGCTACCGAACCGGAACCAAGACGAGCCGATAAGGTAGAAATGGCTGTTCGCCTCGACCCGGATTTAGTAGAACAAATTCAGCACTTAACCAATGATCCCAGTAAAGTCATTGAAGTGGCCATTCGTCAATGGCTGCGAGGTGAAGTTCCTAGAGATGACGAACTGACACGCACTCCCCGTCGCATACCTGTTCCACCCCGTGGGGAATGGAATGATTGAGGCGAAAGGATGATACCCAGTTTTTAGTCTTTAGTTAACCACACCCACCGGGGATATGGTTTAAACCGAGTCGTTAGTTATGAATTTTTATGTCCACCATAGCTAGCGCAGGCGGGGGTATGGGATCTCAACAACTAATGACTGGTAAGTAATTAGTCGATTAACAAGGTGCAAATAGAACATGAAAAAAAGCCATCAAAAAACGCCAAAATCTTCAATGTAACAATGCCAAAGCTGTAATGGTTTCCGCCAATTTTCAATTTTTTTGAGCGGCTTTAGCCAAGCCACTTTGAGTTGCCATTTGTCTATCCAACTCGATTCATGACTATTAGTGCTAACTCCCAATTGCCCAACATATTTCCCCAAAATCTGGAATATACCACTAATGAAACCGATGGCTCCCTGCCAAATGTCGGTTCCGAATTGGTGTACACCCAAGATGGGACGGGACGCTACCTGACATTTTATTGGCAGCATAGCGAATTGTTGGGGTTAAACCCCAAGCAAATAGTAAATGAGTGCAATGAGGAAGAAATTTTTGTCCCTGTAGATAATGGTGCTTATTTGGAACGATTGCGCCGGATTTTAAATAATTTGCTCCCGGAAAAGTTTCAATGCTGGTTTAGCTACCGCCAAGAGTTGTTCGAGTTGGATCTGGTAATTTGCCCGATGATGCCGTCACTAGGAACCCCCGCTACTACAGTTTTGGTGATGGGACGGTTGTTGCAAGTTAAACTTAACAAACAAGGAGTTAAGGCAACACCAGAAAAACTCACACAGCCAGAATCGGCTTTATGTTTACTACGTCACCCAGGACGAAGGCAACAATACCAAAGGCTGGTGAATAAAATTACCAAAAATATTCGGCGGACATTAGATTTAGATGTGATTTGGCAACAAACTGTTGATAGTTTGGGAAAAGCGCTAAGGCTACAGCGTTGCATTATCTGTCCTTACCAGCCTAGTAGTTCTAGAGTCCGGGTCATAGCAGAGTATCACCACCCAAAACGTAACTCCATGCTTGGCTTAGAAATAGATGTAAGTTCTGAGCCAGCTTTTGCTCAAGCATTGGCAACTTTAGAACCAATGGTGATGGAGGTGGAGGTATCAGGGTATAGTCTGTTCCCCCAGGAAAAAATTTTAGTAGTCGCCACATGCCATCAAGACCAAGCCAACGGAGTAATTGCCATTAGTCTTAAAGATGAATTTGAGCCGCTGACAAAAGCAGAACTAGAATTAGCAAAGGAGTTTGCTGATCAGGTGGGTACAGCTATCGCTCATGCCACTTTATACAAAGAACTAGAACTAGCCCGTCAAAAGGCCGAAGAAGCCTCCCGCCTGAAAAGCGAATTTCTGGCTAATGTATCCCATGAAATTCGCACTCCCCTCAATGGCATGATAGGCTTTTTGAAGCTGATTTTAGAGGGTATGGCAGATGATCCTGAGGAACAACGTCAGTTTCTTTTTGAAGCCCATCATTTATCAATACATCTGCTGCATATAATCAACGATATTTTAGATATAGCCAAAATCGAAGCTGGCAAAATGGAGTTAGTTTGTTCTCCAGTTAAAGTAAATGAACTATTTCATGATGTAGAAAATTTTATGCGTCCCCAAGCAGAGTCAAGAAATCTCAGCTTTCATATGCATATGCTTCCTACCTCCGATGAAATAATTGTCCAAGGTAATTACCAACGATTGTTACAAGTTATGCTCAATTTGGCGAATAATGCTATCAAATTTACCGAGGAAGGTGGCATTACCGTCAGTGCTGATTTGGTTTTAAAAAAGACGACATTTCAAGGGCAGCAATTCCCTGGTATGGTGAGGGTGAGAGTAGCTGACACGGGTATTGGTGTTTCTCTAGATAAACAAGACAAACTATTTCAATTATTCTCACAGGTGGATGGTTCCCGCACTCGTCAGTACGGCGGTACAGGTTTGGGACTGGCAATATCCCAAAAGCTCATAGAGGCTATGGGGGGTGAAGTACATTTTTACAGTCTCGGTGAAGGACTTGGTTCAACAGTCACCTTTACAGTACCTCTGTATCAAAAACCAGTCTTGCTTTCTGCTGATGATGACCATTGAAATTATCCAAATTTTGAAGTTAAAATCCCATGGTTTTACTACGGATGGAAGCAGGGAAGGTTAACACATATAATCCACTCACTAACCAAAGAGCGGCTGATGTTGTGGGCAGATGGGATGGTCATTACCTGGCTTATATCCCCACATAACATTCCTATTGGTGGGGACTTAGGCTGATGTTGTTAAAACTATCCTAAAAAGCGGAAAATCTTTTGTCCTCTTTCTATGGTTGTGTTATTTTGGTTTATCGGCTCTATCCAAAAACTGTAGTAAATACAATCACTATAATCACTACAGTGAGCATCTTTGTAGTTTTTTAGATATTTACAGGGTATGGGGGAGTTTAGTCAATGAAAATACTGGTGCTGAGTTGGGAGTTCCCGCCCAGGATAGTTGGCGGAATTTCTCGTCACGTGGCGGAACTATACCCGGAACTGGTGAAGCTGGGACATGACATTCACCTGATTACTGCTGAGTTTGGCCAGGCATCCATGTATGAGATAGTGGAAGGAATCAATGTGCATCGGGTACCAGTACCACATAGTAATGAATTTTTTCATTGGGTAAGTAATCTCAACCAGAGCATGGGAGAACAAGGTGGTAAGTTAATTTTGGAGGAAGAAACTTTTGATTTAATTCATGCCCATGATTGGTTGGTGGGAGATGCAGCAATGGCGTTAAAACATAACTTTAAAATCCCCCTGATTGCTACCATCCACGCCACAGAATACGGACGACACAATGGTATTAAGACTGATATTCAAAGTTATATTCATCACAAAGAATATTTACTGGCTTATAACGCTTGGCGAATTATTGTTTGTACAAATTATATGCGGCGAGAGGTGGAAGAAGCCTTACAAACTCCTGGGGACAAAATAGATGTTATTTACAACGGTATTCGACCAGAAAAGAAACAGCATAATCAAGGCTTTCATGCTCAAGCTTTCCGTCGGCAATTTGCCGCAGACCATGAAAAAATTGTTTATTATGTCGGTCGCATGACTTATGAAAAAGGTATATCTGTATTACTTAATGCCGCCCCTCAAGTTCTCAACTTCATGGGAGAAAATGTAAAATTTGTCATTATTGGTGGTGGAAATACTGAGCATTTCCAGCATCAAGCCAGGAGTTTGGGAATTTCTCACAAGTGTTATTTTACAGGATTTCTCTCTGACACATACTTGGATAAATTCCAAACTATTGCTGACTGTGCTGTGTTTCCCAGTCTTTACGAACCCTTTGGGATTGTGGCTTTAGAAAGTTTTGCCTCTCGGGTTCCTGTTGTGGTGTCAGATACAGGGGGGTTTCCTGAAGTAGTGCAACACACTAAAACAGGTATTGTTACCCAGGCAAATAATGCTGATTCTCTCGCTTGGGGAATTTTACAGGTTTTGCAAAATCCTGGTTATGGCCAATGGTTGATTGATAATGCCTACAACGATTTGGAGCAACGGTTCAACTGGACAAAATTAGCCAGGGAAACAGAAAAGGTATATCAGCGAGTTGTGCAAGAGCGATCGCAAGTTGTCTGGCTTTAAAACACCCTAGTCATAGGGTGAAAACACCAGAATAGCCCAGAGAATTAAAGATTACCCTTGGTTATTGGGGGTAAAAAAACAGTACAACCCCTGTACGCTGGAAATTTCACCCTTTTTGGTGCGACAGTTAGCAATAATTGTGGTTTGCACCAGCAGCTTAGTATGACAAAGGTATTCCCAAGCATAACCAAGTGGTTAAAGACTGTAGCAACCATGTTGATGAAGATGGGAGCCGAAATCATGTCCCGTCTCACAGCATTCCTCAAAACCGACTTTTCAGAAAAAACCCTAGAATTACCTCCCCCTTTACCTAAGTCTTTAGCAGGACCAGTACACATTTTAGGCGGCGGCGGTCTGGATGTGGAAGAAGCCATTCAGTGGATGATTCATGAAGTGAGGGGATCTACTAGCCACACGACCAAGGTTAATGTGATTGTTCTTCGTACCTATGGTAGTAATGATTACAATCGGTTAATTTATAATATGCAGGGGGTGAAATATGTGGAAACTCTTGTCATTAGTAATCGGCAAGATGCAAACAAACCTGAGATTTTGGAAAAAGTCAGAAATGCTGATGTAATTTTTTTTGCTGGCGGCGACCAATGTCAATATATCCGCAGCTGGAAAAACACTAAATTAGAAACTGCCATTGAATCAGTTTATGCCAAAGGCGGTGGCATTGGGGGTACCAGTGCAGGAGCAATGATTCAAAGTGATTACATCTATGATGCTTGTGCTTCTTCTGAAGAAGGAATTGAAACGAGAGCAGCGTTGGAAGATCCTTACCAGGACATTACTTTCACCTATAATTTTTTTCCTTGGAGTCATTTGCGGGGGACTATTATCGACACTCATTTTGATAAACGCAAAAGAATGGGCCGCATAATGGCTTTTATTGCTCGTCAAATTCAGGATGGGGTATCAAAAAGCGTTTTAGGTATAGCTATTAGCGAAGAAACATCCCTTGTGATTGATAAATTTGGTATGGCGAAAGTGATGGGGAAAGGAGCAGCATATTTTGTTCTAGGGGACCATCCACCAGAAGTTTGCAGAGCTAGAACTCCCCTGACTTATTACGACTACAAAATTTGGCGAGTTCCCCGTGGGGACACTTTTAACTTAAGGAATCTACCCACCAGAGGTTATTATCTCAGAAGCGTCAAGGGGGGACGTTTTACCTCAGACCCTTATTAACCATTAATTGGTTCTTGGCAAGTTTTGGTGATGTCCGTTGGGGGAGGGGACTTATAGGGGTAGGTTTTTTACATAGAGAGTTATAATGGGGCTACACTTGGGAGACAAAAAAGAAGAAGAAGGAAGAATTAAAATCCATGAAGATTTAGTTACAGGGCATTTTATCTGAGTAGGTACAAGGGCGGGGAAGATGCCCACCCCATAAGATTTATGATATTAAGGTTTGTACTTTATTTACTTGAAAAGTGCTGTAACTATTGTTGTCAATGAAAAACTTAGAATAATGTTGAAGAATAAACATCTCAAACAATGGCCAACAATTGTGAGCTATCATCTGGGCTATGTGTCTTTAATTGATTTCTGTAGTTCATAATTAACAGAGATTTTTTATCAATTGCATTACAATTACTGCATTTTTGAGATGTGTAATTCAGTGGGGTAGGGCCATGGTTTGTTTCTTGCTAATACCTAACTTACTAAGGCTATATATCAGTTTCGACATGAGTATCCAGCCCCAATTCCGCTAAGGAAACTTTAGTTTCTTCAATTTTGTGAGGAGCTATTTTTCCCTCCACCATAATTTCTACTTTTAATGTCAACTTTACATCCTGATCAGTAGTGAATTTAGTCAGCACTTTTGTGTAAAAATTCATCCATTTTTGCGGCGTAATTCTACTATGCCATTTCAATAAACTTGCTAATGGCACTGGGGGTATTACCTCCATGGGTTCATCTTGTGGTTGATGAGCATTATTTATATTATTACTAATGTAGGGTTGAGAGTTTTTCTCCCGAACATTAGTCACATCTGTAGAATTACCGTGATTATTAACTAGAATGTAACTATTAGTTACCTCAGCTTGTGTGGGGGTTGAGGGATTTTCAGTCCCAGGGTCTAGGGCTGTTTGGTAACTTTCTGCTG
This sequence comes from Nostoc sp. RI_552, assembly GCA_016124525.1. Classification (GTDB taxonomy): domain Bacteria; phylum Cyanobacteriota; class Cyanobacteriia; order Cyanobacteriales; family Nostocaceae; genus Umezakia; species Umezakia ovalisporum. Next base: position 38,821 of record WGNO01000011.1, on the reverse strand, counting down.
TGTGTTGGGTAATAATGAACATATCCTCAGAAATTTCTACATCCCCCGGCTTTAAAGCACATTGGTAGTGGAATGGTTCATAACTATTGCTGGTTTTGCCAACATAGGCTAAAGTTCCTTCTTTAACACCCTGGGCGATGGCTGTTTTTACACATTCACTGTTTAGCAATCTAGGAAACAGTGGGGAGGAGAAAAAGGCATCGCGCACAGCTTTAGTGCTCCATTCTTCAAAAGCTGGGGGCCAATTTCGCACTAGAAACCGAGGGACAATGTTTTGCACAAGTTCATCACTGTGGCTTAAGCGATGAATAATTAAATTTACCAACTTATCGCACTGACTGGAATTGATTTGACCAAAATCAATGGTACGGATTTTGTTATCTTTGCCGAGTAAGGCTACAAATTTATAAGCATTCCAAACACTTTCTTTTAAATTAGACAGAGATTTTTTGAGATTTTCCTCTAGCTGACGTTTTTGGTCATCATTTAATCCTTTTTCTTGGTCACGGATATCTTCCCAAGCCAGAACTTTCCGGGCTTCTTCTCGTAGCTTGGTATCACTATCAGCAATTGACCAAATTATCCCACTTTTAAATGTTCTGTTAGATGTACCAAATTCTCGGGTCATAGACTCTATTTTTTTTAAAGTCTGACTATCTTGGAGAGAATCTTCTGGTGGTAATATTACTAAATTCAAAATAGGCTGATTAGGGATATCGGAAGAACTTTTAGGAAAGTCTATTAATTGTATTTGTGGGTGAGAACTAAAAACTTTTTTAATTTCTGCTCTAACTAGTTCTGTAATTCTGGATGATTGGATATTGGCGCGACGGTCTGCTAAAATTTTGTTTAGGTTGGGTGAGAGACTAAAGGAATATTTATTTTTTTCAATTGCTAGGTAATAGCAGTGTGTAGCCAGAGTTTCTAAAACAGTTTCTACATTGCCAATATCTAAAGATGGTTCTGCCACTGCTAACCGAATTTCTGGGATGGTGGATTCTGCACTTAAAACCCCACCGTTAGATTCAAAAAATATTGTAGTTGTTACTTTGCGGTGTAATCGCGCTTTTTTAATTTGGTCATCAGCTTCCCCATCTAAACGCAGTGCATGGGAGTCTTTTTTACCGCAAATATCAGTTGTGACAGCACCTTCTAAACGTTCTTCTCCTAACTGTTCAAAAACTGCGGCGCGAAATTGTGGATCATCCAGTGGTGCAGTACCTAGAGTAATTAAAGGATCTCGGTGTGCGCCTTGATATCCTTGTTGGTAGGCATTAGATACCCACAATGCTAGGAGTCGCAACACTCCCCTGGTGCGTTGGAAGCGGGGTAAAATTTGCCATTTGCGCTCGAATACTGATAAAACTGAGGGGTGAAAGGGATAGGTAGCATAAAAGGTTTCACGGGGATTATCCACAGGAAACCAACTGGGAAGCTGCTGGCGGTGATCTAGTACCCAATCAGCGTATTCGTTGGAAGTTGCGATCGCATCTTTTGGTAACATAATCCTACCATCGGCATTCACAGCCGCCGCATCCCACTCAAACAAACGGCGGCGAATAATTTCCGAAGTTTCCGCCTCAGCTGACATCATGATAGGTTTGCCCACCCGATCCAGCATTTTCTTAAACCGTTGTTCATCGCCTTCATCTGCTGAGGTGTATTCCATTTCTGAAGCGGGAATGGAAACTACTAACACCACATTATCTAAACCTCTAGCAGTTTCTGATAACGCCTGAATGAAATTGTATAAACTGTTGTGATAACCCTTGGGACGATAGGTACTAACATAGTTAATAATTTCATCCATTAATATCAGACAGGGTTTATCCTTGGGTAGAAATTGTTTAATTACATCACCCTTGGGTTCAATAAACTCTGCTTCGTGCTGTGCTAATACAGACAGTGCAGCTTCACCACCTAGTTGATAAGCAATTTCTCCCCAAGGAGTTTTACGTAGGCTTGTACCATCATCACCGCCACGTCCTTTGAGGGAATCAAATTCAGTGCCCACAAACACCGCTATTGCTGCTTCTGGTACTGAAGAAATCCCAGCTTTTTGTAAAATCTTTTGTACACCAGTCCAATTATTAGCAGTAGATCCACCTTTAGCTAGGTGATAAAGTAAGGTGAGGGCATGGGTTTTACCGCCACCGAACTGAGTAGCCAAGTTAAACACAGCAGAAGTTTCTGTTTTTTCACCGGAGAGACGACGGACAACTTGGGCAGAAAATTCAGTTAAATATTTGGTGAGATAGGTACGATTAAAAAATTGTTCTGGATCTTGGTAGTAGGCTGGTGCAGTTTTATCTCTTACTTTGTCAAGATGGACAGCAAATTCGGAAGCATCTAAGGGTTTACCCTCACGTAAGTCGTCTCGGGGGGTTAAGCCATCAATTTTGTACCAAGGTTTAATTGCCATAAGTGATTCACCTGCTAAAGTATGCCGAATTTTCCAGTATTTGTTTCCAACTGCCACCATTTAAAAAAGCCGTAGGGAAAGGTAGCAGAATCGTCTCGACTACCCACTACCACAAGGGTTTCACCGTCGAGTTTCATCCTGTCTGCTAAACTTATGGCTTGCAGCACTTCATTGCGTAGAAAAGTGAGCAGGGAGGCACGTTCTTCTGCACTGCGGCGGTAGCAAAAGACTATTCTTAAAGCTGCACGCACACATAGCACTTTCCAGAGTGAGTAGGCACTGCGGTTGATATCGCTACTGTTCTCTAATTCCATCACGGCAATAGGAAACCGCCAGCGTGTATCACTAGGGGAGAAAGACATGACATCTAAAGCTAAATATTCACTGGGGGAAACGGGAAACAAGCCTAGTGGGTGTCCCTTGGCGGAAGACTGCCAACCCATTGCTGTAGAAGTTGAGACAACGGTAGTGGTTAAAGCTGTTGTCCATTTACCAAGTTGTCTTTTTAAGGCAGCTTGTTTTAAAGGTTCAGCATTTTCAGGTTGTTGTAGGGTTTGCCAGAATTTAGCTTGCCACTGGTAGGCGATATTTTGCATCATTAGAACCCCAGGCCCTTCTTGCGAGCTAATACCCCATCCACCCAGCGTTTTTCATCTGTGCCAGTGGGGTACAATGCGGAGAGGGCTTGAGCAAGTCCCCAAAAGCGTTGGTCATTTCCCGCACCTTCTTCTACAAGGAAGCGTTTCAGTGCTTCACTGCGCCCGGCTGCAAATAAAATCATGCTTTGGTGAATACGGTCTAATGTAGTATTCCCCAAGTGGGGTACTGTTTTTTCTCCCCAGTCGGTGTTATCTTCTTCTTCGGTGATACCTAGGGCTGCGAATAAGTTGAGTTGTTCAACTTCTTTGTTTTTGCCTTTTTTACCTTTGGTTTTGCTGGGGGTTTGGGCTTCTTCTTTCCCAAATAAATATTGTGTACGTTCTGATACTGGTAAAAGTCTGGCGGTGCTGCCTTTGACTTCTACTAAGCGGGTAAGTTGTTCTAAATGTGCGCCTAGTCCTTGGGCTATTTTCCGGGCTGCGTCAAATTCTAGGGTGTAACCGCCGGTTTTGATGGTTTTGCTGCTGGTTTCGTCGTCGTCGTTGTCGTCGGTTTCGGTTTCGCTGGTGTCGCTGTTGTCAATGTTACCTGTGGAAAGTGTCCATAACCACATGGCGGTGAGGCGGGCATCTTCTTCAAAGCTGGTGGTATCAGCGCTGGAGAATATCATACTTAATGCTTCTTTGGAGACTGCTGCCCATAGGTATTCTAGGTATTCTTTGAGGGTGACAAGTTCGCCGGAGGCTTTTTCGACCCTGGAGTAGCGGGAGAAGATTTCTAAAGCGGGGCCAAGACAGGCGAAGATGGCATCTGCACCAACTACGCCTTCTGACTCTAGTCTGGGCATCCATGAATGGATGCGTTGGGGGAGTTCTTGGAGTACATCCCGCCAGTCGCCGATGTCGTCAGAGTTCCGGGGACGGCAAACGATATGCACAGATGAAGCAAGGGATGCTGTACCCATTGCATTCATCCTACTTCCCATTTCTGTATCAATTGGCCATGATCCCGTAATTGTCCAGCCTGCATTTACCATTGCTTGTAGTTGGGCTTCCCAGCCTGATGTTGATTTATGGGCAAAGACAATGACGGCTATTCCTTCTGGGGATAAAAATCGGCATCCTTCCGCCATTGCTTTTTGCATTTGCTGTTCAAAGTAAGTTTTATCTTTGCCTTTGACTTCATCCACAATGCACTCATCATCTTTAGGGGTTAGTTCCGCTGTGAAAGATGTTTTTAGGGAAAGGGGTAAAGTTCGTTTTAGCCAAACATAGAAGAAGTCTGATAAGTCGGCATAGGTTATGGCATCATAATAAGGAGGGTCGGAAAACAAACATTGAGCAAAATCATCTGGTAGAGGGTGATTCGCTGCGTTGGCTTGTTGAGTTTGTCCTACTTGTATATGCTCATGAGCAATATGTAAATTAGCTTCACATACACTCAAGACCCATTGTAATGCACCGTTTAAATTTCCTGTAGCCCCAGAAAATGAGTTGGCTTCTGCGACATCCCAAACCATTGGTATTGCTTGTCTGGTAAAAATTCCTTCTATGTTTTCTCTTGTAGTATGCCAACGTGATAAAGATGTTAATGTATTGGCTTGTTTATCAATTATTAAACTTAAACAACATTGCACAGCATCAGCTAAACCTTTATCTTTACTATCTCTCAACTTTTCCCCCACATCCTGAACCAACCGCACCAAAGTAGTTAAAGCTAAATTTTGACGAGATGTAAATAAATCTCCAAATTTATATATTCCGTAAGATTCTAGGCGAAAACTTCTTCCTTGAGGTGGCGTAGATTCATTAGGAATTAAACTCAAATTTCCACTATGTTGATTAACTCTTTTTTCTAACTCAACAGTTGCATTTTTAACTGCTTGTGAATCTTGTTCATTAGGTAAACGATAAAATCTTCCTTGTTGTTTTGCTCTAGTGGTGACCACACAAAATAACCGCCCATCATTAGCCCCACCTTGACGGGCTTTTAATTGTCTTCTCACAGAAGCCACTGGAGTAGTATAACCACAACAGGGACAAGTGGCAGAACCTCTTTTTACAGTGCCATCCAAACTAGGATTTTTTACTTCTATTTCTGGGTTATCAGCAACTACCCATTTATTCTTATGCTTTTCAATAATCTGAAAATCTACCCGCTTATCTTCCAGTTTAGGAACTATCCTTAAACCAATATAGCGATTACTTTTTTTACACAAATACAAAGAACGCATTAACGGTACTTCCGCGCCACATCCCGGACCCTCACAAATAATAGTCCGCGCCCATAAATAAGCTATTGGTGTACTTCCATCCGGGTCTTTAGGATAGAATTGAGCTAACTCTTTTTCTGCTTCTTCCTTAACCCACTGTCCCCATTTTCCCACCTCATCCGCTAACTGTTGCCCATATTTTGGAATATATTCCAACACCACTTTATTTAACAATACTGCCACGGGGTTAATATCAGAAGCAAAAGCATCTGCACCCACACGCAAGGCTTCTAAAGGTATGGAACCACCACCGGCAAAAGGGTCAACCACTAAGGGTTTTGTTCCTGGTATTCCACCTAAAGCTTCGTGTGCTGCTTGAGTTAAATTCCGACTGGTTTCTAAATAATCAGTTTGTGTAGAATTATCCCAATTTGCAAAATCAGCAATAAAATCTAGTAGGCTATTTCTTAATATATTCCAGTGTTGAGGATTATGAGAATTTAACTGATTTTCTGGTTTAGCTAAAACTTGCCATTTATTCCAAATTTCAGTAGAACAATGTTTAGCTAATTTGTCATCTGTGGCCGCTTTAACAGCAAAATTGTTAATATATTGGGTAGCTAAATCGCGAAAACACTGGGGACAGTTTTCATCAACAGGGTCAGGCCATAAAGCCGCACACATTGCAGCACGACAAGCGGCTAAAGGTCGTCTTGCCCACCAAATATGTAAAGTAGAAATATGCCCATGACGAATTGACTTTTCCCGTCGTGCGTGGGCGGAAATGCGTTTAATGGGCAGGTCAACTTCAATTAGGCGTTTAGGGTATGGCATTATTTAGTAAATCAGGAAAAAGGCAGTAGTGAAAATTTAATAACTATAACATTTCTGGTGCCCAGTTATTAATCATACTTCAGCAGCTATACTTTCTAAAATTTTTTCTGCACCAAGGTGATAATGCTCAATCTTAATTAACGCTTCCCAACCCAAGCGCACAGGGTCTTGAATAGTATGAATCTGTGGAGATGAAGCACAATTAAATACTACATATAACCAGTAATCCCCCTTTAATCTTTGTGCTGTTTTATATTCATTGGTTGTTAACGCTACCTCACCAACACTTGCGCGTCCTTTAACTTCAATAAACCTGACTAAACTGGCTTGATGTGGGTCTGCTGAATCTGGTTGACGGGATATTAAATCAAAGCCTCGATTTTCTTTCTCCACACTCACAACCTCCCACCCTCTAGCTTGTTCATAAGCTATAACTGCTTGAATTGCTATCTTTTCAATCTCATCATCAGATACCATCGGTGCAATTTCTGGAGAACTTCTTTCAGGATGGGGTAATACCCAAGCCCGTCCATGATGGCGAATATCAGTAATGGTACAATTAGCTTCTTGCTGTGATTCTTCCCGTCGTTGTTCTAATCTGCCATTTAATTCAAATAGTCGGTCTTCTAAATGCTTAATTCGCCCATCTAATCCCTGTTCTTGAGAACCAGATTCTTTCAGTTGAAACAACTCTGCATACTGAATCTGCACTTTATCAATAATTTCCTTGAGACTAATTTCTATATGGTTAGAAATTGTCTCTACTTCCTTTTGTCGCTGAGTGCGAATCTCAGTTAAAAAACTATTTAATTCTTGTTCGATTAATGCTTGTTCTGCTTGTTCTCGGCTAGGTAAATTAGTATCATCTGGTAAATCGATGCAACTATCCACCACTGGAACCAAATCTAAAAATAAAGTTGGTTGGCGGATAGACATTGTTCCGTGTAATTCCGTCTGCACCACATATAAACGTTCATGGAGTTTTCTACCCCGTCCATCTGATATTGCAGCTGAAAAAACATCCAACCTAGCTGGTGTCTGACGGTGTAAATCAAAAAACACCGCACCCCGACGCAAATCTTCCTGTACCTGTGCAGAAACCTCATCTCGTACACATTCAAATAGGGGATGTCCTGGCGTTACCCATTCCAATGTGGGGTCATCTGTCAAGATAGTTTTGTCAAACGTAATCTTTTTATACTCTCGCCCCAATTTGCCAAAACGATTTTCTAACCTATCTCCCGTTCCCCACAAAGTCCGAGGCACTCGGCCAATTTTGTATACTTTCTTACCCTTAGCCGTTTCCTTGGGATGAATTCCCGCTATGGGTGCAGCTTGGATAAAAAAGTCGTCAATGACTTCTGGTATTAATCTCCTTTCCTTTGCTTCAGCAGATTTACCAATAATTTGTGATAAATTTAATTCCCGCTTGGCTAATCCTTCCAAAGCTGAATTGCTAATGCGACGAAAGCGTTCTGTATCTACCTGTTCAACAATTCGATTAAGAATTACAGACTCAGTGAGGTTATGAGCGTACATATCCCGCATCATCCGTTCTAACTGATTAGCAGGGAAAATATCACCAAGGACGTTAAACACTTTACCGGTTCTCTCTGGGTCTAAATCCATTTCAATAGCGCGAATTCTTTCAAAGAGTTTCCATAAGACTTTACCTTCTGTAGTATTAATAGCGACAAAATTAAAAATCAAACAATCCTTGTCTTGTCCATAGCGGTGAATACGTCCCATACGTTGTTCTAACCGCACGGGATTCCAGGGAATATCATAATTAATCATAAACCAGCAGAATTGTAAATTAATTCCTTCCCCTGCTGCTTCTGTTGCTACTAGTATTTGACAATCTTCTCTAAATTCCCGTTCTGAATAAATACGGGTATCAGGAGTATCTCTGTCACCAATTTTCATTCCCCCACCAATTTTCATTCCCCCATGAATTTGAGTTACAGATAAACCCCATTGTTTTAATTTACCCACTAAATAATCTAAAGTATCTTTATGCTCAGTAAAAAGAAGCATTTTCATTTTGGGATCTTGAAATATTCCCTCTTGAGTAATTACTTCTTTAAGCTTGATTAACTTAGATTCAATTTCTCTTTTTTCTAAAATTAATGCTTGGGTAATTAATTGATTGAGTTGTTGTATTTCTTTTTTCAAAGCAATAGTGTCAATAGAAGCAACTACACCTTCTAAATCACCTAAAATCTTTTGCTGTTCTGTTTCGGTTAAATCATCAAAATCTTCTGGTAGCTTCTTATTGATTTGCTCTTGATGATAAGCTTCAGGGTCTTCTAAAATCCTTTGACGTTTATCCTGCATCCGTTCTAAACTACGTCGCACAGCACAAATACTGGAAGCAAAGCGACGCTGTAACATAGCCATAGTAAAACCCAAAGCTCGACCACGAGCAGTATCATCAGTAGCAGCTTGAATAGATTGGTCTTCTACATAATCAGTGAGTTCATTATAAAATTTCAATTCTTCCGCATCAATTTGAAATTCAATAGTTTCTACTTTCCGATTAGTGAATAACTTTTTCACAACACCTTTTTCGTCTGGGAAGTTAACCAGAGATTCTTTGGTGCGCCGTAGGTAAAAAGGAGCATGATTAAGCTCCATAGCTTGTTCTAAACTTTTGACATCACCGTAAACATCACGGTCTAATAATTCTAGGAATAAACAAAAGTTTTTGGGGTCACCTTTGTGGGGTGTAGCTGTCATTAATAAATAATGGTCGGTAATTTCTCCTAACTTTTCACCTAGTTTATAAGCCAGGGTTTTATTATCAGCACTGTAAGCACTCATTTTATGAGCCTCGTCCACAATAATTAAGTCCCAGTGACTTTTTAATAAACTATCTTTAGCGTCTTTAATTCGAGAAACCCAAGCTAGGGAAGTGATAACTTGATTTTTCTCTTTCCAAGGATTAGAACCATAGTTAGCCCGCAGCACTTCACCATGTATAATTTCAAATTCTTCGCGAAATTTATCTTTAAGTTCCCGCTGCCATTGAAATGTGAGGTTGGCGGGTGTAATAATAAGTGTGCGTTGAACTAAACCTCGTACTTTCAGTTCTTTAAGCAGCAGTCCAGCCATAATAGTTTTCCCAGCACCGGGGTCATCGGCGAGTAAAAATCGGATGCGCGGTTGTTTGAGGAAATAGTCGTAAACTGCTTCTAGTTGGTGGGGTAAAGGGTCTACTCGTGCGATGGCTAAAGCAAAATAGGGGTCATATTCATAGGCTAATCCCAAGCGTAAAGCTTCCACACCCAAACGAAAATGCTGGGGGTTACCATCAAAAGGTTCTTTATCTGGTGTGGATTCTAACAGTTCCAACTGTGTAGCAGTGAGAATTGGTTCGTGGACTTGATTAGTACGGAGTCCTTTACCAACAAGTTTCACCGCAGCACCCATGGAAGTTACTGTCAACACTAGTACTGGTTCCGAAAAAATGGAACCACGAACAATTACATTGGGCTTTAATTGGTGGATTTTCATGTGGTTACCTCAAACCGAGATGTGTAGTTTCTCCCATGACTTGCATTAGTTTTTATTGCTGAGGGTTTATGCTGTCTATGTTTTCCACAGTTAACTGTCAGATAAATAATACCCCCAAGAGCCGCAAACTATTGTTCTGTGAAATGAGCTAATGGGGGAAGTTAGCTTATTTGGCTAATTTTAGTTAATTTGAGTCTAAAGGGTATTTCCTAGACATTTTTTAATTCATTATTGCTATTTAGTAAAATATATACCACATCCAACATGAGTAATAGTACAAATCGTTAGTTTTTCATCCTTTTTTATTTAAGAAATTAATACATTTTTTAGAGTTGTTTCCGTAAAATCCACGATAAATACCATGAAAAATACCATAGCTATTTTGTTTTCATAAACCTAGACTCAGCAAAAGTGCGGGGTAGACTTAATGTGGGGTAACACAAGAATATGAAAAACTACTGTGATCCACAATTTCAGCCTAAATTCTATTATACATAGGCATAGAAGACCCCTATTCTATAAAAGATGTAACTCATCTATGTGATAGTGATAATATATTAGTTTTTTTTTATAACTCCCTAACCTTGACTTCTAGGATTTTTGCCCCTGCATTGTAAAATGCTTCTTCTTGTTTTATTCCGTTGGTGGAAGATGTGAGATTTACTGTCAAAACTTCCCTGGATTAACTTTCAACTCCCCACATTGTAAATTCTCAACGGTAGAAATTACCTGCTGTGCTACAGTGTCTATTTGTTCAGCCGTATTAAATCTTCCTATACCAAATCGCACTGAAGCATAAGCTAATTTTTCCGAACGTCCCAAAGCCCTCAACACGTGGGAAGGTGCTGTACTTTTAGAAGAACAAGCGGAACCAGAAGAAATTGCCATAACAGGTTGTAATCCTAACAACAACGCAGCACCATCTACCCCTGGAACACTGATATTTAAATTGCCGGCTAATCGTTGGGTGGGATGTCCATTGAGATAAACCCCTGATAACCGGGAAAGTTGTTTCCATAATCTTTGTCTGAGTTCAGTTAGCCGTTGATTTTCTGTGTCTTGTGTTGCTAAAGCTATTTCTACAGCTTTGGCAAAACCGACAATTTGCGGCGTATATAAAGTTCCAGAACGCATTCCTCGTTCATGTCCACCGCCATGGTGTTGGGCTGCAAGTTGGACTCTAGGGTTACGCCTACGCACGTACAAAGCCCCAATTCCCTTGGGTCCATATACTTTATGTGCGGTCAAAGACATCAAATCAATGTTCATGTCCTGGACATTTATAGGAATTTTACCAATAGCTTGGGCTGCATCACTATGGAAAATGACATTTTTAGCCCGGCATATTTCGCCAATGGCTGCTAATGGCTGTAAAACACCGATTTCGTTATTTGCAGCCATTACCGACACCAAAATTGTCTCAGGACGCAAAGCTGTTTCTAACTGATGTAAATCAATGATTCCATCTGGCTGTACCGGCAAAACAGTAATATCAAATCCCAGGGATTTTAAATAATTACAAGGGTCAAGAACGGCACTATGTTCTGTGGCTACAGTAATAATATGTTGTCCCTTTTGGAAATAAGCTTCAGCCACACCTTTAATTGCTAAATTATTAGCTTCAGTGGCACCACTTGTAAACACAATTTCTTCAGGTGTAGCATTAATAGCTGCGGCTAAAATTTCCCGTGCTTGTTTCACAGCTGCTTCTGCTTCCCAACCGTAAATATGACTAACACTAGATGGATTGCCAAAATGTTCTGTAAAATAAGGAATCATTGCTGCTAACACCCGTTCATCTACAGGTGTAGTTGCGTGACAATCCAGATATATAGGAGGAATAGACATAAATTAACTCAAAACTTGTAACTCAAAACTTGACTCAATTTTTTTTGTTAAATATTTAAAATTCTGTATAATTAGTTTTTTGCCCTACCATACTCACGTTGATGTGTTTTGATTAAGTTGATAATTTTCCAGTGGTGACATATACAAACACAGATGGTTATGTATGTGGATTAACCAGAATATCCCTCAGTCCTGGGGGTCTGGGTTCTAAAACAGAAAAATTACCTCTGTTGGATTTCCGGTGAAACCTACTTTGATCATAACTCTGTTAAAGTGCCCATACCTCCTTACTTACCATGACAAATGGCTATTAATTCCTGTAATTTAATCAATACCAGTTGTGTATGGTCTTTGGTTTTGACATTGGGCTAAGTGTAATGAATGACACCATCGGTTGAAATGAGAAATGTTGACTGCTAAAGTCACTGAGTTGAACAACATAATGATTGTGGTCAGGATTGGAGAAATTAGGCTCAGGTTGCAGGGAATATTCTCATGATTTTTGTTAAGTGTGTTGTTACAGCACTTTCCGGTGTGGTGAGTTACACTATTGGCGGGCAAGATGCCCACCCCACAAAAGTTTCATGATTATGATTTGTACCTCATAAGAACAAAATCTGCTGTAAGTGTGGCTTTTCCATGACTAGATTTTGTTTCCACAAACCGTTACAACCCAGAGAAAACAAAGTCATAGACAGACCTTTGGGTTGGCTCTCACACTATAGTTTCCACAATGACAAATTACCAATTTAAAAAAATGCGCCGAGACTTTGGGAACCGCCATGACTTAATAGCTTACCTCCGGGAACAATTTCCTGATGCACCAGAGGAGGAGGACCAAATGAGTGAAATTGTGGGAGGACGTAAAGCTGCGGAAAAAGCACTACAACAAGTCAATGCGGTGGCTTACGCAAAAACACGTAACTTTTTAAATGGTGCTGTAACGAGGCTCTCACCCTATATTCGTTATGGGGTGTTAAGTTTGGCAGAAATTAAAGACCATGTCTTAGAAAAAGTACAGCAGCCAGATGATGCTAGTAAATTGATTAATGAATTGGGCTGGCGTGACTACTGGCAGAGATTATATGTCAAACTAGGGGATGGCATTTGGGAAGACCAAGAAGAATATAAAACTGGCTACACTCCAACAGATTATGCAGTCAAGTTACCATCGGACATCATAGAAGGAACCACAGGAAGAGTTTGTATTGATAGCTTTAGCCATCAATTGCGCTCAACCGGCTACTTACACAATCATATCCGGATGTGGCTAGCAGCTTATATTGTCCATTGGCGGCGCATTCGTTGGCAAGCAGGAGCAAAATGGTTTCTACAACACTTACTAGATGGTGACCCTGCAAGTAATAATATGTCATGGCAGTGGGTCGCCAGTACCTTCAGTCATAAACCTTACTTTTTCAATCGTGAGAATTTAGAACGCTATACCAATGGTGTTTATTGTCGCCAATGTCCTCTTTACGGTCATTGTGATTTTGAAGGTAGCTACGAACAATTAGAACGGGGACTTTTTCCCCAAGGAGGATTTAACAAAAAACCTAACAGTCAAAGTTGGCAACGCGGCAAAAAAGGTAAAAAATGAATAAACCAATAGTTTGGGTACATGGAGATTGCCTCAGTCCCCACAACCCCGCTTTAGAAGAATACCCCGATGCTCCAGCTATTTGGGTGTGGGATGAAGCTTTGATTGCTCAATGGCAATTGAGTCTCAAACGAATCACATTTATCTATGAATGTTTATTAGAATTACCTGTGGTCATTCGCCGTGGTAATGTAGCCCGGGAAATTTTAGCATTTGCCCAAGAACATCAGGCTGGCTTAGTGGTGACAGCAAATAGCCCCAGTCCCAGATTTAATAATATCTGTGACGAAATAGAAAAATCCTTAACTCTGGAAGTTTGGGACACAGAACCATTTTTTGAATACGATGGCTATATTGACCTGAAGCGATTCTCCCGCTATTGGCAAGTAGCACAAAAACAGCTTTTTGATTGATTACCCGGTATTGGCGCTTCTTTGCGTTGGTTACATATCTGCCCAAATTACCATTTACAAATGCTAACTACACTTGCTAACGCACACAATTTACTTTCTGACTTGATGAGGCGCTATTCTCACCGTGTAGATTACTTGGTGATTCGCCTTGAAGAAGTAGAAGGAACTGATATCTTGTTACGGGGGGACAATGTGGAAACCCTTAGCGAAGGCATTTCTATTGGTGGACATGTTCGCGCTTGCTATAAAGGTGGATGGGGGTTTAGTAGCTTTAACCAATTGGCAACCATTCAAGAACGCATTGAAGAAGCCATCGCTGCGGCGAGAATGGTGGGTGATGAAGAAACTACACTAGCCCCCATTGACCCAGTGCAAGCAGTATGTAAACTACCTCTACAAGGAACTGATCCCCGCCAAATTCCTGTGAGGGAGAAAAAACAATTATGCGATCGCTATACTGATTTATTAAAAAGTGTTGACCGTCGCATTACCACAACTTCAGTGCGCTATGCTGACAGCGCCCAAAAAGTGATCATTGCCACCTCCGAAGGAACTTTAATCGAGCAATCTTGGGTAGATATGGAAATGCGCTTTGCAGCCACTGCCCGCCACAGCGAAATTGTGCAAACAGGTAGGGAAACCACTGGTTCTCGCCAGGGTTACGAAGATTTAACTGCCTTGGATGAACAAGTTAAAAGTGCTGCCCAGAGAGCTATTGCGGCCTTAACTGTACCCTCCATAAAAGGTAACACGTACACTGTAGTCATTGACCCGATTCTCACTGGTTTATTTGTCCACGAAGCCTTTGGACATCTTTCTGAAGCTGACATGGCCTACGAAAACCCAGATTTATTAGCAGTCATGAGCATTGGACGGCGATTTGGCCCAGAAGAACTACAAATTTTTGATGGTGCTGCCCCAGAAGGTCATCGTGGTAGTTACTTTTACGACGATGAAGGCACACCAGCCACCACCACTCAACTCATTAAGGATGGGATTTTAGTAGGACGTTTACATTCTCGAGAAACCGCAGGCAAATTAGAGGAACCAGCCACTGGTAATGCACGTTGTCTCAATTATAACTTTACACCCATTGTGCGGATGACGAATACCTGGATTTCCCGTGGTAAAACTCCAGTATCAGATTTATGTAGTGATATCAAAGAAGGAGTCTATGCCCGTAATTGGCTAGGTGGTATGACCAACGGGGAAATGTTCACCTTTAGTGCCGGGGAAGCATGGATGATTAGAAACGGGAAAATAGCCGAACGTGTAAGGGACGTTACACTTTCGGGCAATGTTTTCCAAACCCTGGCTGATATTGAAGCCATTGGCGATGATTTCTACTGGGATGAATCCGGTGGTTGTGGCAAGGGTGGACAAAATGGCTTACCTGTTGGTTGTGGTGGCCCCACTCTGCGGATTCGGGATGTAGTAGTTGGGGGGGAAACTTGAACTTCCCCTACTCCCCAGGGCTAATTTTATTTTTCTGCACTAGACTCTTTTTTTGCTTCGTGCCATTGGCGCAACTGTTGTTTCAGTTTTTCAGTGGATTCTAGAGTGGATTCCAGTGAATTGCCATTGGGTTGTGAGTTATTCGTTGGCTGAGAAGTAACAGCGGAAATAGGTGCTGACTGCTCATTGGGGATTCGCAGTTGGGGTAATGGTTTGACATTAGCCGCTGGTGTTTGCCCTTGAGTAGCCTCAGCAGTGTTGTGTTTGTTTTGGAAACGTAGGCTGAATGGATAACTGCTGATTTGCTCATCCCCTCGGGGAGACCTGGTACTAAAATATTCTCTAGTCTTTAATTGCAATTCGGTAGAAACTGATTTGTCCTGGAATTTAATATCTAAAATCTTGCCTTCAGTATCTACCACTAGGAAACCTGATACTGTGCCTTCAACATTGCCCTGATTTGCAGTAATGGTTTCTCGAATAACTGTTTTTTGTTTTGAATTTGGGTATTGTTGCTGAATTGTTTGTCTGAGGTTTTCGTAGGAGTTTAATCGGGCGATTAGTCCCTGTTGCTGATTTACTCGATTCAAAGGCAACTCAGGGGCTTTTGCCATGGATTCCGGCTGTAATTTAGGAAGAGTTTGATTTCCTAGTTGCTGACTTTTTTGAGGTTGTGGTTTTTCTTGTAGCCGAGCTATTAGGGCTGCTTGGTTGGGATTGATTCTGGCAGTATCATTGCCAGTGCTTGTGGTTTGTGGAGTCCTATTTACTGCTGTGGTGATGGGGGAGGTATTTGGCAAATCAGCAGGCAATTTGGACTGAGCTAGTTTTGGCAAGCCTTCTACAGTTACCGGTTCAACTGCCACTCTGACTTCACTATGATTAAAAGTTCGAGTAGATGGGGTAAATCTTTGATGAGCAGCATTGAAGCCAGAATTATTAAATTGAAATTCTTCTCCGGGAGCTATGGGGTCAACATTGGGCTCCACCATGGGTGCAGGCTGCCTTGGAGCTAAGGAAACACTGCCATTAGAAGCAACAGGATAATTAGGTGTTATGTTAATTGGCGGCAGGACGGCCTGGGTGTAGATAGATGATGCAGATGAGGGCAATGGGGGTAATACAGATTTCGGTATATTGAGATTCGGAAGCAGTTGCGGTCCTGGAGGTAATTGGGATTGTAAAGGTAATTGGGATTGTAGAGGTAGTTGCGGTTGCTGTGCAACTGAAGATGGCAACGTACTTGTGGTTTGTGGCAAACGGTTTTGATCAGCTTGGCTTAATTCTAGGATGCCCACTGGTCTTGGTGCTGCTGATACTTGAGATTGCTCAGACTCTACAGGCATCAATGGCACAATCAACGCAATAGCGCCGTGAATACCAAGGGAGGCTATTGTTGCTATCCCAGCTGGTTGGCTGAGGATTTCTGGTATATTTTTTAGCAGGGAGACGTAAGACATGGCTGTTATCGTTCACTCGGCTTTGTTGCGGTTGACTAGCAAAGGAATTTTATCTTAATTACAAGAGATGCATCCTACTAAAAATGATAAATTCGTAATACCGATACTTGAAATGCCCGAGTCCACTTGTTTCAGTTTTCTCACTGAAAACTTTTTGAGAAAATTTTTCTTTTCCTGAATATGAGGTTTCTATGGCGGGTTGCACAGTATCAACTGGAACCTAGGGCAGTTACTAGTGGTGGCAATGGCTACGCTGACAGCGGGCATTTTATCAGTCTCAGTATTAACTATATCTGTTGTAGTTGCTCGTTTTATTAGCTAGGGAACAAGGGCTAGATTGCCCTGCTCTAATAAACATTCTAATAAACATTAAGCTAGCTTTCAAAACAGAAATAGTTTCCAACGATTGTACCACATCATCCCAATTTTAAAATGTGGCCAAATTGGCTATTTACGGAGAGTTTCAAGGGAAAAATGCCATCTTTTGCCAAATTTACTTGATAATAGTCCACAAATACCTATGCAGCAGGTATTTAGCAACCACCTTTTCCACATTTGCCAAAAATGCCATCACCCACAATTATTGTGCCTGGATATTTAGAAAGCGCCATCGCCTACGGTCAATTAGAAGAATGTTTATTGCAGTTGGGTATACCCACGGTAACAGTACCACTGCGGCGACGTGATTGGTTACCTACCATTGGCAGACCTGTTACACCCATTGTGCAGCAACTGGATGATACAGTTAAACAGATGTTGCAGAAACATAACGCTGCCCAAGTCAATTTAATTGGTCACTCCGCCGGGGGTTGGATTTCCCGGATTTACATGGGACACCAGCCTTATCCACTACCCCGCCAGTCCACATCCCGGTGCTGGAATGCTCACCCTTTAGTTGCTAATTTAATTACTCTAGGTACACCCCATATTAGTCAAGAACGTTGGACACGGGGGAATTTGGATTTTGTCACTCAGAACTACCCTGGGGCTTTTTACAAAAGTGTTCGTTACGTTTGTATAGCTGGCAAAACTGTCTTTGGTCAAAGAAAACCGGGTAGCTGGTTAGCCTACAACAGCTATCAATTAACTTGTGGTCAAGGTAACACTTGGGGAGATGGTATCACCCCTATTGTCGCAGCCCATCTAGAAGGCGCAGAAAATCTGGTAATTTCAGGTGTGCAACATTCTCCCAGAAGCCCTGGAATGTGGTATGGATCCCCAGAACCTTTACAATCTTGGGTGCAGTATTTAGCTTAGGAAAATTTACCTTTTTTCCAGTAGTGGTTCTCACCCTGTGGTTAATTCGCATCACCATAGGAATTTTGCTTTCCTTTGATTGAAACAAGAATCTAAGAACTTCAAGCCGAGGAAGCCTCAATTCGGAGAAACATCGTTGGTAAAAATTGGAGATAATTCGTCCAAGGGTAGTTCTTCCACTTCCGGTAAAGTTTCCAGAGACAGACGAGTTGATTGGCTACCACCAGATAAACGCTTCAACAAGTTAGGTCTGGGATCATGCAACAAGTAAATAATGCGATCGCCCACTAACCATTCTTGAGTTGCGGACATCACCTGTAGACGGTCCTCTCGTTCCATCAACAATGGAATTAAATCTCCCGTCTTAATCTTTTCCTGGATGCGCTCTTGTTGTTTGGTAAATTCAGAATTATTGAGTGTAGTTGTTCCCAGCTTAACTCTGCCATCATTGAGGTACTCATTCCAAGTCTTAATAACTAACTCCGTAGCGAAAGCTTGGTGAACCTTGTGACTAGAGCTGGAATTAGCCTGGGGTTTGCGGGGAAAAACAGCCAAAACACGGGGCGGAGTAAATTCTTCAGCAGCGCGTTGAGCCAAGACAAAATTCACCTCACCGTTATTAGTCATAGCCAAGAAAGTTCCCATGGAAGCCAGTCCAGCTTCTTCCAAAACGGAAACATCCAGCGCACTGCTAGAAATGACTCGAATATCTTCAGCCGCTCCTTTGGCACAACGCTCCGGATCTGTATCAATCATAACTACCGCTTCTCCTCGTTCTTGAAAGAAACGGGCAATCAACAAACTCAAAGGATTACAACCGACAATCACCGCTCCTGTTGCATCCTTGGAGGTGATTCGTAGCCATTGAGCAATTTTTCCAGCTGTTAACCCTTGACAAACCACCGTCATGATAATTGTCAAAAATACTAAAGCTTTAATGGAATCACCCCCATTAATACCGCGCTGTGTCAAGGAAATGGCAAACAAAGAGGCCACAGAAGCAGAAACAATTCCCCTAGGAGCCACCCAGCTTAAAAATAGTTTCTGTCGCCAATTCAGGTCACTGTTCCAGGTACAGCAGAGAATATTAATCGGGCGAACAACAAACATCAATACCAAGACAGTAAATAAACTGCCCCAACCCAAGGCAAACACACTGGCAATAGAAAGGTCAGCGGCCAAAAGAATAAATAGCACCGAGACGCTGAGAATTGTCAGTTGACCTTTAAAGCTTCGTAATAGCCGCTCTTCTGGTACTGAGGAGTTAGCAAATACAGCACCGGCAATCACTGTGGTCATGACTCCCGATTCACTGCGAATAGTTTGCGCCACAGTAAACAGACCCCAAAGAATGGCCAGTACCACCAAATTTTTTAACTCCGAAGAAAGAAAATTAGCCCGCTTAAAAATCAAGCTCATCAAATAGCCACCTGCTCCGCCAATTGCTGCACCAATTCCTAGACGCATCAGTAAACCGATAATGGCATTAATGGGGTCAGCATCGCCGTTCATGATGGTATCTAAGACCACGAAGGCAAGAATAGCTCCTACTGGGTCAATTAAAACTCCTTCTCCTTCTAAAATTGTTGCTACTTGACGATCTACATTAATTTGTTTCAGGAGGGGGCTGATTACAGTGGGCCCTGTAACCACAATTATTGATCCGTAGAGAAAAGCTATATTCCAGGGAAATTCCCCCAGCCAATGGGCTGCCATACTACCGCCAATTAATGTAATCAATGTTCCCAGGGTGACAAGCAATTGTAGGCTCACAGAAACTCTGCCCAACTCCTGTACATCTAGGTTGAGTCCGCCTTCAAACAAAATTATTGCCGTTGCTAGGGCAACAATCACTTCCAGCCCCGTACCTAGCATATGGGGATGTAAAAAGCCCAGCCCATCAGATCCAAGGAGAATGCCTAGTAGCAATAACAAAACAATACTGGGCAAGCGAAAGTATGCAGCCAGCACCTGGGCGGCAATGCCTGCAACAACCACGCTCACCATCTGTAGGGTTATTTCAAAAGATGCTTCCATGTTGTAGATTTTGAGCTATGTATTTCAAAATCTCTTGCAAAGAATAGTAAGTATTACTTCTAAAGAGTACAACATCACATCCTCTGTCCCCAGGAAAATCCAGAGTTTTTCTCATATCTAGTCCTTTATACTGCTCCATTTGGTAATGATATGGAGAAACCTCTGGTGGTGCCAGGGCGGAAATGAAGAGTCCTCTTGTTAGTATCAAACACATGGAAAAATTCCACAGCTACATTAATCGCTGGTTATACTGTTTGTTTCTGTGCCTGATGCACAAATTCAAATAGGGGATATGTATTGCCCCCCATTTTAGCCCTGAAAAAATTTTTTTGGAAAACCTGTTGACATCCATTAGAAAATTAGCTATTCTGTATAGAGTCTGAGTCTTATGCCCCCATCGTCTAGAGGCCTAGGACACCTCCCTTTCACGGAGGCGACGGGGATTCGAATTCCCCTGGGGGTACTTAAAAAACATTCTATGACCTAACCCCTTTGCTTGGCATTTTGTTGCAGGTCTTATTTCCAAGAGAAGGCTAATGGTATCTACTGAATGATAGAAAATTTCCCTCTAAAACCCGGTCTTTTTGGTGCTTTTTCCCTGGCATCTTGCCCCATTGGCAGCAATTGGCCATAATTTCCCCACCATTTCATTGGTAGATTTTGAACCCACAGGGAGTAACTGTAGGACTTTGAAACTCCCCACAGCCAGAAGTTGGGGAATTGTTAAAAAGTCCACAAAGTAACTTTCAATGGTGCTACCAAAACTACCCCACTAAGGCCACTGAGGTTTAAACTTAGTTTTATCCTCTCCGGTTTTAGGCTGAATTTAGGATAGAGTTGTGTAAAGCCAGGAATCTAAGGCGTAAAACAAATATCTGAAGATTTCTAGTAAAACCTTTACAAATCTCCTCATGGGGAGAGCTGTTCAGTTTATCACGGAGGGTCTGCCTCTCGTTTCTTGGTCAGTAATCACTGACATTCTAGGTCCGTGAGTATGTCAATAATTAAAACCGGACTCAGGAAGCACTGTGCCATAGCTGTTCTACACGCTGGTGAATAGCTAACAAATTTAACCGCAGATCATGGCTGAGACGGTGTTCAATGATTGCCACTGGCATAGTTAGTTTAGGCCAAACTTGAATGGTGTAACACACAATGGTTCCTTGGTCATCACCGTAACAGTAGGGATGTAAAGACCAACTACCAGAAAAGCCTTTGAAATCCCCCTCTACCATCGAGAAATTAATTGCTTTAGGAAAGTATTCTTCTAAATCCAAAACTACACGTGCACAAAAGTTCAACTTGAGTAAACGCTGAGAGCCGATTTGTTCTAGTCGAATACCACCTTGAGGATGCTCCAGCAAGCAACTCTTGGCTAGGTTGGGAATGAAGTCAGGTAAGGCTTCATAGTTAGTCAGCACTTGCCAGATGCGTTCAACAGGATGAGGAATTTGCACCTTAGCAGTAATTTGCCTCTGTCTCTCGGCTATTTTCTCAATTTGAACTTCCACCTCTGGTAAACCAACTGCATCAACAGCCAAATTTTTTTCTAGCTGCGTGTAACCACTGGGAGCGCTGGGAGGAAAATTTTGGGTGATGTTGTATTGTTCAGTCACTTTCTGAATATGGTTTGCTTTCATCGGAAAATTGGGGCAGAGTAAAACAAGTTTCACTGAGTTGAGAATCTGAGATTTGCATAGTCTCAACAGAATATAGGTGACTTCCTCTTTGGAAATGGCAGGTCCTGTATTTATAACCTTAATGATAACTTGATTAGCTTGTCCTTCAACTTTATGAAAGCAAAGTAGTGGATCTTTGTATTTCAGTAGAATCAACAAGTCCCGATGTACTTCCAGTGCTTTCGCTGTAGAGGCGATGGTTAACTGAAGCATTTGACCTCTCTTCTCCACCAAAGGCCAGGAGATTCTAATTTGATAACAGGTTTTTCCCAGCAACTTTAGTGAAAAAGTCAAGAATTCTTCAGGCTTCATCTGGGAGAGTCAAAGAAAAAACTGTAGATATAAAATTTTATAAAAATTTAAGATTTAATGAATAAATTAAGTAATGTCCCTTTTGCCCTGCTCACATCTACCCATAGCCAGAAAAGAGCTAAATTTTGGATGCAGCCCAATTACTCACGAGTATAATGGGGCTGCATTTACCGGAATAAAAACCTAAGAGGCCAAACTTTCGATACTTAGAGTAACCATATCGCCCTTCTTGGTGAGTCCTAACAACATTGGTTGTTGGGGTTCAATTAATCGACCTGTGAGTACACAACGTTCTTCTTGTTGAGCAGTGGCGGCTATACTAGCTCGAATGTCGGCTCGTGAAAATTGGGGTTTCCATTCACCCGATTTTTGTTGTACATAATTCCAGAGGATATCTCTAATCAAAGCTTGATATCCCTGATTGCCGGCGATTTCTTTAAGTTTATCTTTAAGTTCTCGCTCTAGGCGGATACTAGTAACTTCCATCTCCGTGGTGGGGGTGCGGGGGATTGTGTGCATAACTTTTGCTCCTTAAAGGTGTGGACAGTATGGTAATACAAGTGTAGTATGTTTAAACAAATCTTCAAATAGGTGAAATTTGCTCTGAAAGTCGTTTATTCCATCTCGACTGGCTGTGTGCTGAGTTTAAAACTAGAAATAAATCAAGTCAGTGGAGGCTATAAATTGAAAAATACTGTAACCAGGTGAAACCAGGAAATTTTGCGGTTTAATTTGAACCCCACTTCTCACCCAAGTAAGAAGCGGGGGTTTTAATCAAGATTAAAGCTGTAACCATAATACAGTTCTGGATAGATGTGCCAGCAAACCTGGAATAACAGGAGAGCATAAGGAATGCTGAAATTAACTTACACCGAAAGCAGCTTTTATTTAGAGTGTTTAACTCAATCACTAGAAGAATGGGTGGCCCAGCGAGTGGTTTTAGCACTGCGCGTTGGGCAAAATCTATATGTTGAATCCACCACTGCTTCCTTTCTGCTTCCTGTTGATTTACCAGGAATGGAGACCCTCAAGGCTGAAGTTAAACAACATAACTGTGAAATTATGAGCTTGTGTACCTGTGACAGTGAGTATATGGAACTTACTTTAAGGGGTTTTTGGCTATCTGATGGTTCTCAAGATGCTGTGGGTTTGTTCGTCACCACCATGGGAGATTACCCCAACTATCACCATTGTTTTGGTCAGGCTTTATCCCCAGTTTCACACCTTGAGTTATTTTTACATCAACTTTGGCAAGAAGCGCAAGCTGGGAATTCTGTAGTGAGGGAGTGGTATGATTCCTAGGCTGAAAATTACAAACTGAGGTATGAAGTCGAGTTAAGAGGTGGTTTTAAAAGTTCCTATGTCCGGGAAAGTGTCCGTGAAATTTCTTGTTTTCTCGAAGGATTCCTCACCATTATTGCTGATTAACTTAATGGCAAAGGCATTTGTTTAAATGGCTTATTCCCATTCCCACTTCCTTTTTCTCCATCAATTGCTTTTAATAGCTCTTAAAGGGGTATTTTTTCACACACTGGCATAACTTCCTTGTGTACAATCCCACCTTGTATTATTTGTCTTGCCGTGACGACAATGTAAAAAACCTATTAAAAAACCTACCCCTGTGAACTTATTAAGGGGGGATGTGCAAGTGTCTAAGTTCACCATGTAAAAGTTTTAAAACACCCTTTAAGGATAAATACAATCAATTTCATTCCACAGGTCGATACAAGAATGAGTTATTTACAAGTAAAACTGTAAAAGATGAAATTGCCTTGAAGAATATCTGTGTAAAACACAATAATTAATTAGGTATTTACGATTTCATGATTTAAAGAATAAAAAAGCACACATCAATGTCATTTCTATTTTTGCGCCTAAAACCATAGATTAATTATTGAATGTGCCAATGTTGGGTTGTTGCAGCTGTTATGGAGGATTAAAGATGAAGATTTTTGATTTTGTTTTATCTATTTTACGCCCAGTGGGTTTTGTAATTATCGCTTTTGTTTGTACCCTGCTATTCTTATCCAGCACATCACCTGCTTTTGCCATCATTAGCTATGAAAGCGATGTCCAGGAGGGACCTACACAACTTCTAGAAACTCAACGCAAGACCGACGAAGTAGCTAAATCCCAACGGTTAAGAATGAAAGAAGTTCAAGAAAATTCTACCAAGGGACTCAATGAAGTTCAGGGAGATGCTGATATAGACAAAATGAAGAATCCTGAAAATTCACAAAGTTCAACTTCACTAGAAGAAAATATTCAGAATTTCTTGGAAAAACTCACAGGTAATTAGAAATACTTGGTTACTCCTGAACCTTTAGGTAAGATGACCCTTGGTTCGTCTGGTACCTGTAAATTTTTTACCCACTTGCAATTGATACTAGGAATACGAAGCAGAACAGAGGAATATATTTGTCAAGGAGCAGCGTCTACTTGTGAAGTAGCAATTACCCTGCTACAAATGTGATTTTATGAAAGGCCTTCCTAAAAAGATGGGGTTTTATATCCAAAATTCTAGATATATAGTACAATCAAGAAAAATTGTGAATCCTCGTGGTTCTTGGATTTTTCCTGTAAGCAAAAGAACAGGTGAGCATTTACCAAAATTTATTATCTTTATAAAGCAAGAGAACTTCTGTTAGGGTTACAGATTTAACGGAAGATAAATTCCTTTATTAGCACCTAGCAAATTAGCTAAGTTAATTTATGTTGCTGGTTTGGGAATAGTGCTTTATGTCATTATAATGTGAGAGCTAATATTAGGTATGAGGGAGTCTTTGGGGGTTAATTTACCATTATTTTTTGTGCGATCGCGCCGAGGGCGGCGCCCTAGCCAGTCAAAATGATCTGCTGTTTAAATCCTGATTGTCTGAATCCCCTAAATTCTGATCAAAACAAGTTATGCAAGTCTTGTAGCACTCCTTTGGTACCACTTTTGCGAGGTCGCTTCCGGGTCATTCGGGTGCTTTCTGATGAGGGGGGGTTTGGTAGGACTTATTTATCTGAAGATACTGATAAGCTCAATGAACGTTGTGTGGTTAAACAATTAGCGCCGAAGTTTCAAGGAACTTGGTCCCAAAGGAAGGCGGTGGAGTTGTTTGCTGAAGAGGCAAAGCGTCTGCAAGAACTGGGTGAACATCCACAAATACCAACTCTATTGGCTTTTTTTGAGCAGGATAATTGTTTATATCTGGTACAACAGTTTGTTAACGGGCATAATTTGTTAAAGGAGTTGCAAGGGGGAAAGGTTTATAGACCTGGGGAAGTGCAAGGAATTTTGCAGCATTTGTTGCCTGTTCTCAAGTTTATCCATGATCGTGGTGTGATTCACCGGGATATCAAACCAGAAAATATTATCCGCCGTCATGGTGATGGACGATTAAGTTTGATTGATTTTGGTTCCTCGAAGCAATTAACGGCGAGGGTAAAGAGGAAAAGTGGTACATCTATTGGTTCTCATGGTTATTCCCCTCTAGAACAAATTAGAGACGGTCAAGCTTACCCAGCTAGTGATTTGTTTGGTTTGGGTGCTACTTGCTTTCACTTGCTGACTGGGGTTTCTCCGTTTCAGTTGTGGATGGAATATGGCTATGGCTGGGTGAATAATTGGCGACAATTTTTGCGAAGTCCACTGAGTAATGATTTGGATTATGTTCTCGATGGGCTATTAAAAAAGGATATCCAGGAGCGTTTTCAATCGGCGGATGAAGTTATTCAGGTTTTGACTCCAAAAGAGGTACTAGCACTACCACCAAAAGGTAAGGCCTTTGAAAAACCATCAGTAACTCAGTTTTTATCTTTACCTGTCAAGTATACTTTGGTAAAAAGTATGGTTTTGGTGTGTGGTTTAATTCTCTTGTTTGGCATCCAAGATTCTTGGTATCAGCAATATCGCCGTGTCCACTCTATTTTATTGTCTCGACTAACTCAATATCGTCATCATCCAGGTGCATCGGCGCGTCGTCTTGGGTCGTCAAGTTTGATTTGGAATAACTTTTCTTTGGCTGAAGTCCTGGAAGGTCATGGAGATTTGGTTGTGTCTGTGGCTATTAGTCCCGATAACCAGTTTTTTGTTAGCGGTGGCCATTGCCTTGGTCACCAATGCCCCCGGAACAATGGGGTTATCAAGGTGTGGAATCTTGATTCAGGAAAGGAAATGACCACCCTTGATGGACATCTCCAAAGGGTAAATGCGGTGGTTATTAGTCCCGATGGACGCACTTTGGTGAGTGGCAGTGACGATAGTACTATCAAAATTTGGGATTTGTCAACAGGTGAGTTAATTCACACCCTGAGAGGACATTCTGATTCTATTCAGGCTCTGGCCATAACTCCAGATGGTGCTACTTTGGCTAGTGGTAGCGATGATTACTCTATAAAACTGTGGGATATAGCGACGGGAAGGTTAAAACACACACTAAAAGGTCATGGTTTTTGGGTGCGTTCTCTGGCTATTAGCTCCGATGGTGTAACCCTTGTTAGTGGTGGTTTTGACAAAAGTATTAAGGTTTGGGATCTCAATAAGGCTGTTTTGATTAGCACAATTGGGGAGGATGGAGAAACTGTAACAGATGTTGCCTTTAGTCCAGATGGTATCACTTTTGCAAGTGCTAGCCGCGATCGCACAATTAAGTTTTGGAATTTAGCTACAAAACAAAAAACTCACACGCTACCAGAAAATCCTGAAACGGTGACATCTATTGCTTTTAGTCCTGATAATAGTACTCTTGCTAGTGGTGACCGCCGTGGCACAATTAGATTTTGGAATTTATCCACAGGTAAGGAAATCAGTAAACTTCAGAAACATGCCGACAGCATAACATCTATTGCTATCAGCCCGGATGGTAAAACTCTTGTTAGTGCTAGCGAGGATAATAAAATTATCATTTGGCGAGTTTCTAGGAACTAATGGCTCCTCTGACTAAAATTACTGTACAGTCCACTCCGGATGCGATAGCTTCGGGAATGTTACCTTGAACTGCTTGTTGTAATAATCCCTCACGAGAGGCTCCTAAAACAACAACATCATAATTTTCGGTTTTGACTAGGTCAATTACACCATTAACAACGGATGAAGCTTGGACTGGGATGGCTACTATGTTGCTGGGTATTTTGCGCCGACGCATTAATAGACGGATGGCTTGTTGTAAAACTGTCATGTCTGGTCTTGGTTGAGATGGTTTGAATACCTGTGTTAGGGTAATAAGTGGATTGTTTCCTAGGGTGACTAGGGCGGGTAGTAATTTAATTGCGACTCTAATGTTGGGTCCCCCAGCCATTGTTACTAACCAACGGTTGAATTGGGGGGTAGAAGGTGGGGTGTGATTGCCCTGATGGGGGTGCTGAAGGCAATTAGTTTGAGGGAGTTTTACTAGCATTACATCACAGGTGGCTTGGCGAATTATGGTATCTACTGTGTTGCCAAAAATCCGACCAGGGGTGAAGGTTTGACCTTTCCAACCCATTAATATGAGGTTGATGTGTCGTTCTTTGATGGTTTCTAATATTGCTTGGGCGGGGTCGTGGGCGACTCTGATTTGGGTGTGTAAAGGAATTTTCCACTTTTTTGCCAGAATTTCTGCATGGCGTAGTAGGCGGCGACTTCTGGCTGTTCTGACTGGTGTTTCTGATGGGGAACTATGGGGGGATACTAATATTATTTGCACGCATTCGATTTCGTAGTGTCGATGGCGGGCAATGGCGGCAGCTATTTGTAGGAGAATGGCGGCGGTTTCTGGGTTAGCTACTGGTACTAATAACCGTCCTCTACCAATGTTGGGCGATCGCGTTTGGTAAACTACATAAGATGGTTCTGGTTGTGACTCTGGGGTGACGTTACCATAATTGAGATGTTCTGCTTGGGCGCGGATAATGTCTGCACGGGTAATAATACCAATTAATTTCTGCCCTTCTACCACTGGTAAGCGGCTGATTTGATACCGGTCTAATAGATATAATACAGTGCCGAGGTTATGTTTCGGTTGCACTGTCATTGGGGACTGGCTCATAATATCTCTCAACCATATTTGATTTGATGACTGAGTACCGCCAAGGATGTATGAATCACTGTCCCCGGAACAAGTTTTAGTGGTGACTAAATCTGATTGCGTGATAATTCCCACTAGTTTACCGTTTTCTACTACTGGAAAGCCCCGATGATGGGAACGAGAAAATACTTGCATTGCTTCTTCCAAGGTCATGTCTGCATCTAGGGTTTCTACTTGTCGCTGCATTACGTCGTTAGCGGTTAGCTTTTTTAATATCCCTTCTGTGGAGGCAGCTTTATTAATTGTGATGCCTTTGAGTTGCAATAGTTTATCGTATAGGGATCCGGGCATTACTTTGTCTGAAACTAAGTAAGCAGCTACGGAGACAATCATTAAAGGTAGTACTAGGTTGAAATCTGTGGTCATTTCAAATACAATCACAATGGCTGTGATTGGTACTTTGGAGACGGCACTAAAAAACCCTCCCATACCCGCCAAGGCGTAGGTGGTGGGAGAGTCTATCGTCAAAAAATAAGAGGAAGATACACCAACTAGGTGTCCTAAACAAGAACCCAATATGAGGCTAGGGGCAAACAAGCCTCCAGTGGCTCCTGAACCAAAGGCAATTAGGGTGAGAATAAATTGAGATAAAAAGGCGATGGCTGCAAGGGATGTGTTGGCTTCACTGAGAATCATGTACTCCCTTAACCCGGCATAGTTACGGAAGTGTTCTGGAAGCATTGCTACCAATGAACCAGAAATGAATCCAGCTAAAGCCATTTTTAGCGGTAAGCTGAGGTGTAAATTTTGATAAATTTTAATGCTGGCGATTACACCATGATTAAATACTGCACCCAGTAACCCTGCCAAAACTCCCAACAATAAAAAAAAAGGAATTTCTGGTAGGCTGAACTGGGTTGTGTATCGCATTAAGTCTAGGTTTAATTCCAAACTACCGCCACCCAACAGCCGAGATATTACTCCACCAATGAAAGAAGCGATTATGGCGGTTCCTAGGGTCAGTCCTGATAAGTCGTGCAGTAGTTCTTCTACAATGAATAGTACACCAGCAATGGGAGCGTTAAAGGCGGCGGATAAACCAGCACCGGCACCGGCGGCGATCATTTGCCGTCGATGATCTGGGGAGGTGGGAACCCAGCGACTCATTCCTGCTGCTAATCCTGCGCCAACATGAACGGTGGGTCCTTGTCGCCCTAAACTTAGGCCTGAACCGAGGGTGATTATGGCACTGAGTAATTTGACCGTTGCTACTCGCCAGGATAATGTAATTGGCACGTTGGCAAGGGTGGCTTTAACTTGTGGGATACCGCTACCTGATGCTTCTGGGGCAAATTTATTCACTAACCACCCGGCTACAAACCCAAAGGTCATGCCAATGGTTGGTAAGGCTAGCCATGGTGGTACAATTTGGCTGGTTTGGACTCGCCATGTTCCTAACCATCCTGACCCGACTTTTAGCAATACCGCAGAAAGGGCGGCCACAAGACCAATAATACAGGCTTCGGCAATGGCTAAACTTCTTCTGGGTTGCAACCACTGGCGAAAGCGCTGATTCAGGACGGAAAGCGCCATAATTGTTCTTGGTTCACTGTTGAGTGTGTGTGGGAGGATCTGGTGGATTAGGTTTTACCGATCGCGGACAATCCCTCTACTATGAGTGATGGAGTGTAGCAAGATCCATTCCAATCAGCGTCACTACCTAGTGCTACTAATTGTTTCATGGCTGTGTATACGTTACCTGCGACCATTGTATCTTTGACTCGCCCAATTATCTGACCGTTTTTGACGCGATAACCTAAGTCAATGTTGATGGAAAAGTCTCCAGAAATGGCGTCACCACTACCAAGTATTTGATCTACAATTAAGCCATCATCTATTTCCTTGATTAAGTCTTCTAGTGATGCTGAACCGGGCTGGATCAAGAAATTAAATAAGCCAGGGGTGGGATAACTGCCAAAACTAGGGCGAAAACCATTACCAGTGGTTTTAATGCCTAGTTGTTGTCCCGTGGCGCGATCGCAATAATAGTTTTGTAAAATTCCTTCTTGGATGAAAACTAATAATGTTGTTGGAGTGCCTTCGTCATCAAAAGGACAACTGTAGGGTCCTGCTTGTGGGTTTTGGTAAAGGGTAAGGGCGGGTGATATGACTAATTTGCCTAGGCGTTCCACCCAAGGAGAGGCTAATTCGAGGATGCGCTTGCCGTTTAATGCTGCTTGTGCAGTTCCCCACAGCATATCTGCTGCTTTGGATGTGAATAAAACTGGAATTCGACCCATGGGGGGCGGGACGTTTTGTTGAGACCAATCTAATCTTTGGAGGATTTGATGAGCTAGTTTTTCAGGGTCAAGGATGTCCCGTTGTGTTTGCCCATCGGCAATACTCAAAAAATCATCCCCCCGTACCCATTCTGCTGCTATGTAGCAACTGAGGGTTGTGTCTGTGTAGAAACTATCTAAGCCTTGACTGTTCACAATTCTGGTGGTTTCTGAATCACATTCCCAGTCGCCGTTGCAAAGCACTTCTGGGTAGGTATCACGGATTAGTGCGATGGCTTGTTTGCCCCAGTTGACTAATGTTTCTAATGGTACGGGTTTGCCTAGGTCTGGATAAGAGGTTCTAGAGTTTTTTACTAGGTCTATTGATTCTGGTTTATTTAGCTGACTCAAGGCTAAGGCTCGTTCTACTATTGTTTGTGCTGGAACTGAACCATAGGCTACGGTGAGTCCAGGTCGCCCATTTCGCCACAGTCGTAGTGCTGTGCCTTCGGATTGGCTGGTTTCTAGCTGTTTGAGACGGTTGGTTTCAAAGAATACAGGACGTGAGAGCGATCGCGATTGATAAACTTCCGCAGCTTCTGCTCCTGATTTAACAGCTAGTTCCAGCAGCTGTTCTGCTAGTGTATCTTGTAACAAGTTTTCAGAACCCATGACCCTCGGTGAATTGTGGTTTTTGGATTTTGATGTGCAAATATATGGACGCAGATAATTATCCCAAATAATTGGTATTATCTGGGTTTCTTGACAATCTCCCGGTAAGTGCAAAGCAGTGTAGTTTTAATCCCCCACCTTTAATTGAGCAACTTTCAGGAAATCCCATTGAGTGGTGAGAATGTTGACTTTTGAATTTCGGAAATCTAGCACCTTTAGCAAAAAAGTTTTTAAATGGTGATTCGAGATTCTTAAGTGATTGTTGTAGAACAGCAGCAGTTGGTTCTTGCAGCCATTCATAATCTGGTAGTTTCTTCAACTGGGTAAAGTCCTTAGCCATGACGAATGTAACGTGAGTTCTCTTGTTCCATTAAGATAGACTCAAAAATTTTCTTTGCAAATCTTTGGGCTGCATTAGCCTGTATCAGTATTTGACGGTTTCCTCTGGTTGGTAATGTCCAGTTACGCAAAATTTAAGTCTTTTAGCAGCCAAAATCCCGTGAAAGAGTCTGCTTGAGCATCAGACTGGACACCAATAAAATGCACTCCATTAGCTTTTTGTTTAGCTTGTTCATAATCTTGAGCTTGGGCTAAAGTTTGGGGATTTTTAATATTAGCCAAAATCCAACTTTCAGTAGCACCAGTTTCTAATACCAATCTCTGCCCTTGTTTGGTGTCAAAATTCAAGGAAGCCAATTCTAAGCCCGACATCCACCCTGCGATGGGTAACGCTCTGGGGGAAAAGATTAAAACACCAGGAATGGGGGTTTCAGGGGAAATATTGGCTAATTCCAGAGGAAAAGCTTCACCAAAACCAATTTCCCAGTGTGGCATATCGGCAAATTCAGCAGCTTGTAGGCTGACGAACACCCACTGTTGACCTTCTAAGGCATCTGGTAAACGTTGGGGTAAAGGGTTTTCTAAGGGCACTGAAGGTAAGGTTCCTTCTTGATACCCTGGTTCTTGAGGATAAACTTCTTCCATTCGCTGTCTCAACCACTGATTGAGAACCAAAATGCGGCGGCTAGGTTGGGCAGGGATACCCAGATCCTGACAAGCTTTAGTAATCATATTATTCATTTGACGGCGGAAAAAGCGGATTTTCATCGGCGCTTTCCCCGCCTGATCAATTGCCTCCTCTAAGGCCTTCCGCAACCAAAGGGAATTTACCTGGGTACTAGGACAATACTTTGCATAACGAAACAAAGATTCCGGCTTGGTGCGAATATCCCCAGGACTTTGACAAACTAAGACTTCCCAAACTTTTTTTTGATTTTCGTCCAATATTGGACGAGAGTAAAAATCGATTTCCCAAATACTACCCATATTTTGCCGTTTTATCTTCTATATCACCGTGAGTCTGTCAGCCTATCTTAGGCATTACCCCAAGGGTTGGCTTCTGACTCAATTTTCCCACTTGCAGCATTCAGTGCACCTACTTTTAGAAACGAATCGCACTTCTTATATATTCATCATAAAAGGGAATAGGGAACAGGGAATGGCGAATGGTATGGTAATTTTTACTCGTTTACGATTCCCACCAACTCAGGGAGGGTAAAATAGGTCTTATTTCTTAGCCTGAACAAAAAACCATGACAATGCAGCCTACTCTCCAACGTGCATTTGCTGACCGTCGCGTTCTTAAAGTCATTAGTGGCTTGAATAATTTTGATGGTCGCCGCGTTGCTGCTACCATCAAAGCAGCTGAACTAGGTGGCGCTACTTTTGTCGATATCGCCGCCGATGCTGATTTAGTCCAGATGGCTAAAAACTTGATTAATTTACCGATTTGTGTATCAGCGGTTGAACCAGAAAAATTTGTCTTAGCTGTTAACGCTGGTGCTGATTTAGTTGAAATTGGCAATTTTGATAGTTTTTATGCCCAAGGACGGAAA
This sequence comes from Nostoc sp. RI_552, assembly GCA_016124525.1. Taxonomy (GTDB): domain Bacteria; phylum Cyanobacteriota; class Cyanobacteriia; order Cyanobacteriales; family Nostocaceae; genus Umezakia; species Umezakia ovalisporum. The sequence goes on along the minus strand of WGNO01000011.1, from coordinate 6,337 downwards.
TTTACTGCTGAAGAAGTTTTAACACTGACTCAACAAACCCGCGTCCTGTTACCAGAAATTACCTTATCTGTGACAGTTCCCCACATCCTAGAACTAGATCAACAAGTGCATCTAGCGGAGGAACTAGTCAAGGTCGGCGCTGATATTATCCAAACCGAAGGCGGAACCAGCAGTCAACCTACACACCCTGGAACTTTGGGATTAATTGAAAAAGCAGCCCCCACTTTAGCCGCAGCTTATGAAATTTCCCGTGCTGTTTCCGTACCTGTACTGTGTGCTTCGGGTATTTCCAGCGTCACCGCACCTTTAGCTATAGCCTCTGGTGCTGCTGGGGTTGGTGTGGGTTCTGCAATTAATCAACTCAACAGTGAAGTGGCGATGATTGCTGCGGTGCGGGGTTTAGTTGAAGCTTTAGCTAGTGCTAACACCAGAGCAATTATTTAACTTCAGCTCTGATTCTAACTTGGGAATAACTGCATCTGTACCCATGCGTTGCTGCTAAAGCAGCAGCGCTGGGGCTATGGACTAGGTAGGAGTCAAATAAGCTCCACAATTCACCAGTCAACCTTTACCGAAGTTAAATCAAAATCCCTGGAATCCTTATTGTGATGTTTTGAACCTCTTATTTCCCCACAGACCAAGAACGAACTTGACCTAAAGTTACAGGAATCCTATCACTAACATCAATAGTAAACAGATAAACTTTTTTAGCTCTACGGCCATTTTCCGGGTCAAAAAACTTCAATTTCACATCCCAACAATCACTATTAATTCTGCAAAAAGGACTTTTTTCTACCTCAATACTATCAAGCTGCATACCCGTAGAAATAGCTTGGCTAAAACTAGAAGCTGCTTGAAAAACATTAGTGACAGAAAAATTCAGCGCCCGATGTTTAGCAGTTTTTCCTACATTTTGTAAATCATAGTAAACTCGATTTAAGAAACTACTTAAAGCTTTCCGCATTGCCATTTCTTGGGCTGGTGCTGTGCCTTCCGTAATCACAGTTTGCAAAGCTGCATCTACCAAACTGTTGACTTTCCAGCCATACATTCCCCTAGTATTAGTTAGAGTAATTACAGGTACAACTTGACCAGAAAATAACTCTACAGTTCTATCTGTCAACCTGGCGGGAATACTCACCCGTTCCACAAAATCATCACTGTCTTCTGGTTGAATTTGTCCCTCTAACATTAAAATTAGAGTTTCATAGATATCAGCAGCAAAACCGCTAACGGGTTCTAAAGCATAAATGGGAGTCAATTCTTGGTTGAGAGTCCAAATTAAAGGTTTAGCTTCGCTGGGGTTTGCTGACAGATAATCAACCATTTGCTGGGTATCATAAGGGTTAGCAGGGATAATTGCACCGTCAATATTCACTGCTGGCATTAATTGTTTAAAAGAGTCCCTTCTGGCTTCATCACCAAAGTCATAACCGATAGTACCCAAAGCATAGACAAGTTTAGAGGCTGCACTAGGGGTAACACCTTCTGTTATTTCACTTCTTGGAATAGTAGCAACTGCTACACCAGATTCTCCTTCCCAGTCTCCGGCTGAGAATGCCTTTTCCAAGGCTCTGTCCGATGATATAGCGAGGGGCACAGCTTCTGATGTCCCATTTCCAGGTAGAACCTGGGAACGAGAGATTTTTACCCCCTTATGTTGGGGGGATAAGGGTTGGGGGTGAGGTTCTAACCTTTCTCCCGTCAATAATTGAAACGCACCGGGAATATTCAACTTACCCAACAAACACCGTTCCGGTTCTTCCACATCTTCCGGGTTACAGGGAATAGCACTATTTAAAATTGCTTCCCGCACTGCTTCCGCGTTGGGTTGTTCTCCCCGTTGTAGTTGCATACTCATTAATAATGCAGAAACACCTGTAACAATAGGTGCAGCGCAACTTGTACCTTTTTCTTTGATGGGTTCTTCCGTTCCCGGTTGTGCGCCTAAGATATTTTCCCCATTGGCCATTACACCCTTATTTTGATATTCTCCCCCGTAATTGCTAAATTTAAAGGGTTGTCCGTCGTCACGCATTGCACCAACGGTAATCACACCTGGAAGAATTGAAGGAATACACCAACATTCGCCTTTATCATTACCACCAGGGGCAATAATTAACATGTTATTGTCTTGGCATTGTTTGACAGCACGGGCAAATAAATCTGGTGCTACTCCGGTTTGGGTGGGGTGACAAGCGGCGATATGGATGATATTTGCACCCCATTGCAAAGCTGTATTAATGGCGTGGGTGAGGTTGATGGGGGAAATAAAATCATCACCAGCGAAGGAAATGGGAATATTTAATGCTGTACATAAAGGAGCAATCCCTGGGGCGGGTGTGTTGTGTTGCCCTAAGATAGTGCTAGAAATGTGGGTAGCATGACTTGATAATTCTATCCGTCGTCTAATAGCAGGAGGAAAGGAGGCAAAAAATGCTTCTCGTTCTTTTTTCGCTTCTTCTTTGTCGTGGTCTGGGTCGTCTTTTTTATCTTTTTGTTGTTGGTTAAATTCTAAATGTAACTTGAGATAATAATAATATTCTTCGTTGAGTTCAATATCTTCTGACCAGTAGGGTTTAAATTGACTAAAATTTGCACCTTGAAAACAACTACGTTCTAAGTCCGCAGCACCGTCAAGGATAGCAATTTTAATCCGGGGGTCGCCTTTTGTGCGTGTCCAAATTTGGGAAATTCCGGGGATGTCTGTCAGGTTAGGCATGGTTTTGATTGTGTTGTTGTAATTGGTGTTATAATAATTAAGGGTAAAAAGTATTCTTTAAAAGTATAATTTTACATAAAGTTAATGCCAGCTAAAGATATTTTTCATGATGCTGTTAGGATAGGGTTATAAAAAGAGGGTTGGGTGATTACAGATGATCCTTTAAGGATAGAAGTCGGTGATGTGGAAATGTATATTTATCTCGATGCAGAGCAACTTTTAGCTGCTGAAAGAGAAGGAGAAAAAATAGCGGTGGAAATTAAGAGTTTTACTGGTACATCTAATATCTCTCAATTTCATGAAGCCATTTGACAATTTTTTAATTATCATTTGGCATTAGAAGAACAACAACCACAACGAGTTTCATATTTAGCTGTTCCTTCAGGAATTTATTACTCTTTCTTTCAATTGCAGTTTATTAAAACAGTTGTTGAGCGTTCCCAACTTAAAATCATGATTTATGATCCGATTCAAGAGGTAATTGTATCATGGAAAAACTAGAACAATATCGCAATTATGTCAAACAAGTGATCACAGAATATGCTCAATTAGGTTCAGCTAAGGATGAAATTGAAGAACAATTGCTTTTTGATACCGTTGGCGACCATTATCAATTAATGTATGTAGGTTGGAAAAATAGAAAACGGCAGCATGGTTGTGTCTTGCATTTAGATATTAAAGATCATAAAATTTGGATACAACATGATGGAACTGAAATTGGCATGGCGGATGAGTTAGTTGAGTTAGGAGTGCCAAAATCAGATATTGTTTTAGCATTTCATGAACCTTTGGTGAGACAATATACAGGTTTTGCTGTTGGTTGATTTTTACATAAGACTTTCATCTATATTTTACATGAATTTTACATTATTTTTGTTTTGTATACATTAATATTTACATTATGTCATAGAGTGATTTTACTTTTAGAAAAGTCAAGCAAACCTTTGGCATAAACACTATTGAAAATCAAAATATAAGCATGGGGTTCTCCGTGACTTTTGATTTTTAATGGTGATGCCACGTAAACCACTCCTTCAATTAATTCGGCTTTTTTGAGATTCGGCATGGCATGATAACGCTGTTCAAATTCATGACGGGTTAATTTGTCGCCATTTTCTAGGGGGAGGAATAGTTAAGATGGGAGACATGGCGTTAGGAGATATCATATTTAAGCTATTTTTTGTAATATTTGGGGTTGGGGTATGGGCTTACCGATTTGATTATAGCCATACACCAAATCTGCTAACACTTCCTTGGCATTTTCTAGAGCTTCTTCATAGCTTTCTCCGTGGGTTTTAGCATATTTTCCCCACTCAGGTAAAAAGGCAATATAGGCTTGATCTTCGTCAGACCATTGAATTAAAATACTATATTTCATAGTTTATCTGCTTTTTCTAATTGTTCAAGTTCTTTGATACTTTCTATTATATCTTTCTCTTGATAAGGTTTTGCATCTTTGCTGTCTTTGCCAGATAGAACTACAGGTTTTGGTAAAAGTGGATGAATCCAGTAAGAATGACTACCTTTTCCCCGCTTTGGTAATAATGTAAATCCTGCTTTTTGCAACATCTGTTTTAATTATCTAATTTTTTTGGGCATTTAGTTTTATTTATTTGGACTTCTGGAAATTGCATTTTAATGATGTTATTTAACGTTTTGGTGATTTTGTGATTTAATTTTGTTGGGTTGCGCTGTCCCTTAACCCAACCTACATTTTCTTATTAGTTTTTGTTGGTGGTTATAGGAGAACTCATTTGATAATACAGATTCAAATTTTCTATCCTCCCAGCTATTATTTCATTTTCCCGTAGTCCTACAATTGTTCCCTGTACAGGTTGTTCTCGATAATAGGCATGAACTCGGTTAGCTAAATCATTGCGTAAATTAGCAATAAAGTTATTAGGGTCACTGGTACGATAATAAAGGATTTTTTCGGGGTTGCCTTGGCTAAAACCAATAATTAATGACCAACAGCTATCTAAAAGTTGTAAAGCCTGGGGTGACAGAACTTTGGCTAGTTGTTGAAATTTTTCTTTAAATTTTTCTTTGCTAATACTGGGATAAACCTCGATTTCACTACCACCATTGAAGTCAAAGTCAAAGCCAATGACAACGGAATTATCTACCAAAAATGGTTGCAATTCTTCAGCAGATTGACATAGGGATATTGCCTTGGCTAATTTTTGGGGATAATCGCTGATGATAAACCAAAATTTGAGGCGAGAAGCACTAAATTCTCTTCTTAAATCAATACCTACTAATATCTGGTGGACTTTACTGAAATCGAAATCATTGCCAACAAAATTCTCAATGAGATGATAAGTTAATTTAACATCTGTCTTGGCTGCTACTTGCTGAAAAAAATTAATAGCTGTCTGATAATCTTGCCAATTTGGTTGATTACGAAATAAATTAAACCGAGCCGGATACAGTTGATCTTTTTGGATTTTACAAGAACATTCTAATCCCCAATGTGTAACTTTTTGAGCAAAATCATCGAAAATATTCAGGGTGTAGAGATGGTCAACATCAAAGATATGTTTATGTTGATTGATGTAATGTAGATTTTTTTGGCTACCTATAAATAAATTCTCAGAAATAGTCATTTATAATTCCTTCTTGTGCCTAGACAACCTCGAAATTTACAGTCTGGATACTCTTATCACATTACCACCCGTTGCAATAACCGCGAATTCAAATTATCACGGCGGGAATGTCGGGAGGTGTTTCTTTATGCAATAAAAAAGGTTTTGGATAAATACAATTTCCAGCTTCATGCTTTGTGCATTATGTCAAATCATGTTCATTATTTGATTGCACCTAAACAGCCAGAAGAGTTACCCAAAATTATGCACTTCCTCAACTGGTACACAGCAATGTGTTTCAATCGGATGTTAAGAAGAACAGGACACTTTTGGGAGAAACGATATTACTGTGATGGGTTTCCTTCTTCAGATAGAGACAGAGTATTAAATACTTTACGGTATATTCACGCTAATCCTAAAGCTGCCAAAATGCGCCAGAGTTTTTTCTATGATTTTAGTAACTATGGCAGTTATGAACGCCTAACCGATGATGGTTTAACACAATGGCATCCGGCTTTTCTGCGGCTAGGAAGCAGTTTAGAAGAATGTGCCAAAAAGTATAAAGGCTTTTGTCAAAAGTATAAACCCAAGGAAAAGACCCCAACCCAATGCCACATAGGTAGTAAGCTGTTGGCTGGGGTTCATCTCACGGATAAGGGTTCAACCGCCAACCCCAAGAAATCTAAGTCTCGTTTTTCACCTCCCCCGATGAGGTATTGGAAACCCCGGAACTGACAAGGGTTGTTCGTCAATTCATCGAGGCGAACCGTGAACCAAGGGATGTAGAAAAAGACTTTTGACCTTTTTGGAGGTAGGTGATAGAGTAAGGTGAGTTACTCGGCGTCGTCGCCTGCAAATGGAATGCCATAATGCCAAAAATTAAGGGGTGTAATCTGACCGCTTTGGTCCTTAGAAGCAGAGATGGTTTCCCGTTCTACGGGAGCAACTTGTTGGGGGCGGATGTTTTTCTTAGTCATGGTGTTTTTTTCCTTTTTGTTTGTTTAGATCACTTCTTCGATGTGAAGAAGAC
>WGNO01000027.1 GCA_016124525.1 Nostoc sp. RI_552 | reverse complement strand
TACTATACCCAGGGAGAATGGGATTTAGCTTTGGCTGATTACACCCAAGCTATTAAACTTAATCCTAATGATGCTGGTGCTTACCACAATCGCGGTATTGTTTACGGTGACCAGGGAGAATGGGATTTAGCTTTGGCTGATTACACCCAAGCTATTAAACTTAATCCTAATGATGCTGATGCTTACAACAATCGCGGTAATGTTTACCGTGACCAGGAAGAATGGGATTTAGCTTTGGCTGATTACACCCAAGCTATTAAACTTAATCCTAATGATGCTCTAGCTTACTACAATCGCGGTGTTGTTTACGGTAAACTAGGAGACATCAACAAAGCCAGGGAAGACTTCCAAAGAGCAAAGCAACTATACCCCTGGTTATGAACGAAATATTAAGCTTTTAAACTTACTGTAGCTGCAAAGATACCTGAAAGTAAGATGAGTTTGGCGCATCTGAGTTAGGACAGTATATAGACAGATTCTTAGCAAAAGAAATAGTTGCGATGGCCCAAACCTACAAAGCTTGGAGTATTGTCTTACCCAAGCTGGGAGATATGGGGGAGATTATCCAGAGTGAGATTCAATCTCTAGCAGAAACAAAATGTCCTGGCTCAGTGGAAATCCAGAAAAAATACGCTAAACAGTATTGAATAAACTTCCATCAATGGAGTTATGGAAGACTGATTCAGAGTATTCAAAGTAAAGCTGCTCAGGTAGGAATTGTCATAGAACAAGGGGAAACAGCCTACTCGTGCTAGTCCTCAAGATCAAGCCAAAGAATTAGCTTTGTGTGCTTATCATCTCCGCCTAACCAAACATAGTTAACAAATATATATCCGAACCTTGAAAATAAAACAGATATAACAGCAGGGCAATTCATACTCTTTTGAGTCTCTGAATTGTGAAAAATATGGGTTAGTTTGACTGTAGCAATATAGTCTTGTTTTCTGACCCTAGTAGCTACTCACCCTGATGCTGCTGTTTTAGGACAGGTTTGATGTAACTACTAACAGTGGGCAGGAGGAGAATCGAACTCCTATGACCGCAAGGTCGCCACATTTTGAGTGTGGTGCGTCTACCAGTTTCGCCACCCGCCCTTGGGTGTAACCATGCCATTATAGCTTATTTAATGAATTTGCAACAAGTAAATTGAAAATTTTTTTTGCTATGTAATTCTATGGGTAGAAAGTGGTGAATGAAGTGCGTTATGGCATAACACCTAACGCACGTTGCTGGCATAGGGGGTTTACCAATTGCGCCAGTTACCCTGAGATGCAATTGTATTTGTAGATTTGAGGACATCACCTTGTAATAAAGATTGATATTCTTTGCTGCTTGCCCAGAGGTGAATTTCTCTAGCTCGTAGTACTGGGACTGGATGAGTTAATTGGGCTGTGCGAGCTTCTTTAACCATTTCACCCAGTTCGGTTTTACTAATATCATCGTAAGCACGAGCTTGGGCAACAAAGGCATCTAAATTAAGTTGCGGCGCTAGAGTAGGTGAACCACCCGCTAACTTCATTAACACTGACATTACCACTTTTGGGTCTTGGGTTGCTAACAGAGCGGCGCGATCGCAGGTAAACTCAGCACAGCGTACCCATTCTAGTAACTGCGCCTGTATTGCTTGGGCAATGAATGTGCCAACATTAGGTACAATTGCTGCTGCTAATACCAATAAATTTACAGGTGTTAGATAAACGCTGTGGTCACACTTAAGATGACCTAACTCATGGGCAATTACTGCCTGTACTTCCTCTGGTGTGAGCATATCAACCAAGGAGGTGTGGAGCACAATAAAAGGTTGCTTACCCCGCATAGCAAAGGTGTAGGCATTAGGAGCTGGATGTTGCCGTACATATAACTGAGGAGGCTCTATATCCAGGATTTTGCAGGCTTCTAACAATAATTTGTGTAAATCAGGCAGTTGTTTTTCCCCCACCAGGACACTGGAGGCAATATTTTCCACATAAAAAACCTGTTCTGCCATGGGCCCGAGGAAATTTCGCACCATCACATCCAGACCTGGTATCTGCTTGAGAGATGTGGTGGCTTGTAGGTCTAACGGATGACGAAATGAATCAGCTTTTAAACCGATGAGCGGTGTTTTAAACAAGGACATGATCTAGTAAGCTGGAAAAACAAAATATCAACAGCCTCCCATGTTTAGTATAACGAGTGCTGAGTGATAGTCCCCAGTTAATCTATTTTGGATTTTGGACTGGCAATTTTCGGTTGCAGTTTCACTTTAAAACAAATGATGGTTTTGTAGTTTGTGGCATATCTTTAAATCACCTCCCAATAATTGCTGTTGTTGTATCTAAACAAGGTACAAAAAGCGCAAAAAATAAGCCAGCCTTGCACTCGGAAGTCAAGCAAGTTCATAGAATATGTCGAACTCCGAGGGCTTGGGATAGCTTGCAAAAGATGGCGAGAGCTAAAACAAGGAGGGTTAGTAAACTTGTGGAAAGTTGGGCTAGAGATTGTGAAGGCAACTTTAGTTACCCGTGCCGCGTTTCCGCTTTGATACAAATAACGTATGAGCATCAATTCATTCAATTTCTTGATGCTCATACTTTGCTACTACCAGGCATCCCATGTTATTTAGGTCTATCGCCCACGCGCAGGATTTTCGCTCCTAGTTGCTGTAATTTCAGATCAATTCGATCATAGCCGCGATCAAGATGGTGTAGTCCTTGAAATGTCGTTTGTCCATTGGCTGCCAGTCCTGCTAAAACCAACGCTGCCGATGCCCGTAAATCCGTACCTATTACTGGTGCTCCCGATAATGTTGGTACTCCCCGCACGAAAGCAGCGTTACCTTTAACACGAATATCTGCTCCCAAGCGATTCAACTCAGAAGCATGACGCAGGCGATTTTCAAACACAGATTCGTTAATGAGGCTGTCACCTTCTGCCACACTTAATAGGGACATAAATGGGGCTTGCATATCCGTGGGAAACCCAGGGTGAGGTAAGGTTTCAATATCCCTGGCTTTGAGAGTTTCCGCTGGCAATATACGTAAACAGTCTGGTGCATCCTCAATTATCGTTAAACCAATTTCTTGCAATTTAGCAATTACTGGTATTAAGTGGTTAGGGTATACTGGTGACATACTAATTTCGGAACGAGTGAGGGCTCCGGCAACCAAGAACGTTCCCGCCTCAATGCGATCAGGAATAATGGTGTAGTCAACAGAATGCAATTTATGAGCGCCCACAATTGTAATCTGACTACTGCCTGCACCGTGAATCTTGGCTCCCATGGCGTTGCAAAAATTAGCCAAATCAACAACTTCCGGCTCCCGTGCAGCGTTCTCAATGATGGTTTCGCCATCTGCGAGGGTGGCGGCCATCATTAAAGTTTCCGTTGCCCCTACACTGGGGCTATCTAAGTATATTTTTGCTCCTTGCAACCTACCACTACTGCCTGGAACATAAGCATTACAAATGCCATGTTCAATTTGCACTTCCGCACCCATTGCTTGCAGTCCTCGGACATGCAAATCAACTGGCCTGGCTCCAATAGCACAACCACCTGGTAATGGCATTTGTGCCACTCCTAGCCGTGCCAAAATTGCGCCAATGGCAAAAAAACTAGCCCGGAGTTGCGTAACTAGTTCGTAGGGAGCTTTTGAAGTAGTAATTTCCCGGGCGTTGATATCTAAAATGTCGTCTTGTCTTGTGATGTCAATACCTAAAGCGGATAAAACTTGACCCATTCGCTCTACGTCCGCCAAGAACGGAACGTTGCGGATGCGACAATCGCCTGAACACAGCAAAGAACCAGCCATGATCACTAGTGCAGAATTTTTAGCACCACTGATTTTTACATGACCTCGCAAAGGATGCCCACCCCATATTTGCAAGACTGAGGAGTCTGCTTCAGGAGAAAGCTTACCATCTGGTAAGCTGCTGGAAGGATTAATAAGCCTACCTCCAAAAAAATACGTAATTTTATAGGTTAGGAGTTGGTTTTGATTCTACAGCAAAGAGTTGGTTTGTCTACATTGTGTCCTAGATCTTGTATCAAGAAATTCTGATCTAAATATTATTTAAGTAAAGCCTGTAAACCAGCTCTAGTAGCCTTTATGAACATTTAACAATTACAGTCAGCAGGAAAGCCAATACAGAGGGCACAAGCTTTTAGCGATGGCACTTGACAAAAGTACGTATATAGGTAATGATGGGTAGTTGTCGATAAACATAACTGTAAGCGGAACTGGCGGAATTGGCAGACGCGCTAGATTCAGGTTCTAGTGCCGCAAGGCTTCCGGGTTCAAGTCCCGGGTTCCGCATATTAACTTTGGATTGATTCCAAATCCCCATGTGTTAACAAGTCTACAAAACCCTTTAGTTAAACAAATCCGCAAGCTACACTCCACCAGAGAGCGGCACAAACAACAATTGTGTTTACTCGAAGGAACACACCTGTTGCAAGAAGCTTGTGTGGTAAATTATCCGCTTGTAACAGTGTGTTGCACACCAGAATGGCAAACGGCACACACCGCCCTGTGGGAAAAAGCTTGTAACCACAGCGAGAGAGCAGAAATAGTAAGTAAGGAAGTTTTAGCGGCCATCGCTACAACGGTGCAACCAGACGGAGTAATTGCCACAGCCAAACGGGTGATTAATCAAAATCAAGTGCCTTTTAGAGGTTTAGTCTTAGCTTTGGAAACTATCCAAGATCCTGGTAACTTAGGAACAATAATTCGCACAGCTGCGGCTACCAGTACGACGGGATTATGGCTGAGTCAAGATAGTGTAGATTTAGATAGCCCGAAAGTTATACGTGCTTCTGCTGGACAGTGGTTTCGTGTACCAATGGCGGTAACTTCAGATTTAAAAACTATCGCACAACAAAGCCAGGAAGCAGGAATGCAGGTGGTAGCCACTTCACCCACCGCCAACTTAACTTACTGGGATGTAGACTGGCGAAAACCGAGTTTAATTCTACTTGGCAATGAAGGTGCTGGTTTGTCCCCAGATTTAACCAGCATAGCAGATAAGCAAGTGAAAATACCCCTAGCTTTGGGAGTAGAGTCTTTGAATGTGGCCATTGCAGCTGCTTTGATGTTGTACGAGGCTCAAAGGCAAGTAATTCCTAATTCGTAATTGGTAATTCGTCAATCTCACTAGCCGAAGGAGTTGAGCAAATCATCTGTGATGTTTGCAACGAGAATACATGGGGAATTATGGCGATGGAAATTATGCCATACCATGTACATCTACAGCACTTTCCGGTGTGGTGATACACAGTGTTGGCGGGCAAGATGCCCACCCCACAAAAGTTTCATGATTATGATTTGTACTTCATAAGAACGAAATCTGCTGTATTTATTAATTATTAACGCCAAACCCACCGATAATCTATGTTAAATCATGAAGAGATATCACCTTGTAGCCGATTGCGAATGAGCATCAGTTGCTCTTGGGTGTTAATTGGGCTGCGCGGTGCTGGCAATTCGCTATTAGGCCAGTCAAATAAATCATTGCAAGGACATCCCAGGGGAGGCATACCAAGGCTTCGCAGGGGTACTGGCATCCGGCAACGACCACAAGCTAAAATTTCCCAAGCTGGTGTTAATAGTTCGCTAATAGTTTCATATGTACCCTCTAGGTAACAGTCGCCTGTGGTTTGCGAGAGAATTTTTTGCCAACAGTCTTCAAATTCTTGACTATAGCCATCGCCTCTTAGCACTGGTTTGGGCAAAAAGCTTGCCTTACCCTTGCTGGTAATTACTTTCTTACCCAACTGAAACCAGTAGGCAAGATACATCCTTACTTCTTGTTTAGTTGCCATGCCATAATTCTAAATTTTTGCAGAGTGATTTTTGCACTGCAATGCTTAAATTTAAATTAAAATTTTGATGTCGGTAATGGTGTAGCCAGAATGCTGAGATTGAGAACATGACCGCCAGTAACTAAATAAACAGTTTCACAAACAGTACTTAGCTCCCGGACCAAGCAACCCAGGCGATCGCGAAACTGGCGACCGAGAGGATAAGCTGGAACCACACCCCAACCTGTTTCTTCGGCTACAAATATCATATCCGCAGCTACCAATTGCACAGTTTCTAATAACTCTGCCAAAATGTTTTGCCAGGTATTTTCATCTTGTTCTAAAAGATTAGCTACCCAAGTACCCAAAGAATCAACCAAAAGACAAGTATTTGGCTTGGCATCTGCCAAGGTAGCGGATAATTCCACAGGTACTAAAAGGGTTAGCCAATGTAAAGGACGACGTTCTTGGTGTTGTTGAATACGTTTGTGCCATTCGGGATCATCTGGGTTGTCTGTAGCTGTTGCCACGTAAACAACGGTTTTTCCTGAGTTAACCGCCAGAGTTTCCGCCCATTCACTTTTACCAGACCTGGCGGGACCTGTAACTAAAATAACTTTCCCCAAAACTATATCCTTAGATAACAGCTATTGTTTATTGCTCATAAATTTCACCAACTCAAGATAGCACCATCATGACTGTTTATGCCAAAATTGGCGAAAGCGATGAACCTAAGCACCTCTTTTTGAATTGTTCCACAATAGTGATAAAAATACATTTCCGGATATTTCTATGAAAACAGGTTTAAAACGCATTGAGGCAACTTTACATGATTTAGGGAATCGTAGCAGTGCTTCCACAGAGGCAGGTGATTCCTTGAACTCATCTTTCTCCTTTAGGATTAGCGTGGGAGCAAAAGACTCTCAAGCAAGTATAAATACCCCATCTGTAAAACAAACAGATCAGCCATGCCAAGAATCCCCACGGCACAATTCTCCTCAGCACCAATCTGTACAAACCTTTCCAGCACAGGAGATTGGTGGCAAAATACCCACTCTGCCCAAGTTCAAAAATCCCAGCTTTAGTAACCATCGCCACGGAGCTAATCCAGCATTAGCAATGAATATATTGCTAGAAATTCAAGAACATATCGCCGGTTGGCAAACAGAATTGCAAACAATCCTACAGCAAATTCAAGACATTTACTTAGAAGGCCCTATTATTAACGGCTGGTTAGAATCCAACATCAAAGAACCAGAACAGGGAAGAACCGCCACACTTCGGCATGGAGAAGTTGTTCAGGTGATGGACTACGTAGAAGAAATTTCTACAACAAACAAGCAAGTATCTGATCAATCCATGCGTACAGATTATAATCTCTGTGGTTTGGATTCTTGTGGTCAAGTCCGGTCACGTCCTTGTCCAGCAGATCAATTGCCTAGGGTGAGTATGGCCATCGCTCGTCACCAAAAATTACGCCAACTTTTGGGACGTAAACAGTATTTAGAAACCCGCCTGAGTCAATTGGCAGAAGCTCTGGTAGTTTTACACAGCAACATTCAACAGACTTGAATATAACTTGAAAAAGAAATTGGGCTGAGTTGGCATTTAATGTTGTTGTGTCTCGACTAAACTGACAACTGAAAAATCAATGAATTTACAATTCATCCTATGCCAGATCAGCAAATTTCTGCCATCATCTGCACTCACAATCGAGATATGTACTTAGGTGCTGCTATTGATAGTTTGTTAGCCCAGGATTTTACTGGTGACTTTGAAGTTGTGGTTGTGGATAATGGGTCTAGCGATCGCACCGGTGAAGTTGTAGCACCAAGACTCAAGGATTCGCGTGTTAAATATGTCTTTGAACCTACCATTGGTTTATCTGTAGCCCGCAATACTGGAGCAAGAGTTGCTAGTGCGGAAATTCTCGCTTATTTAGATGACGATGCCGTAGCCAGCGCTTCCTGGCTACAATTCCTCTGTGGGGCCTATGAGAATAACCCTAAATTGGCCATCGCCGGGGGCAAAGTTACCCTCTTATGGCCTGCAAACACCGAACCACCACCCTGGCTATCTCCTGGGTTAGCCGCTAATTTGGGAGCATACGATTTAGGGGATAGCATAATTTACATTCAACAGCCGGGTTTAACCCCTAGAGGCTTAAATTACTCTCTACGCCGCAGTTTTCTAGAAGAAATTGGTGGTTTTGATCCTCACCTTGGTCGAGTGGGAAAAAACTTGTTATCCAACGAAGAATTACAAATGACAGAATTCGCCCTTGAGCGTGGTTGGCAAGTTGCATACCTCCCGGAAGCTTTAGTTGCTCACAATGTCGCTCCAGAACGTCTGAAACGCTCCTGGTTTTTAAATCGCGGCTGGTGGCAGGGCATTAGTGAATGCTATCGTGAACAACTTGCTGGTAAAGCCCACATTCGCCAATTACAAAAAGGTAGCGAGGGATTTTTACGGGGTTTATACAAGGCATTAAAATATTTTTCCGATCCGGCAGAACGTTTTGATAAACTTGTATATGCTTATGGGCAAATAGGTTACTTAAATGCTGCTCTTCAAGGCTTACTATTCATGAATAAAAAACAATAACTTGTAATCATTAAAAATATTAGTTTTTATAATCAAAAATTTTTCCATTATCGAGGAATGTGGATCTTATTTCATTTATTTCCTAATCACCAATGACTAATAATGAACCTTTTGTGGATTTACGTAAGTATGACCAATCCTGGTTTGATCGCGGGCGTTCCGGTTGGTATATTTTGTTATGGTGGTTTGTACAGGCCATGGCATTTCCCCTGATTCCTCATTCTTTCAGTGGTTGGCGTTGTAATATACTACGAATATTTGGCGCTAAAATTGGTAAAAATGTGATAGTTAGAGCTACTGTCCGTTTCACCTACCCTTGGAAAGTAAGCATTGGGGACTTTAGCTGGATTGGTGATGATGTAATTTTATACAGCTTGGATGAAATTAATATCGGTGAACACTGCGTTATTTCCCAGAAAACTTATTTGTGTACTGGTAGCCATGATTTTCAAGATCCTGCTTTTGGCTTGAAAACAGCAAGAATTACCATTGGCAATGGAGCTTGGATAGCAGCAGATTGTTTTGTGGGGCCGGGAGTAGAAGTTGGTTCTAATGCTGTTATTGGGGCTCGTAGTAGTGTGTTTACTAATATGCCTAGTGGGCAAGTGTGTTGGGGAAGTCCTTGTCGTCCTCAATATCCAAGACAGTGTAATCAGGGGACAGCAAGCACTTAATTTAATCAAAGCTAACAATTACTAAAATTATTGGTGGGGGGTTTCGTTTTCATGTCCGGCAACTACCGCTTTTTTGTTACCAAAATATCAATTTGCGAAATGTGGTTTTAACTACGTTATGACATTGAATTAGTAAGATAAACTTGCCCTATGGATATGATCAAAATACTGGCTTTGATTTGTTAACAAAATAGGAGCAACAATGAGTAGAGAAGTAGTCAAAGTTATATTATGGGAAGAAAAACAAAAAGATTATCTAAAAAAGTTCTATGATTTACAGTTTACTCCCAGAATAGGGGAAGAAATTTACCTAAATAAAGAAAATTGGCGCGTAACTAGAGTTGAGCATGATTTAGAAGTTAGTGAGATTAATATCTACATGGAAGTAGTTAAACATGTAAAGCCGGAAAAATAATCTAATTAATAAGAACTTAATTATTGTATTAAATCCTTGATTTTCCCCTAGGTCAGTGCGGAAGTGGTATTTGTTTTTGCTTTGATTTCTAGCCAGTTGCACTGAAGTGGTGATCTCGTGCTGTAACTACCTGTGTGAACCCTATGGGGACAATTTACAGCGCGAGTATCAGCAACTGGCAATAGAGCGGGATTTCTGAGACTAGAGGTAATCAATCCCTCGTAGAATGAAGCAAATTGTTTCAGTCATCCGGCTGATATTTCTATTCAAACTGCAAGAGAGAAATTTTGTCTGCCAAATTGCCATAATGTTACGGGATGTTGGCAATGTCTTTTCAACGGCTAGGAAAAAAATAATAATCCAATGCCAATGATAGCAATGATTACACCAGCCATCGCTCGCCAGCTCACTTTTTCACCAATGCACATAGCCATGGGAATGACAAATATTGGGCTAGTCTGTAACAAAGTTGAGGCGATTCCCGCAGCTGTGAATTTAATTGCTGTTTGTTGTAGCCAAATACCCAAATAAGTACCACAAAAAGCGGCAAAGCAAGCGGTAATAATCACCTGCCAAAATTGCCTGTGGGGAAGGGTTAATGCTTGGGCCTGGCGGTTGGGTAACCACATCCAAGCTATGAGAATTAATTCTGCTGCTCCCAAGCGCAATAAAGCAGCCCACAGAGATGTCATGGTACCAGTGGTAAATGCTAGGCGGGAAATAATTGTACCAATAGTATTGGTCACCGCTGCTAACAACCCCCAGCCGATGCCTTTCCATAGGTGGGTGGGAGAATCATCGCTGCTGTCGGTAACTCGTTCTGTGATTACCCAAGCAACTCCGCAAATAGTCAGGAAAATCCCACACCAAGCACTGATTTTTAAAGTTTCCTCCAGCCAAATCATACCCGCGATGGCGGTCATGGCAGGAGCAAGAGTGCCTATGAGTAATACTAGGCGTGGTCCCAAATAATTGATCGCCGCCAAAAAAGCTGTATCACCCCAGCTGATACCTATCACCCCACTCAAGCACAGCAGAAAAATTGTCATGGGGGCTGAGGTGGGCAAAGATTCTCCAGTTAGCAAGACGGTTAATATCAGGAATACGATGGCTACTATTCCCTTGAGCAAATTCAGTTTTAGGGGGGGAATATGCTTTCCCACAATACCGTATAACACGGAAGCGATAGCCCACAAAGCAGCAGCAGCTAGAGCGGCTAATTCACCTCTGCCATTTGTTACGAAAATATCTAAAATACAACCTACCTCTGATAATGATGAGCAAGATTTTTTAGTATTACAATAAATAGAAATAGCTAAAAGAATTATAGCACTCAACAGATGAGAGTGCTAACTTTGCTAAAAAAATTTTGCCAGTTCATAGGCAAAAACAAATGTTTTTTTTAGATGGCTGGAGATGCTTTATTGTCAAAATAATATGGGCATCATAAACACAATCAATATTTTCCACATCACTAATTAATGATTAGGAGGACTGGAATGAAATACACTTTTGATATTGTAGGCGTATCTCCTACTTGGGAATTTTTTAATCATCAACAACAGACCCTCAACCAACGCCATAGAAGAGGCGTAGAGTATCTAAGTACCCATAAATGTACGTTAGATGCGTTATTAGAATCTGTGGAACCCTTACCAGTTAAAAGGGGTTGGAATACGGAACAAGTCAGAGATGCTGTAGTGCAGTTTTGGGTCAACAACGCCGAGAGTATTCGTTATTGGAAAGTACGTTTAATTGATGCAGGCCATGAGAATATACTTATTGCTAGGCTGGCAGACATCACATCTTTACAAGCTGAATTTGAATCTTTATTAGGTAAATAGATGAAGAAGACGAGGAACTTTTACAAAAATTGAAAGTTTCATTGAAAACTTAAAATACAGTGTTGTTATTGCCCTAGCTCTCTAATATTGTTCATTACTTGTTGATACAAGTCATTACTATTTTGGCGTTGAAAAATTGCTGCGGCTTGTTGCAAGTCTTGAAGCGCAGCCTGTTTGTCTCCCTCAGCAGCGCGGGCATTTCCTCGATTATTGTAGGCAGGCCCAAAATTAGCATTGAGGCGAATAGCCTGATTATAATCAGCCATCGCACCTTGCCTATCTCCTAGAGCAGCACGGGCATTACCTCGGTTATTGTAAGCAACAACATAGCGAGAATCCAGGCTAATGGCTTGGTTAAAGTCATCTATGGCCCCGTTATTATCTCCTTGGGCCGCGCGAGCATTGCCCCGATTATTATAAGCTTCAGCATAGCGGGGGGACAGGCGAATCGCTTGATTATAATCAGCGATCGCTCGTTGGTTATCTCCTGTAGAAGCGAGGGCATTTCCTCGATAATTGTAGGCTTCGCTATCATCAGAAGAAAGATTAATAGCTTGATTGTAATCTGCGATGGCCTTTTGCTTTTCCCCCGCATCAAAATAAGCTAAACCCCTGCTCTTATAAGCCTGAGCATAATCCGGATCTACATCAATAACTTGGTCATATGTAGTGATGGCTCCTTGCAAGTCACCTCTAATATGTTGATTCCTCCCCTGAACATAGAGATTACCAGCTGCGGATGTTTGGGCTATTGTACTGTTAGGAGGAGTGATTCCTATTTCTGTTACCAACACATCTTTGTTTTGATTACAAGAAATAGTGGTAATTGCAGTCAATAGGGTAACCACAGCTAAACTCAATCTTCTTTTAACCTTCACCCGCTTTTGCTCAAATAACTGCACTTTCATAACTTAACCTAAATCATCATTACACCTGAATTAAAATTATTACTAAATTTAGTTCATGCTTTAGACAAAATTACTTCCCATGCCATACTTTGGGGACACTGGGCTGAATTGCTTTGTATTTTTTGCTTCCTTGGCGGTATGCTCTACCTTTTTACCTCTTATATACTACCTTTAATTACAGTTTACCTGCTCAATTAAGCATCAAGCATGGGAATATTTATCCTGGATAAATTATTTCTTTATTATGTGAATTATATTTTAGACAACTAGATTAAAATTTTATGTTTTTCCTGATACTCTATGCAGATTGAAGCGAAAGTTTAATTAATATTTAACTTTCTGGAGAAAATTCACTCAACCTGGATCAGTCTTTTAACTATTGAGCAGATTTACTGCTACATATCGTCATTTTCTGGTTTTTTGGCGGACAGTCACCAGGATATAGTATTGTCAATATCAGAAGTGTTGAATCCTGCAATAAAAATTTACAATTTTTGCGTTTTACCCAGATAAAGTTCATTGTCTATTGAGAATAGAGTCATTAATTGCTCAAATTTTTTATCACGGACGCACAACTTGGACAGTCAACATTTCTGTGTCAATATCTACAGACAATTGCTATAAATTTTTACCCAAATCTTTGTGAATTTTTTGAGTCAGTGTAATCTCTACCTTGGCTATTAAAATCTATTTATGATGAAGTACACAAAAAGTTTCGCAAAGAGTGGGTATAGAAGTGATGGTAGGTTAGGGTCTAACTGAAATATCCGCAGTTTTGATAGTCCGCCGACCTGAGCATAATTTGCGGGGTTTAACCGGCAAACTAATTCCGGAAACGAAAATTTAGACAAAAACTAGAACTTAAAAATCAGATACTAGCAATGAAAACTTTTTGTTTAAATCGAGGTTTAGTTCACGACTTTTTTACCATTGATGCTAGAGGTAAATCTATGCCTCTGGGTGTAAAATTAGTCAAGCTAGCGACCATTGGATGAGTCAAGACCTAGGAAGGTTTACCACGCACTATATGGAAAACAATCACAATATCTCGTACTGGTGATAGTTGGTTTATTGCTTTTTCTTATGAACAAAACCATGAACCAACTTAAGATTCGTTGCAGTCCGCCCATTCCTAGCTGGGGTTGGGCAGATTAGTGCCAGAACTTATCTCCCGAAATTACGGAAAAACTCAAAAGCTATGTCAAATCTGCTTTAGAAAATCTGTGAACAAGCCGACGGCGTTGATCTGCAGTCGGCATAACAAATCAATCCAAAGCTCTCTCACCGTTAATAATTCAGTAATATTGGGAGGGGATTTTATTTGAGCTTGACCCTGTGAGGAGGAGTAGAAACTACCTTTTTGGCTAGACCTAAAATCTGCAAAAGTTTAATGCTCCACCAAGTTATGTCAATCTCCCACCAAGATAAACCAGATTTGGCCATGTAGGGATAAGTGTGATGGTTATTGTGCCAACCTTCTCCATAAGTGACTAGAGATACCCACCAGAGATTACGTGCGCCATCATTGTTTTCAAAGGTACGATAACCCCAGAGGTGTGATGCTGAGTTGACAAGCCAAGTGGAATGCCATAGTAAGACCGAGCGCAAAAATACGCCGTAAATTACAAAAGGCCAACCCCCTAAGAAGTACAACAGCAAAGCGAAGGGAATTTGCATGAGCAAGAAATAGCGATCTAGCCAGCGATAAAAAGGTTGTCTTGATAGATCAGGAGCGTATTTGTGATAAATTTGATAATCAAAAAATTCGGGACGTGGATAAAAAATCCAGAGTATATGGCTCCACCAAAATCCTCGTTGAGCAGAGTATGGGTCTAGATTGATATCTTCTGTGTGGGCGTGATGTTGGCGGTGTCCACCAACCCAGAAAATCGGCCCTCCTTGTAAAGCCAAGGAACCAATAATGGCAATGGCATATTCTAACCACTTTGGTACTTGGAAACTTTTATGGCTTAATAATCGGTGATAGCCTAAACAAATGCCGATACTTCCAAACAACCAGTGCAGAAACATGAGCAAAGCTAGCGCTGGCCAAGAGAAAAACCAAGGCGCTAGCAGGGCTAAAGCGTGAAATGCACCAAAAAATGCTACGTTTACCCACCGAAGACGAAGTGGATCTCCTGTCTCAGGGGTAAACGTCAGAAACTTGCCAGTCATAAAAATTCTTGTTGATGGATGATGAAGCGATTTGCTACTTCTTGGTGCAACCCCAGCAGGATTTTGCCCACTCTGCACAGCAGTTAGTGACAGTAAAGAAAAGCAAGTATCACTTACATTTGTTATGCTAGCAGACTAAATGTTTTCATGCAAGTATCACTTGCATTATTCCCTATGCCATCTCATCCTATTTCAGCTCGTCAACGTTTAATTCAATCAGCACTGGAATTATTTACAGCTCAGGGAGTCAGCGCCACCACAACCCGCCAAATCGCTGAAAAAGCAGAAGTCAACGAAGTCACATTATTCCGGAACTTTGGTAATAAGCATGGACTTTTATTGTCTGTGCTAGAAGAATCCGCAGCTTTCAAGAATTTAGGAGAGTCCCTGGTACAAAGGGCTACTCCTGCTGCTGACATACACCAAGCACTCAAAGATTATGCAAGTGATACTTTACACGCATTGGAACGGATACCAGAGTTAGTTCGGTCTATGGTGGGTGAAGCTAATCAGTACCCAACGGAAAATCGCCGGGCTTTAGGACATGGGTTAACTGAAGCAAACCGCTATGTAGCACAGTATTTAGCCACTGTTATTCACCAAGGAGACTTAAATACCTATCTCCCTGCGGAAAAATTAGCTAGTTTGCTAAATGGAATGATCCTGGGGTATGCGGTGATTGAATTTACCAGTGAATTTCATGAACTATGGGAAAATCGTGATGATTTTTTAGAAAATTTAGTAGTTTTGTTTTTACATGGTGCTATGTCATCTTCAGGAAGGTCAGCAAAAGTTCCAGAAAATGTCCGGGAAGTGGTTGATTTACCTGTAGGTTTAGTTCACAAAATTTTACAACAAGCCAAGAAGTTAGGAACACAAGATTATGCTTTGGCTTATGTGTTATTTGCTACTGGGTTATCTTTGAAGGAAATTATCACTTTGCGGAAAAACCACCAAATCTGTGATAGTTCCCGACACTTCCTGCAAATTACCACCCCGGAATTTCGCCGCCAAGTTCCTGTTAATCAGTGGATTTTGGGTAAACGTTATGGTTCCTACAGCAACAACCCTTTAATCAAATGGTTAAAAAGTCGTAAAGACACTGAACCCACCATGTTTTTGAATAAAACCGGTCAAGCTATGAGAGAATCAGATTTATTACAACATTGGCAAACATGGACCCAGGGATTGTTAACTCCTCAAGGAAAACCGCCTACCATCGCTCAAGCACAAGATACTTGGTGTGTAGAAATGTTGATGCGGGGTATGAGTGGAGAAAACTTGAGTATTCTTACAGGTTGCGATCGCGCTCAATTACAATCCTATGCCACAAGGGCTAAAGAAAAAATAGCCTTAGAGCAAGCAACTCGTTTGGATCATAAGCCTACATAGTGTCAATACTTAGAAATGAATCTATCTATTAGCTGATACTTGGGTAATTTTTGTGGACTATTTGTTATGTTTACAACTTTATCAAAATTTGCTTCAGTTAGAAGCCCAAAAAATTAAATGCCTAGATTGGGTTGAGGAAAAAAGACAACGTTTTCAGCATTTCGTGGGGTTGCGTTCTCCCTTAACCCAACCTACAATCATGTTGACTGAAAAGTATGGCTCTTTGATCAATTAACCATCTATCAAGCACCCCGGAAACAAAGTCATTTATTTTGATTCTTTATTAACTCCATCATCCTATTGATAATATTATCACCACTATTTAATAGTAATTTTGTTGCATATGACTTGCACTTGTATATTAATCAGTTTATTCTCTGTAAATAAATAATGTAACTCTATAGTATTTGTTTAGCGAAATCGAGGTATAAACCAGAGTAAAAAAATAAAGATATATATTCATTTATTCACCTCTTATTTTCATTCGCTATTAAATTAAGAGAGTTACAGTGCAATTTAATACTATAAAAAAATGTGCATAAAACATTCCGCATAATTGGACTAATATAAAAATATCAGAGCTTGCTGACATGAAACTATCGCAGCTAGACCCACTTATTCCGTTAACAGAATTAAAAGAAAAACTCATGAAGTTGCCAAAGAACTATTCGCTCCATGAAGATGAAGTGATAGAGTTTCTATCCCGACGAAGATGGCCTGATAGTAATCGGCGTATTGATCGGACAACTTTCTGGCGGTGGAGAAATGATAACAACATTGAGCATCAAAAAGTATTCACCAAAATAGATATCTTAAAACTCTGCCAAATTTGCGACCACTACCGATTAGATGGAACTCGCAATGAATACTTAGAGATAGTAAATAATAAAACAGAGTTGTCTATCAAAAAGTAACAACATATCGAGAAAGTAAAATCTCGACAAAAGTTGAATTACCTCAGATATTCTGATTACAAAAAATAGGGCTGGGGGTGAGGTTATGTTAGTGAGGGACTTTATTCCTCTGGTGCTTCCACACCTGAGCAAAAAGGATTAAAGTCCTGACTATTTTTGCGTTAGTGATACAGATTTTACATAAAGCTCTGAACTACCCCACGGATGAATCCGGGGGTTCCAACTTACCACGTCACTGGGGAACTTTTGGTGCAAAAATTAAGTAAGTCCCGCCCAAGCCTTCGACAATTGTCCGTGTATTAGCAACCATGAGTTTTTGATAGGTATCTGCTTCGCTTCCTGGTTCACCCAATCCATTAGTATACAGTAACCTTCTTGACAGTCTCACATTTGCCTGTTTAGCTACAGGTTGTATCAATTGGTAATTAACCGTTGTTTCGGCAAAAATTGTTGGTACTTGCGCTTGCTTAATGGTTTTCACCGAATTTTTTATTTGTGAATTGGTGGGATTTTCTCTACTACCCATCTTGTTTAACGCTCCTACCAAAGAAATTCCGTAGGCTGTGGTGTAATAATTCAGGAAATTGCTAGTTGTGACTAATTTGCGTTGACCCTCAGGAATAGTATTTATTCTTGATTTGATCCAACTATCAAGCTGAGTTAGTTCATTTTTAATAAATTTGGCATTATCAATATATAATGTGGCATTTTCAGGTGCTAACTTCTCCAAATTCTTGCTAATTACATCCACCATTTTGATGGTGTTCTTGGCATTGTGCCAAATATAAGGGTTAATTAATTTTTGACCGGATAACTGAATTTGTTGTGGTTGAGTGACTGCTAGCTGATTAACAGCTATTTTAGATGCAGAACTTTGACTTTCTGCCAGGATTTTGTTTAATTCTGGTTCTAAATTGTAGCCACTGTGGAGAATTACACTGGCTTGTGCAATAACCTCACGGTCTTCGGGTGTGGTTCGATAAATGTAGGATTCGCGACCGGGAACAGCCAAGCAAATCAGATTAATGGTATTTTCAGCTACCTGTCTAGTTAAGTCACAAATTATGCTGGTAGTGGCAACAACCCGGGGTAGATTTTCATCTATCCGAATGTTTGTCTGTGTGAATGAGTTGGTTGCTCCTTGATTTCCACAGCCAATAAATCCAATTGTTAACACTATTAATCCAGCTCTTAAGGAGTTATTTGATGGTGTTTTTTTTAGCATGATTAACTCCTCAGTAAATTTATCAAGAATATAATCATTTTCAAATAATAATTTTAAGGATAGTTGGCATGGAAATAACTTAATTTATCGGCAGTTAATTATTTTTAAAGTAATGATAAAGGACACAGCCATGCTGCGTCCTAAAAATATTTAGGGCTTTAACTAAAAATCTAAAGATGGCAATTTGCCTTGTAGAGATTGGAATTTAGACTGAAAACAAACAGCGCAATTGCAACCAAGTTGATCCATAATGGGATGAGATAGTTTGCTGCTATCAAGGGTGACTAATTGTTCCATTGACTGGGTAGATGCTACAGCAATTATTTGTGTATCAGATGCAGGTTTAAGACTAGATGCCTGTGCTGAATTTGCTATCAGTATAGATGCAAGAAATACAGGACAGGCAAGCAAAATCATTTTGGCTATGTTCATAATTCAGGGATAAATACTATTTCTGATACAGCATAGCCAATAAAT
Source organism: Nostoc sp. RI_552 (assembly GCA_016124525.1). Classification (GTDB taxonomy): domain Bacteria; phylum Cyanobacteriota; class Cyanobacteriia; order Cyanobacteriales; family Nostocaceae; genus Umezakia; species Umezakia ovalisporum. Next base: position 29,419 of record WGNO01000027.1, on the reverse strand, counting down.
TCAGCGCCTTCAACCTGCATGATTATGTATTATCAACTACGTCCGAATCCTTGACCTCTGGCCAGCTTAGACCAAACAAGTAATTCCCCTTTGTCACCCCCTGCGGCGAGAAATTTACCTTCAGGATGCCAAGCTAGGCTAGAAAACCCCCCGGAAACACCGGTCAGTACTTGGGAAACTTGTTTAGCTTTGTTCCACAAACACAACCAACCATCACTAGCGGCGGAAGCGAGCAGGAAGCTTTGAGGGGCAAAGGCGATCGCTGTGATAATGTCCACATGATTAGTTAAAATTCGCGCTTCCCAACCCAAAGATTCATCCTTGAGCTTTTCCCAAACTACGACACCTTCAACGCTGGAGGATGCTAAAATCGGGGCACCTAGTTTAGTGGTAGCTTCTGACCATGCTAATTGACGAACCTTACCAGGGAAGCCACGCATGATCCAAGGATCAGGGTTATTCCATTCTAAAACTGTGATACTGCGATCCATATTGCCAGAAGCTAGAAATTTGCCATCAGGGGACCAAGCCATGACTGTACTGACAGTAGGCATATCTAAAATATATGGTTCTTCATCCCAGTTTTGGCTGTGCCAAACCTTAACTCCCTTATAGCCACCAATAGCCAGATATTCTCCGTCGTTACGCCAATCAATTCCCAACACGGAAGAGTTATCAAAATTGAGAGTAACAACAACTTCCCTACTATCAGCATCCCATACTTGGACGTAACGTCCCAAACTAAAAGCTAGTTGATTACCAATGGGACTCCACCCTAGCTGATCTACCCATGCGGGAGCATTTTCTAGTGTGGCAATTAATTGTTCATCCTGCCAAATTTTTACTTGTCCATTTTGTCCACCAACGGCTAAAAACTTGCCATCTGGGGAAAAAGCTACGCAGTCCACTGATGTACCATCACCAGTTTGTAAAGTCGTGGGGTTGCCATCATGCCATCTTACAACTTCACCAGCCGCAGAGGTGGCCGCTAAAGTTTTACCATGAGGTGACCAAGCGATGGCACTGACATAATCTGAAAGCGTCGCTGAATAATGTTCTTTAAATTCCTTAGATTTGCTGGCTGTGGGATTCATAACTCAAGAGCAAATGGCGAAATGGGAAAATCTCTGTACCTGACTTATAGGAAACAAGCAAGAAAATCTTGCTTCAATTGAACTTCGTTCAGATTGCGACCAATAAACACAAGTTCATTTTTACGAGTTTCATTTGGTTTCCAAGGGCGATCGGGTCTACCATCTAAGATCATGTGTACACCTTGAAACACATATCTATTATTTTCTCCAGCAATATTTAAAATACCTTTCATGCGGAAGATATCTGTCCCTTGGGTACGCAATAATTCTGACAGCCAAGAGTTTAGTTTTTGCCCATCTAGTTCGCCACTTTCCACCAAAGCTACAGAGTAAACTGTTTCATCATGTTCGTGAGCATCTTCACCCAAGAAATCCGGATCAATTTCCAAGGCGCGGGATAAGTCAAAAGCCTGCACACCTAACAGGGCACTCATTTCTAATTGCGAATTTTGGGTTCTGTAGATTTTAGCTATAGCATTTATGCTGCGAATCCGCTTTTCTAACTCATCTAAATTTTCTAGTGTTACCAAATCAGTTTTATTGAGCAGAATGACATCAGCAAAAGCAATTTGTTCTTGTGCTTCGTCTGCATCCCAATGTTGCCAGATATGCTTGGCATCTACAACAGTTACTACCGCATCTAAAGACAGTAAATTTTGCATATCTTCATCCACAAAAAATGTTTGAATTACTGGAGCTGGGTCAGCCAAACCAGTGGTTTCAATTACTAAGTGGTCAAACTTATCTCGCCGCTTCATCAAATTACCAATAATGCGAATTAAGTCACCACGGACTGTACAACAAATACAGCCATTATTCATCTCAAAAATTTCTTCATCTGCATCAATAACCAATTGATTATCAATACCCACCTCACCAAATTCATTAACAATTACAGCTACTTTTTTACCATGTTCGTAGGTGAGGATGTTGTTCAGTAGAGTGGTTTTCCCTGAACCCAGGTATCCTGTCAGTACAGTTACAGGCACTGTATTCGCTATTTCTTCAGCCAACATAGTTTAAATACCTTTTTCTCAAAGTCCCGATAATCATTACCATAATAATTCTTTTTATATTTTTGTGGTCAATTGACTGTTATTGGTTTGCCAAGGTTATCCCACACCTTGACTCATAGAGGCTTGTTTGGTAGGCCTTTCATCCATAAATTTGGTGAAAATATAACTAATGGGGGATTTAATATATCTAATATATCTTTTACATTCTCTCTGGTAACAGACAGAACAGAGGTAGGACAGTGTTCTCCTAAAAACTCAAAATCACAAAAACAACCCTTCCCAATGAACTCTTCGTAGAGACGTTACGGAATCAGCTTGCTAAAGTTACTATGGGAAACAATTCATACTTTTAATTTTACGTAGTATAGCACAACTGCACCTTGAAAACTAAATACAGCAGTAGTTTCCAAAGGTTAGGGTTACATACCTCCCATTCCCCGCCAAAAAAACGGAAATTAGTATATGGCTATCAAGTGCTCTGGGGTAATGAACTACCCCAGTCTCTCCAGTGGAAGTTGAAACTGGGGTCTTAGTACCTTCAGCTAACCCTAATAAGGCCACTTCCAATTGCGAATTTCCGGCATATCTTCACCGTATTGCTGAATGTAATACTTGTGTTCAATCAGCTTATCTTCTAACATTTGCTTTACATAAGCGGCTTTAGCACCTAATTGTGGCACACGCTCAATTACGTCCATCACTAAGTGAAAACGATCCAAATCGTTGAGCACAACCATGTCAAAAGGGGTAGTAGTAGTTCCTTCTTCTTTGTAACCGCGCACGTGCAAGTTTTTGTGGTTGGTGTGGCGATAAGTCAGACGATGAATTAACCAAGGATAACCATGAAAAGCAAAGATAATGGGTTTATCAGTGGTGAAAATTGTATCAAACTCTTTACCCCTTAAACCGTGGGGATGCTCGGTTTGTGGCTGTAGTTTCATTAAATTCACCACATTAACCACTCGCACTTTTAATTCTGGGAAATGCTGACGCAGAATATCTACAGCTGCTAAGGTTTCCAAGGTGGGAACATCCCCAGCACAAGCCATGACCACATCTGGCTCGCTACCCTTATCATTACTCGCCCATTCCCAAATACTCAGACCTTTAGTGCAGTGCTTAATAGCAGCATCCATATCTAAATATTGCAATGATGGCTGCTTACCCGCAACAATTACATTTACATAGTGGCGACTTCTCAAGCAATGGTCTGTAACTGAGAGCAAGCAATTAGCATCAGGGGGAAGATAAACCCGAATAATCTCGGCTTTTTTGTTGATTACATGGTCGATGAAACCAGGGTCTTGGTGAGAAAAACCGTTGTGGTCTTGTCGCCAAACGTGAGAAGTTAGTAAATAGTTAAGAGAAGCAATGGGTCGCCGCCAAGGAATGTGACGGGTAGTTTTCAACCATTTAGCATGTTGGTTGAACATGGAATCAATGATGTGGATAAATGCTTCATAGCAGGAGAAAAACCCGTGGCGACCTGTGAGTAAATAGCCTTCTAACCAGCCTTGGCAATTGGTTTCACTTAGAACTTCCATTACCCGACCGTTGGGGGAGAGGTTTTCGTCTTCTGGGAGGACCTCAGCTACCCAAGTCCGGTCTGTCACTTCCAGTACAGCGCCGAGGCGATTGGATGCTGTTTCATCAGGGCCAAAGATGCGAAAATTATTGCTTTCTGCATTCATTGTCATCACATCCCGCAAGAACTCTCCCATGGCTTTGGTAGCTTGGGCATAAGTGGTGGCTGGGTGGGTAACGTCAACAGCATAGTCTGGGAAGTACGGCATTTTCAAATCCCGCAGCAGAATACCTCCGTTGGTGTGGGGATTGTCCCCCATGCGTCGATTTCCTTTCGGCGCTAGTTCTGCTAGTTCAGGAATTAATTTACCGTTAGCATCAAAGAGTTCTTCTGGTTTATAACTCTTCATCCACTCTTCCAGTAACTTGAGGTGTTCTGGGTTGCTAGTTACTTCAGCAAAGGGTACTTGATGCGATCGCCAGAAATCTTCAGTTTTTTTACCATCTACATTTTTTGGACCTGTCCAACCTTTGGGGGTTTTGAGAATAATCATTGGCCATTGGGGACGCTTAGTGAAACCATGTACACGGGCTTCTCTTTGGATACTTTGAATTTCCGCAATGGCACTATCTAAAATCCCCGCCAGTTGCTGGTGAACATCTGCGGGATCGCTACCAATCACAAAGTATGGTTTATAACCATAACCTACAAATAAATGCTCCAGTTCTTCATAACTCAATCTGGCGAGTACCGTGGGGTTGGCAATTTTATAGCCGTTAAGGTGGAGAATAGGTAGGACTGCACCATCATGAACCGGATTGAGAAATTTGTTAGAATGCCAACTCGTGGCTAAAGCTCCTGTTTCTGCTTCGCCATCACCCACCACAGCAGCCACAATTAAATTAGGGTTGTCAAAAGCAGCACCATAGGCATGGACAAGAGCATAACCTAATTCTCCACCTTCATGAATTGAACCAGGAGTTTCTGGCGCAACGTGGCTGGGAATACCACCGGGGAAAGAAAACTGTTTAAAGAGTTTCTTCATTCCCTCAACATCTTGAGAAATGTTAGGATAGTATTCGCTGTAAGTGCCTTCGAGATAAGTGTTAGCTACCAGTCCAGGACCACCATGACCTGGGCCTGCAATGTAAATTGTGTTGAGGTCGTACTTTTTAATCACTCGGTTGAGGTGAACATAAATCAAGTTCAACCCTGGTGTTGTTCCCCAATGTCCCAATAGTCTGGGTTTAACGTGTTCTGCCCTTAAAGGTTCTCGTAATAGTGGATTGTCGAATAGATATATTTGCCCAACTGAAAGATAGTTAGCTGCACGCCAGTAAGCGTCTATTTTATGTAGTTCTTCTTCTGTTAAAGGTTTTGCTTGTGCCGGACTTACTAAAGTCATATTGAACTCCATTATCTTGATAAATGCGCCAGTATGCAAGTTTAGTTGTTTTTCCTAAATAAGCCATCTTACTCAAGACAAATTTTTCACCTTGCTACTGAAAGATTAGACACAATTATTCATAGTTCTCAATACTTGTAAATAAGTAACTGAGTAACTACTGTGATGTTTCCATGAAACCTTAACAAAGGTAATATCCTATTACAAAAATTTTCAGGTTTATTTAAGTTTAATTTAATATTTTTTTGCAAAAAATATAGGGCGGGAAATTAACTCAAAGTGGAGTCCTATTCTATATTTTATTTTTTTAACTTGATTAATAATCTATGAGGGAAAAAAATATGTTTCAAAATTCTCAGCTTTTTAATTGATTTATATAAAGCTTTTTATATAGTTATCTAATTACAGCTAGCAATTGTTAAAACTGACCCAATTCAATAGGCAAGTTAGGGAAATTTAGTCCGTTCACAGATAAAAGAGCTAATTATATTGATTTACAGCCATCACACCCTGTGAGCTAACTGCTCTTATTGCCGTAATCAATACCGGAAATAGTACTGTTGTAGTATAACAAGTAAGATAAAGATAGTATTATTAAGGACTATTACATACCGCTTCTTAGCTATCACCAAGCCGATATGTCACAACACAAGCTCCCCCCATCATTCAATGACTGCAACAACCAGAATACCATTCGGATTAGGGGTGCTAGGCAACATAATCTGAAAAATATTGACTTGGAATTACCGCGCGATCGCCTGATTGTATTTACTGGTGTTTCTGGTTCGGGGAAGTCTTCTTTGGCTTTTGATACTATTTTTGCAGAAGGTCAACGGCGTTATGTCGAGTCCCTCAGCGCCTACGCCCGGCAATTTTTAGGTCAGTTAGATAAACCAGATGTAGAAGCCATTGAAGGCTTAAGTCCCGCAATTTCCATTGATCAAAAGTCAACCTCCCACAACCCCCGTTCCACAGTGGGGACGGTGACGGAAATTTACGATTATTTGCGGCTCTTGTTTGGTCGCGCTGGGGAACCCCATTGTCCCATATGCCATCGCTGCATTGCACCCCAGACCATTGATGAAATGTGCGATAGCATTTTGGATTTACCAGACCGCACTCGGTTCCAAATTCTTGCACCTGTTGTTCGGGGTAAAAAAGGTACTCACCGCAAATTGTTATCAGGTCTTGCTTCTCAAGGCTTCGTGCGTGTACGCATCAATGGAGAAGTCTGCGAACTATCTGACTCCATTGAATTAGATAAAAATGCCACACACACCATAGAAGTTGTCATCGACCGCTTAGTGAAAAAGCCAGGTATTCAAGAGCGTTTAGTAGATTCTCTCTCTACCTGTCTTAAACAGTCTGGTGGTATTGCGAACATTATTGTCAGTTGCTCCTCTGATAGCGGCCAAGAGAAAGAAGAAGAATTAGTATTTTCAGAAAACTTTGCTTGTCCAGTCCACGGGGCGGTGATGGAAGAATTATCGCCACGGTTGTTCTCATTTAACTCACCTTATGGCGCTTGTCCCCATTGTCATGGCATCGGGACTTTAAAAACATTTACACCTGATTTAATTGTACCTGACCCAGAAGCACCAATTTACGCAGCCATCGCCCCTTGGTCAGAAAAAGATAATTCTTATTATCTGGAATTACTTTATGGTTTGGGACAGACTATTGAGTTTGAGTTACAAGCCAAGTGGAAGGAGCTAACGGTAACACAGCAGCAAGCAGTGCTGTACGGAGAAAAAGAAGAATCCAGCACACAACACAGGAGAACAAAAAATTTTAAAGGTGTAATTCCGATTTTACAGCGTCAATATGAAGGTGGTTCCGAGTTAATTAAGCAAAAGTTAGAACAATATTTAGTTGACCAACCTTGTGAAGTTTGTGGAGGAAAACGTTTAAAACCAGAAGCTTTAGCAGTACGCTTGGGACAATATGGAATTTTAGATTTAACTGGAGTTTCCATCCGGGATTGTGGGCAAAGAATTGAGCAATTAGAATTGAGCCATCGGCAAATGCAAATTGCAGATTTAGTCTTAAGAGAAATCAAAGCCAGATTGCAATTTTTGTTAGATGTGGGCTTAGATTATCTTACCCTTGACCGTCCCGCCATGACTCTTTCTGGTGGTGAAGCCCAACGTATTCGTTTAGCAACACAAATTGGTTCTGGTTTAACTGGGGTACTTTATGTTTTAGATGAACCAAGTATTGGTTTACATCAACGAGATAATGAACGGTTGCTGAAAACTTTAACTAAATTACGGGATTTAGGTAATACTCTAATTGTAGTTGAGCATGACGAAGAAACCATCCGTGCAGCGGACCATATCATTGATATTGGACCTGGTGCTGGAATTCACGGCGGACATATTGTTTGTCAAGGAAATTTAGAAACTTTACTAGGAGCAGAAGATTCCTTGACTGGGGCTTATTTATCGGGAAGACGAGTAATTACCACGCCACACCAACGCCGAGTAGGAAATGGGCGCAGTTTAATCATCAAAAATGCTCATCGCCACAACCTAAGAAATATCGATGTAGAAATACCTTTAGGTAAACTCGTCGCTGTTACCGGTGTTTCCGGTTCTGGTAAATCTACCTTAATTAACGAATTACTTTATCCGGGATTACAACATCATTTAACCAAGAAAGTTCCTTTACCAACACACATGGACGAAATTAAGGGCTTAAATGCAATTGATAAAGTCATTGTCATCGACCAATCTCCCATCGGACGTACACCACGTTCTAATCCTGCAACTTATACAGGCATTTTTGATGCCATTCGAGATGTATTTTCCCAAACAGTAGAAGCTAAAGCAAGGGGATATAAGCCCGGACAATTTTCCTTCAATGTTAAAGGTGGACGTTGCGAAGCTTGTAGCGGTCAAGGTGTCAATGTCATTGAAATGAACTTTCTCCCGGATGTTTATGTGCAATGCGAAGTGTGCAAAGGTGCAAGATATAACCGCGAAACTTTGCAAGTAAAATACAAAGATAAATCTATTGCAGACGTACTGAATATGACCGTTGAGGAAAGTTTACAATTTTTCCAAAACATTCCCAAAGCTGTGAACCGTTTGCAAACTTTATATGATGTCGGTTTGGGCTACATCAAAGTGGGACAACCTGCAACCACTTTATCTGGCGGCGAAGCGCAACGGGTAAAATTAGCAACGGAACTATCTCGACGTGCTACGGGTAAGACCCTTTATTTAATTGATGAACCAACTACAGGGTTGTCTTTTTATGATGTCCATAAGTTATTGGATGTATTGCAAAGATTGGTGGATAAAGGTAATTCAATTTTAGTCATTGAACACAATTTAGATGTCATTCGTTGCGCTGATTGGGTAATTGACTTGGGTCCAGAAGGAGGAGATAAAGGAGGAGAAATCATTGCTGTGGGTACTCCAGAAGCAATTGCTAATCATCCCGGTTCCCACACTGGACAATATTTGCAGCAGGTATTAAAGCAGTATCCCCCCACAAAGAAGTAAGAGTTTTGTTTTCTTTTTTGTAGGGTGTGTTGTCCCATGGCGCAACACACCACCCTTGATTTTCCCTGGGTCAGGACTTAATCCATAAACCGTCGTAAGCTCAAATGCAGAAAAATTAAACTCTCAAGATACTAGTCATAACCAAATGTATATGCTATAGTAGCAAAGTATGAAAAAATATGGCTCAGTAGCTCAGTTGGTTAGAGCACGGGACTCATAAGCCTGGGGTCGTTGGTTCAAATCCGACCTGAGCCACTTTAAATTAAATCAGTAATGCAACTAAGGTAATAAGCCAAAGAATTAGTTTTCTCTATTATAGCTTGAGTCAAGAGTGATTATTTCTGAACTGCCTCCGGATTCATCTGTGGCGTTGCAACTTACTACGTAGGTTTGCTTTGCCATGTTAAATAAGTTATTTTTTTCAGAGGCTTTAGGGGATAGGACTGAGGATTAACTCTTTACGCACTTCACGAGTTTAAGATTATGAATCTTGTCAGGCGGTATCTTGCCCGTTCTTGTACATCTCCCTTACATCACATTGGTTGTATAGTTATTCATGCCATACTGCAATTTCCGCTGTCAAACACTAAAGTGTAGAACTTATCTTCAAAACTGATCAATAGACCAACATAATGAAAAATAATCCGGTAACTGTTATTTATTTATTATGGTTTACCGTACCTAAAAATTAGCATTAACCGTAATATTTACCCCACCAAAATTATGAACGGTAATCATCAATTATTTGGTGATAAAAACCGAATTTACAGAAAGATAAACCTTACATATTATAAAGATGTCAGCACAAAACCCAGTGCAAACAATAAATACTAAAACTAAGCTAGTTCATGGAGGAATAATTATGACATTACTACGTTGGAATCCCTGGATGGAAATTGGCACTTTACAACGTCAAATCAATAGTTTACTTGAAGACACAACAGTAGTATCTACATTATTTGACAAAGATTTTATCAAATTTCCCCCGACTGAGTTAGAAGAAACTGAAGATGCTCTTCATCTGAAGCTAGAATTGCCAGGTATGTCCGCAAAAGACCTAGATATACAAGTAACAGAAAAAGCTGTGTATATTAGCGGTGAGCGTAAATCTGAAACTAAAAACGAAGACAAGGGTACTACCAAAAGTGAATTTTACTACGGCAAATTCCAACGGGTGATTCCTCTATCTGTAAGAATTCAAAATAACAATGTCACCGCAGATTACAAAGACGGTATCTTGAACTTGACCTTACCCAAAGCTGAAGAAGCAAAGAACACAGTAGTCAAGGTAAACTTGGCATAAGCTACTGACTAATCAGTTTTGTTGAATTCGTAATCAAATTGTTTTACCTCCTGTGATAGATTTTGATAACTACAAGCTCGGTGATAACAACCGGGCTTTTTTCTTATTACAAAGTTCCCCCACTGCTTGAAGAAGTCGGGTAATTAGGGAAAATTGGCAAATCAGCAGCTAGTTAATTTCCTTTTTCATAATTGCCGATGAATAACTCTTTACCTTTTGCCGCACCACCTTGTTTATAGTTATTCATACCATACTGCAATTCCCACTCACAAACGTGAGCGGGTGGAAAATTTTCTATAATTATAGGTGAATCATCATAAGTTATTAACCAACTATGGTGACATTCTCTCACTAATTCAGCAAACCTTTGATGATGGAAGGATGTGTGCAAATCACCGTCTTTACCATACAACCTAGATTTAGTGGCAGCAAAATAAGGCAGGTCTAAAAATATAAATACATTGGCACCCTCTGGGTGTAATATCTCACTATAATCTAAATTAGTAATTGTGATGTCACTGGTTAAAATTTTTGCTAATTTCTCTAGGCGGTCTATGGATGAGTAAGTAAAGCGTTTATGAAAAGCTTGGTTTGAAAATCCGCCAGATTCCACGGTGCCAGAAAAAGTAATTCTATTGAGGATAAAAAAGCGTACTGCTCTCTCAGAATCAGATAAATTATTGATATCTATACGAGTTAATTCCGCAAATAGTATTTTCCCATCTCGATATTTATCTTTAATACGGCGGACTTGTTCTACTAGCTGGGGTAGATGAGATTGACTATACTTCCAAAACAGGAATAATTCGCGGTTTAAATCATTGGTTCAGATTTTCAGGTTAGGAAATTTTTGCTTTAAGTAAATAAATACAGAACCGCCACCCACAAGAGGTTCTCAAAACTCCGAAAAGCTATGTGGTAAGTATGCGGCTATTTCCTTAATGGCTCTGGACTTACCGCCTGGCTAACGTAATGGACTTTTGATCATGATTACTGTGAAAAATAATGGCGATAACTTTAAACAGTAGAATTTTTGCCATTGCTGGAAAAACATAACGTTAGCTAATTACATCGGGTATATGCTAGTTCACTTAATTCAGGGTTTTATACGGTATCACTGTAATTTTACTTGGATTTACTGTGTCTTTTTTGAGAAATAAAAAATATAAATTATCCCTCACAAATGCCTAATTACCTCAGCAACTGACCAAGCTTGAGCGATGGCCCCCTTGGGTTCATGAGGCTCATCTCCATCAAAAATTTCGGAAATTGAGTGAATACAGGCATCAGAAAGAAAATGATCCAGCAGTGGTTGCCAATTAAAAGGTAAAGGTCGTTGGGGGTAAAAACGTTGCCAAGCACGGGTAAAGGGACCAATGAGCCAAGCCCAAACAGTACCCTGGTGGTAGGAGCGATCGCGTTGTTGTGAGTCCCCTGTGTATTTGCCTATATAATCAGGGTCAGTTGGATCGAGACTGCGAAGACCGTAAGGGGTGAGTAAACGGGCAGTTGCTAAATCAACTATTGCTTGCCCTTGGTGTTGTGAAAACCCGCAATGATGCAGCGACAATGCCAGAACCGCATTAGGACGAATTTGGGCATTACGGCGATCATCGGGTTCTATGGTGTCGTAGAGATAACCAGACTCTGGATTCCAGAACTTTTGTAGAGAAAATTTCACTTGTTCCCCTTGCTGAGTATAACGCTGGGCTTGCTTAGACAGACGGGCTGAATCGCCCAAATCCATTTTGCTCAAGCATTCTGCCCATTGACTCATCCAACATAAAGCCGAATACCACAGGGCATTGATTTCTACTGGTTTACCATTGCGTGGAGTGACGGGTTTTCCGCCAATTACTACATCCATCCAAGTGAGAGCCACACCGCTCACATCCCAACTAACTAGTCCATCAGTAGCATCAACTTGGATATTGTAAAGTGTACCCCCCATAAACGCTTTGTGGATTTGCTGCACAACAGGAAACTGTGCTGCCAAAAATTGCCAGTCTTGGGTAGCTTCCAAATACAGTCCTAAAGTTTCAATCCACCATAAAACCGCGTCAATACTGTTGTAATAAGGTTCGCCACTCCCATCAGGAAAAACATTAGGAATCAAACCGTGGCGACAATAACGCCCAAAAGTTTGTAATAGCCCTTTTGCTAGTTCAAAGCGTCCTGTTACTAAGGCTAAACCTGGTAAAGCAATTAAGGTATCACGTCCCCAGTCATTGAACCAGTGATAGCCAGCAATCACTGTAGGCCCGGCTATGGAGGCTCGATAAACGATAAACTGATCGCTGGCTTTTAATAATTGCTGCCAAATTGGGGATGAAGAAGATTTATTTGCCCCCCACCCTAAAATCTGGGATAACCTTTGTTGCTCTGCTTGCACAGCCTCGGCAAAAACTTCTGACTTCAGCACATGGAGTGGGTCGGCAAAACCAGTCTGTGCTTTTAGGGTAACTGTATCTCCTGGCTGAAGTTGAACTGTCAAGTAACCAGGGCTGTAGAGGTCTTCGCGATGGCCTAATCCTCTGGCTTTTTCTGCTGGTAATTCATAATCCCAATACCAAACTGGGTCTGTTTGATATTTCCCTTGGGTCCAACGTAAATGCCAAGGTGTACCAAATTTTCCGGACAATATTGGTTGGAGACAAACGTAATTTTCACCGATTGACTGTAAAAATTCTAAGCCGGAACTAGCTTTTTGCTGGTGGTGAAAATCGCGATCGCCTATCAGCAAGCGCAGCCGGAGAATCCCTGGTTCACTGCCTTCATAGCCATACTGGATCAACAACCGATGTAAACAAGACGGTATCATGTCTTGTTCCCCATCTTTCCACCCGTGGGGCATCAGCAATTGCCTGTTTAGCTGCCAGTTATCTTTTCCCCAAATCCATTTCGGGACTGGGTTAATATCAAAAGAGTGCAAGAGTTTGTAGCCTTGGGGGGAAATTTGCTCATTTTTCCAAAAATTCGTCCCCAGTGCTGTCACCTCTCCTGATACTTCCAAACTAGCTTCCAGGTGAGAAAACACCAAACTACGACCAGCAGGCGGATGAGTTGCCGCAAATAGCCAACCATGATAGGTACGAGTGCGTACATCAGAAATCGTTCCACTGGCAAAGCTGCCCAAGCCATTAGTCAACAACCATTCTCTTTTATCTAAATCACGCATTAGTTACCCAAAATCGTTATGACTATGATATAGTCGTAACAGTTTGTAATTAAACTGTAAGAGTGTAAACGGGTGAGTCTTAACTGACCCAAATTCCAAAGCTATTATACGTATATAAGTCCAAGGAGAATAAACTGAATGTCCCTCACTTATGCAGCAGAAGGATGCCTCCGGGTTGGTCAACAGGCTCCTGAATTTACGGCCACAGCTGTAGTAGATCAAGAATTTAAGACAATTAAACTTTCCGACTATCGCGGAAAGTATGTCGTTCTGTTTTTCTACCCCTTAGACTTTACCTTTGTTTGCCCCACAGAGATCACAGCATTTAGCGATCGCTACGAAGAATTTAAGAAAATTAACACTGAAATTCTCGGTGTTTCCGTTGATAGTGAATTTTCTCACCTAGCTTGGATCCAAACTGATCGCAAATCTGGTGGTGTAGGCGATCTTAATTATCCCCTTGTTTCCGACATCAAAAAAGAAGTCAGTGCTGCTTACAACGTTCTTGACCCAGCAGCAGGTATTGCCTTACGCGGTCTGTTCATCATTGATAAAGATGGTGTGGTCCAGCACTCTACAGTTAATAACCTTGCATTTGGTCGCAGCGTTGACGAAACCCTGCGGACATTGCAAGCAATTCAGTATGTTCAATCGCACCCCGATGAAGTTTGCCCAGCTGGTTGGCAACCTGGCGATCAAACAATGGTTCCTGACCCTGTGAAATCCAAAGTTTACTTCTCTGCTGTCTAGATTTTCCCGGCAGGTTACACAGCAAAAACTGAAGATAGTAGGCAATAATTGCCTACTGTCTGTGGTTTTAAATTTAAATTTTTTTATATATAAGCAAGAATCTAGAGAGTTTCCACGCAACATCATTTAATATGTAAATGGTTAAAAAATCATGTTGACTTCTACTGATTTCAGTGGCTTAGTAAATGAACGCTTTTTCCGTAATTTTCTACCCATCCCCGCTACAAATGAGCTACTACTCAAAGTAGAAACACCGGATTTTCAACTGCCAGATATTACTAATGGCACAGTGGCAAAACTATCAAATTATCAAGGTAAGCAACCAGTATTACTGTCCTTTACTCGCATCTTTACAGAAAAGCAATATTGTCCCTTTTGTTATCCTCATATCAAAGCTTTAAATGAGAACTACGGAAAATTTAGGAGTCGTGGCATCGAAGTGTTAATGATTACCAGCACTGATGCCAAGCAAAGTCAAATAGTCATCAAAGATTTAGGTTTACAAATGCCATTACTAAGTGATCCTACTTGTCGAGTGTTTCAGAAATACAAAGTAGGACAAGCTTTAGGAGCGCCTTTACCAGGGCAGTTTGTTTTAGATCAAGAAGGTAAATTACTTTACAGACACTTGTTTTCTTTCTTGGATCACAACGCTAGTGTAGAGAGACTGTTAAAAGAATTTCCCTAAAAATCAACAACCCCAATCCTCATCACTCCACTTCTTCACAACGAACTAACAGCATTTCCATGGACTCAGCCAGAGCAATCAACTCACTCCAAGAAGAACCACTGACTAAATTTTGGGAATGAGCCAATCGGTTTCGCAGTTGTTCAGCAGATTTCAAAAAGCGTTCACCAAACCGTTTTGACCTCAACCCCAGTTTTTGAATAAGTTGGGGTTGATTTAAAACCAACTCTCGTTTATCACAAAACTGAAGATAATCTGATAGATTTGTAGCTTCATTTCTTTGTTGACTTTCTCGCCACAGTTGTTGTGCAATTTTTAATCGTTCAGGTTTGAGGACTTTTTGCCAAGAATCTTGGGGATAGTAAAGCCGCACCAAGCGTAATAAATTCATTTCCAAGAGAGTCACTAAGCCAAAGAGCAACATTCGGGCTGGTGCTTTCTGCAAATCCCCACAGGTAACAATTCCACTTACCTGATTACAGTCAAGGACAAACAATCGCGGAGTTTGTTGCAGTATAGGTAGCAACTTAATCAAGGGCGTAGATATAGCAATGAGTTCTTGGGGATGAAACAAGCGTTGATAGTCCCTACACTGACCGTAAGTAGCTGACATCAAACTAGAGCGTTCAACATAGCCAGTAATTCTATTTTCTGTTTCAATGCCAACAACATCAAAATCCTGAGCCTTCATCCAATCTAGTACCTTTTTCACCGGCTCTTGGGCTGACACAGCTTTGAGAGATTCAGCCACATATTCAATAGTAATATTGGTTTCAAACAAACTCCGCAGGTCTTGCGAACTAGATTTAAGGTGTTTCATTAGACATCACCGCGAGTTTTGTACTGCTGTAGATGTCAAAACTTCAAACGCCCAGACCCAAGAACAGCCCAAGCGCTTGAACATTAGGTTGCAGAAAAACTTCTGCTCAGTGGTGGAATTAAGCAGGCATCATTTGCATGGATCTGCAAGCTTCTGCACAGCGACGGCAAGAAGCAGCACATTCCATCATTTTCCGGTCTTGGCTCATTTGTTCACAAGCTGCGGCACAGCGATCGCACATTTCCGCGCACAACATACAAGTACGAGCCATGAACTCAGAACCACCCATCATCATATTCATACACATCATGCACATTTCCGCGCAGTCACGGATCATGGACATCATGCTCATATTCATTTGCTTACCGCCTTGGGTCATGCAGTAAGTCATGGTTTCTAGGCAGGTTTTATGACATTCCATGCAAGCGTTCATGCAGTTTTGCATTTCAGTGGTCATAGTTTCAGTCATCATCATCATCATGGGAAATACCTCACCAATTAATTATTGATGCTTTTATAGTCTTTTCAGCAGGACTACTTCTAACAGTAATCATATTTTTTATAGAGTCAATAGTATTTTTTTTGCGAAATTTATCAACCCACTTAAGAGGCATAATTACTGCATTTTTGCGTTAATAATACATAACTTTAGTGTGATTTTTGGGAATTTACTATTTAGCAACAGTTTGAATCTCAATTATTGAGTTTGACCAGCACCTTTAAGTATTTCTATTCCTCTAGAAGTACGTCGTTCTAGAGGAGCTGCAACGGCGATTGTATAAATTTGATGCTTGGGGAATTCTGCCTCTGGTTCCTGAGGGAAAGCTTGTGCAAACAAATCCACAGCCGCCGCAAATTTTTCTGGGGATATTGATGCTTCTTCCTGAAAGAGTCGCTCTAGTTCCGGCGAGTTTTCCTTAAGAGACTTCAAAACTTTAGGCTGGTGTGGGTTAACTAAATCTTGAATTTCAAATACTTCTGTATAACTACCTCTGTCACCTTGCAGGGGATATCTCAGTCAGTAGCGATTTTATAGTATGAGCGGCGTTTGGCAGTTGTGACATACCGCACAATGATCAGGATTTTCTCGGCGGGTACAATCACCATTGATGCAGTAGGCCATAAACGAAGGAGGATAAGCAAACAATACACGTATTTTAAAACCAAAAGCTGTAAACAGGAGTGTTTTCCATGACTTTGTTTCATAGCTCCCGGATTTTTCAAAGAAATCGGGGAGCTGGTAATTACTTAAAAACTGTGATTAACCAAATAAACGCTGTACAGATTTAAGAATAACTGGTTGTAAATAAAAACGTTCCATATCACCGTCTTTCATAGTTTCTATCAATGCTCTACGCTTCAAACACAAAAGTGCTGCCGAAATATCTCCATTAGAAGCATGACTTGTCAGACGTAATAGTATTTCTTGACGAGTGAATCCTTGCACCTTGGTAGCTAAAAGCTCCATAATCATTTTTTCCCAAATGGAAATATACTTGAGCCATTGTGTCACCAAAGGTGCAAATTCATCAGCAACTAAAGTTCCAGAAGCTAAAAACTGCCCCACATCCCCAGCAAATAATTCATGGATGAAATTGGCAACCATATTGAGAAACAACGGATTACCACCATATTGATTTAGTAAAGCTACCCAATGTTGAGCATCAAAACTCAATTGATGATACTGTAACAGCTCAACAGCACCTTCCATCAGTCCACCGAGAGGAAAAATTACCGCACCCGCAGCAGTCAAAAGACTTAACCCCTCTGGTTGCTCTCGGCTAGTGATTATTACACAACTATGATGAGAAGTTTGTACAACACTACGGAGAAAATCTGCATACAGTTCATACTCAGCGCGATATTGTCCTCCACGGTTACCGCCTAAAATGCAATCCCAACCATCAAAAATCAGTAAGGTGTGGGGGGCTAAAGTTGGTAATGCATCTCTTGTCGGTGGGTGATGGTGAAAGGAAAACCACAGAGTTTGTTGAAAATGTCCTCGGCAATTTTCTGCTAACTTCACAGCCAAAGCTGTTTTCCCCATACCCCCAATACCTGTAATTACAATCAAGGGTTTTTTTTGCTCAATTGCTGCGCCGAGAATTTCCAATTCGTAACGTCGTCCAAAAAATAAAGGAATATCAGGAATTTCCTTTGTGTCAGGTTTAGGAGCAGGAGGGTCAATCAAGTCTTCCCAATGACAATTCAAGACCTGACAAAACACTTTAAATACTGGAGCGTTGATTGCACCACCACTTAAAAAGCGTTTCCATGTTGGTAAAGATACCCCTGATGCAAAGAAATCAGAGTTTTCCCAGTCTTGTTCAGGTGCAATTATTTTACTTGCTGCCTCTAACCAGCGCGGATCATAAATTGTCCAACCCTTTTGCTCACGAGCTTGTCTGATAATTTGCAATCCAGTGTGGGAGAGTTTGAGGCTAGGCATTGAGCACCACTAGAAGAGTTGACAACTTCTGCACCTTGACACACTTCCCCACCCTAGAACTGTGGGGAGTCTGGGGCTAAACAGCCATTGCCTCCGGCACTGGGCTTCGGGCAATCCCGCTTTTGAGTCAGTCTAGCATCACCTAACCCAAAAAAGGAGGCTTTAAACCCCAATTTTTGGTAAAATAATGTTGTCGTAAATAGCGATGGTGGTTTGTGGGGTGTTTTTTGTTCCTCAGTTAAGTTTGGTGAAAAAACGAGTCGCAAAGAAGCCGAAGTACGCAGAAGAAAAGAAAAGTTTTTGTACTGAGTTGTATTTTTGGGTTTTGTGCCATGTTTTATTACGCTTTGACTCAATTGCAAAACTTTGGATGTAAGCGTTGAATTATAGACTGGATTATTGATACATTATTGATGCTCAGTTATGAATCCAGAATTATTGAAGGTGCTGAACCAGAATCATTATGAAATCTCTACACCGTCCCGATCTATATGGCTGGTCAACTTTCAATCCTGCAAGAAATATTGATTTTCATGGGGTTGCCTGGATTCGTCCACGTGGTAATGTATTGATTGACCCAGTAGCTTTATCAAATCATGATTGGAATCATCTACAATCCCTCGGTGGTGTGGTTTGGATTGTGTTGACGAATTCCGAACACATCAGGGCCGCTAAGGAAATTGCTGATCAAACCTATGCTAAAGTTGCTGGGCCTTTAGCGGAAAAGAGTTATTTTCCCCTACATTGCGATCGCTGGCTGAGTGAAGGTGATGAGGTAGTTCCAGGATTAAAGGTGTTAGAACTGCACGGTTCTAAGACTCCCGGTGAGTTAGCTTTGTTACTCGAAGAAACAACTTTAATTACAGGGGACTTGGTACGAGCTCGCAAAGCTGGTAGTTTAACTATTTTACCCGATGAAAAATTGCTTGATCGCGAGGCTGCCGTAGCTTCCGTACAACGCCTAGCCGCACTACCTCACGTAGAAGCAGTATTAGTAGGTGATGGTTGGCCTGTATTTCGCGATGGACGCGATCGCTTACAGGAACTTGCAGCTACGTTATAAAATCGAGCCATATCAGGGTGTATTCAGGTATAACAACAAACAAAATATTGATATATAGGTTAAACCCCATGTCTCAACACAAGTTCCTTGGACAGATACCCGATTTCTTTGAAAAATCGGGAACTTGTTGGTCACTAATTACCAGTCACCTCCAAATAAATATGCTCTAAACCCACAGGTTGACGAGAAATGGAATCAAATTCAATACCTTCAAACCGAGAGATAATTTCCTTTAAATCCAGAGATTCAGGCAACCAAAAAGCCAACTCATTACCATAATTATGATAATATTTATATGTAAAACCATACTCTGCAGCCCGGGCCATCGCTTGCTTTTGTTGAGAAGTTTTTACTACTATTACCTCCGAAGCTGGAATTAAAGTGCGTAACTCAGCCAAACTTCCCTCAGCCAAAATTTGCCCATGTTTGAGAATCCCAATTCTATCACACAGTGCTTCTGCCTCATCTAATAAATGAGTAGTTAATAAAACAGTGATTCCCTGTTTTTTCAATTGCCGAATCAACTCCCAAACCTCATATCTAGCTTCAATATCTAAACCTGTAGTTGGTTCATCTAAAATCACTAACCGCGGCTGATGCACCAAAGCAACAGCAATATTCAACCGCCGCCTCATTCCCCCACTGAGAGTTTCCACAGGACTTTTAGCCCTGTTTAATAAATTCACAGATAGCAGAGTTTCCTGTACCTTTTTTTGCCGCATTTCCCGATTTAACCCATAAATATTGGCAAAAAAGTGAAGATTTTCCTCACAAGTTAAACTTTTATAAAGTAAATTTTCTTGAGGTGCAACACCAATAATTTTTTTTGTAGCTTCACAAACCTGTTTCTCATTGATAGAAACATCACCACTATCAGCCTCAAGTAAATTACAAATAATATTGATAGTCGTTGTTTTTCCCGCTCCATTGGCACCAAGTAACCCATAAATTTCCCCATAACCTATATCAAGGTTCAAATTTTGCAGAACCTTGATAGACCCATAAGACTTATTTAAATTACTAATTTTCAGCATAATTTAATCAGCGCTAACAATAAAAACTTTGATATGGGACTAGCATTCAATTTTTAAACAGACAAGTACTAGCGCCGCAAGACTAGAACACATTGCCTTGTCTACAATACCTCCTTGTGTTCCAAGTCTAGCCCTGACGAAAATGTAAAAAACCTACCCTTGTGATCTCCCCCCACTCCAATCAAAGCCTTCTTTCTACTATTAACATCCGGCGATAAGATAACCATCCACCCATCACCATGACCACAGCAAACACAAATAAAAACCAAAAATGTGAGGTGATTACATTAATATCAGCACCTAGGGATGAAACTTGGACAAGAGCCTCATTCATGTGATAAATAGGATTAAATCTGGCAATATTAATTAAACCCTGGGGAAATAGAGAGGCAGGTAAAAATGCTCCACCCAGAATTAACAAAGGCACACCAAAAGCTGCCACCAAAGCATTGACATCTTCAATGCGTCGTGCTAACTGAGTACCTAAAATAAAGCCTAAACCAACATAAGCCACAATACTCAGCACAATAATAGTCAGTCCTAAAATAATAGAACCATTGAAACTAGCACCCCAAAAAGCAGCTATGGTATAAATCAAAAGAGTTTGCCCTAGACCGATGCAGCTGTGAGCGAGAAAAATTCCTAAAAAATAGGAAGTCCCACTTAAAGGAGAAATAAACAGACGTTTGAGAGTTTGTTGTTCTCTTTCCGCCACTACAGTAGCCACACTACCACCCAAACAGCTAAAAAATAAAGCCGCACCTACTAAAGTCGAGGGCGCAGCATAGCCAAAAGCTTGTTCCAGTGGTAATTCTGCCCGTTCTGCTAAAATAAACCCACTCAGAATTAACACGGAAATAGGAAAAATAGTCCAAAAAATCAAGCTGCGTCCACGGCGCAACAGTTCAATTAAGATGCGCTGAGTTACAGCTATAGTTTCATGCCAATACCTCATTATATTTAATCATAAGTATTGATCAGAACTTGATATTAGTCCCCTTCCCAGGAATTAGTCAAGAAACAGATGGCGGGTAAGATTAGTTATGGAACTCTACCCCACGGAAACTATTGCTGTATGGGGAGATTTTAAGTTAACAAAAATTATCATAAAACCCTGTGAGCAACTTATTCTTTTCTTGATGATTATAAATATTTGTTTGAGTGACTACAATCATTGCAAAATATCTTTTAATATCAAGCATTGACAAATTTTCTAATTCTGTAAAAATAGGTTTGTTTATTATAGATGCACATCAAAAAGATATTTAAAAAATAATTAAGAAAATCCGCAATTCTGCAACATGAGTTTACTATTTAATTCGCCAGAATCATCTACTGTATCCAGACGGACACTACTAAAATTGTTGGGTATCGGGGTAATTGTCACAGCAGGATATTCCCGGTTCTCCAAGCCCCAGCCAACAGTTTATCAAAAAGATACCCTCCATTTACCCCAAATATTAAGTAAAAATAAAAGTGTGGTTGTGGTGGGAGCTGGTTTAGCAGGTTTAGCTTGTGCTTATGAATTGAGTCACAGGGGGTTTACAGTTACACTTTTAGAAAAAGCCCCCCAACTGGGAGGGAAAATCGCCAGCTGGCCCATAGAAGCTGCGGGTGAAACTTTCATGATGGAACATGGCTTTCATGGATTTTTCCCTCAGTATTATAATCTCAAAAGTATAGTTTCTGAACTGGAAATAAATCATAATTTTCAGTCATTAAACTTTTATTCTCTCGTCTACCGCGATGTCAAATACCAACCAGAGGTATTTCGCCCCAGTCATTCTGCTTTTCCCTGGAATATTATAGACTTAGCGATCGCATCTCCTAATCGCTTGCGTTGGGGCATAAATTTGACCAAGTTTAAACATTTACAAGTTTTTCAGGCCATAACTGGTTTTGAACGCGAAAAAAATTATCGCCGATTTGATGATATCTCTGTGGCTGACTGGGTGAAAAGTGAATTTCCCCAGGGTTTATACGATTTGTATTTTCTGCCTTTTGCTAAATCTAGCTTAAATGCACCAGATGAGATGAGTGTGGGGGAGCTGATGCAGTTCTTCCATTTTTATTTTTTTGGTAACCCAGAAGGATTAGCTTTTAATGGCACTGTAGATGATATGGGTACAAGTTTGATCCAACCTATTGCTAAATTTATTCAAAATCAAGGGGGGCAAATTATTACTGATGTTACAGTCAGTGAAATTCCGGCTGTAGATGGTAAAATCAACGGTCTGAAATATTATCTTGGTGGCAATCAAAATAATGCACCCTTTTGGGTAAAGCAAAATGCCATTGCCACCAATAATCAAATAGAATACTTTGGTACAGCTGATGAAGTATTTGCACTGCCATGGGATAGTCAAGAAGCTATTTCTTTAACTTGTACTCATCAAGGTTGTACTGTGCAGCAAGGGGAAGATGGAAATTTTCATTGCCCTTGTCATGGAGCTATTTTCGCTGCTGATGGTAAAGTACTACAAGGGCCAGCCCAGGGAGATTTACCTAAATTTAAAGTGGTGCAAAGAGAGGATGATAAATTGCAATTAATCGCAGCAAATCCAGAATCAGCACCACCCCAGACAATCAGCGCAGATTACTATGTCTTTGCTACTGATGTTCCTGGTGTGCAACAATTATTTAAGCGGTTCAATGGAGATATAGATGCAAAGGTGCGATCGCAAGTAGAAAAACTGAAAGTTGCCGATCCTTTTGCTGTGTGTCGTTTTTGGTTTGACCGGGAATTTAAGTGGGAACAAAGTAATTTTACTTCTTTATCTGGCTACAAATTAACAGACAGCATTACACTTTATCACCGCATCCAGCAACAATTTATTGATTGGTCGCAACGCACAGGGGGGAGTGTGGTTGAATTACACGCCTATTGTTATAAAGAAAAAGAATTCCCCACCCAAGGAGCTTTGTTCGCAACATTTGAACAAGAATTGTATGAAATTGTTCCTGAGTTAAAACAAGCTACAATGCTGCATCGAGAAATAGTCAATCAACATAATTTTTCTGGATATCCACCCAAGAGTTATGCTGAACGTCCAGAATGCAGTACAGGTATTGCCAATTTAATGTTTGCTGGGGACTGGGTAAAAATGCCTTTTCCCTGTGGATTAATGGAACGGGCTGTTAGTAGTGGCTTGTTAGCAGCCAATGAAATTTTACATCGTGAGGGACTACAAAGGCGATGGCTCTTAACCGTGAATCCAGAGGGAATGCTGAAAATTTAACTAACTTACAGGTATTAGAGCAGAAAAATTTTAAACCGACAGGGGACTAGTAGTTGTGGGTTGCTGTATTCTGGACAAGGCATAAGTTAGTAGTAAACGCTGTTCAATATTGTATTTAGCGCTGGGACAAGGAGGGATTTCTTCTAGCCAACTTTTTGGACAGCCGCCACCACAAACAGGTAACATAGGACAAGTAGAGCAAAGATATTGACCTTGACTAACTCGCTGGTTAAACTCCCCCAAGGTATGGCGTTGACCAGGCATTTGTTTACCTGCTAAATGGTCGATAGCATATTCATTGGGTGTACCGTAGGTAGGGACATAAGGTACTTCTGTGCAATTAAAAATATTACCATAAGCATCAACCAATTCAGCTTCAGGCATTACCGCCATACAAACTAAAGGTTTGCGCTGTGGTAAAAGTCCCGGTGCAAAACCAAGTTCAATCATCTCGCCCAACCAAGTTATCTCCCAGGCTGCAAACTCTTGTTTAGTCAGGGAACCATGATGAGCGTCATTTCCCCAAGAATGAATAGGCGCTGTGTAAAAACCAATCTTATCTTGTATACCTGCTTCGGCTAACTGTTGTAGTAATAAAGAAACAGATTCATAATTCTCATGGTCAACATTGCAGCGAATGACAATTTTTACATTTAAATCTGTTCGATGTGCTAAAGCAATGACATTGGCAAAAATTTTATCAAAAGTCGGTAAGCCATTTTTTTGCATCCGGCGAGCATTGTGATATGGTGCAATACCATCTAAAGTGACTTCAATGAAACTGACACCTAGCTCCTGCACCAATTCTGTGGCTATATGTTCTGTAAGTGCTAAACCGTTAGTGACAATTTTAGCATTATAGCTACAGCCAAAGTCCCCAGCCAAAGACTGAAGTTTTGGTGTCAGAGTCCTCATCACTGGTAGTCCCACCAAAGGTTCTCCACCAAACCAACCAATTGATATGCTTTTAAATTTTTGGCTTTGCAGTTTTTTTGTAACACGTTGTAAAAACTGTTGCTGTTCTTGGTAGCTCATCATTTTGCTGGTGTGTTGTTGACCACAGTAATGACAACCAAGTTGACAAAAAGCTGTGGGTTGCACAACTAAATATAAGTCATCATCATTTGTACCTGCGGCATGATTTTCAGCTAAAATAGTCGCTAGTTCATTTTCTTCCGTGGGGACAATTAATTTAATTTCCCCGAAGTCTACAAGAATATCTGCCGCTAATTCATCAAACTTTTCATCTGCTAAAATTGTCCATGTATGTTCATCAATAATGCGGACATTTGCAGTGCGCGTGGCAAAAATTACCCGTTTAACTCGTTCTTCTATTTGGTCAAAAAATGGTTCAGTGATAACATGATAGTCAGAAAGTTTCATATTCATAATTCCGTCTCAATGAAGTACAAATGTAAATGATAAAATTTTGGGATTGTGGGCATCTTAACCGCTACTGCTGTGTTCTTCTCCTTCCATATTAATGTGCTGTATTGAGGATAGTAGGTGATTATTGGGTCATCAACCTACTATCAGTAGATAATAATGTAGTTATCTTCCCGGTTTTAATACAGGGTTTTTTTGAATTTGTGGCAAACTATTTTGGTTGATTTGTTTTTTAACTGGATCTGCACAAGCACCGTTACAACTAACATTCCAGGCTTCAGCACCAGGTTTTTTTATAGTTCCTGTGGGAAGCTTTTCTACAGCAGGTAACTTATTAATCTCTGTGGGTTCTAATTGACCAGGATTAATATTTAAGTTAGCGCGATTCAAGAAATTATCAATATTTCCTGGTTTGACGGTTTGAGAATAAGCAGAAGGATTTAAAGCAGCAACGCTAGTAACAGCAAGAATACTGAGAATCAATTTGATTTTGTTGGTGTTGTTGGTAGACATAAACTTATATTCCTATGAAGTGACAAGAATTTTGAAGGGTTTAAGACCACTGTATTTTTTCAGTGTTTCCCTTCACTTCATGGATAGGTTTGACTTGAGATTTTTATGCAGGTCTGGGGAAAATATTTTTTTGCTTTTGCAAAGAAGCGAAAAATGTAGAGATATTCTTTTTAGCCGTTTCCATTCTACAATCAGGGCAAACGTGATAAATCTTTCTACCATGTACCTTCTGGAAATACACACCACCTTTGAAACAACATTGCTCCAGAATGTGAAAGAATTGTCCCCATCCAGCATCAGACAATGCTTTGCGAGTATTCTCCTGGACAAAGGAACTAAATTCAAACCCTCTACAAAGATAGTTTGAGAAGTATCACAAAGTTGATGTGCTATTTTCCAATAAAAGTCCTCCCTACCATAACTCACTTTCCCATTGTTATGCAATCTCGCCAAAGCATCATTGAAATTTTTTCAACTTTTGTCCAATTTGACGGAGACCGTTTCGGTTATTGGGCGACGGAACGGAAACTGCGCCGCAGCATCCAAAGTTGTCTTCAGCAAACCCTAAAGGACACAACGGAAAATTTTTGGGTATTGTATTGGTATAAGTTTTTTCAGGTTTCTGAAACTAAATTTTTGGCACAACAACACTTGACGGCTTATTTACAGGAACCTTGCTATTGGATTTCCCAAAGAACAGCTGCTAATTTGGTCAGTAATCAGTATAAACTTTCAGATTGTTTTCAAATTGCTATCGGTGAAGTTGATCAGGTTCTCCAAGGTTTTAATCCTGGTTACAGCAGTAGTTTGAAAAGCTATGCTAGTATTGTGTTTAGCAATGTTATCCGCGAAACTTTGCGCCAAATGAGGGAAGTTGATATCTGCACAAATTGGGGTTTGTTGCGGAAAACCTCACAAAAGCGCTTGCATGAGTCCTTGCGAAATGCTGGCTTGTCTTCGGAAACTATTAGCGCTTATATTTGGGCTTGGCAATGTTTTAAAACTCTGTATGTCCCTAGAAAAGTCGGTAACTCCCGCCAACTTTCTGCACCTGATGAGCAAATTTGGCAAGTCATGGCTCAAGCTTATAATGCACAAACTTCTCAAAAAGTCAATCCTCAAACTTTAGAAACTTGGTTAATCAATAGTGCTAAAGCTGTGAGAAGATACCTTTATCCTACTGTGGGGTCTCTCAATATATCTCCGGATAGTGATGATTCCAGGGAATTGGTTAATGGGCTACCGGGGACAGAACAAGAATCTTTAATTGCTGAAATTGTCGCCCAAGAAGAAGCCCAAACCCGGAATTTTCAGCAAGTGGAGGTTAAGCAAGTTTTAGAAACTGCCATCCATCAACTGGAACCCCAAGGGCAAAAAATTTTGCAGTTATATTATAGTCAACAGCTTAATCAAGATACAATAGCCCGGCAGATGGAAATCAAGCAGTATACAGTTTCACGGCGATTGACTAAAGCCAAGGAAATATTACTGCGGTCTTTGGCTAAATGGAGTCAAGACAGTTTGCATATTTCTGTAACAACAGACGTACTAATCAGTATGAGTGCTGTGATTGAGGAGTGGTTACACGATTATTATAGAGTGTTTCCTAACTAACTCTTGTACCGGGGCAGAGAATGTTTTCCTCACATAGCTAAAACCAGCCGAACTATTCTCCAAACAAAAGTCCATGACTGCTAATACCCCCATGTTTAGTTTTGCTTCCACAGACTTAATTTTAGAAATTCCCACCACTGTGGAGCAATTTCCTAGTCCTACCAATTTTCAAGTTAACCTCAATCAAGTTTGTCTAGGTGCTGTTTTACCTTGGTTGCAAGAGGACTACACACCCGAAGCAAAGGTTTGGCCGAATGCTCCAGCTTTATCTAGTTTTTGGGAACTGGTAAATGGAACTGCTGTCACAGTGGACGCCACTAGATTTATATTGGTTCCCAGTGAAGACATTGATAGTAGTGAGTTGCGTCTGCCGCAGGAATGGGTAGATTTACCTAGTTGGGCAGGGGATTATTACTTAGCAGCCCAGGTAGTAGCGGAGCAAGGCTATGTTAGGGTTTGGGGTTATTGTACCCATGAAGCACTCAAGACTAAAGGCAGTTATCAGCCGAGCGATCGCACTTATGCCTTGGATCGAGATTATATAATTACTGATATGACTGTATTGGGGGTAGTACGAAAGTTTTGTGCAGATGAAGTTACACGGGTTGAAACTGTAGAGATACCCAACCTACCACAAGCCCAAGCCGAAAATTTAATTGCCCGCCTGGGAAATCCAGAAATCATTACTCCTCGTTTAGCGGTTCCTTTTTCATTGTGGGGGGGATTAATGGAACATGGAGGTTGGCGACAACGTTTATATGAAAAACGTTTGGGACTACCAGAACAACACTCAGTTATCCAATGGCTGCAAAGCGGCGTTTCTGAAATTGCAGCGGCCATGGGTTGGGAGAAATTAAACCTCGAATTTAGGGCAGCTGGGGCGCGGAGTAAAGAAGAAGGAAAAACACAAGTAAGTTTATCACGCCAACTGACCATCGCCGGTCAATTATATGAACTGCTGATTACACCCCAAGGACAGCCCAACACAACACATTGGCGTTTTGAGTTACGTAACACCACTGTAGGTGGGGCTATTCCTGGGGGTTTTAAACTGAGACTGTTGACGGAAGATTTACAACCATTTCCCAATAATGAAGATATAGCCAAAGCTGCGGTGCAACAACTTTATATAGAAGTTGCTTTAGAACCAGGAGAAGGTATAGTGTGGGAAGTAGAACCTCTACCCGACAATTATGACCGAGAAATTCTCAAATTCTGAAACAACTTGCCAAAGGTGAAAACTACTTTTTGTTTTTTGTACTTTTGCGCCTTGGGGTGAGAAAAATCTGCATTTTTAATTATATTTAGTCTGTTAATTTATGGTATCTGGAATCCAAGGAAATCAAAACAAAATTGGTGTGGCAATTATTGGCACTGGGTTTGGTCAAAAAGTGCATATTCCCGGTTTTAAAACACATCATCGCACAGAAATAGTTGCTGTGTATCATAGAGATATTAATAAAGCTCAAGCCATTGCGGATACTCATAATATTCCTCACTCCTGCAACAGTGTAGCGGATATTTTGGCATTACCAGAAGTGCAAGCTGTGAGTATTGCTACCCCACCATTTCTGCATTATGAAATGGCTAAAGCAGCCCTGGAAGCAGGGAAACATTTATTATTAGAAAAACCCACCACTTTAAACGTATTACAAGCTAAAGAATTATATCAATTAGCCGAAGCAAAAAAGGTAACTACTACGGTAGACTTTGAATTTCGTTTTGTTCCTGCATGGCTATTATTTAGTGAATTATTAGCCAGTAACTATGTAGGTAACAAGCGCTTGATTAAAATTGATTGGTTAGGTTCTTCCCGCGCCGATAATTCCCGCCCTTGGAACTGGTATTCTGCTCAAGAGCAAGGAGGCGGTGCATTAGGGTCTTTAGGTTCCCACGTCTTCGATTATATTTCTTGGCTATTT
This sequence comes from Nostoc sp. RI_552, assembly GCA_016124525.1. GTDB lineage: Bacteria > Cyanobacteriota > Cyanobacteriia > Cyanobacteriales > Nostocaceae > Umezakia > Umezakia ovalisporum. The sequence goes on along the minus strand of WGNO01000027.1, from coordinate 911 downwards.
GGGTCAGTTCGCAGATTAAACGCTTATTTGAGTACCGCTATTACTGCAAGACTTGACCCTGGTACCGGAGAATTAAAGCCAGTTAATACAGATGATACTTGTTTGCTATCTTTACAATTAGCCGATGGTACACCTTGTCAAGTTGCGATTAGTGCTGTTGTTCACGCATCTAGGACACATTGGATAGAAGTATATGGCGATAACGGTACTCTAGTTTTAGGTAGTGACAATCAAAAAGATTATATACATGGATTTCGCCTTTGGGGTTCCCAATCTGGTCAACCTCTACAAGAAATTGAAATACCCAATCGGTTAGTTTTTCCCCAACATCACACCGATGGTCGCATTTCCGCTTTTACCCGTGTTGTAGACCAATGGGTACAGGGAATTGAACGTCAACAACAAATAGTCCCATCGTTGCGAGAGGGTGTTTATTCTCAATTGTTGATGGATTTATCTCATCAATCTCACACAACATCAAGGTGGATAGATGTACCTGATGTGGATGAATTTTTAATTCGTAATTTGTAATTCGTAATTTTTAATGAAGATAGAGAAACCCGACTTCCCAAAGAAGTTTGAGAAGTCGGGGTTTTGCTTCCTTAGTCAGGAGAGGGTACTAATGAAATGAAGTGATGAAATTCACTAGTATCCATGACTAAATGACTTAGCTAAGAAGGTCACATGACCAATGGAATAAGTCATGACAAAGGCTTCTGCTAATTTAGTCAGTGAGGAAATATCGCTGACATGATACCCATAATAGGTATCGCTGGCGCTGGCGCTATCACTGCCACCACCGACAATAGCATCTACATCTTTAAGTTCATTGAGAAAACTTTCAGAATCTTGGAATAATTCTGCACCAGCATTGTTGAGTTGAGAAAGAGTAATGTTAGCCATGTTATTTG
>WGNO01000041.1 GCA_016124525.1 Nostoc sp. RI_552 | reverse complement strand
GAAGGGTTCAACAAGTTGAAAAATTAGGTTGAAAACCAAGAACAACCAAAAAATTGATTCCCTTCTCTCAATTTTATATTGGTCGCAATTCATCATCCCGTTAAGTCTGACCACTGTAACGTGAGTCCTCTTGCTCCATTAAGATAAAATAATTAGACTTGTCAGCAGTAGTAAGCAACTGCGTTATCCTAGGCTCAAGAAGTCTCAAATTTTAGCTAGAGGAGGACCCACAATGGCTTGGCGCGGCTCTACAACGGTTTCCGACCGCATTTTTGCTTGTTTACCCTATCTACTACCCTTGATAGAAGCTCTAACCTTTAGTAGATATTTGTTCGCTGATTTCCCTGCACTAAAATTACTGTTGATTCCTTTAGGTCCAGTACTGGTAATTTATCAAGTTGTTCCTTTTGCTAACTTGATTATTTTCTTTGCTTTATTTTTTTTAGTGGTAAGAAACGAAAAAATCAGTCACTTCATTCGTTTTAACACTATGCAGGCTATTCTTTTAGACATTGTGATATTCTTGTGTACCTTACTCCTGGAAATTCTGACTCCGATTCCTGGTGCTGGCTTGGCCGTACAAACCCTCTCCAACACCATATTTCTGGGCATAGTAGCAGCAGTGGTGTATTCTGTTGCTCAATCCTTGTTTGGTCGTTATGCAGAAATTCCAGCAATTTCTGATGCAGTGTATATGCAAGTGCGGTGATATCCTTCTGGATCTGTGACCCACATACCTGTTAACAGCTAAAAGTTAGTGTAACTTTACCTGAATCCGCGTCACTTTAGTGCGCGGAGTGGGTCAAATGATCATCAAGACCCAGGTGTGGAGAACATTTTCTTAAAGCCTAGTTGACGCTTAAGGGGCTCTTCTTGACTAAGATTCCAGAGAGTTTCATAGAAGAAAAAGGAAACTCCGGCGAATTTGCGATGGCGTACTTCTTGTACTTGGGATTGAATTTGTTCTATGGGTACAGTTTTATTTTTCAACCCCGATAAAATACCGATACTCACAGGAATATGACTACGGGCGGCTTTAACTTCGGGATATTCTAATTCTTGAATAAATACCTTCAAATCATCGCGATATATCTGTAATACCAAGTCTTCCACCAGTCCCATTCTTTCCCATCTCTGCCAGTCGGCTAGATAATATTCGTAAGAAAAACGCTGGGGATTAGGAGCCACAGAAACAATACAATCTTTGCCATTGGCTTTGATAGCTGCAAACACCCGCTTCATCAAGTCAGTGATTTTGTTTGCTCTCCATCTCACCCATTGGGGATTTTTGAAATCTTGGGGGGGCTCTTGACCACGATGTTCTTTTTTGTACAATGCTACTGTATAGGCATCATAGCCCAATTCTGATGGTAAGCCGAAGTGATCATCAAATTGAATACCGTCTATATCGTAGTTTCTCACGATTTCAACAATTAAATCTTGGATAAATTTCTGTACTTCCGGGTGAAAGGGATTCAACCAAACTCTTTCATGTATACCTTCTTTGACAATTTTACTACCGTCTCTGCCACTGGTGAGCCATTGGGGACGATTTTTAGCCAGGAGAGAGTCAGCCGGAGCCATAAAACCAAATTCAAACCAGGGAATCACTTTAAAACCTTTTTTATGTCCCTCAGTAACAACTTCTTTAAGCATATTTCGCCCTTGTAATCCTGGTTCGGGATCCATAGCTCGCCCAATTACTTTAGCTGCAACTTGACTAGGATACAATGTGTAACCCCAATTCCACACCACAGGGTAGACAGTGTTGAACTTTAAATCATCAAGGCGTTGCAAGGCGTTTTTGAGGCGATTGCCCGGAATGCACCGCTGGAGGCAATCGCGTTCAAATAGTAAGTTACTATCAATATTTGTTAACCACACGCCTCTTAATTCTGGCTGTGCTATGGTTTGGCCATTTAGCGGCAACCATAACATGAATGTGGCTATCATACTCAAACAAACTACCACGGCCAACAATTTCTGCTGGCGATGCTGAAAAATTTTCCACCCCATTAAGTCAACACACCAGTTGAGAAATTTTTCCATAACTTTCTAGACATAGCCTCTAACATAATTTAGACTAGTCTCTTTAGACATAAGTTGCGTGATTATGTGTGAGTTAGACTACTGACTTACTTATTTTTTGGTGAATTTTTGTAATATTTTTTTGTCTGACTTCATAACTTGCTACATCTCTCTCAGGAACAAATTATTATAGTCCTAACGTCTGTTTGGATATTAATAAGTATTGGTATTTTCCTATGCAGATTCCTCAGAAAAAATGTTGTGTTTCCTATCAAGGGTCAATAATCACAGTTTTAATTTTAGCTAGTATTTTGTCTGTAATTGGGGGGTTGACAATCGTCAAAAGTGCCACTGCTGAAGTATTAACAAAAAATCAGCGTAATCTCTTACCAATTCGAGTAGAGCAGGCTGTAAAGCGAGATTTAGCTAGGAGAAAGGCAATTGCTGTTAGAGAAATAAAAACTATCGATTATGAGCAAAAAAATTGGAACAATGGTTGTTTAGAACTACCTCAACCTGATGAGCTTTGTACCCAAGTCTTAGTTCCTGGTTGGCGAGTTGTAGTCTCTAACAACGCAAAAAACTGGATATATCACACCAATAGAAATGGGCGTTATTTGCGTTTAGCAGCACAAAATATATCCACAAATAACCCGGCTACAAATCTCCCTGAATCCGTGAAAGATGCAGTTCTGCAAGCGGCTTCTCAACGTTTACAAATGCCAAGTTTGCAGCTAAAAATTACTCAGTCTCAACCAAACACTTGGAATGATGGCTGTTTGAACTTGGCTGCTGCTGATGAATTGTGTACCCAGGCTTTAGTTCCTGGCTGGCGAGTAACTGTTACTGGTGCTGGTGAAAGTTTGGTATATCACACTAATGAATCTGGCTCTCTAGTCAGACTGAATAAAAAAGCCAGCTCGGTGGTCAGAAATCCAAGAGTATCGCCCTTATAACTTTAAACTACAGTTTCTCTATCGGTATAAAGTTGTATTTGTGGAGAACAAATGATAAACTAGTCCCTACATAAGTACTTCTAAAGATAGATGAGTCATCACAGCGATCGCTCACATCATACTTGGGTGCAACCTCATAATCCTCCCAAGCTAGATTTAAAACTGCAACAACAGTCACAGAAAGAGCCGATGTTTTACTATTTTGCCTATGGCTCTTGTATGTGTCCGGTAGATTTGAAGCGATCGCTTGGTGAAAATACCCATTCTTATATTATTGGGACTGGAATTTTAAAGGGTTACCGCTTAGGGTTTTATTCCTATTCTCCAACTCGCAAGTGTGGGGTTTTGGATGTCTTAACAGATATCAGTGCCAGTGTCAAAGGTGTACTGTATCAGCTACCTTGGCGACTGAGCGCATATCTAGACAAGCGTGAAGGTGTTTCCCAAAGTTTATATCGTCGGGAGACAGTGGATATTCAATGCGAAAATCAGGTATACACCAAAGTTCGCACCTATGTAGTTGTTAACAAGCTCACGGAAGAACTCGCACCAAATGATTGGTACTTTAATGTTGTACTGCGGGGCGCCGTTACCTGTGGACTACCAGAGGAATATTGCTGGCATTTGTTTGATCATATGTACAAATTACAGCAGCGTGATCAAGAAAAGCAAATTTTGCCAACCGTTGACAAATCGCCATTGCAAGCCAATCCTAGCACTAACCAAGGGTTAAAAAGCTATTGAAAAATCTCAAGCCCGACGAGTCGGGCTTGAGATTTTTAAACTAAGTTACTTAATAACGGCTACGGAAATTACCGCCACCGCCACCACGGTTACCACTAAAGGTATTTCTATTTTCTCTGGGCTTGGCCTTATTGACTTTCAAATCCCGTCCCATCCATTCAGCACCATCAAGAGCTTCGATGGCTGCTGTTTCTTCTTCTTGTGTAGCCATTTCTACAAAACCAAAACCGCGCAGTTGCCCTGTTTCACGGTTAGTAGGTAGCTGTACGCTCTTTACAGAACCATACTCCGCAAACACAGCAGTAAGAGTTTCTTGTGTAACTTCGTAAGATAGATTACCTACGTAAACTGACATAAATTTTCTCCCAAATCGTAAGAGTGTAGAGATTCCGGTTTCGGAGAAAAGTCTGTAAATACCAAAAGGAAAGAGCCTGTCAATACTAAAAACAAAAGCTGATCGCCGAATAAATTCTCACTCTCCTACTATGACACAAATTCCAGCATCAGGTGAGAATTAATCAACATTGTGATGAAAAGTCACAAGAACACCCTATTATAGGCGGGATTACCAGGGGAATCGGTGTAACGGTAAAAGCATTCATGATTTGTCCATCACACCAAATTAACTGCGGCGAGGTAGCCCCTAAATTCTTTCGTTTCACCTTTAAATTAGAATTAGGACTAAAAAAATAAACTGATGAACCCCATCGCCTCTTGTCTCGCATCTACCATTGACGCAGAAAATGCCATCTGTCTTTGGGAAAACCTCGAACACAGCCAACAAAAACAAATTCAACAGGCCATCGCATCTGCAAACCCTCCCACTTGTATCGTCTATCCCCGCACCCAAAGACAATTAGCAGCCGTCATAGCCGAAGCCCACCGTCACCGCTGGCGCGTTTTGCCCTGTGGTAAAAGGAGTAAAATCAACTGGGGTGGTTTAGCTACAGGTATAGATATAGTAGTTAGCACAGAACGCATCAATCAACTCATTGCCCACGCCGTCGGTGATTTAACTGTCACAGTGGAAGCCGGGATGCAATTTTCTCAACTCCAAGGAATTTTAGCCCAAGCACGCCAATTTATTGCCCTTGACCCCAGTAAACCAGAACTAGCAACTATTGGCGGTATTGTCGCCACAGGTGACACAGGTTCTTTGCGGCAACGTTATGGTAGTGTACGCGACCAGCTACTAGGTATTACCTTTGTCCGTAGTGATGGGCAAATTGCCAAAGCTGGAGGGCGGGTTGTCAAAAATGTTGCCGGATACGATTTGATGAAGTTATTTGCTGGGGCTTACGGCACATTAGGTATTATTAGTCAAGTAACTTTTCGTGTGTATCCATTACAGGAAGCATCCAGTACCGTGGCGCTAACTGGTACACCAGAAGCCATATGTCAAGCTGCGGCTACTCTCCGCAATTCAGCACTAACACCAACCCAGGCTGATTTACTATCCACTCAATTGGTTTCTGAGTTAGGCTGGAATCAGGGGTTAGGATTAATTGCTCGTTTCCAAAGTATTAGTGAAAGTGTGAAAGAACAGTCAAATCGATTGTTGGCTGTGGCGGAAAGGTTAGGTTTAGATGGAAAAATTTATGTGAATGAACATGAAGACCATCTATGGCAAAGATTGCGAGAACTAATGGATGATTTGGGCAAAGATTCTACAATTACCTGCAAAATAGGAGTGTCACCAACTGCTGCTGTGGAGGTTCTGACCCAAACAGAAATGGGTTTAATTCATATTGGTAGTGGTTTAGGCTGGTTGCAATTTGAGGATGAAAAACAAATTTTAAAAATGCGCGATCGCTGTCAACAACATAGAGGTTTTGTAAGTATTTTAACTGCATCAAATCAGGTAAAACAAGCAATAGATGTTTGGGGATACACAGGGAATTCTTTGCACGTGATGCGCCAAATTAAAGCACAGTTTGATAGTAAAAATATTTTAAATCCCGGTCGCTTTGTGGGTGGGATTTAATTGAACCAAACGCAAAATACCAAAGGATAAAAAGGAATAGAGGAAGAAAATCAATATGCAAGTTTCAGAGAATTCTGTCAATGATACCGCTAGTATTAAGAATTTAAAAAGGTTTGATGTTAATTATCCACCAGACCCGAAGTTAATTGATAGTTGTGTACATTGTGGGTTTTGTCTTTCTACCTGTCCTAGTTATAGGGTGATTGGTAAGGAGATGGATTCTCCGAGAGGACGTATTTATTTAATGGATGCAATTAACGAGGGTGAAATAGCTCTGAATCAAGCAACCGTAGAACATTTTGATTCTTGCTTGGGTTGTCTAGCTTGTGTCAGTACTTGTCCTTCTGGTGTACAGTATGACAAATTGATTTCTGCCACTCGTCACCAAGTTGAACGCAATTATTCCCGCAGTTTACCAGATCAGCTAATTCGTCAACTGCTATTTTTTTTGTTTCCTAATCCTGATTTATTACGATTGTTTTTGTTTCCTTTACTGGTATATCAAAGGTTGGGTTTGCCAAAGTTAGTGCGCGCTACGGGTTTACTGAAAAAAATATCTCCCCGTTTGGCCGCAATGGAATCAATTTTGCCCAAAATTACTGCTCAATCTTTTCAAGATAATTTACCGGATATTATTCCCGCCCAAGGAGAGAAGCGTTACCGAGTTGGGGTAATTTTGGGATGTGTGCAACGGCTGTTTTTCTCCCCTGTCAATGAAGCAACTGTACGAGTTTTAACAGCGAATGGTTGTGAAGTTGTAATTCCTAAATCTCAAGGTTGTTGTGCGGCGCTTCCTGAACATCAAGGACAAACCGAACAAGGGAAGGCGTTAGCCAGGAAAATGATTGATAGTTTTGCCAATACTGAAGTAGATTTTGTTATTATCAATGCTGCCGGTTGCGGTCATACCTTAAAAGAATACGGTCACATTTTACAAGATGACCCAGATTATCGAGAAAAAGCTGAGGCATTTGCCGCTAAGATTAGAGATGCTCAAGAGTTTTTAGCAACAGTGGGATTGACAGTTAAATTATTGCCCTTAACTGATAAACCCTTAAATTTGGTTTATCAAGATGCTTGTCATTTATTACATGGACAAAAAATTAGTGTGCAACCCCGTCAATTGTTACGGAAAATTCCTGGTGTTAAGTTGAGTGAACCAGTAGATGCAGCTCTGTGTTGTGGTAGTGCCGGTGTGTATAATATGTTGCAACCAGAAGTTGCTGAAGAATTAGGCCGACAAAAAGTGCAGAATTTATTAAATACTGGTGCAGAGTTAATTGCTTCTGCTAATCCTGGTTGTGCGTTGCAAATTACTAAGCATTTGCAATTGCAAGGAAAAACAATTTTTGTCATGCACCCAATGGAGTTATTGGATTATTCAATTCGGGGTGTAAAACTGAACTGAGGGAGATAGACAAAGGCGCAGGAACAGACCATAAAAACCGGGTTTTTATGTCAAAAACCCGGCTGTTTAACCTCTGGTTTGATTTGAAATTACTTTTTCAGGCTTATTATGCAAATCCCTCTACACTAGTTCTATTTTCTGTGTAACCTTATCCACGATAAGCACGATTCCAAGGTCCAAAAATAGCAAGTGTAATACCGGGAGATTGAATGTTGACAAACATTGTTCTACCGTCAGCAGAGAAGCAAGCACCAGCAAACTCACTGGTACCCAGATTGTTCATGGCAAATTGATAGACCTCGCCCTTGCCATTAACGCCCACAATATAGTCTACTCCACTACCGTCTTCGCACAGGAAGAGGTCGCCCCAAGGAGCAACAGTGATATTATCTGGAGCCTGTAAAAATGCACCAGTGGGAGAACCTTCAACTACAAGGGTTAACTCTTCCCTAGCAGGGTCGTAAGCCCAAACTTGACCATTACCTCTGGCGTTAGCAGCAGAAGATACTGGTGGACCACCTTGAGAAGCGACAAAATAGATTAATCCATTACCGTACCAAGCTCCCTCACCTCGGAAGAATATAGCCGCACCCTTTTCTTGAGCTTCCTTGCGAACAGTATCTTGGTCGGGATCGGGATTGTCAATTTGAACCCACTCTACAGGTAATTTTTGACCAACTTGAACTAATCCTGGCTGACCACCAAAATTAGGATTATTGATTGTATTGAGAGCAAAATTTTCTGCGCCTCTAACTTTCAATGCATAAAGAGTACCACCTTGAGCCAAGTCACCCACTTTGGTGGGTCTAACATCAGGTACAAAGCGATAGAAGCTGCTATCACCACGGTCTTCGGTTTCGTAGACATAGCCAGTTCTGGGGTCTACAGCTATGGCTTCATGGTTGAAGCGTCCCATAGCTGTGAGAGCAACTGGAGTGACTAAACCACTGTTGGGGTCAGCAACAACTTCAAAGTTGTAACCATGTCTCACGGTTGCAGTACCAGCAGTACCAGTGGTGTTGCTACTTGTGGAGAAGGTTTCTTCACAAGTAACCCATGTCCGCCAGGGTGTAGGACCACCTGCACAGTTACGACTAGTTCCAGCTAAAGAGTTAAAGTGCTTAATTGGTTTACGGTCTGCTCCCACTACCACCGTGCTAGTTCCGCCTTGAACACCTGTAGAGTATCTGGTATCACCTCTAACAGGATTGTTTGCGGAAGAACCGAGTTCATGGTTACAAACTAGAATTGTTGTTTTGTTAGCTCCTGGGTATGCGGCCATCCCGTCATGTCCCTGGGGCACTGTAAACCCGTCATCCATTAGCTCACCAGTAAAATGGAAGGCGGTGTAGTTAAACCCACGAGGCAGTTGTAAAACGGGTACTCCTCTATATTGAGCAGGAAGTTCAGCACTGTTTAAAGGTAACTTTTCTTCAAGTCTTCCGTAGCCACGAGTTGTAGGCATTTCACCACGGGCAACCCTGGCATAGAATGCTTCCAATGGTGAAAGCATTGTCACCGTGGCTGCACTTGTGCCAGCTAAAGTTAAAAATTTACGTCTTGAGACTTGCATTATGTTGCTTCTCTTTATTTTTAATTCAATACGGGATCGGACACTAATACACTATTGAATCAACGTTAATATTGAATTACGATTGGTTTAACTCTAGGTTAGTAAAATAAAACCATCAAACCAGAATGTTGCTGTACACATAACTCTGAGCAAATGTTAAAAAATACTTAGGGCATTTGGGACTGAGTAGATTACATCAGCAAATAATTCACCAAATCTTTTTTGATTTACCAACACAGAGAGCCTCACTTACCCTCTTGAATCCTTAAGGATTGAAGAAGCAGTATCTTAATGTTGCTATTTTATTGAGAATTTCTACATATGTTTTATCTTCATGAAAGCTGCTGTATTTTTATTAACTTTGTCATATCATCGCCATGCCTATGGAATTTTTCGCCTGTTTTCTAACCACTCTAAAGTCCGATTCCAAGCCCACCAAAGGTCAGGATCTTGTGTTTGGCGCTGGCCTTGTTTGCTACTTAAATAACCAACATGACCACCATGAGCGGTAAGTAACAAATCTAGCTCTGGATTACTACCACAAGCGGCTTGTAACTGAGGGATAATTGCTGGATGAAATAAAGGGTCATCGGCAGCATATAAAATCAGGGTTGGTTTTGATATTTGTGGTAACAGCTGTAAAGCGCTACTGGCTTGATAATATGCTTCCACCGAGGGAAAACCCAATCTGCCAATTACCAATTCGTGGTCAAAAGCCCAGATACTATTAGCTCGTTTAATTGCTTCAGGGTCAATTGTGCCAGGATGAGCATCATGTATGCGCCACGCCAGTGTTTTCAATTTAGTTGCAATCAGCTTTTCTAAGTATTTACCAATAGGTTGTTTGACTAAATACTCAAGTGATCGCCTGGAATCCAAACTTGGACAAATAACCACCCCACCACCAATATCACTATCTCGTAATCCTAAATATTCATGGCCTTGAATCAAATCCGCCGCAGTTTTTATCCCCCATAGTGCTAATTGTCCCCCCAAGGAAAATCCTGTAAACCAAAATTTACCCGGACACCCCATAGCAGCAGCCCCCGCTGCAATGCGAACAAAATCTTCCCCTTCATACAAACCATCGGAGGTCAAAGTAGGAGATAATTCCGCTGTTTTACCGTGGGCACGCCAATCAAATAACACGACGGCGTATCCTTGAGCATAAGCTTTACGCCCTAAGAGTCTCAAAAACCATTCTTGCTCTATATCCCCAGTAATCCCATAGGTAGCAATAATCGTGCCGTGAGCATTTTTTGGTATTGCGACCAAACTAAAAATTGGCACACCCTGTCCACCAATAAAAATTTTTTTATGATAAGGCGGCTCTAAATGAGGAGTAGTTTGTTGCCAATAACGTTTTCCCCACAAAGCAGTGTAAACAGTCATTATTACACCATTTTGGAGAAAGCGGGGCGGATTGTAGGCAGAATGACACAACATATAGGGGATTTAGAGTACCTTAGTTTTGATTGCACCATTCTTCAGTTTTAAATTTTATGCTACATTGAAATGTTTCTTATAATCAAGATAAAAATCTTTGTATCTATCAAAGGTTCTTATTTATCCTTAATTAAGTAGTAATAAATTTTTTAATAATGCCCAGGATTCTTGTCATAGATGATGACCCAGCAATCTCAGAACTCGTTGCGGTCAACTTGGAAATGGCTGGCTATGATGTCAGTCAAGCTGAAGATGGCATCAAAGGTCAAGCGTTGGCTCTTCAGCTGCAACCTGACTTAATCATGCTTGACCTCATGCTGCCAAGAGTGGACGGATTTACAGTTTGCCAACGCTTACGGCGGGATGAGCGGACGGCGGAAATTCCCGTATTGATGCTGACTGCTTTAAGCCAAACTCAGGATAAAGTAGAAGGCTTCAATGCTGGCGCGGATGATTACCTGACCAAGCCTTTTGAAGTGGAAGAGATGTTAGCACGGGTGCGGGCATTATTACGGCGTACTGACCGCATTCCTCAAGCAGCAAAACATAGTGAGATTCTCAACTATGGCCATTTAACCCTGGTGCCAGAAAGATTTGAGGCTATATGGTTCAATGAAACGGTGAAACTCACTCACCTGGAATTTGAGCTACTCCATTGTTTACTGCAACGCCACGGTCAGACGGTTTCCCCCAGCGAAATCCTGCGAGAAGTTTGGGGCTATGATCCAGATGATGACATTGAAACCATCCGAGTACATATTCGCCACCTAAGAACTAAACTAGAACCAGACCCCCGTCACCCTCGCTATATCAAAACAGTCTATGGTGCGGGATACTGTTTAGAATTGCCCGGCTTACCTCAATCAAATGAGGATGCTTCCGCATCAGTGGTTGAGTGAAATTTCTCTTGGATTTCAAACATCACTAACGTAATTGACGCATCTGTACTTTGTTTCGCCACACATCTGATGAGACGGCTTCCTACTCTGCGAGCAGCCGCCTTTGAGAGTACAGTGCTTAAAAACTGCTATGTTGTGCATAAAATTCGCCAGGAGGAGCCAGGGCTGCATATGGGCTTTTCACCCAGACACAAGGGGCTAGTGTTCCTCCCGGCGAACTTCTCAACGGTGTGGTCATTAATCATTAGTCAACAGTCCTATAAAGGTGCATTCCCAAACTAGGCGCGGTTGGGCGTAACAAAGTAAGGATTTACGCGCTTGTTCTAGCTTGTGAATGATTTTTCCTTGGTGCCACTGTTGCCAGTAGAATTGTTGCAGATAATCGACTAACCACAGTTGTGCTTCTGTATCTAAATCTTGAGCAATTTTCTTGGCTAACTCCAGGGCTTGACTATAGGATGAAGGCACTTTAGTTACTTCTTGGAGTAACTGATCAGGAATTGCTTTTAATTGCTCATAAGATGCGATCGCACCTCCTGGACTACCCGCCGCTAGACTCAAAACTGTCTGATGCTGCAAAATTTCCTCATATCCTGTTTGGGTGAGTACCCGTGTTAAAGATGGTGTGTCTAAGGGATAAAAAGGAATGCGTTGACAGCGTGACACCAAGGTAGGCAAAACAGACTCAGGCGATGGTGCAATTAAAACCAAGGTGGCCTGTCCTGGTTCTTCTAAGGTTTTGAGCAAAGCATTAGCGGCTGGTTCCGCCATTGTTTGGGCTGACTCCAGTACCACTACATTTCTGGGTGCTTCCAAGGGGGGACGGGCGAGAAACTCAGTAATTTCACGAATTTGTTCTAGCCTAATTATAGGCGGTGCTTTACGCTTGAGTTTTTTCTCTGCTGCTTCTGCTGCTGTGAGTCGTTTTCCCTCATGTTGATACGTGGGTTGTACCCACCACAAATCAGGATGATTACCTTGACGCAAACGAATTTGTAAACCAGGGAAATTGCCTGTCTGTGCGGAAAATAATAACTCCACAAAGCACCGTGCAGCTAAAGTTTTGCCTACACCATCTATACCCACAAATAGATAGGCTGGAGCAACCCGATTTTGTTTCACCGCTTGGGTAAGTAATTCTATAGCTTGTGGTTGTCCCAACACCGGGGAAAATGAGTCCTTAATCATTGGTCATTGGTCAATGGGACAATTATGAGAGAATTATAGTCTGTTGACTTGGCAGCAAACCATAACTAAGCAATACTGCCTCGTTTTCTCACTTCTTTGTAAGAAGTGCCGACATTTCTCAAACCCGCTTTAATCATTTGTCTTTCTAACATAGCAAAGAAACGAGTTTTATCACCCCCTCTTACCACTGCTTGATTGTGGGCTTCTGCCATGGCCACAGGGTAACCATAGCCTTTTTGTACCTGTGCCAGCATTAATCCTAGTGATTGGTGAAAAATATCTGTATTTTCAGCCACCCATGATGGTACTTCTATCCTCGCAATTTCACTACCCACGTGGACATGGCAAAAGTAAATTATTTCATCGCCATATAGTTCTAAAATACGGTTATTGCTCCGCCATAGTGGCCCCCTTTGTCCTGGTTGTAGTTTGCTTCCCCAGAAGGTAGTATCTCGCAAGGGTTCAAAAACTTTACAAGGTAACTTTTCTAATTGGTCTGGACAATAACTTTTACAATCGGGGGCTGGATGGGGACAAGCCAACAACCGTAAGAAGTTCATACAATCAACATTGCGAGACGCGCTCAAATAGCCCATGAGAGGAATTTGCGCCTGACTCATTTTTTGCCAAGCTTCCAGGATGGGCGGTAAAATGCGATCGCGAGCATCATTGGGCAACTGTTCCAAGAACCAGTAAATTAAGGAACCATCAACCATTGCTAAAGTTGGTGCTTCTCCTTTGACCGCACAAGCTAGTTCTGCCAAAACCGTGGTTTCTGAAGCAGTGCGGCGATAACCCATCCACTCTTCGGTTTTAATCCCCCATTGGCGAGGCACATATAAATCTTCCGGGCGATAAAATACCTCTGGCAAACTATCAAGTAACGGTTGGCGATTTTGTCCGTAGTGTAAAACTACTCTGCCAATATTCAAAAGATAGCAATAGGCAATTTCATGATGGTTGGGGGCAATTTGGGAACCATCAGTAGCAATGACAGTATGCACTTTGGGCGGGACGGGGATATCAATACAGGTGTCTAGGGGCTCAATGGGCGTAGGATAAGCAAAGAGAATGCGATCGCGCCATTTTTCCTGAAGGTTAATTAAATCTTGTTGACATTGATAAGCTTGTTTTAAATGTTGCTGCGCTAATTCCAAACGCTGGCTACTGGCGGCAGCTTCTAAGGTAAGATGCTGACTTAAACCCTGCATTTGCCGCGACAATTTTGTCATATCAAGCATAAAAAAATCTCTAATTTTGGGGATAAATCCCCTTGACTTGCGTTTCATCCCCTAGCTAAAGCGTGGGGGTTCTCACGCTCCCACTATGTTTTGATAGGTAAGAAAAATAATCACTTATTTATACAAAAGTGTCATCTTGAACATATGCATACCTTTCCAGTATAGCACGAACAATTAACTATAGGAGTCCTATTTGACTTTTAATAGCTTTGGTGGCGTAGCCATAACTCCGTACATACTAAAAGCCTTATTCCCCTTTCACTGTTTCCTGCTCCCTACCTCTTTCTCCTCCATTAGATAGATAGGTTAACTGATTATGTCGCCTCGTTAGTCAGAGGTAATGCAACTTATAGCTTTCTATGATCAATTCAGAAACAGCAGCAAGACTGGATGATTGGTATTAACCACCATCACTAGTTAGCCACGGACAATAAATCTAACTGGACCAAAAATGCAACATAATGAATTTATTGCACAGGTGCAGAATCATGCGCACCTCCCCTCGCGCGGTGAAGCAGAACTCCCAACCCCTGAGACTTTAGGAACCTTGGGTGAGGTTTTAGTCGGTGCTCTCCTTGCAGGTTCTGCTGAACGTGCTAATGCTGGAGAAACCTTTTGTTTAGATGAACTTTTTCAGAGCATCAGTTAACCACAAAAGGTAGAAGTTGCCGATGGTCTTCATCATACCAGTGCGGTGTGGAGCTTTTGAATAAGGCGATTAGTGAGGGTGACATGGAAAATATTGGCTCTCGACTGTCATCACAATATGATCCATTGTTTAACACAGCAAGTTGAGAAAAGATGGTTGTTATCTAATAAATAAAAGCTCATTTTGCAGACAAATACCAGGAGAACCATACCATGCTATTCAAAAATCGCACAATAGCAGGTCAAATTTTAGCCGGGGAATTAACAGGATATGCTAATCGTTCAGATGTCATTGTACTAGCACTACCCAGGGGGGGTGTACCCATTGGGTATGAAGTTGCCAAAGCGTTAAATGCCCCACTAGATGTCCTGGTGGTACGTAAGCTGGGTGTGCCTCAGCAAGAAGAACTAGCAATGGGGGCGATAAGTTCCGGTGGCGTGCGGATTCTAAATGAACATATTGTTAAGTTGGCCAACATTTGCGAAGAAACAATTGCCACAGTTGCAGCCCAAGAACAACGAGAATTAGAACGTCGAGAAAATCTTTATCGAGGCCATTGCCCTTTCCCCGATTTACAAGGACGCATAGTGATTTTAGTGGATGATGGTTTAGCCACAGGCGCTACTATGTGGGCAGCAGTGGCATCTGTGCGGCGACAGAACCCGGCACAAATTGTTATTGCTGTACCTGTGGCTGCTAGCGCAACTTGCCGAGAGTTGGAAGTTGGCGTGGATAAAATTGTTTGTGCTGCCACACCTGAGCCTTTTTACAGTGTGGGTTTATGGTACGAAGACTTTCCCCAAACTACAGATGATGAAGTGCGTGATCTGTTAGCAAAAGCTCAAACTGGTTATCAACCGTTATCTTTGGGTGCATAGATAAGCTTAGACCTTTGAAAATGTCCATACTAGTTCATGAATTGATTTTTTCAAGCAGCCCATTGGAAATTTGACAAAAATATGAAACTACCACCAGAAATTACTTATCGTAATGTTGAAAAAACAAATGCGATTGATACTTTAGTTCATGAAAAAATTGCCAAATTAGAGCATGTTTGCCATCAAATCAATAGTTGCCATATTGCTATTGAAAAGATACATCATCGTCCCCGGAGTGGTTCACCTTATCGCGTGCGAATTGATATCACTGTGCCACCGGGTCACGAAATTGTCGCAGAAAGAAATCCGGCAGAAAGTAACCAATATGATCCTTTAGATGCGGTGATTCGGGATACTTTTAACGCGGCACGTCAGCAACTAGTTGAACTCAACCGACAGCAACATGAAAGCAATTGTGCAAAGCGCAGTGCCGGAGGCAATGGCCGTCAAAATCAAGAAGAATTACAGGCAACAACAGCACTTGTGACCAAACTATTTAAAGATAGGGGCTATGGCTTCGTGAGAACTTTAGATGGTCGGGAAATCTACTTTCACCGTAATAGTGTATTACATGACGATTTTGAGCGCTTACAAATTGGTACGGCTGTGCATTTGACCCAACAACTAGGTGAACAAGGCCCCCAAGCTAGCACAGTTAAAATTATTGATAAGCCTAGCCCTCCTGTCGGCAAGTCCGAGCAGACCATCATTGAACCGCCGTTGGGGTGGGAGGAATAAGGGTGTGAACACGCAAGTTAATGAATTGAAACAAACTGCATCTCAATTGTTAGCCGCGATGCTATCAAATCCCCATATTTACCCAAAAGTTAGTGATGAGGGCGGCAATGGGCGTATGGAACAGCAATTAATTCTTGTGGCCATTGAGATGGCTGAAAGTTTAAACCAACACCTAGAAGACCCTCATCGCCTGCCGTCCAAGTAAACGAAAAACACTAAATTATTCACTATAATTCACTGATGGAACTTCAAAGTCTGGCTTTTTTCATCGGCAATTCCATTCCTTTTAAATACACCTGTGATGGCGAAAATGTTTCTCCTCCCCTAGCTTGGGATAGCCCACCGCCAGGTACAGTCAGTTTTGCATTGCTAATGGAAGATCCTGATGCGCCAAAAGAAACTTTTACTCACTGGGTAGTCTACGATTTACCTGCTAATTTGCGCCACCTACCAGAAGGGATGATAAAACAAACTCATTTACCTCATGGTGGTGTACAAGGGATGAATGATTTTGGTGAGTTGGGTTTTAGTGGACCCTGTCCGCCTCATGGAACTCATCGCTACTTCTTTAAACTTTACGCCCTGGATCAATTTTTGGGCTTACCACCAAGGGCAAGCAAAACTGAACTCCTGGCAGCTATGAAAGGCCACGTTTTAGAGGCTGTAGAACTGATGGGACGCTATGCTAGGGAAGGTGCTGTGGATTTTTCTTAATTAAAATTAAGCACTAAGCTAAATATGTTCATGTTGCAGTTTTCCTTAGGGCAAATTGGTTTAAACTCCAATGGTTTGGGGGTGAATGGTTGATGAACTATCCCAACAGTCAACTTTGTTAATATTCACTTTGATTGACACTCCCCACAGGTAGAAGCCCGGGGACTCTTGTAATCTGTGCAATCAGTTCACCCAGTTTGTGAATTTGTTGCTCGCGCTGTGTAGAAGTTGTCATTATTCTTTTATCTATAGGACTCCTATGACTGTTGACTGTTCCCTACATCAGGATATAGTTTTGAGACTATAGGCTGATGTAAATAAAAATAAATTTTATCAGTCTTAATATATTGATGCCTTAGTTTGGGAGAAAATTGGCAAATGACATCTACCTGTCACTGGCAACAAGTTAATATATTTGAAATTGTCGATAGTTTGGCAACAATGATTTCTTCATCTTTGATTCTTTCTGTTGCTTATGTTGTCAAACAACCTGTAGTTAGAACTACCATAACAGAAGGTATGGCTTTATCGGAAAGGTTCAAAGAAGTAGTGACAGAAGCAATTGATGAATTTGAAAATCAGGCAGGACAAGTAAATACCGATTTTAACCCAGAAACAGGGCAAGATTTTCAGTATGTCAGAGATGGTAGATCCGTTGTGGCTCAGGACTTGGTAAATATTATGTCTGATTTCAATGCCGATGTTGATAGAATGACAAACGGTGTTGTGGATTTGCGGTTACTAGTGCCTCTGGGATTGAGTTTATTTGCCATCGCCCAATTGGTTAAACAGGGGCTAAGGCTAGAAGAAATTTCTTGGTATATATTAGCGTGGTTTGCCTTTGATAGCTTTGTGAGACTTAACAATGAAAATGAATTAAGATTAGGGAAGTAGAGTATAAGGAGCTTTGCAAGTCTTCATAGTATGCTCATTCAACAGGTAGACTCTAGTTACTAGAATAACAATTGAGTATATAAACTAAAATACCCTCAGTTATTGGGGGTGCTATGGGAGCAAAATTTGCTGTGATTAAAGCAATACACACGAGAGTGAAAGGGAGAGCTAGATACAAAGTTGATCAACTTTATCTTTCGCCATTATTACAAAGATACTTAGAGCGATCTCTGGCGAATAAACCGGAAATATTTTATGTTTCGGCAAATCCATTAACAAGTAATGTTCTAGTTTGTTTTGAACCGAAAAAGAGCTGGAAAAAAATTGGCTTACTGATTCAGCAAACTATAAAAGATTATCAAAAAATTACTAGTTTATCTACAAGTAAAAAGCTATCAAAATCTTTAATTAATCAGCAATTAGCTGTTGATAATGATAAAAAACAACAAATAGATAATTGGCATTTGATGACAACGGATAAAATTATAGATAGATTAAATACTTCAAAAAGAAAAGGATTATCTCATGAAGATGTCATAGTCAACCTGAGTAAGTATGGTTCTAATGTTTTATCTGAAGTACCAACTCGTTCTTCCGCCAAGATTTTCATTGAGCAGTTTAAATCTCTGCCAGTTGCTTTACTGGTGACGGCGGCGGGAATTGCCATTATTACTGGCGGTGTGATAGATGCCGTTGTGATTATGGGTGTTGTTGGTTTGAACGCGGTGATTGGATACATGACAGAAAGCCAATCAGCAAGAATAATTCAATCTCTCAAAAATTGGGAGCAAATATTAACTTGGGTAATTAGAGAAGGTGAA
Organism: Nostoc sp. RI_552; assembly: GCA_016124525.1. Lineage (GTDB taxonomy): Bacteria > Cyanobacteriota > Cyanobacteriia > Cyanobacteriales > Nostocaceae > Umezakia > Umezakia ovalisporum. Next base: position 47,882 of record WGNO01000041.1, on the reverse strand, counting down.
CAGGTGGAAATACCTGCGGAAAATGTGGTGATGGGAGACATTTTATTTCTCAAACCTGGTAGTTATATACCAGCAGATTCTCGACTGATTGAAGCCGATAACTTGAGTGTGGACGAATCTGCTTTGACTGGTGAAAGTATCCCCAGCACGAAAACTACTGCGCCTTTGTCTTGTGAAAATATCCCCTTGGCTGATCGTGTGAATATGGTGTACAAAGGGACTTTGGTTACTAGTGGTCAAGGACTGGCTGTAGTTGTAGCTACAGGTCAATTTACAGAAATGGGCAAAATCCAACAACTCGTGAATGAGGCTGTGTCTATAGACACTCCCCTGGAAAGACAACTAGACCAGGTGGGAGGTCAATTGGTTTTAATGGGGATGGGAATTTGCAGTCTTGTCTTTGGTTTGGGAGTGCTGCGGGGATATAGTTTATTAAGAATGATGCAATCATCTATATCTTTGGCTGTAGCTGCGGTTCCAGAAGGGTTACCGACGATTGCCACTACAACCCTAACCTTGGGCATCCGCGAGATGAGAAAGAATAATGTTTTGGTTCGCAGTCTCAGCGCGGTGGAAGCTTTGGGTTCTGTACAGACAATTTGCCTGGATAAAACCGGGACAATTACAGAAAATAAAATGTTAGTGGTGGAAATATCTACAACCACCCAAAAAATTAGAGTGGGGGAAGACAATATTCACCCCTACAGGAAGGATGAATTGTTAAGGCTGATTCATATATCCGTGCTATGTAACGAAAGCGAAGTCAGTCAACAGCCTAATGGTGAGTATGTGGTGACAGGTTCGCCAACGGAAAATGCTTTGATTCACTTGGCAATTAGCGCTGGGGTGGATGTTATACAACTGAGGCAAAAATATGAACTGTTGGAAACCAACCTGCGAACCGAAAACCGTAACGTCATGAGTACAATTCATGACACTGAGAATCACCGCAAGTTGATTGCAGTTAAAGGTAACCCAGCGGAAATGATTTCTATATGTCAATGGTGGATGAAAAATGGAGAAGTAGTGCCTTTAACGCCAAAAGACAGGCAAGGGATGGTAAGGGAAAATGAGCGCTTGGCACAAAAGGCACTGCGAGTCTTGGGGGTAGCCTATAGCTATATTGATGATGACAATATTGACGATGACAATAGCAATAATCATGAAGCAAACTTGATTTGGTTGGGTTTGGTGGGGATGACAGACCCCATTAGAAGGGGGGCGAAAAAATTGATTGGCGAGTTTCATCAAGCTGGAATTGATACAGTAATGATGACTGGAGATCAAAGTTCAACTGCTTATGCCATCGCTAAAGAATTAGAATTGAGTCGCACTGGCGAACTGGAAGTTCTTGATGCTACTAACCTTCAGAATCTCACTCCAGAAGCACTGACAGCAGTTAGTGACAAAGTAAACGTCTTTGCCCGCATCAGTCCTAGTAATAAACTGCAAATTGTCCAGGCTTTTCAAGCAGCTGGCAAAGTGGTGGCCATGACCGGTGATGGTATTAATGATGCACCGGCAATGAGAGCGGCACAAGTTGGTGTAGCAATGGGTAAAGGAGGAACTGATGTGGCGCGTGAAGTTGCAGATATTGTTTTAGAAGATGACAGACTAGAAACTATGATTATTGCTGTCAGTCGGGGGCGGACTATCTATAACAATATTAGAAAATCTGTGCATTTCCTCCTAGCCACGAATCTCAGCGAAATTATGGTGATGACTACTGCTATAGGTGCTGGTTTAGGGGAACCCTTGAATGCTATTCAACTTTTGTGGCTGAATTTAGTTAGTGATATTTTCCCTGGTTTGTCCTTGGCTATGGAAGCACCAGAACCCGATGTGTTGAGTCAGCCACCCCGCAATCCTGATGAACCAATTATCAAAAATTCTGACTTCGGCAGAATTATGTTTGAGTCAGGGACAATATCGGTCAGTACTTTAGCAGCATACAGCTATGCGCTACTCAGGTATGGTGTGGGGGCGCAAGCTAGTACTGTTGCCTGTATGACCTTAACAACGGCACAATTACTGCACACTATTAGCTGCCGTTCCGAACACCACAGCATATTCAGTCGAGATAAATTACCCGTAAATCCTTACTTAAATGCTGCCATGATGGGTTCTTTTGGTATGCAACTCTTAGTTACCGTTATTCCCCCACTGAGGAATCTTTTAAAGATTACTCCTATTGGTCTTATGGATGGTGCTGTGGTGGTCGCTGGTGGTTTAGTGCCGTTTTTAGTCAATGAAGGTACAAAAAAATCCCCTGTGCTGAGTTGAGAGTTGAATTGATATTGTTAACCAGTATGAGGACTTATGCTCACTGTGCAGTGTAGCGGGAGAAAATTTTAAAGTGATTGCGGTTCTTTTTCAGCAGCCTAGCCATTGGGCAAAGCGCGATGGATAAAACAACGTCTAATCTTTTTTTGCCGAGATGACTCACAGCTTTCTCCTGTCACTGCAATCCTCATTCAGGATAGACTGTGATTTGAGCAAATCCTATTTATTGACCAACCTCTATATATGCTGCTAAATGGAGCGGGATCATCACCGTAAATGTTGTTCCTACTCCCACTTCACTTTTCATACTAATTTCTCCTTGATGTCGTTCTACACATTTTTTAACAACTGGTAATCCCAGTCCAGTACCAACAATATTTTCCACATTTTTACATCGGTATAAAGGTTCATAAATTTTTTCTTGTTCTGCTGGTGGAATGCCTATACCTTCATCTATTACCTGAAAAATTATAGCCTCTGGTGAAGAATTTAAAATCAAGTATATATTACTTCCGGCAGAGGAATATTTAATGGCATTCAATAGTAAATTGCTAAGAATAGAGTACAGAAGTTTTTCATCTACATTGGCACGAAAACACTGGCCATAATTCCTAAATTCTAGGATATGGGTTTTTGTCCCAAATAGTTGTAAGTCTTCTAACAAATTTAAACAAAAGTTTTCCACATTAATCAATTGAGGTTTGAAATCTAGTTTACCTGCTTCTGCTCTGGTTAAAGTTAATACATCTGTTAAGAAATGATTCATTAATTTAGCTGAGGATTTAATCCGGTGGAGATTTTTTAATTGCTGCTTGTTTGCCGATTCGGTGAGGGTTTCACTTAACAATTGTGAAGACAGCAAAATAATACTTAACGGCGTCCTAAATTCATGAGAAATCATTGCAAATAAACGAAGTTTTAATTCACTAAATTCTTTTGCTTGAGCTAGAGAAACTTCTAATGACTCAATTTTTTCGCGTTTTATCCATTGACGTTCGAGAATAATAGATAAACTAGAAATAACTACAAGACTTAAAATTGTCCCCACTATTTCTATGAAAATTCGGAAATTAATACTATTATGAGATTGCTCTAGAGTAAGTTGCAGATGACTTTGTTCTTCTGCTCTAATATCTGCTATAAACGGCCGCATTTTTTCTCTGATATTTACGCTGTGTTCAGTAATATTATGTTGTGCTTCTAATGCAGTTTTATCTTTCTGATAAAGTTCTATTGATTGTGCCAAAAGATTTAATCTTTTATCTACCAATGACTTCAACCGTAAAAATCGCTTCTTCTGATTTAAACTAGGGTGTATCTGCTCCCCTAACAGCTTGAGTTCAGACTGCATATTTGCTATTTCATTTTGATATTGCTTTAAATCTTGACTGCTACCTAAAAATATATATCCTCGCCGTGCCGATTCCGCTGCTGTCATGGCAGCATAAAAATTTGTCAAAGTATTGAGGGTTTGATAAGTCCTCTGCACGCTATTAGCTCCCTGTCGGATTTCAGTTGTGTTCTTGAATGAAGTAAAGGTGACCACACCCATCAGTAACAACGTTAAACTGAACCCGCTAACAATCCATTTTCCTTGAAGACACCATTTCATAGATTTTTGTTAGATAAATTTCGCAAAAAATCACTCATTTAATCGTTATAATTGCCATTGCTTACCGTTGAATAAGCTGCAATATTTCTTAAGCTATTCAGTCAAGTATGGGTAAGTTTTTCTATTGACTAAAGGAAGGATATATTATGCGAATTCTTGTAGTTGAAGATGATATACAATTGGCAGAGATACTAACAGAAGCTTTAAGTGGACGGCAGTATGTAGTAGATGTTGCCAAAGATGGCGAAGCAGCTTGGAACTCAGCAGAATCCATCAAATATGACTTAGTGCTGCTGGATGTAACACTGCCAAAACTAGATGGTATCAGGTTTTGTCAACGTTTACGTAGTATTGGCACAAATCATCCAGCACATCAAAATTGCAGCGCACCAGTGTTAATGTTAACTGCTCGTGATACTGTCGCTGACAAGATAGCTGGGTTGGATGCAGGAGCCGATGATTATGTGGCTAAACCATTTGATTTAGAAGAGTTGATGGCTCGTATACGTGCTTTACTCAGACGGGGTAGTTCTGCAAGTACAGTAACTTTATCCTGGGAAAAACTGCACCTGAACCCCAGTACCTACGAGGCTACCTATAATAGTGAATCTTTAACACTAACTCCGAAAGAATACGCAATTTTAGAATTGTTGGTTGCTAATGGCAGAAGGGTGTTGAGTCGTTCTAGTATCATTGAGCAGGTTTGGTCTGTGGATGATTCTCCTGTGGAGGAAACTGTAAGGTCTCATATTAAATGTCTCCGACAAAAACTGAGAGCTTTAGGTGCGCCAGAAGATCTGATTGAAACGGTTCACGGACTGGGCTATCGCCTGAAATAGGAATTATTGGGTTTTATGCAAATTTGCTGTTTTACTTTATACTTAATAAATTATAAAAATTATTAGAGATTTTTCTGCACAAATTCTACACAAATTCTGCACATTGATTGCATACATGGGTTATATGATTTTACTTGCATAATCCAACTAAGAGATGAATTGTGGATGAAATGGCAAGATTCATATGATGGTTGGTTAATTGAATTAATACTATTGCTTGAAGGTTATACATTTAACTATTGGATGCCAAATGAGCAAATAGCAATTAGCAATAACCATATCTGTCCCAAATTATATCAAGCTGTTAGAGCAGCTAGGAAAAGAGCAAAATTAGAATCTACAAGTTGGGCAATTATCTCTTTTTTAAATGAATCTTGTCAGAACTTTTATCTTAGCTATGAAGAACATATAGCTCTGATAAATTCAATTTATGACTTTATTAGCTCAGTTACTAAAAATGAAAATCCAGACTCTTAATTTCAGCATATGAACAACCAATCTTTTTGTTTTGATACGGAAGTCAGTGTTAAATTTGGCAGTTTCAGTAATTGTTTAAATTGCCTGAAATTACATCTGCTTGAGCCAATAAAGTTAAATCGCGGTAGTGGTAGATAATCTCTTTCCTCTCGTTAATTAGTTATCAATTTTAGGTTGAATTTAGGTTGAATTTGTACAAAACACCACTTTGCATCAGGTAAAAAATCTGACAGCAAAGTTTTTTTTTAGCTCAACTAAATCACAATGTATGCCCTCCGGTGGATAATAGAACTATTTTTATAGTGTCTGGTAAAAGTATACCCGAAACTAAAAATACTCAATCACATATTAGCATCTTGAGAAAAGATGTGGTTATTTTTGAATAATAATAAATTTTGTTTTTAAGGTTCTGGAGAATTACAAATGACAAGGGTATGTCTCAACCTCCCTTTGCGGAATCCCGTGTTAATTAAAATCAGTGAATCTGAAGTCAAAAACCCTGGTGGAATTCCCATTCCCGACAAGGCAAAAGAAAACCCAAAATGGGATAAGTTGTGGCCGTCAGACCTGGCAGGTATAATGAGGATGGCTCATATTAAACGATAGGGGTTAATGTAAGCGATCAAGTTCTCTATTCTAAATACGCAGTAATTGACATTAAAATAGGTAATAAAGATTACATATTAGTGAATGAAAAGGAAATTTTAGCAATTGTGGGATAGTGATTACATAGTGTATCCCAATTGATCGGCTTGAGCTGAAAGACAAATTCCCTGTCTCTCATGGCCTTGTCATGGGAGAGGTATTTGGCTATTAGACAATACGGTTGAATGAGATAACCGCCTTCTGTTATTGTGGGGCGGTTTTTTATCACATTTTCTAACCGACATAAAAACTAGCAATTTTAAATGCAATGTGGAAAATATAGCCAATTTGACATAAATTTTTATAGAAACATTGTTAATTTCTCTATTTAGTACCCCAGAGGGATATAGGCCATAGACGCTTAAATGGTGATAATTAACTATGTGTATCTCAAGAACATAGCCTATTGGTTACTTGCAAGTTACGTTGAATCAAAATCAATGATTTGAATAAAACTTACAATTGAACGTACACGGATGACATTTTATTTGCTTGAATAGCTATATTGATAGGAATAAAATTCACAATTCTGGATTATGCCTAGTAAAGTCATTGATGTTAGAGAATATACTGTCCGGGCGCATAAAAGACAGATTCATACTCGTGTTTTCCATTTTGTCTGTAAGCAATGCAACCAGACTACACAGCGCGAGACATTCGGCCCTCGCCCATTATATTGCGAGCAATGCCGACCACCACAACCACCGAAAAAATCCCATCACTCATCTCAAAAAGCAAAACCTAGACCAATGACTTACAAAAGTGATACCAATTTAGGATGATTTGTAGCTTGATGAATAATCACTTACCATTAGAACCTCCTGAAGCTTTTCTTCCTCCACTATTGGAATTACGAGAATACTATGCTCGCCTCGTAAAAGAGTATCAAAGCTTATATACACAGGCGCTATCTCAGCTAAATCATGTGGATTCTTTATTGTCTAACTGGTCTTCGTCAGAAGATCACGGCAATATGCCAAAGCTGGAGATGCTTCCACAGGCTTCTTCTTCATCTCAACAAGATTCATTGTTATCTGTACCTGATGAAACTGTGGATTCTGACCAGTATGAATTTGAAGACTCAGATAATTTGCACATAGATAATTCAGCTAGTACAACGACGGAGATTCAAGATCCTCAAAAGTCAGCTACATTTTCTATAGACAGTGAAGATGAATCAATCAAGGTGCCGGATATTCCCTTGCTTCCTGAATATCAAAATCAAAGTCGGATGGAAGCTATCAAAAATCTCTTGCGCAAACATATTGGTACTTTTTGTCATATAGATTTTATTGTGCGATCGCTTTATGGAGATTTAGACATACACACTTTCAAAGTTGTCAAAGGTAGAGTCCAATCGTCGCTAACACAGGGTAGAGAAAGGCGTGTTTGGTCAAGTATTCCTGACGAGCCTGGTTGCTACACTCTTGATTTAGGTTTGGTCAGGTCTAATAAGACCAAAGGTTACTCTCAGACTAGCAAATACAAAAAGAAGAAACTGCTCCCGATTCCGCATACAAATGTGATCCCGATGCTTGATGAATTTGAAGGTAAATTTTTGATAGATGCTCTTTCTGACTTTTTGGAAAAACACTCCGGCAGAATTTTCAGTGTGAGGGAAATCATCACTGGTATTTATGGAGAACTAAATGAGCAGGAAATTCGAGAGGTGAAAACAAAGGTGCTCAATGAACTATCACGAGGTTATCGAACAGGGCGATTTTCTAGAGTACCTGATAAAATTGGTTTCTACACCTGGGATTCAAAGTTCATGTTAGAGGGAAGTAGAGGGAGATGAAGTGGGGAGGTGGGAAGTTCCTCAACTCCATTTTGGATTTTAGATTTTAGATTTTGGATTCACATCCCAAAACGGTTCAGTTAAGCAAATTCCAGTCCCCAAATGTTGGTTTACTCAAACAGTAAGCCGCAGCTACCTTCCTCAACCAAACCTCTGTAGACGTTGACTTTTATGCTTAACTGAACTGTATTGTCCAATCGATGCTGAATTGGATACGGTCTTCACGACGCATCCCAACATAGCCCATGACTTCTGGGTGTAACCACATCTGAGGGTAACTGTAAATGTCTGCTGCACGCAATCCGTTATATAAAACCTACTCAAATCTACAAATAATTAACGTTTATACAATGAAATTAATTAGTTTTTCAAAATAATATATTTTTTTGCGTCAAAAGTAATTAAACCTTCCTGTTGTAATTTGCCCATCAATCGGGTGATTGTAACCCTGGTAGTACAGCAGGCACTAGCGATATCTTCATGAGTTAGGCGCACACTCAAGCGAGTTCCTTCTGGTACAGGCTCACCAATTTGTTGTTTTAAAAGTTGCAATAGATGGTAGAGTCTCTCTTCAACTCGTCGTTTACCAACAATGACTAGAAAAGATTCTGTTTGTTGTAATCGTTGATTGATTTTTGGTAACAGAATATGGCTCAACATTGGGTTTACTGCTATTTCGGCTACGTAAATTGAGGTTAATTCGACATCGGATAGGGCTGTGGCTTGATAAATCGGTAAAGAAGTCATGTTAGAGCCAAAAACCATGTCTTGTGTCGCTAATCCTATCAATATTTCTTCGCCGGTTTCACAAAAAGTATTTAGCTTAACTAATCCTTGGCGAACATGCCAAACTACTAAGGGATTGAGGGGAATAGTTTCTCCTTTGGTATGTTTATGTACAGGGCGATCTTGAACTAAATCAATGTTGATGTCACCACTAGTTACTTGTGTTTTATTTTTCTCAGTTTCATCAATATTACGCAGCAGCCAACCCAGGGAGTTTGCTTGACCCTGTTGATTCCGCAGTACTGCTACTGTTAACGCTGCGTCAAAATATTCGCCGTGATTTTTTTGCAAGGGTAGTACTAACTCTTTAACTCTGTCCGACTGACATAGCTGGTAGATTTCACTGCGAAATGGTTGTCTTTCTTCAAGGCGGACAAAATTAACTATTGGTTTACCTAGGAGTAATTGCCTTGAAAGGTTGAGTAATTGCGCTGCGGCGACATTGGCGTCTTGGATGATTCCTTCGGTATTAGTGACTAAATAGCCGTCCGGTGCAAACTCGAATAAATCTCGGTAACGTTGGCGTTCAGCTTCCAGCCAATTTCGTGTTTGAATGAGTTCTTCATTTTGCCGATAAAGTTCCTCCGCCGCTAACTGGACCATCTTGGAGCTGCTATAAAGTTCCTTAAAAGCCTGGGGGAGCAGTTCAGGCGGAATCCAAGGTAATACGCTAGCTGTTTGGTACAAGTCTGCTAAACGGCTGTGTAATGCTTCTGTGCTTTGAATGAATTGTTCTATGTTCACCTTAAATTCCCGCTACTTGCTGGCAGAAGTTGAGCAAAAAATTCCACTAGAGCAATGCTAATATCAATTGCACTACTCTTGAAGATATCTAGTAATAAAACTTTGAATAAGGTGTAACTGCTACCCAAATGAACCCTGAATATGTACATATCTATTCTTATACTAATTATTTAACCTGCCGCAAAATAGGTGTGTGATAATTTTGGTAGCTAAAATATTGCAACAGGGCTAAAGTCCTAACTGTTTGTAGATGACATATCAAGAATTGCATAGTGGCCATTGATTATCTTTTGTTTTAAATATTTTTCACTACTTAAAACTTTAGGTTTCGGGATGAAAAATTACTTCTACCTTTGGTGAGACAATTTTGAAGATTTGTCTAAATAGGAACGCAAAAGTTTTCTAAATAAGAGGTTACCAATTTCTGACCAAACCCATAAACATAGGAAAGTTGTGCCCAATAAAGATAGCAAATAAGAAGGCAGAGTGGGTAATCCCAAAATTTCTAACAACGAGGCAAAAGCAATATAAACACCAATGCTAATTCCTATAAAAGGAATTAAAAGTTGTAATTTTCCCCATCTTGGTAGAGTGCTAGAAGAATGATTTTCAATCCAATCTTCAACTCTTTCCTGTAAAGTTATAGCAAATGGCAATCCACAGACTAGGCTAATTAATAAGCTAATTAAAAGTAAAAAGTATGGTGCTTGAGGAAATTTGAATACTACAATGTGTTGGAATTGCTGTAAGTTTTTAGACCAGTCCATAATAAATATACCCCCGGTTTTGAATCCTTGTCAGATCAGCTTCTTGATAAAGAGGAATGCGTGTATTTTATGAGATGTAAATAAATTTAAGTAATTTTTAGCAATTTAATTTTTGTTTCCTTATATCTCAGTCTGTCCATAAACTTTTAATTCTACTGTTCGTTTTACTGCTTTGTATCTTATATTTGTGATTATCCTTGCCTTTATTTATGACAGTAACTACCATTTCTGTCTCTAACTTCCACCCCAGGAATCAGTCTACTACTAACTCAGGTATAGGTTAGTTTTAAGTTGCATTGTGTTATTAAATACGTTAAAATCGATGCAGGTAAAATTTTTATAGATAATATCTCTAAATTGTTAAATACACATCTCTAGCCCAGAATTGAGGGAGAATATCCTGGAGCTACATAACAAGGTTTTGAAACAAGCATATTTAAATTCGGTTGCTCTCTAATTTACTTTCTTGGTCTGGGGATGGGGTAAAACTATTTATTGGTGAAATTTGTAATTTTAACTACATTAATTCTCAGAAAAAGTTTCTTAATATTTAATAATCTATTTGCATAAAAGGTAAAGGTTGTATAGTTAGTTACGTAATTTTTTAACAACGATTAGCGACTTTAGTTAGATAAAAGTTCAGATTTAATTTGCTCTATTGATAAATAAGCATAACAGCTTATCAACGCGCGAGGTTAAAGGAGTGATGGCTGCGGTATCAAGATAATGGCGGCTGCTCACTCCTCTTTTTTTTAGGGCTGTGTGTGGTTACATCTGTTACTTTGATAAGTATGCTTAGTGATTATTGAGTCCGACACAAACTTGCTCATAATGTTTTCCAGCCATGGCCCAGGTGAATTGGGTTTCTACAAGTTTTCTACCGTTATGTGATATTTGATGACGCAGTTGTGGATCATCAAAAAGTTGACTAATAGCAGTGACATATTCAGCAGGTTCATTGGCGCGTAATGCTGGTGTTGAAGTATCTGTGGCTAGTCCTTCTAAACCGCGATCGCTGGCTACTACTGGTACACCGGCGGCCATTGCTTCCAAGGTTTTATTTTTAATTCCAAATCCTGTCCGCATGGGCACAACGCAGACTGTTGATTTGTGTAAATAGTCTACCATTGAAGGCACTCTTCCAGTGACATTAATTCCTGGTTGTTGTTTGAGTGCTAAAACTTCGGGACCAGGGCGAGAACCAACAATATCAAAGGTTGTTTGAGGATAATGTTTTTGAATTTGTGGTAAAATTTCATTGGCGAAAAAGCAGACAGCATCAATGTTTGCTAAGTTATCCATCGCTCCAATAAAAACTAATTTGTATCCTCCGGGGTCGGTAGTACGATGGGGGAATGTGTCTAAATCAACTCCATTGGGAATAACTGTAATTTCACCGTGAGGATGAAGTTTTTCTAGTTGACTTTTATCATTTTCTGTAGTTACTACTATTGCCGAAAATTTTGCGCCATATCTTTGTTCATAACGACGTAAAAGTGGTAGAATAATCCTATCTCGGAGCTTATTTTCGGAGACACCTGTTGTTAGCTGGTTCAGACAAGTACCATAGACGGAACTGTGAATATTGACTATGGTTCTGAGAGATTTCTGAAAATGCCATCGCACATAAATTTCATTAACGCTATGTTCACAGGTAATCACATCACACTTTTGCTCCTCGACAAAGTTATCAATCCATGCTTGCATTTCAACTGAGTAGCGGCTGAGTACGCTGGGTGGGGTTCCCTGTTGCAAAAACTGACTTAATCGTTGTATTTTCTGGAGTATTCCCGATGGGGTTCCAGAATCTGGAGGACGTTCAAATACAACTAGATGATCTACCCAGTCCCGTAGGCTGACGATTTCTATTTCCGTAACGTCGTCATCCCGTTGAGTTACGAGGGTGATAGTGTGACGTTGACTTAAATATTTGAGTAAGTTAAATGTCCTCACTTGAGTTCCCCCCCTTGTTGGCGGATAGGGAAAGGTAGAAGACAGCATTAAGATGTGCATATCAGCAATTCAGGGTAAATTAGACTAAATCAAATGATGACATATACACCATGCTCTGATTTCAGCCTTGATGTCATGATAAATATCTCTTATCTATTTTTCCTCAAGTTTTAATATGGCAATTGTAAATAAGTTAGCAACATAAATATCCCGGAATTATTGAAGAAGTCCGGGTGCTGAGGGTGAAGGTCTTAGGATTTTTATAACTGAGGGTCAACCAAAAGCTGAACAATAAATTTTCGACAAACATCATGAAGTTTCTGTATATTCACAGATAAATTGTTGCTTTTACTGATAATTAAGGATAAATAAATATTATCACTTATTCTGTCAGCTGGTAATGAATTCATCTTGTATGATATATGAACAATCCTCAGAACTAATCTTAAAACTCTGGTTCTAGTGAAGTTGTAACTTGATCTCAAACTAATAGCTGTGGCTAAAATTAGCGTTTGCATTCCTACATTTAATCGGCAAAATCTCCTACCATACGCCATAGAAAGCGTACTTCAGCAATCTTATCAAGATTTTGAATTAATTGTTTGTGATGATGGTTCAACTGATGGTACTCCTGAATTGATGTCACAGTACACAGACAATAAAATTAAATATATCCGTCATTGGCAAAATATTGGTAAAAGTAATAATATGCGCTCTGGTTTTGATGCAGCCCAAGGTGAATATTTTATCAAGTTTGATGATGATGATAGGCTAACAACTAATTTTTTAGCCCGGACTGCGGGAATACTTGATCAAGATTCTAGAATTGATTTTGTTGGTACTGACCATTGGATAATTGATATTGAAAATATCCGGGATGAGAAAAAGACTCAAGAAAATTCTCGTCGTTGGGGTCGAGCTAATTTAAAACCAGGCGTAGTGGATAATTTGTTAGAGGTGGTTTTTATTAACCAAAGCTTTCAAATTGGGGCGACTTTATTTCGTCGTCAGACTTTGCAAGAGTTGGGGTTTATGCTACCGAATATTCAAAATTGTGAAGATAATGATTTATTTGTCCGGCTGGCTTTGGCTGATAAAAAGGGTTATTATATACCGGAATTATTAATGGAATATCGTTCCCATGCAGAACAGCAAGGTATGAATAGAGCAATTCCTTATTTGTTTGATAAGGTTCGGTATTTGGAAAGTTATCAGTTTGATATAGATAAGTTGGAACAAGTTAGGCAATATCGCCTAGCTGAATCGCAATTGTTATTGGGGTTGCGTTTGATTGAAAAAGGTGAAACCCAAAAGGGAAGGGAACTGGTTTTGGCGGGGCGGTCTTTTTCTACTGCTAAGACTTTGATTGGTTTGGGTTTGTCTTTTTTACCTGTTGGGTTACGGGGTCGGGTTATTAATTTGTTGCGCCAAGTTAAGGGGTGATGTTTCATGCAAAGGCGCAAAGAAAGAGTGCAAATGGATTTTTAAAAAGTTTTACGGTATTTAGTGAAAGATATTATTTTATTATTTACCATTCATCAACAATAGTTAAAATACCTTGTTCACCTAAACCTTTAACAGATTTTTTGACATCCCTATAATCCTCAAATTTTTGGTTAGTTTTTTTTAGTCTAGCCTCTACTATAGCTTTGGCAAGTTTTTCAGCTTTACTAATTCTAGAACGTTGTAACTTTTTAAAAAGAGCGTCTTCAGGCAAAGTATTTAATGATTTGAGTGGATTATTTTCTTCACTATTTTCTGGAATTTTGCTTTCAAGTCGCTTAAATTTTTCATCTGTTATTTGTCTTTCTTGTATTAGCTGTGACTTAAACTCATTGAATTGCTTTTCAATGCGTAACTCCAAATTTGTCAGCCGTGATGAGTCTGAACTACTCCTTTCAGGTATGGGAGATACTGACTTATCAGAAGAATTTAAACTACTTAAAATCGTTGCTTGCTTTAAGACTGCTTCTTCTTTTTCAGAAGGGATAATAAAGGCATTGACCATTTCACCTTCGTCTGGATTTTTTTCTCTAGCTCTGACAGCAGCATAGTATTCAAAATGTCCATCAAGTAATTCGTATTTTTCAAAACCAATCTTTTTTAAAACTAACGGCTTGAGAATACCTCCAGACTCTAATATTTTATCAGCAAGAATATCTAAATCAGCTTCATGGAAATTTGAACGAGGGATACTTGAATTAACACTAGCAACATCTACCATCAAAAAATCAGTCATTATTTTAACTCCATTTTTTTCATAACTTCCATAACTAAAGATTCAAATTCAGCAGCAGCGAGGTTTGCCGAAGATTCAAACTTAGCAAAATCTAGAATGGACTTAGGATCAGGAATTTCCAAATCTCCTACAAGTATAGTCCTATTGATACAAGTAGATAAAGCTGTTCTCTCAGAAATAATACTATCCATAAGCGGCAGTTTATAACGATCATTAATTAAACTTTTTTGCTTTAAAAAGTTGTGTTTTAAATATTGAACATTAGTTGAAATTTTAGACGGAAGAACACCCATAATGATCAGAGGTGGTTTTCCCAAACCTTCTTTATTTTCATTAATTTCTTGTTTAATAAAGTTTTGGACACTGGGCAAGCCTTGGTTGGAAAATGGTTTTAAATCTGAAGGAATTATCAGGTAATCAGCAGCCGTTAAAGCAGCTTCTGCATATAGATCAAGCGATGGAGGTGTATCAATAATTACAACATCATATTGATCTTTTACTTTATCCAACTTTCTAGCTAATCTACTCCTGCTGGCTCCATACTTGACTAGGTTAGATTGAAGTGAAACTAAGGTAATATGCGAAGGAATAACATCAATTTCTGGATCATTAAAAAATTTAGATTTGCGAATAATATCTGGTATAAAGTTATTATCAGTTTTTTCTAATAAATGATATACATTACGATCTTTTAAGTCATCATCCTCTTCAAATTGAAATTTGACTAGTCCTGTAGCAAAAGTTGTATTGGCTTGAGCGTCTATATCAATTAACAAAACTTTTTTACCTTTTTTCCTCAATCCAGCTGCTAAGTTAACAGCGATGGTTGTTTTACCTACACCGCCTTTATGATGGTAGATTGCAATTGTTTTCATGGAATTTTCCCTCTTATTGTCAGTAGTTGAATGAGTTTGAGTGATATGAATTTTTGAATTAGCTATGATTTGGCTTGTGGTGAGAATATCTCTACCGATTAAACCTTTAATTTCTTCTATTTTTTCCTCGACATCCTTTCCCAAACACTGAAAGACTAGTTCAATATCATATTCCAACTTTTCATAAATCCTGATTTCCTTACCATTGGTCAGCAACCCATATCGCGCATTCAAGCTTGTTAAATAATGTCTGAGTCTGAGGACATGATTATTTAAATTTTGCTTTGGATGCTTTGCTTCCATGACAACACTCATCGGCGAATTAGCATCTAAAACCAACGGAATAATTTGTTTTGCAAATGCTAAAAAATCTAAACGAATGCTACCAAGGGCAACTTCTTGATGCCACGTATCGGGAGTATACCCTAGTTGCGGCAACAAATACTGAACTATGAGTTTGCTTTCAACTTCACTTTCGTTACGACACAGTTCAGGATTAAAAAGCAAAATTTTTTACTCCAATAAAGTTAAAATCATGGAAATAACTTCATACTTATTTGAGTATGGCACATGCTTAGTTATCTGTGTTATAAAAATTACTTACATTATATGTATATCCATAAAAATATGTTTAGTTTTTTTACGAAAAAATAAACATATGATAATCTTGTTAAATAAAACTTAAAATTGCAGCAGTTTTGATGTAATATATCCACGCCTCTGGGCTTCTGGGTGAGGTAAAAGAACTAAAAAATACTCTAAACAAATCTCAACACTCCTGGGCACTGTTATAATCTGACTGCCCTAATAGGGACAACGTTAATTTTTAACGTTTCCAAAAAGATTACACTTAATTGAAGTTTTAATTATTGAATAGGAGTGTACGCTACCTAGATATGGGGATGCGCTATCAGAGGACTTAACCAATGGGATATGTAATTGCTACTGCAAATATGAAAGGCGGTGTTGGTAAAACCACCCTCACTGTCAATATAGCGACTTGTTTAGCCAAAAATCACGGTAAGCGCGTGCTTGTCCTGGATTTAGATAGCCAAATCAGTGCTACACTGAGTTTAATGTCGCCTTTAGCTTTTGCTAAACTTCGCAAACAACGTAAGACATTGAGATATTTAATAGACCAAATTATCAATCCTGAACCCAAACCAAAACTGACGATTCAAGATATTATTCAAGGTCAGGTTTGCAATATCCCCGGCATAGATTTATTACCCGGGGATATTGATTTATATGATGAATTTGTGGTGTCAGAGATGCTCCACCAACAAGCAACTGCTTTGGGCGAGCAGGATTTTGAAACGGTTTGGAATCGTTTTGAAAGAGTGTTGATTAATAATATTTTAAACCCAGTGCGCGAGGAGTATGACTTCATTCTTTTAGATTGTGCCCCTGGCTATAATTTATTGACTCGCAGTGCTTTGGCTGCCAGTGATTTCTACATTCTTCCTGCTAAACCAGAACCTTTATCTGTGGTGGGTATTCAGCTATTAGAAAGACGCATTGGTCAATTAAAAGATGCTCACGAACAGGAAGCTAAGATAGAGATCAAAATGCTGGGAATTGTTTTTAGCATGGCTAGTTCTAATTTGCTCAATGGGCGATATTATAAACAAGTGATGCACCGTGTTGTGGAAGATTTTGGTGTAGAGAAAATTTGTAAGGCACAAATACCAGTTGATATAAATGTGGCTAAGGCTGTTGATAGTTTTACGCCGGTTGTGTTGAATGCACCTCAATCATCGGGTTCTAAAGCATTTTCTCAGTTAACTCAGGAGCTGTTGCAGAAGTTGTAGCAACAAAACTTCCGGACGCATATAATTTGTGTCGGATTTAATAGTTGCCCTTGCAAAGGAAGTGAAGTAATCCCACAATCCTTGGGATTACCTCTTTCTACTCGCAATGACTACCTATAGTCGTCTATGTGCTTATTTGATTAAAACTCCCCCGCCAAAGCTGGAACGCAACGTTCACACAATAGGGGATGCTCTACTGATTCTCCCACATGAGTAGAATAATTCCAACAGCGATCGCACTTTTGACCCTCTGCATCAACTACTGCAATTCCCCAGCTATCTAACTGCAAGTTATATTTCGAACCTTGCAATGCTTCGGGAGAATGTAATAGTTCCACTTGAGAAGTGAGGAATAGATAGCGCAGTTCATCAATACCATTACCAATATCAGGATTTAGTTTTTTCACCGCATAAAGCAAATGCTCATCCTTGATATAAAGCAAGATTTTAGCTTCTAGGGAAGAACCAATCTTTTTCTCTACCCTGGCTTGTTCTAACACCTTATTAACATCATCCCGAAGTTTCCGCACTTGTTGCCAAAACTCCGCTAATTGAGAATTACGCCATTTTTCATCTACCTGCACCCAACCAGCTTCAAACACTGATTTATATGGTGTTTGGTAAGGGATAAATTGCCAGATATCCTCAGCAGTATGACATAACACAGGTGCCATCGCTCGTGCTAAATTCTCCAAAGCTATCTTAAGCACTGTTTGACAACTGCGACGGCGAAAAGCATCCGGGGCGCTGATGTACAATCTATCTTTAGCAACATCTAAATAAAAGTTGGATAAATCCACTACGCAGAAATTCAGCACAGTTTGGAAAAAGCGGAAGAATTGGAAACTTTCAAAAGCTGCGGTAACTTCTGCAAACACCTCAGCGATGCGGTGGAGCATATAGCGGTCAAGTTCTGGTAAATTTTCCAGGGGTATTGCATCCTGTTCCGGGTCAAAATCATGCAAGCTACCCAATAAGAACCGCGCTGTATTGCGAATTTTACCTCTAACATCATTCATTTGCTTGATGATGTTACCACCTAGACGCACATCAGCAGAATAATCTACCGACGAAGCCCATAGCCGCAGCACATCAGCACCATAGGGGGGTTCTTTTTTCTGGTCTTTCCCGCCATTAATGACCACTTGGGGGTTGACCACGTTTCCTACAGATTTACTCATCTTCCGCCCTTGTTCATCTAAAACAAAGCCGTGAGTTAAGACAGTTTTATAAGGTGCAATGCCATTTACTGCTACGCTGGTGAGCAAACTTGACTGGAACCAACCCCGATGTTGGTCGGAACCTTCCAAATACATATCAGGCGGGTAGCGTAATTCTGGACGCTGTTTCACTACAGCCGCCCAAGATGAACCAGAATCAAACCATACATCCATTGTGTCTGTACCTTTGCGGTAAGACTTGCCATTATGACGGTAAGACTCTGGTAATAACTCCTCCACTGACATTCCCCACCAAGCATCGGAACCTTTTGCGGCGATAATTGCTTGGACATGGTTGATGGTTTCTTCATTCAGCAGTGCTTCTCCAGTAGCTTCATCGTAGAAAACCGGAATGGGTACACCCCAACAACGCTGACGAGAAATACACCAATCAGAACGTTCTGCTACCATGGGCGTAATGCGATTTTCCCCTTGGGCTGGAATCCATTTTACCCCAGCGATGGCCTTTAAAGCTTCCTCCCTAAATCCAGCCACCGAAGCGAACCATTGTTCAGTCGCTCGGAAAATTGTGGGTTTTTTTGTCCGCCAATCATAGGGGTATTTGTGAGCGTAGGGTTCCTCCTTCAACAAAGAACCAGCAGCCGTCAACGCGTCAATTACCGCCTGATTTCCATCACCCAAAACATTTAAACCAGCAAAAGCACCCGCCTCTGGGGTAAAATTGCCGTTGTCATCTACTGGCGCGAGGATTGGCAAACCGTAACGCTGACCCACAATGTAGTCTTCTTGACCATGACCGGGGGCAGTATGTACTAACCCAGTACCGGACTCAGTGGTAATATAATCACCACCCACCACCACGGGACTTTCCCGGTCAAACAGAGGATGACGATAAGTAGTATGTTCTAAATCTTGCCCCTTAAAGGTAGCCTTCACCGTGAGCCGAGTGGAAAGGGTGGCTGACAGACTTTGTACTAAATCTGCGGCTACGATAAGATATTTGGGAATTTGCTTTCGTTTTACTTGTCTTTCAAATTCATGTAAAGCTTGAATATAGTCAGCATCTTGACCAAATTTATCTTGTTGAGGTCTGCCTTTTGTTTCCCATATTTCTCTTGCTCTACGTTCAACTTCCTGATGCGTAAATTCTTGCTTGGTAGAAACCACAGCATAACTCAAATCACCATTTACCGCCACAGCTAAATTACCCGGAATAGTCCAAGGGGTCGTAGTCCAAACAGCCACAGACAAATGAGGTAAAAATTCACCCAAAACAGGTTTAGCCGCCTCAGACAGACCTGTTACCGGAAAAGCTGCATAGATACTGCGGGAAACATGACCTTCTGGGTATTCCAACTCCGCCTCAGCTAGAGCAGTTTTAGAACTAGGGCTCCAGTGAACAGGCTTTAAACCCCGATAGATGTATCCTTTTAAGACCATCTGACCGAACACACCAATTTGTGCCGCTTCATATTCCGGCTTCAAAGTCAGGTAAGGATCATCCCAATCACCCCAAACGCCGTAGCGTTTGAAACATTCCCGTTGGTCATCTACGGTAGCTAAGGCAAACTCCTTGGCTTTTTGCCGTAGTGTCAAAGGTGTTAAACTTTGCCGTTCTGCTGATTTCATATCTTGCAGAACTTTTAACTCAATGGGTAAACCGTGACAATCCCATCCTGGGACGTATCTAACTTTACGCCCTCGTAGCAGTTGGTAGCGGTTAATAATATCTTTGAGAATTTTATTTAAGGCATGACCAATGTGCAATGAACCGTTAGCGTAGGGAGGTCCATCATGGAGTATAAATAATTCGCCGGGGTTATTTTGCGACAGGCGATCGTAAATATTATTTTCTGCCCAGAACTGTTGAATTTCCGGTTCCCGCTTGATGGCGTTTGCCCGCATATCGAATTTAGTTTTGGGTAGGTTTACCGTATCTTTGTAGCTTCCAGGTTCTGTCACAGTCTCATGCCTAAGATTATATATGCAAGTTATCCCATCAATTATAGAAGATGGGCATGAATACCGAAATCTCTTCTGTTTTTCACCCGGGTACGGATCTCTCAGCAATAATATGGTGCGGCTTAAATTATCTCAATAATAAACTGCATTATTTTTTATACATCTATTAATCACTTATATATTATACTACTTACTAGTTTGACATAGAGTAATTACGTATGGCTGGTGATTCCTTCTTTGATGAACAGACAGAGCAATCTTTAATTAAAGCCAGAATTGTAGAAAAATATTTTTGGGCTTGGGCGAAAGTAATTATACCAAAGGCAAAAAACAGAGGTTATGAAATTATTGCCTACATCGACCTTTTTGCTGGACCTGGTAGATATGAAAATGGTTCTAAATCAACACCAATCAAAGTTTTAGAAACCGCAATTGCTGACCCAGATATGCGAAATATGCTGAAGACATTATTTAATGATGCTAATTCTCAGCATACTAATTCTCTGCAATCAGCTATAAATGCAATTCCTGGTATTCAAACTTTAAAATATCAACCTATAGTAACTAATTTGGAAATTGGAAAAAATACTATTGAACTATTTGATGTTCCTACACTGTTCTTTTTAGATCCTTTTGGCTATAAAGGATTATCATTACAACTTATAAACTCATTCGTCAAAAACTGGGGCTGTGATTGCCTTTTCTTTTTTAATTACAATCGGATTAGCATGGGGTTAGGTAATCCATTAGTTGAAGAACATATAAATGCACTATTTGAAAAAACACGGGCAGATGAATTACGCAATAAATTAAAAAATAACTCAAATGATAGAGAAAATCTCATTGTCACATACATTTGTGAATCATTAAAAGAAATGGACATAAAATACGTTCAAAATTTTCGTTTTAAACATGAAAAAAATCAACGTACAAGTCATCATTTAATTTTTGTAACCAAGAATTTGAATGCCTATAATATTATCAAAGATATTATGGCTAAAGAGAGTTCTGACCAAAATCAAGGAGTACCATCTTTTGAATATAACCCAGCTACTTCTAAGCAGCCATTGCTGTTTGAACTTAGTCGTCCTCTAGATGAATTAGAACAAATGCTCCTAGATGAATTTGCAGGACAAACAATCACTATGGAAGAAATTTATCTACAGCATCATGTAGGTAGAGCCTACATTGAAAAGAATTACAAAGCCGCTCTGAAAAATCTTGAATCCCAAGGAAAAATCACAGCAGAACCACCTGCTAATCAAAGAAAAAAAAACAAAGGAGAAATTACTTTTGGAGATGCAGTTAGAGTTACATTTCCACCTAAGCGGTAAGTCCTAAACTTTCTTTTTTAACTATTAATTTCTGTGGAGATACACCCCATTGTCGATGGTGTTTTTGCCAAGCATTAGGCATTTCATCCCAGATTTTACCATCTAGTAACTTACCACCAGCTTTGGAAGTTCTCCCGCCAACTTGCTTAAAGAAAAATGCTACTTTAGCTTTTTGACATTGGTCACGAATATCCTCAGCCCACTCAATTTTCATAGGACGATGTTTTTGTCCTGACTCTCCCCCAACTATAACCCAATCAATATTTTTTAAGTTCAGGTTCAATGAACCTAAAAGTGGTTCACA
The DNA here is from genome assembly GCA_016124525.1 of Nostoc sp. RI_552. Taxonomy (GTDB): domain Bacteria; phylum Cyanobacteriota; class Cyanobacteriia; order Cyanobacteriales; family Nostocaceae; genus Umezakia; species Umezakia ovalisporum. Next base: position 26,272 of record WGNO01000041.1, on the reverse strand, counting down.
TGAAAGAAACCTAACATTTGCTGGAACTTGACGCAGCAAATCAACGCGGTGGACATAATTTTGATTTTCTACGGATACACCCAACCATATATTTTTATGGAATTGTAAATTAGGTGCTAACTCAACTAAACGCTCAGGTCTTTTTGTTAAGATTTGGTATATGTGCCAAGGTGTAACCTCAATAACTTTGAATACTTTTTGCATAAAATCTAGAGGTACTTCTTCGTGAAAAAGGTCACTCATAGAATTAACAAAAATTCTGCTAGGGGTTCTCCACTTTAAAGGTTCTAGCAACCTATCGGGATGTAAAGTTAAATTAAATCCATTTCTAAAATTATTAGGAAACCGTTTAGTCAAAGCCTCTGCATAGCAATGTAAACATCCTGGACTAACTTTATCGCAACCAGTTGTTGGATTCCAAGTTTTATCAGTCCACTCAATACCTGTATGTGTACTAGACATGATTATTTAACCTGATAATTATTAATTTGGTAAATTATTTTAAATGTCAGTAATTCGTATGCACTATAGTATAGCAGAGTTTTCAATCAAGAAATTAATCTAACTATTTTTTTTATCCATGAAGATGAGCAAAATCAATCTTAATACAATTAAGTTACTAGATGTAATAGCATTAACAGTTGATTGACCTAAACATAACTTATTGCGCGGTCAAGTAGGTACAATGGTTAAATTATTAGCTGATGGTGCTGCTTTTGAAGTAGAACTTAGTGATAATAACGGACAAACTTATGAATCTATTGGGTTGCGTTCACAACAAATTACGGGTTTAAATTTTGAGCCAGCATCGCCTAATTTAGTAGCGGAAATGGTTACTCCTTAACTACAGCACCTTGCACCGAATCTCAAGTACAGACATGAATGATAAAACTTTTGTGGGGTCAGCATCTTGCCCGCCCTTGTGTACCTCACCTACACCAGATGTTAGGATCAATACATAGCCTTATTAAATTTTTTGCTGGGAGCATTTTAAAATCAAATTTAATTTGACAAACTGATTGATTAATAAATAATGATCTAATTCCATCAAAGATATTACTAAATTCAGAAATTGAAAAAACCCAACGCCATCTTAAATAACGCTGGGTTTAATCCAAGTCAACCAGCTTGATCAGTAGGTGGTATTTTTTCCGGTGGCGCTTCTGCTGGGGGAGCAAGTGCAGCATCAGGTGGAATTTCTGCGGTGGAAATTGGTGGTTTTTGTTCAGTCTCAGCTTCTGCTTGGGCTGGTGCGACCACTTCAGGTGGTGGAGGATTTGGTGGGGTTACTTCCTCTGCTGGTGCTTCTGGTGTGGAAGAAGTTTTATCAATAATCTCAACAGCGGGTTTCTCCGTGGGTGCAGGGGTCGTTTCTTCTGGTTGGGGAGTTTCAGGCCTTGTCTTAGTTATGGTTTGTTGGGCTTTTCCCTTCACTCCGCTTAAAGCACTACCAATACTCCGTTGTACCTGAGTCAACCGTTCTGGGAGGGATAACTTAGTCATTTGGTCTTGAATACCAGTTTTCAATGTCTCAGCACTGGGTACTGGGGTTTGTTCTGTTTGCGGAGTGAGTTGGCGACGTAATGAAAGAGTTTGCCAGACAAAGGAAACTAAAACAGCGACGCTAGCCACATGACCCAGCAATAGGCCGGCTGAAATGCGTGGCGCAAACACCCATAAGACTAAGGCATAAAAAAGTCCTAGACCACTCCAGATAAAGTCATTCTTACGGTGGATTTCCGGTAAAAAGAAAGCTGCTATGTAAAGGGCTAAACTACCAAGTCCGACCACAAAAGCTAGAACGTATGCCAGCATTTTTTGGTTACTCCTTATTGTATCATTTGACTAAGGATTGGGAATTAAGGACTAAAAATTAGAAATGGGGAATCGAAATGGGGAATCATTTATGTTTCCTGCTTATCAGTACCCGAATCGTTAACTAAATATTTTAGTTTTGCAACTCAATGGGTGATATTGTTGAACTTAAAGTTATCAACATTGCAGTCATAGTGAAGTTAATCAGTAATAGCTTTTTCTAGAGCTGCGGCAAATCCGATTTCCTCTATTTCATTAGCAGTGGTAACGTCAGCAATATCAAATTTTGCCCCCGCTTTGGTTAACTCATCGTCTATTATACGCAGAAACTTAGTTGCTCCTGGATCATCACCAATTTGAAAGAACAGCACTGCTAATTCTTCGTCACTATCTATTTTGCGACTGGCTAGGATAATCTGCTCATACACAGACTTACGATCATCTGGCTCACCATCGGTGACTACAATGATTGTCTCACCGTTGGGGGTTAAACCTTGTTCTCGGCGTTGGAAAAAGTCATCAAAAGCTGCTTGAAGTACGCCTCCTAAGTTGGTACTTCCAGCTGGGTTATTCTCTTGGAATATCTGTTGAACTTTACTAGCAGTGACACCAGAGTAAAATTTATGTCTACCAGAAAATACGTAAACGTTGATCCCATCTGGGTCTAGCCGCTCACACTTACGAGCCAAGGCTAAGGTGTTCTCTTGCATAACTTCCCATCTGGTTTTGTCTGGAAGTTCGCTAGGACTTTCCATGCTGCCGGACTTGTCTATGATGAGGGTGTATTGTCTGCTCATAATTTCTACCATTTTTTTTCCTTTGTATGGTTATTTTTATGCTCTGGAATTTGTTGAGAGTAATTACGTCAGCCCTACAGATGACGAGATGCGTTAAGCGCTAATTAATCCTATCAGCAAGAAGATCATGAATGGATGCATGATACTGTTCAAGATGATTTTCCTGGTTGTGTTTGTGGCCATTGCTCCAACATTCGTTGCAGAATCAGGGGCGTGGCGATACTAGTTACACCAGATACAACAACCATAGCAGCAAATACCTGTGGAGAAATTGCCCAATTTCCTAATGACAGACCTCGTTGCATGATAATTAGGGCGATTTCGGCTCTGGGAACCAAACTCACACCTACTAATGTCGCTCCTACCCATCCAGTCATAAATACAGCAGGTATACCAGCACCAATAATTTTACCTAGTACGGCTACTATTAACAGAGCGCCACCTAGACCTAAAGCTGTTCTTAAGGCGTTGGGGTCGATTTGCAAACCGATACCAATAAAAAAAACGGCACAAAAAATTCATAAAGTGTGCTGAAAGAGGTATCTAGTTTGACCGCTTGCGGGTCGCGGCTGAACACCAGTCCAGCAAAAAATGCACCGATGGCAACGGAAAACCCCAATAAACCAGCGATTGCAGCAATGATGAGTCCAATACTGGCAACAGTTAACATTGGATCTGGGGGTTTTTCTATCCTCATCAGAAAAACTGTAATTGCTTGCTCAAAATACCGGGAAAATACATAACAAACAGTGGCAAATAATATAGATTTAAGTAATAAACCTCCTGCTGTTTTAATGATAACGGGTAAGATAGAACCGTTGGCACTCTCTTTTAACAGAGGCGCAATCGCAAACAGCAATGCCATCAAAATTACACTGGAAATATCATCCATTTCAGCTACATCTAACATTAGCTGACCGTTGGGGGAGTTTGTCGCTTTCTCTTCTTGCCAAACCCCAACGGCTACGCCTACACTAGTGGCGGTCATGGCAATACTCACAAACAAACTGGAAATTAGGCTGAGTTGGAGGAACCAGTAGCAGACAACAAAAGCAAGTGTGCCACTCACTAAAACATCACCAACCCAGACCATGCTGGCACGGGAAACTTGGCTCATTAGTCCAGCTAAGTCACTTTCTAATCCAACTCGAAATAGTAAGGCAATGATGCCTAATTCTGCCAAAAAGTCAAAAATTTCTTCTCCCTCTGAGGAAAGGATATGCCATTGATGATCCATCAGGCTCAGGAGAAATCCTACTAGTAAATAGCCTACCAGAGCAGGAACACTAATGCTTTCTAAACCAGACTTGATGAGAATGGCCATGGCAATTGCCATACCCACTAGTAACACTAATAATGGTAGCCCCTGCACGGATTCATTCATATAGGCTGTCCTACTGTTTTTGATTTGCCCATGTTCTACTATGTCTAAAGCAATGGATAGAGTTAATTCATCCTCTATGTGAAAGAAATCGATTTAATTAACTACCCCGGCGCGTAATATTGATGGGGAGCGCTGAATTAGTTAAAATTGTCATTTCCTTATTTTTTAATCAAGGCAGAAGTATAGAAACTTGACTGGAACACTGAAAGTTGCAACAACCATTTGCTTGTGTTAATTATAAGTTTTTGCAGTTTATTCAAGTCTTAAGGTCTTCTTTAGGAGAGAAGCGAAAATCTCGGTCTACCCTAAAGATAAAAGGATCTGCAAGAGTTAGCCAAACATAATTTATGACACTACAAAGCTTTGGTGTGATTGGATTAGCCGTAATGGGCGAGAATATAGCTCTCAACGTCGAGCGTAATGGCTTCCCAATTGCAGTTTATAACCGCTCCAGAGAAAAAACGGATGCGTTTATGGCGCAGCGTGCGCCAGGAAGGAACGTCAAAGCCGCCTTTACCCTAGAGGAGTTTGTCGCATCATTGGAACGTCCCCGCAAAATTCTGGTGATGGTACAGGCTGGTAAGCCGGTAGATGCGGTGATTGCCCAACTCAAACCCCTGCTAGATGAAGGCGATATCATTATCGACGGTGGTAACTCTTGGTTTGAAGATACAGAAAGACGTACTCAGGAATTAGAACCTGTGGGACTACGGTTTATTGGTATGGGTGTGAGTGGCGGTGAAGAAGGTGCCCTCAATGGACCTTCCCTCATGCCTGGTGGTACTCCTAGTTCCTACGAGTATCTGTCACCAATTTTCAACAAAATTGCTGCTCAAGTTGATGACGGCCCTTGTGTTACTTATATTGGCCCTGGTGGTTCTGGTCACTATGTGAAAATGGTACACAATGGCATTGAGTACGGCGATATGCAGCTAATTGCAGAAGCCTACGATTTGCTGAAAAATGTGGTTGGATTAAATGAAAATCAGCTACATCAAGTTTTCACTGAGTGGAACAGTACTGATGAACTGAATTCGTTTTTAATTGAGATTACATCGAACATTTTCCCTTACATTGACCCGGAAACAAAAAAACCCTTGGTGGAATTAATTGTCGACGCAGCCGGTCAAAAGGGAACAGGTCGTTGGACTGTACAAACTGCTTTGGAATTGGGTGTGGCTATTCCGACAATTACCGCAGCAGTTAATGCCCGGATTATATCTTCTATTAGAGAAGAACGGGTAGCAGCATCTCAGAGCTTAACAGGCCCTAGCTCTAAGTTTGATGGCGATGTGAAGGGCTTTGTTAACAAGGTTCGCGATGCTCTGTATTGCTCAAAAATCTGTTCTTACGCTCAAGGTATGGCGCTGTTAAATACAGCTTCCAAAACATACAACTGGAATTTGAATCTCAGTGAGATGGCGCGGATTTGGAAAGGTGGTTGTATTATTCGCGCTGGCTTCTTGAATAAGATTAAGAAGGCTTTTAACGAAAATCCAACTTTGCCTAACCTGCTACTGGCTCCTGAGTTTAAGCAGACTATTCTCGATAGACAAGATGCTTGGCGGGAAGTGATCATGACAGCAGCAAAAGTGGGAATCCCAGTTCCTGCTTTTAGTGCATCTTTGGATTATTTTGACAGCTATCGTCGCGATCGCCTACCCCAAAATCTTACTCAAGCACAACGCGACTACTTCGGCGCACATACTTACCTCCGTCTTGACAAGCCGGGAACATTTCACACTGAGTGGGTTCCCATTGCTGAAGCCAGAAAGTAAACTTTAACATATTCACATCCCTGGATTGTGAAAGTTTTCTGTGTTGAAGTTGGATATTTAAAAGTGACTCTGAAATTCAGAGTCACTGTCTTTATATATGAGCTTTTCATCAGATTATTGGCGCTTGATATACGCGTAACTAACGGGGTCACCCCCCTGTTGAGACTTAACGAGTTTAGCTATGCAACAGTAAGGTAAATATTCAAGTTTTACATCTCTGTTAGAGAGGCAGTTTTTGATTCCCTGACAATCATACAACTGCTGACTCTATACAAGATATGGTCTTGAGAAATTTTGCCTTATTCGAGGTTAAACATTACCACCAGATTTTTCTATCAAGTTTATCTTTATCCGTCCACTACCTCGATGTAGTATTGGGCTGTCTACCTCGCTCAGTTGGGCTTGATATTGAGATGAATCTGAGGTTAACTGTTGCGAACCACAAGAGGATAGCAACATCTGAGATAAGCGATTTACCTTTGCTTGGCAGTTAAAAACTAGGGAACTGAAGACTAAACACGAAACTAAAAGTGAAATCGTAGCTCGCATAACAGATGTTTATTTTTGAACTCTCTTGTCTAATGTTACGGATCTTCTGGTAGTGTATCCGGAAAATTTAGTAAAAAGTAGTGTTTTTTACTGAAAAAATGTTACTTTAACGATATGTCAATGGTTTCAGCTAGTAACCAACCACCAGCATGATTGAAGTTACCCCAAATAGTCAGCAGTTGTTCATTCACAACAGCTTGTAGTTGCTCTTCTATCTGCGATCGCAAAGTCACAATCTGCCAAGTTTGACCACTATAGGTTTCTGGTGTGGTTATGGTAAAGTGGTAGTCTTGCTGGAAACGCTGGAAAATTCCTGTAAAACACTTGCTTTCAGTTCTTGTTACTTGTTGACAATGTAATTGATTATACTTATTTACCGAGATGCAAGGGTAATTGCCATTTGATGGATAAGCTTGTGGGTCATTTAAGTAATACCGTTGCCAGTTGAGCCATTCTGGATTTTTCGGAGATATATCTAAGTTAAATAAAGGTACAATTGTTGCGGGAGTATGTAAAGATTTTAACAAATGATTTTGTAATTGCCTGGCAGGTAAATGTCTGGGCTGACAGTTCAATTCAACGCACATAGCCGCCGCCATTCCCGCCCCTTGACCTATACCCATGACAACGGGTTGTAATCTGGTTGCGCCATTAGCAATATGAGATACAGAAATATTTTTTTCACAAACTAATAAACCATCTCTGTCCACAGGAATTAAGGAACGGTAGGGAATAGTAAAGGGTGTACCAGTCCAACGTCCCCCCCAACGAATGGATTTAGGTTGCAGTGGCAAGTTGAACCCAGGATAATGATGATCGTTGGCATAATTACCGACAGCGATCGCATCGGGGAACAAAGATGCTACCCTACCCCCTGGTATGGGCAAAATGTCTTGTTCTCGCACGGTAGTTAGTCCCACCAAGCGACGACTCTCACGGTAGTAAGGATGCAATGCAAAAGCACTATGATGATGGGGAAAAGCCGACTCAGCCAAGCCATAACGCCTACCTAAGTTTTTTTGGATGAAATGGGCAAAATTTTGGCTATGCCAGCGACATTCTGACAAAAATTCCTGTTTTGCTACTTCCGACTCTATTAAACGCCCTACACCTTCGGCATAGTCATTACCACAGATGGGCCAGTTGATCATAAATCGACCCCCTGGTAAACGTCCATAATTTAAGAATTTCTCAGCACCATAGTTATCCCAAGCACCAGTAAATAGGGCAGGATTATAATTGGGTGCAGGAAAAATCTCTGGAGCGCTCGGTTCGCCAAAATCTTGCATTACCACTACCCAAGTAGGGGCTTGCACAGGATATCTTTCTGTGAGCTGATTAAAATGAGCCGGTGCGCTTATTTCTCCCCACTCAGATTGCAACTCCCAGCCCCAACGATGAGGTATTTCCGCCAAAGCCAATAAATCGCCTAATTCTGTACCGTCGAGAATAATCTTGGCTGTAACGGTAAACTCTGCAAACCGCACGCCAGTTACACAATTTCCTTGCTGCAATACTTCTATTGGCACTTGTCCAGAAATCCAATGCAGATTTGATAATTCCTGCACCCAGTCTGCAAAAATCTTGGCTGCAATGCGGGGATCATAACTAAAAAAGCTCACCCAACTGTTATCTAATCCCCCTGGTTGACGCTGGCGTAGTTCTTGTAAAAATGCGCCCCATAATCCAGTTTGAAAGGCTACTAGTTCATTACCATCGGGTGCGGATACCCCTGCGGATGTGAGCATTCCCCCTAACCAAGGAAATTCGCTGACTAGGATAGTTTTTGCTCCCTGTCGCGCTGCTTCGATAGCCGCAGCTGTTCCTCCGGTTCCTCCACCCACTACTAGGATATCGGCTGTATATGTTTGATGTATCATCACTCAAGGTCACTCGATTTTTGACAATTTTAGATGATTTCACTGTTTTTAAACCCAGAGGTAGGCAAAGTCTTTTTTGATGTTTTTGGTGAAAAGGTTTTGGAGTGAATCAGTTTTTTATGGCGCTAATTCTAGTTGACTTTTTTGGGATTTTTTAGCGGTTAATTTTTCTTAGTACCTACAAATATGGAAACCGCTATCAAAATAATTAACTACAAGTTTCAAACTTAATGAGCTAACCTGACCCGCTAAATGTTACATCTAAGAAAGTTGAGCGGGAAAAACCAACGTGAAAGCACAGGTATTTAGAGGTGTAAATCAACTTTCTTATGAAGATATCCCAGTCCCGACTCTGGAACCAGATGAGGTGCTAGTAAAAGTGGGAGTGGTGGGATTATGTCAATCAGATATTAAAAAAATTCGTTATCCCCTATATGAACCACCACGCATATTTGGGCATGAAACAGCCGGAACAATCGCATCTGTGGGTTCTCAGGTGAAATCTTGGCAAGTAGGACAACGGGTGGCGGTGATGCACCACATTCCTTGTATGCGTTGCGCTTACTGCTTAAATGAGAATTTCTCTATGTGCGATGTTTATAAAAACATTTCCACCACAGCCGGATTTAACCCTAGTGGTGGCGGTTTTGCTGAGTATGTTAAGGTTCCGGGACATATTGTGCAAAATGGGGGACTAATTCCCATTCCTAACCATATCAGCTTTGAAGAGGCAAGTTTTGTAGAACCAACTAACTGCTGTCTCAAAGCGGTGAAAAAAGCTCAAGTGTCCCCAGGAAAAACTGTTTTGGTTACTGGTGCCGGGCCAATTGGGTTAATGTTTGTCATGTTGGTAAAATATTTTGGGGCGAAAGCGATCGCTACTGATTTACTACCATCCAGAATTGAGAAAGCATTGAATGTTGGGGCAAAAGCCGCTCTTGATGCGCGTGATCCTGATTTACCTCGGAAAATTCACGCTTTGACTGGGGGGATGGGTGTTGATGTGACTCTGCTGGCTGTTCCCAGTGACAAGGCTTTCTTCCAAGCACTGGAATGTACTCGCAAAGGTGGTAAAATTTTGTTTTTCGCAGAATTTCCCGATGAAGTGGAAATTCCCATTAATCCGAATGTTCTTTACCGTAGGGAAATTGATTTGATGGGTAGTTACAGTTCATCCTATCGGCTTCAAAGTCTAGCTGCGGATATTGTATTTAATCGGTGCATAGATGTACAAGCCTTAATTAGTGATCGCTATCCCTTGCAAAACTTATCAGCAGCCGTGGAACAAGCGATCGCACCTAATCCCAAAACATACAAAATTTTAATTTATCCGTAATCCGGGCAAACAAGATAACAGTAGAAAATATTTATAGCGCTTCTCGCGCTTTGTGCGATAACCCCTCTGTTGCCAGATGCTAAGTCAACACTTTTAATTTGTTTAAGAATCGCTATTTTTTTCCATCTACGCCAACCCTAAATGCCCATTACGTTAATTTCAACTTCCCTGCTAGCCTTCTACCTCGCCTGGAATCTCGGCGCTAACGATGTCGCTAACTCAATGGGAACTTCTGTAGGTTCCCAAGCTCTCTCCCTGAGACAGGCAATAATTATTGCTGGAATTTTAGAGTTTACAGGGGCAGTATTATTTGGGCAGGAAGTATCCCAAACTTTAGCTACCAAAATTGCTAATCCTGTTTTATTTGCTGCTACACCAGAAATTTACATAATCGGTATGGTAACAGTGTTAGTTACCTGCGGTTTGTGGCTGCAAATTGCTACCTCTGGCGGTTTACCCGTAGCCTCATCTCATGCAGTTGTAGGTGCGATGGCGGGATTTAGTTGGGTAGCTATGGGAGTAGATGCGATTAATTGGATCTCAATAGGCTTAGTTGCTATTGGCTGGATTGTCACGCCGATCCTCAGTAGTGCTATTGCAGCTTTATTCTACGGTCAAATCAAGCATTGGATTTTGGAGCAACCAAATCAACTAGCACAGCTACAACAGTGGATTCCCTGGCTGAGTGTCATTGTGTTGGGAGTATTTGGTGTCATTGTCCTACCTTTGTTAACCCAACCCTTAACTAATTACTTAAATAGCATTGGTCTAAACTTACCTAGTTACGACCTTCCCTTATTTGTAGGTGCAGTTGCAGCTATTGTACTGTCAGTCATTAGTTGGCGACAGTTGCAAGAAGTAGGGAATAATGCACAAAAACTAAACAACGAAGAAATAATTTTCACTCCTGTAGAACAGCTATTCGCTCGGTTTCAGGTTCTCAGTGCTTGCTTTGTCGCCTTTGCTCATGGTTCTAATGATGTTGGCAATGCGATCGCTCCTTTAGCTGCCATTGTCTACATCAATAGCACTGGTACTATACCCGTCAGTGACATTACCATCCCCCTATGGATTTTAATCCTGGGTGGCGCTGGTATTGTCGCTGGTTTAGCTGTCTGGGGTCAAAAGGTAATTAACACTATTGGGGAAAACATAATTTCTTTACAACCTAGTGGTGGATTTTGCGCCGAACTTGCAACCGCCATTACCATCCTGCTAGCCTCTCGCTTGGGTTTACCTGTCTCCACCTCTCATGCTCTTGTAGGTGGTGTCATCGGTATTGGACTGGTGCAAAATATCAAATCAATTCAATTTACAACTCTACAAAGTATTGCGGTTGCATGGCTAATGACATTTCCCGTAAGTGCAATCTTCAGTGTTGCCATCTTTACCACTACCAAGATTTTATTCCTTTAAAATTTATTCTTTATGTATCTTAATCAACTAATATATCTCTTGCTTAGCTGTGAAAAAGGAAACTGGCACAACACCAAAACCAGACTTTGTTTTTGCAGAATAGCTGTTAATTCACTAAAATATTGTATGGGGGATAGTAATACTTTAAATTTCTGCGGCTTCCTACCATAATACCTATTAATAATGTAAACTGTCACATAAGTTACATTCTGTACAAATTGACATACAAATCCATAAGTTTGACCATCCTTTTGTGGCAATACACCTATTGATAAATTTTTGATCATTACTGTTCCTACTAAAAAAACTGAACATAAGTATTAACACTGGGTGTAAAGTTTTTTCTTATAAACTTGCACCTGAAAACTGTTAATTTAAGTAACTCCGATGGAAGGCATCTCCGTAATGCTGAAGGGGAAACAGTATAGTAAGTCCGTTACCGAAATAAATTGGATACTTTGCCAACCCTGTACTTACCATGACAAAATTACACTTATGTACGCAATTCTTGCCACAATTTTGAATTTACCTGACACAATACAAAAAATCAGTATTAGTGCCAAGCAAGTTTACAGCAAGCAGCTTTATCTTCAAGGTGTTAGAGGTTAGAAGCTAATGGGGCGATTTGAGAAGCGACCAGACAACCCGCGCGTCAGAGGCGAGCTATCCAGAGCAGCAGAGACAGCTTTATGGGCTGTGGTGGAGGATTTAGAAAGACTCCAGCAAAATGTGCTCAGGTCGTTACAGGAAGAAATAAAGCGGCTTCAGGCGGAGAAAACTCGTTTATCTGACGAAATACAGCAGTTATTAGAGGAAAAAGAACACCTACAACAGGTACGGCAAATAACTGGACAGCAAGTGTTAATTCGTCAGTTATCAGAGGCCTTGGCAAAGCACATATCTTCGCAACTGCAATCATCACTGGCAAGTTTAGTGAACAAATCAGTAGAAAGTAATTTCCAGGAACGATCTGCCATTAACTCGCCGGGGGGTAACAATGAGAATGCTCAACAAATGCTGGGCAGTTTGGATGATACACTGACGATTACCTTTAACTCGTTACAACAGGAGCTGAAGAATTATCAAAATAATCTTTCCCAACAGTTATCTCGGATGCAGAGCCAACAGCACCAGGGAGAAGCGATTGTAGAGGAGTTTATTAATCATCTGCGTGGTGAACTGGGAAAAACAAAACAAGAAATCTCACAAGCAACGGTAACAACATCACCGCCTACTATTCTCCAAACCACGGAGCAGCAACCGCCACGTTCCTCCCAGACACATTTACAGTTAGGAGAGATCAAAGCCAGTGTAACGGAATCAATTTCTACAAGCACTGAAGACTTATCTAAAAGCAACAATATTGCCTCTTCCACACTAGTCTCATCTGCGGAGAAAATAACGCTACTGGCCAGTGAACCAATTCCAGTACTCAGTCGGGAGTTGTCAGAAAGTCAGACAAAATCCCCGGAAAAACCACCTGTGGCCACTGAACCAGTTTCAGTAATCAGTCGGGAGTTGTCGCCACCCAAGGCTAAACCTCTAAATTCTAACCTAGCAACCAAGCCAGAAACAAAAACTGCATTATCACCATCACCCAAATCCCCAACTTTTTCACCAATCCAAATAGGCTTTTTGTTGGTTGTGTTGTCAACAGTGGTTTCATCCCTGTACAACATAGTTGTCAAGTGGATCTTTTATAAACCTTACGACAATTTTGGGGTTTTAGAAATACAAGGTATCATTTCGCCAACATTGGGAAATGTACTACTAATTCTAATGCTACGGTTGTTAGTAGTTGTGCCACTAATGTTACTCCTGGCTCCTATGATGCATCCACAAGTATGGGAAGATATGCAAAATCTTTTGGCAACATCACGTGGCAATCATACTGCAAATAGTAATCTCAAGCAACAAAAAACTTTACAGTTGTCTCTGGCCAGTGGTTGTTTTTTGTTTTTATCACAGGTGCTGATTTACCTTGCTATCGGTCAACTGGCAACCGGAATCGCCATCGCTTTGTTTTTTGTCTACCCCATGATTGGCGGTCTTCTCTCGTGGTTACTGTTTGGCGATCGCCCTCAAGGATTCCACTCTGCTACTTTGGCTGCTATCTTCTGTGGTGGATTGCTGGTTTTAGGGAGTTCTCCAAACCTTGGCCTGGCTAATTTCTCCATGGGAAGTAGTATTGCAATTTTAGCTGGCGTAGCTTTTGCTTGCTATGTGATTTTGACACGGATATGTGGTAGTCAGTTGCATCCAGTGTCTTTGACACTAATTAACTTTACCACCATGCTTGTGTTGAGCTTTATTTGTTTGATGGTGCCTTTACCAAGCAATTTGAGTCTTGCCCTTCAGCAGTCTAATTTGCTGGAATTGATTTTGAGTGCTTTTATTTTGGGTGTTCTGACACTAGTAGGCTATGTATTCAACAATGTTGGTATTCGCAAATTAGGTGCGTTCCGGGCGGCGATTATCGGTGGAGGCGTCCCCATCCTAACTGTAGTTTTTGCTGGTTTGATACTTCAGGAAACCTTGACAATTATGCAAATTATGGGAGTGCTGTTCGTGACTTTTGGGGTAGCAGCTTACAGTTTTGAGAAAATGCGAACTCAGGTTAAATCTTCTAACTCTCATAATTAAATCCTTGTTTTTAAATGCGAAAATCAAAATTCAATATCAACAATAATAAATGTAAAGTAAAGTCTACAACTTGATTTTTAGGCTCTTTTCCTCACTTCATGCTCCTAGCTTGATCTGTGGGGTGATAATTTTACAGAACTATCCAGGAACCAACATCCCGTAAGGGGGTTTGAAAACCATTGATTTTGTCTTATTCCGCCCCAGGGGACGAGCTACCAATGGCAAGGAGTTAGATGTCAGTCAAAAGGATAAAAAGAGAGCTAAGGCAGCTAGATATGCACTATTAGCTTTCTTTGCCATCATCTCAAAAATAAAAAATAATTAAAATTGGTACTTACGTTTTTGGGAAATGTCAGAGAATTTTAACAAATGGTTGCATATTAGGCATATACATGGTAATTATGTAAGTACTGCAAAGAAAATACTTTATACAAAATTAATACAAAAACAAGCAAAAGTAGAATATCATGTTGTAATAAATAAAAGGTGTTTTGAACCAGGAATTATCTACCTGAAATTAGGTAGACAACAATCCTGGGAGTGAACTGCCTACACCGCCAAAAAATTGCCAAAAGTTGTAAGCAGTAAATTATTGGGTTGCAAATTCTGGCTAAACCCACCAATGTTCCCTAGGTCAGTAAGTGACCTAATCCTAGACAACTAGCAACCATTGCCGGAAATCTGTACAAAACAAACAGTTCTTAAAAGCATAATAAAAAGCAATTCTTTAAAGAAGATACACTTGTTGTTAAAGCTAGGAGACAGTTGTTGCAGTCAGACATTTCCAATCATGGGCAATTATCATGTTAAACTACCTATTGATTAGGAGTTAAAACATTGGACATTAAGTAGGAACTAAAAACATTGGCTGGAATTGGGTGTATGCTACTGATTTCTGTGTGACTAATAAATCCGTAAACGTGCTATTCAATTGTCTGTAATATGAGTAACGATATAGATCTGATTAAGCGTCTTAGCCCCAGTGCCATGGATCAGATCATGCTTTATCTGGCTTTCAGTGCCATGCGGACCAGTGGGCATAGGCATGGAGCATTCCTAGATGCAGCCGCAACTGCGGCTAAGTGTGCGATATACATGACCTATTTAGAGCAGGGACAAAATCTGCGGATGACGGGTCACTTGCACCACTTAGAGCCAAAACGGGTAAAAATCATTGTAGAGGAAGTCAGACAGGCGCTGACAGAAGGCAAATTGCTGAAAATGCTAGGTTCTCAAGAACCCCGCTATCTCATTCAATTGCCTTATGTGTGGATGGAAAAGTTTCCTTGGCAACCAGGAAGATCCCGTGTCCCTGGCACAAGTCTTACCAGTGAAGAAAAAAGACAGATTGAGCAAAAACTACCCAGTAACCTGCCTGATGCTCAATTAACTACTTCTTTTGAGTTTTTAGACCTAATTGAATTTTTGCACAAGCGATCGCAAGAGGTATTGCCACCAGAGCATCAAATGCCTTTGAGCGAAGCTTTAGCAGAACATATCAAGCGTCGGCTACTTTATTCCGGTACTGTAACGCGAATTGATTCTCCTTGGGGAATGCCGTTTTACGCTCTTACCCGTCCGTTTTATGCGCCAGCGGACGACCAGGAGCGCACTTACATTATGGTAGAAGATACCGCCCGATATTTCCGAATGATGAAAGATTGGGCAGAACGGCGGACAAATACCATGCGAATCTTAGAAGAGCTAGATATCCCAGCAGAACGATGGGAGGAAGCTATGGCGGAATTAGATGAGATCATTCGCGCTTGGGCAGATAGATATCACCAAAGCGGTGGTATTCCGATGATTTTGCAGATGGTGTTTGGGAGAAAAGAAGACTAATAGTTAGGTGTTATACCATTAACACTTAGCATACTAAAGTGTTGAGTATCAACTCAACTTCATTTCTCTCATGGAATCAACACTCTCCTCACTTACATGATGATGGCTATCAAAGAATAGGCTGGGCTTACAGCCAGCCTAAAAGAGATCGTCTTTAAAGACCTGATATTTTACTGATTCCCTGGAATTGGAGTAACCTCAAAAGAGGGTTTAAATTCTGTCGAGGGGCTATTTTGTGGTGCAGATGTTGGTGAAAAGCCACTAACAGGGTCACCGGCATCAATACAAGCATCCATTGCCTGGGTAGGTGCAATATCAATCTCACTACGTAAACCCACTACACATTCAGCGAAACGTTTAGGCAACAAACTACGGCCACAGTAGTTTAAAACTGTCTTGCCAAGAGCTTCTCGAGTATTGCTGGTGATGCCAACGACACAATCAGAAAAGTTTTGGGGTCGCCTGGCTCGCTCACAGGACGAGAGAGCATCTGCGGCACTAATTTGCCTTTGCTGATTAATTTTAAGAACACAAGAAGACAAGTCTCTCGGACGCAATGCTTTTGCACACCCTTGTGACACAGCTTGTTCTGTTATCCCCAATTTTAAGAGTTGAGCTGTGCAAACACGGTAATCGTTGGCGTAAGAGGTAGTTACTGCCATGCTGGGAGTAATGGTTGCCAACAATCCAGCTATAGCAAAAACTGGCGTTGTCAGTGGAATCATTTGAGTCTTAAATATTTGGACAACAGATGAACTGCCTTTTTGGTTCCCAACTTTACTCAACTTTTTTTTGCTCATTGCCTTTCTCCAAACACCCAAAGTTATGCTAACTCAAATGTACAGCAACTCTTAGTCCATACCAGGAAATTGAGAAGGCGTGGATATTAGGAATATTTGTAAATATCTATCTGAATCTGAGAATCCGATTTGATTTAGGCAAAAGACTACGAGAGAATACGGTGGTGTGGATCAGTCTAATAACGAACAATAATCAAACAGAACCTAAAAACCACTACCCAGTATAAAATACAGGGTATATTGTATTACGAGGTAAAACCTGGCTGCGAGGTTTCTGTACCTCGATTACTTTGTTCTTTTATTTGCCATCCATCATTGCTGGAGTGGTTTAGCCAATATATTACTTTTGATTAAGTAGTTATTGGCAATTATCAACTCAATTAATGATATCTGATCACAGAGAATAAGTCGATCAGGATTATTTGAATAGTAATCAATTAAATTTACTATTCAAAACCTGATAAATGACATGGCAAAGCCAGAAAAAATTAGAATTTATCAGCAGAAGTTGTGAGGTTTAACATATGAAATTTGGCATTGATATTGGTCATAATTCTCCTCCAGACACAGGTGCTGTAGGAATTAAATCTGAGGATGTTTTGACCACAGATGTAGGGAACAGAGTTATCTCGAAATTACGGGTTTTAGGACATGAAGTAATATCGTGTAAACCAAATAAGTCTGTTTCCGTAACCAATTCACTATTTCAAAGAATTAATACGGCGAATACTAACAAAGTTGAAGTTTTTGTCTCAATCCACTTTAACGCTTTTAATGGTCGGGCTAATGGTACAGAAGTATTTGCAGCTTCGGAAGCAGGAAGAAGAATTGCTCAACCAGTATTAAATGAAATAGTCAAACTAGGATTTTTTAATCGCGGGGTTAAAAGTGGTTCTCACCTATATGTCTTGAAAAATACTAGTATGCCTGGGATTCTCATAGAATGTTGCTTCATTGATTCACCACGAGATATGAATATCTTTGACTCGGAAGCAACTGCTAATGCCATTGTCAAAGGCTTGACGGGTCAAGTGCATAATACGCCTGTTAATCCTGTGCCAGATGAAGAGTTAAATACAGATACCACAGTTATCAGACTGCAAAAAGCCTTAAATCAATTAAAAATCAACGACAAGAATGGTAACCCCTTGGTAGAAGATAACATCATGGGCCCGGCAACAAGCTCCGCAACAGTAAATTTTCAAAATATTGTTGAATTAGCACCCACTGGAATTGCAGACACAAGTACCTGGAATGAAATTAATTTGATTTTAGCTAAACGAATAGTCAGGCCTCACCATGCCGGCGGTTCAGTTGTTAAATACATACAACACCGTGTAGGTGCTGGTGTTGATGGTATCTATGGTCCCCAGACAGGAGCAGCCATCAGAAAATTTCAAAGGCAAAATGGTTTACTTGCCGATGGTATTGTCGGCAGAATGACCTGGCAAAAATTAATTGGTTAGCTTGACTAGCTCTTTGACTGTGTCCTTCCTAAGTAAAAAGACCGTAATGGATCCACGACGAGAAAAGTTTTGACAACCTTGTAATACAAGGATTTTTTGTCTATTAGGAGCGGGGTATAAACCTTGCTCCTAATCTAATTCCTCTCGTTTACGTAGCATACCCCATGGTAGGACTTGAGCAAACTGATAAGTCCGATTAATAAACCTAAACTTGTTTTTTTTTGGGATGAGTTGCTGTATCGTTGATTCAATCAGCGTTTGAGGCTAGTTATTCGCCCTGTTAGTTTAAATCCATAACACACTATTCCAGCCCAAGGAAGAAACGGTTATGAAAATACAAATTTTGTTGACCCTTGGCTATTCCATTTCCTTGTTAGGTTCTGTCACATTACCAGCTAGCGCTCAACCCATTCCTACTCAGCCTAGTACTGGACAATCTCAAACCCAAGCAGTTAGTAAAGAAATCATAATTCCTCAAGATACAGCAATTATTGTGGAATTTCCGGCGTCGGTAACTATTGATGTTGGACAAGACAAAGCTTATCCTCTAACTCTTCCTTTAACGAATGCTATTGAAGATCATCAAGGTAATGTTTTAATTCCTGAAAATACCCCTGTAACTATTAACCTCAAACCTACAGAGGGGGGAGTAAAAATTGTCGCTCAGTCTTTGGTGATTAATGGTCGCATTGTTGCTATTCAAGCATCAAGTCAGACAATTCCCGGTACCACTATTACCTACAAACGAGCTCATGACAAAGCTGTGGAAAATAGTTCTATTTGGAGTCAAATTGGTGGGGATACTTTGAGCTTTTTCAGCCAAGGTGATCCAGGGCAGTTTGACCAGGGTGCAATGCTGGGAAGCATTGTGGGGTTTATCGCTGGTTTAGGTTCCGCAGAAAATATCCGTGTTGTGCAGATTCCTCAACGTAGTGTTTATGTATTATCCCTGGAGGCCCCCATCAGCTTTTTTAGTCGTCGGTAATATCATTATCAAAATTAATGATTGCAGTGGGTAGGCGACGCATCCCCAGCCGCATTTGATGTAATGCTTCCGGGTCTTCATCTTTTTTAATGGGTTTTTCCCATTTCAAGGTTTTGTTAAGGTGTTGTTGAATTGCTTGATAAGCGTAGTCCTGGAAACTTTTTACTGGGGGTTTTATTGCTGATTTCATACTCGAAAATAAAATACTTTGTCAAATGATTTTATGATAGCAATTATACATATCACACTAGATAACATATATACTCTTCATAGAAAAAAATTAGTATTTAAAATTAATAATTCGTATTGCAAAAAGTAGTTTTAGGGATATTTTCAAGACTAAATCTCTTGACTGCTTAACAATGGGTATTACTGTTCATAGCAAAACTGTTATACTGTGCCAGGTAGATGCACCCTGATGATCTGGAGATTTGCCTAGGTAGTTATCCTTACTTCCATATCACCACTAACGTAGATGAATAACCAACAACAAACCACCAATTAATGAGTGAAGACTTGGTATAATCACCAGTCAAGCAGCTAGCAGTTGTGGGAATAATAAAAATGGCAGATTGGCAAGAAATTAGTGGTGGTGTTACAGCTCCTAGGGGTTATCAGGCGGCGGGAATCACAGCAGGACTGAAGCCTTCGGGATTACCGGATTTAGCTTTAATATGGTCAAATGTAGAGGCGATGGCGGCTGGTGTATTCACCACTAGCCAAGTTAAAGCCGCCTGTGTAGATTATTGTCGCCAACGTTTGCAAGCCAAACATAGCGCCCGTGCAATTCTCTGCAACGCCGGTCAAGCAAACGCTTCCACAGGTATACAAGGTGTGCGTGATGCGGAAGAAAGTGCCGAAATCTTAGCCCGTGAGTTGAATATTTCACCGGAATCAATTTTATTAGCTTCTACTGGTGTGATTGGTCAACGAATCAAAATGGATGCCTTACGCACTGGTATCCCTAAGGTAGTAGCAGCACTCTCAGAAACAGGTTCAGATGCAGCAGCTAAGGCAATCATTACTACAGATTTAGTCAAAAAATCTATTGCTTTAGAAACAACTATCGGCGATCGCCCAGTGCGAATTGGTGGTATTGCCAAGGGTTCCGGGATGATTCATCCCAATATGGCCACCATGCTAGCATTTGTTACCTGTGATGCGGCGGTTTCATCACATCTGTGGCAACAAATGTTAGGTAGGGCAGCTGATAAAAGTTTTAATGCCATAACTGTTGATGGTGATACCAGCACAAATGATAGTTTAATTGCTTTGGCAAATGGTCAATCTCGGACCCCAGCAATTACCGAAATGGGTGCAGAAGCCGAGAAATTAGAAGCAATGTTAACAGCACTATGTCAGCATTTAGCCAAAGCGATCGCTCGTGATGGTGAAGGTGCAACTTGCTTAATTGAAGTGCAAGTAACTGGGGCCTATGATGAAGTTTCCGCACGTCAAATTGCTAAAACTATTGCAGGTTCATCTCTAGTTAAATCTGCAATTTTTGGACGCGATCCCAATTGGGGACGTATCGCCGCCGCCGCGGGACGCGCGGGGGTGAATTTTGAACAAGACAACCTACAAATTAAGTTAGGGGATTTTTTGTTGTTAGAAAATGGTCAACCAGTACCATTTGACCGTGCAGCAGCGAGTGCATATTTGAAACAAACTGCGGCTGATTCTTCTTTACCTCGAGACCCTAGTAACAATTTCTCATGGCAAAGAACAGATAATCCTGTGATTATTGCAGTTACCATTGGTAATGGTCATGGTTCTGGTCAAGCTTGGGGGTGTGATTTGAGTTATGACTACGTAAAAATTAACGCGGAGTATACAACTTAAACAGATCGAACCACAGAGGCGCAAAGAACACAAATAGAAAGCCAACAAGTGGGAATATCTTTAGTTGGTACTGCTGTGGCAAGGCTAAAATGTTGTATTTTAATCTTCCTGTGGAACAGGCATCTTGCCTGTTCTAGGCGGGTAGAATGCCCCTCACAAGGGTAAGTTTTTTACACAGAGATTTATAATAGGGCTAGACTTGGCAAACAAGTAAGGAAAGTGGACAAGGAAGAAGAAGCAAGAAAAATTAAAACCCATGAAGATAAAGATGCCATTCCTCCCGACTGGCAAGTAATTGTCTTAGCAGATAACCGAACTAGCTAGAAATGTTCTGGGCGTTGCAAACGAGAGCGCGAAAACCACAGGAGATATTCTTTCATCGTTATTTGCACGAAATCCGTTATCAAGTTGATCTTTTGTGGAGCAAACAAAACTAATGAATCTTACTCATTCATATTTCTGTAGGTAGCAACGGCAGAAGGCGATATGCGATTTAAATAACGGAAAATCCAGTATTTAAAGATGGTATCCAAAATCACGGGAAAAGTGGCAATAAATAAAAAGATAAAATCTCGATTAGCTGGTAAGCCCCAATGACGTGAGACACCTTCTAAAATTACTTCCCAGCCATGGGGAGAGTGAAATCCTACAAATACGTCGGTAAACAAAATAATGATAAATGCCTTAGCACTGTCACTGAGACCATAGACAATATGATCCAAGAAATCTTTTAGCACCATAATTGAAGACTTACTAATCATCAAGAGATAAATAAAAGCACCAACCGAGAAAATATCTGCAAAAACATTTTTAATTGCGTTGGCACTTTCCCGACGAAATTGTTCAGCAATTTCACGTGCTTTGTCTTCCATCTCAACTTCCATCTCTTGAGTAGATAATCGAGGAATGCTACTAATCATATTTTCAAATTTGATTTTTTCTTCAAATCTTTGCATTTCTAATAATGCTTCCTCTTCCATTTCTAAGTTGAGAAATATTGGTGCGGTTTCTATATTTCTAAAATGGTTAACTAGAGGGCTTACTATCAATACCTTTGATATTTGATGTGTCAACAAAGGTACTATAATTAGTAGTAAAATAAATCTAATTGATATTATCGTTCTTCTTTGATTATGACGGAAGTTTCTCACCACATCTTGTTCAGCGTTTGGATCTAATTCAACTTGCAAACGTCCGATAGTACTTAAAATCGACCGGGGTAATATCCCCATTGTATCAGCCTTACCTCGCTGTTTTTTATTCGGGTTTAAATTTTGATTTGGTGAATTTTGTGATGATGGTGGAGACGTAAGTCCCTGAAATTTAACAATTTGTGCTTGATTGACTACCAAAGGGTAATTTAACTCGTTATTAAAGTTATTGTATTTTGAAATAACTTGATCAATGAATTGTAATTTATCTAAAATTAGGCTAGGGCTAGGATATTCTATCCCTGTTTTTTGAGCAGATATTTGATGAGATTCATTAGAAAAAAAACGACTGGATCGAAACTCTGTCAGTCGCATCCGGACAATTTTTAACTTTTGCCTTAAATCTGACTCAAAAAAATCCATCACAGTGTTGCTGTAAATGGCTGAGTTCAAGTCTATTTTATTACCATGAAAATAGTTATCTTCGATTGATTTAATGTGTAATGCTGCTTGATAAGCTGCTTCCAGGGAACGTTCTGGGGTGAGTAAGTACCATCTGTAAGCAGAAAGTAAAAAAGGGTAAATTTTTTGGCTAAAAATTGGTATTCTCATCGTAAGTAATTATCTAGCATTTATTAGTGATTCTTATCATTAACTTAACGCACGAAGTATACTAGCAAATCTACAAGGGGAGGATTTGTGATTTCTCATTCTATTTGGATTGTTGGCGCGAGCCGCAGTGGTAAGACAACTCGTTTGGTAGAAAGTTTTTGTGATTGGCTGTCAGGTGAAAATCTTAGTTTTGGATCATTTTATACTAAAAAACAAAGTAATAAAAAAAGCAAGGGAACATCACAAGTTCTACATTTGCCAAAGACAGAGCCAGGATTTTTGGTTTTAGCCGCTAATAGTGAGAACCGCCGAGAACTTGCTGATAAAATTGTTACAGCTACTCAAGGCAAGTATCCAGTTCGGGCTAAGACGATACTTGGTTTTTTTCAAGATGAAGTAATTTTATTTTGGCCTTTATTGATTCAATCCTTACATCTCAAAGCACAATTTCCACTACGATTACGTCCGGAAACCGAACAGGAATTAGCCGCGAAACTTTGGCATTCCCAACTTAATACAGCTACTTTCCGCCGTGCAGGAGTGAATGAGTACCGTTTGGTACGTCGCATCTTGGATTTATTACAATTGGCTGCTTACAGTGGTACACGCTGTGAAGATATCGCCAAAATTTTACACACAGGCTTGCAAGAAAATGCCATGGATTTAGACCCAGAATTTTTGGCATCTTTATTACTCGATTGGCGCGACTGGTGTTTACAAAGGGGATTACTTACCTATGGTATTATCACTGAACTGTATAGTCAAAAGTTGTTAAGCGATCGCTATTACCAACAGCACCTCACTCAACGCTATCAAGCTGTATTAGCAGATGATGTCGATGATTATCCTGGGGTAGCACGTCAACTGTTTGATTTTTTATTGGATCAAGGTGCAGTAGGGGCTTTTAGTTATAACCCTGATGGTGCGGTACGCCTGGGATTGGGAGGAGATCCCAACTATTTGAAAAATTTATCAGGGCGTTGTCAAATTGAGACATTAACTAATTCACCCTCACCTGGTTTAATGGAGCAACTCGCTACCCCAATGCTAGAGTTAGTTTCTGAACAAATAATACTATCAACCTTACCAGAAGCAGTGCAGTTAATTCAAACCAAGTCCCGCGCTGAATTGTTACGGGCAACAGCCGAGGAAATTATTCAAGCTGTGAAATCAGGAAAAGTAAAAACAGAAGAAGTAGCAATTATTGCACCAGGTTTAGATGCCCTTGCTCGCTATACTTTAATAGAAATTCTCGGCAAGCAAAATATCCTGGTGGAATCCCTCAACGACCAACGCCCCCTGATTAGTTCACCTGTAATTCGAGCATTACTTACCATGCTCGCTCTAGTCTATCCCGGTTTAGGTCGCCTGGTAGATCGCGAGGCTGTAGCTGAGATGTTAGTTGTTTTAAGTAGAAAACCAGAAGTATTGTACAGTTCTTCCGCACTGCCCACTCGCATCGACCCAGTACGTGCCGGATTAATAGTAGATTACTGTTTTGCACCTCATCCGGATTATCCCAATTTATTACCAGTTAGAGCTTTTGAGCGCTGGGATCGCATTGGCTATGCAGCCACTACAGCTTATGATGAAATTTTACAGTGGTTAGAAAAACAACGAGGGCAGCAAGCACAGCGTTTAATTCCCAGTCCTATTTCTTTGCTATATTTGGCAATTCAGGATTTTTTGTGTAGACATAGCAACCCGCCTCACGACCAAATGGCAGCACTGCGGGAATTACTGGAAACTGCTCAACACTACTGGGAAATTGACGCCCGTTTACGACAAACAACTCCAAGAACAGGAGAAGGAGAACTTAACACAACCCTGGCGGAATTTATACGACTACTGCGACTTGGTACTATCACCGCCAACCCTTACCCCTTGCGTCCCATCGGCCCGGCCAGAAAAGCTGTCACCTTGGCAACTATTTTCCAATATCGTTCGAGTAGAAGATTTCACCGTTGGCATTTCTGGTTGGATGTGGGTTCTCCCCTATGGACAAAAGGTGGTGCGGCAACGTTATTTGGAGCGCCGTTGTTCTTGCGAGATAGATTAGGGCAACCTTGGACAGCAGAAGATGAGAATTCTCTAGGAGAAGAAAGATTACGAAGGATTTTGGCAGATTTACTCTCTCGTGTCGCTGAAAAAGTTTATTTATGTCACAGCGAATTGGCTGTAAACGGCCAAGAGCAATTAGGTAGACTTTTACCTTTAGTACACGCCTGTCTTTGAAAATTCCAAATAAATTTCTTTCAATGACACGGGAAAACTCTCCAAGCGATCGCTTGATTCTTTACAATGTTAACTAAGGTAAAGAAGTTTATGAGAAATCAAGGTTAAAGGCTATGGGATTATTTGGATTTGGTAAAAAGCTGACTCTCCCCACTCCTGAAGAAGCTTTGCCAGGAAGGGCAAAATCAATGCCAGTACCCAATGAACACTATGTTAATAAAAATCCACTCAAGCCCCCATTTCCTGAAGGAATGGAAAAAGCAATGTTTGGTTTAGGTTGCTTTTGGGGTGCAGAGCGGAAATTTTGGCAACTTCCAGGAGTTTACACAACTGCGGTGGGTTATGCTGCTGGTTTCACCCCCAACCCCACTTATGATCAAGTATGTACCGGGATGACTGGTCACAATGAGGTAGTCTTAGTTGTGTTTGACTCCAAAGTGATTAGTTACTCTCAACTACTAAAAGTTTTTTGGGAAAGCCACAACCCCACTCAAGGAATGCGCCAGGGTAATGACACTGGTACTCAATACCGTTCAGGAATTTATGTTTATTCCCCAGAGCAGAAGCAACTAGCAGAAGCATCACGGGACGCTTATCAGCAAGCTTTGAACAAAGCAGGCTATGGCAAAATTACCACAGAAATTTTAGATGCGCCTGAATTCTACTACGCAGAAGCTTATCATCAGCAGTATCTAGCCAAAAACCCTAATGGCTATTGTGGCTTAGGAGGCACAAAGGTTGCTTGTCCTATAGGTGTAGTCGAATCTCAAATCACTAGTTAGTTCGTAATTCATAATTGATACATTAGCGAAGCTCCTCTCAAACAGGCATTACCAATTATTAATCATTTACTCAAACTGCCTTGATAGCCAGTCACAATTCTGCTCCCATCCTTGAGAATATGAATTTCTATTTGGTCGCTAGCCCAATTCATTTGGTTGGTTAGGTCTGGGTTGAAAACATGAACCGCTTGATTGCTAGAAGAAACCAAGGAAGTGGGAGAATTAATAGCTAGACACTCCACAAAAGGCCCATCAATCAAAATATCTAGTTCTGCTAATAATCTTGCGGAATTGGGCGGAGCAGATTCAGATTGTAGTTGCTTCAAGGTAAACCCAGTAAAAGACATGACATTTAATCCCGCCGCTTTGAGCTGACGAGCCAAAGACGCTAAAGCACTAGCTTGCCAAAATGGTTCTCCACCGGAAAACGTCACACCCGTATTCTTAGGTTTCCTGAGAATCTTTTCCGCAAGAAAATCAACAGAAATGAGTTGGTTAATCCTAAATGACCAAGACTCAGGATTAAAGCACCCAGAGCATTGACGCGGACAACCTTGCACCCAGATCACAGCACGACAACCGGGCCCATTAACTTCTGACTCATCCACGTAGCCCATGATGTTGACATAGCCATTAGGAATCTTGGCGAGTGCTGGTGATGCTTCTGTTGGTTTAGTTTCCATCTGTTTCCTCTGTTTGCTTGATACTCCCCGGCTAACTGCAAAGCAGTGTAGCAGGAGATTCTTGCTTCCTAGAAACAGGCTTTTTGGTACAAGTACCAACCAGTCTTACTGTTTCTCCACAACCTTGAAATTCTTTGTGTATAACGGTATCTGTTGACAGCATTCTCATCCCTTCTGCTCTTAGACTTCGTGAGCCATTCTCATCTTTGTCATTGGTTGTTTGGCAACTTGGACAAACCCACTCACGGATACTTAAATCCAGGAAATCATTCTTAT
>WGNO01000035.1 GCA_016124525.1 Nostoc sp. RI_552 | reverse complement strand
TCTGACTCTACAATCTTTCCTGGTGTCTATGGCACGGTGGAACCACACTGATACCTTCCCGAACTCAGAGGTGAAACGCCGCCGCGGCAACGATAGTTTAGGGGTCGCCCTCTGCAACAATAGCTCGATGCCAGGTCTATTTTTATACGAAAGCCTCTTCTTCTATTGAAGGGGCTTTTGTTTTGGCTGAGTTTTAGCCGACTTAGTAACTGTAACTGACTTGAGGCTTTTGTCGCATAAGCTCTGAAAAAAGCCTGAAAAAAGAAAGAAAGATTAGCAAACCAACAAGCCCAATGATTAGCGGTAAGCTTGAAGAAGCACTTAAGGTCCCTCGGTTTTAAACCTGATCATACTTAGTCAAATTCTCTGATCGCATCACTCATTTACCTGCGTTGAGATAACGACAGGCGATCGCTAAGGGGACAAAATATCATCTTAAATAGGTAAATTGTACACCAACGTGAGTTTTAGCAAATAGTGATAAAACTTGCTGATTAACCAAAAAAAGCCTTAATTTTTATGATTTTATTTGGCAAATCATATTTTTATTTGTAAAATCGAAGACAAAGTTAAAATCAGTAAAATAGAGTCTTTAAATTAATGAGTCAGCTAATAAGTCAGGGTGGAACAACTCGCACCAAATTTGAAACGCTGGATCGGATAAATGATATTGCTTGGCAGGCTCACCAAGGTAGTGTAGCTGCAATCATTCAACTATTGAACGAAAAACTAGCTAAGTTCGGGGTTAGAACCAGAGCTATTTTTGCTGATGGTGTTTTACAAATTCTCTGTGAAGCCCCCAAAGAAGAGGAACTTGAGCAATCTATTCTAGTGGAACAAATCCAGCAAATCCTGAATTCCATCTCACCCCGTAATATTCGTCGAGTGAATATTAATAGTCGAATTGTTCGGGAACAACAACTACTTTGGCTCAAGGAAATTTATCGGGATCATCAATTGCTTTGGTCACAGGAAATTACATTAGTTCAGCCACATATCCTGAAGCAGGTGATTACAGATTTGAAAGAAGCGCAAACTGAATTAGTAAAAATAAATTTACCTAAAACAAAACTTTCTCGTTCTTCAGTATTTGTTAAAAATTCATCCAAAAAAAGAATACTAACAGCAGTTGGTTTATGCTCACTTTTGCTAGTTGCTTTGGTTGTATATGCTCAGTTAGGCAATAAATTAATTAATTTTATGCCATTACAAACCTTTAACTCTTTGATGACACCAACAGAAGAAAGTCCACTTCCTGCTGCTAATGACCCTTTTGCAGAAGCTGTGCGAATTGCCAACCAAGCTTCAAGTAGAGGGAAAATAGCTACAACCTCAACTCAGTGGTTAGAATTAGCTGCTCAGTGGCAAAGAGCTGCTGATTTAATGAGTATGGTAGCACCTGACCACAGCCGCTATCAGGAAGCGAAAATCCGTACACAACTGTATCGAAACTATAGTGAGACAGCACAACAACAGGCAGCAATTACCAAACAGTAAGTTATGTCAACCGCATAAATTTCCTAAAGAATATAAGTAATTGTTACTTGATATAGCTTAAGTAACACAGAATATTTTTGCGTGTAAAAACCCTGCATACTCTATCTGCACAGTCAAGGCGTGATTCATCGGGATATCTCTCCAAATAATATTATTCTCACTAGCAAAACAGGACTCAGTGTATTAATTGACGTGGAGGCGGTTAGATCAGTAATTGTTAATATTGCAACGTCAGGTTTCTTACAACAACCCTCCACTTCTAAAACATTGTCTAAGAGAATTTTGTGAGCAACCCTAGCAGTCGTTTTGAGGTGGGTGTCAGTAGTGTGCGGCGATAAGTATCTGCTGCTTTTTTAATCGCTTCTGATTGAGTTGGGTAGGGATGTATGACCCTAGATAGTTTATTCAAACCAACCTTATTCACAATCGCTGTAGTTAATTCACTGATGGTTTCTCCTGCATGACGAGAAACGATTGTTGCCCCCAAGATTGTATCAGCACCCTTTTTGTAATGGATTTTGACAAAACCATCTTCTTCACCATCTGCCATCGCTCGGTCTACGGTACTCAAGGGAATCTTAATTGTATTGACATCAATACCCTGTTCCCGAGCTTCATGTTCATACATTCCCACATGGGCAATTTCTGGGTCAGTATAAGTTACCCAAGGCATAACTAAATTACTGAGTTTATGTCGCCCCCAACCAAACGGTGAAAAGAAAGTATTTTTAATCACAATCCGCGCTGCTGCATCAGCTGCGTGAGTAAATTTCCAATTCATGCAGATATCACCAGCTGCATAAATCTTTGGGTTAGTTGTTTGCAGGTAGTCATCGACTTTCACTCCCTGAAGGTGATCATACTCTACTCCTACCACTTCTAAATTTAAACCTTCCACATTCGGTGCCCGTCCTACACCAACAAAAATTTCATCAACTGTAATCGACGTTTGTGAGCCATTACTGACAAAGTGGATGACCTTTCCTGTGCTGGTCTTTTCTACATTTTTTACTTGACTATTTAAAATTAAATGTATTTTTTCTTTAATAAAAGTATTTTGTATAATTTGTGCGGCTTCCCCATCTTCTTTATTTAAAATATGGGAATCTTTATGAAATAAAATTACGTCAGATCCCAAACGCTGGAAAGTTTGCGCCAGTTCACAACCAATGGGTCCGCCACCAATTACAGCCAAACGTTGAGGAAGTTCAGTCAGTGAAAATACTGTTTCATTAGTGAGAAAACCAGCTTCTGCCAATCCCTGAATTGATGGACGCACAGGTCTAGCACCTGTAGCAATCACAGCTTTTTTAAAACGCAGTTTTTGATTACCAACTTCAACGGTATTCTGACTCGCAAAACAAGCGTTTCCTAAAAAAACATCAACCCCAAAATTTTGAAAACGCGCCGCAGAGTCATGATGGCTGATATCAGATCTAACCTTCCGCATCCGTTCCATAACTTGAGCAAAATCCACTTCTATCCGTTCTGGGGGATGAATACCAAAAGCTTTTGCGCCCCAAATTTCCCCAATTACACGGGAAGAACGAATCATACATTTTGAGGGAACACAACCAACATTTAAACAATCTCCCCCCATTAAATGCTTTTCAATTAAAGCAACTTTTAGTCCCACATCTAAACCTGCGGCTCCTGCTGCTACAACTAATCCAGCTGTCCCAGCACCAATTACTACTAAGTCGTAACAATGAACAGGTTGAGGATTTACCCAATCAAGAGGATGAACATAAGAAACGAGTTTCTGATTATGCTTATCCATTGGTGAAACATTGACTTTTGGCGGTGTTGAATTTGACACGAATAACTCTACCATTAAGATATTTAACTTGCAGCTATGACTAATAATTTGGTTGTCTTAGCCATAAATTACTTGAAAACTTCATTCTCTAAAGCTTTACGAGCAACTTGAGTTACATAAACCGTTACAGCCACCGTGGACAGGAAGCCAATAATGCGAATTCCCCACTGTAAACCAGGGTGATCAAGTTGAGACTCAGTTCCAATTGTGGCAATATTACCAGCCAAGGAACCAATGTAAACGTACATAATTGTTCCAGGAATCATGCCAATAGAACCAACAATGTAATCTTTCAGTGAAACTCTCGTCACACCATAGGCATAATTCAAGAAATTGAAAGGGAATACAGGAGAAAGTCTGGTTAAAAATACAATTTTCAGTCCTTCTCTACCCACTGCTTCATCAATGGCCCGAAATTTGTTGTTATTCGCAATTTTTTTGGCAGCCCAACCCCTAGCCAAATAACGTCCTATTAAAAAAGCAACTGTAGCCCCTATCGTTGCACCAATGAATACATAAAACGAACCCATCACTACCCCAAACAAAACACCACCACCGAGAGTCAGAATTGAACCTGGCAAAAAAGCGACTGTGGCCACAATATAGAGTAGGATAAACGCCAATCCTCCCAGAGCACCAAGACTATGAATCCACTGCAAACCATTTCGCAACCACAGTTGGGGATTAAGTCCTGAAGCATTTTCAGCCAGTTCATGTGCCCAAGCTGGTCTAGATGCCAATGCTAGGGAAAGGCCAAATGTCAGCCCCATCAAAACAACAACTCTCAAAAGCTTGTACCAGTTTTCTATCAAAATATTTATCTTGGTTTGATGGTAGCTGTGGGGAACTATTAAATTAATGTTTTTTATTGCTAGCATAGTTGACCTTCTAATTGTATTATTTATT
This sequence comes from Nostoc sp. RI_552, assembly GCA_016124525.1. Lineage (GTDB taxonomy): Bacteria > Cyanobacteriota > Cyanobacteriia > Cyanobacteriales > Nostocaceae > Umezakia > Umezakia ovalisporum. The sequence goes on along the minus strand of WGNO01000035.1, from coordinate 131,734 downwards.
AGCTAACAATTATTTTTCTTCCCAATCCAATAGTTTTGGCTTACAGTGAAATTCGCCGAAAAAATCACCTCTAAGCTAGCTATAGCCTAAACTAAAAATAAGTAAATCACCAGGGCGCAGGAAACTACTCATCATCCTTATTGGGGTGATTCCTAATCGCTCTGGTGGTTCTTGAGCGGATAAATCCGCTGTAAGGGTATAAGTAAAGGGTTTTAAAAGACTATAATAGCCTTTGGAAGATTATTGTATCAACCCACACATTTTCATTGTCATTTAACAATTTAGGTGGGTGATTATTCAGCAATGTCCCATTGATGCTTCTTAGCTTTGTCGATGAACCAAAGTAGCGCTAGCTTGGTCAACAGGCATAAGTATCAGTTCGTTAATATTGACATGGGGCGATCGCGTAACGCAGAAAAATATCACATCAGCGACATCATCACCTGTGAGAGGAGTTAAGCCTTGGTAAACTTTGTCAGATCGTTTATGGTCACCATAAAAGCGCACATTGCTAAATTCAGTTTCCACCATCCCAGGATCAATAGAAGTCACCCGTACACGAGTTCCCAACAAATCCTGTTTTAAACCTTCAGAAATTGCCCGCACAGCAGCTTTAGTAGCACAATATACGTTACCACCCGGATAAGTTTGATGTCCAGCAATAGAACCTAAATTCACAATATGACCGCGATCGCGTTTCACCATACCAGGAACAACATAGCGGCTGAGATACAGCAACCCATTAATATTAGTATCAATCATTTCCTCCCACCCTTGAATGTCGCCCTCATACAACTTATCTAAACCGCGACTTAAACCAGCATTATTAATGAGAATATCAATATCACTCCAGCCGGGAGGTAAGTTAGCAATAGCATATTCAACCGCCGAGCGATCGCGCACATCTAAATGTAACAAATAAATCTCAACTCCAAACTCTTCCTTGAGATTATTCGCTAGTTCCTGCAAGCGTTCCCACCGTCGCGCCGCTAAAATTAATTTTGCACCCGCACCGGCAAAAATTCTGGCACAAGCAGCACCAATACCACTACTCGCACCAGTAATTAAAATAATTTGATTTTGTAGAGAAATCATGATTCAAACAAAATATTCTAGAGACAAGGGGAGGGGACAACAGTCCCCAATCCTCATTGTCGCTGATTCCTACTTCACAACTTGCATACGCTGAGTCACCATAGTCATTCCATCGCCCCGGAGAATTACTGCAGAAACCCAGAGGTTACCGGGGGTAGATGGTGCGCGTCCCACTTTAAAGAGTCCGCCAGATGTCAACAAGTTCAACTCTACAGATGTGGGATTGAGATATTTACTGACTTGGACTGGTTCTTCTAGTGCCGTTCCTAACAGAAAATCATCCCCCAATGGTTCTTGGACAATGGCATCAAAATTATACTCCTGACCTACTTTAACCTGCTGTGGTAAAACCACATTAACTTGTGGCGGCTTCTTACCAGAGGTCAATAGGCTACGTTCTGACAAAATTTCTTGATACACTATTTTGCCATCTTCAATCCGTTGTCGAGATTTAATAGTGGCATTAAGACTCAAATTATTACTATTAGCGGAAGGTAAACCAGTAATATTAGTTACCGTTTCGGCAATAATAGCTTTGCCTTGAGTTTTCCAAGATTGCAACTGCGTACTGTATTGCACCCGTGGATATCTTTTCCAGAGTGCGATCAAAGATTTTTCTAGAGATGGGAAATTTAATCCATCTTTACTTGTAAACTTGGGACTATATAACTGCATCAGTGCTTTAAGATCCCCCAAGGTTGCTGCTGCGTCTATTTCCGATAACAGATTTTTTAACTCAGTAGGTGCATTGTTGAGGACACTTTTATCTGTTGACATGGGGAAATAAAAATTATGGGAACGGGATTCGCGAAGTCTTTGCCTTAAAGACATCTGAGAGTCTTTGACAGCAGCAGAAACAGGTTGCACTTGTCCTGGTGTCTTGGCTGCAACTGGTTGCAAATTACTAGTTACACCAAGCATCAGCAGAGATAAAAGCAACCAAATACTATGGGGAAATTTCTGTTGGTGTTTGAGTAGCAAGGCAGTAATGTTAATCATTGGGTAAGAGTTTGCTGATTTGAGTAAGAATGTCAGGAAATTGTTTTATCTTAGATAAGCTAGGCGCTAAACGGTAGAGTTTTGATGGCAAACGCACCGATAAAATTATTAATAGCTGCCAGTGGTACTGGTGGGCACTTGTTTCCGGCGATCGCACTGGCTGAGAAACTGCCAGATTATAAAATAGAATGGCTCGGGGTCTCAAATCGTTTAGAAACTCAACTTGTCCCCAAAGAGTATCCTTTGAATACTATTGCAGTTGAAGGGTTTCAGCAAGGATTTGGATTGTCAACACTACGGATCTTGGGTGGGCTGATAGCTGGGATTCAGAAGGTGAGACATATCCTCAAACAAGGGAATTTTCAGGGTGTAGTCACTACTGGTGGTTATATCGCTGGACCCAGCGTGATTGCGGCGCGTTCCCTGGGTTTACCTGTAATTTTTCATGAATCTAACGCCTTACCCGGTAAAGTCACCCGATTTTTTGGACCTTGGTGCAGTGTGGTTGCTTTAGGATTTGCCGAGGCTGGTAAATATTTACCTCGTGCTAAAAAGGCCTATGTGGGTACTCCCGTACGTTCCCAATTCCTTGACCTGGGAATTGATCCATCACTGGATTTACCCATTCCTGAACATGCGCCTTTAATTGTTGTCTTTGGTGGAAGTCAAGGTGCCGTGGCTGTAAATCAGTTAGTGCGTCAGTCATGTCCTGCTTGGCTTGATGCAGGTGCTTATGTGGTACATTTAACGGGCGATCGCGATCCCGAAACCGATAGTCTTAAACATCCCCAGTACACAGCATTACCATTCTATGACAAAATGGCCGCATTGCTCAGACGAGCCAATTTAGCCATTAGTCGGGCTGGTGCTGGTAGCTTAACAGAATTGGCTGTATGTGGAACGCCAGCTATATTAATACCTTACCCCTTTGCTGCCGAAAATCATCAAACATACAATGCAGACGTATTTACTAAAGCTGGTGCAGCTTTAACTTTTGAGCAATCAAAATTAACAACAAACATATTGCAAACTCAGGTTTTAAATTTATTACAATCCCCCACAGAGTTAGCCAAAATGTCAGAAAATGCCAAAGCGATCGCCATTCCTGATAGTGCCGAAAAGTTAGCTTGTTTAGTACGTGAGATAATTGAGATTTATGGATAGTTAAAAACTACCCGCTCACTAAGATGCGAATCACAATGAATAAAACCCCGCGCATACCTCTTGCCAATCCAGTACATTAGGTATGTCGTAAAAAAACGCGTATCTCCTATGTTGCGGTTCGCGTCAGTATACCATCAGCACAAGTTACCATAATGCTGACTAATGATAAATCTACTAGCTGTGTAGAGACAATAATCCGCCCTGTTGTTAGGTTATTCCGAACAATTAAATTACGCAAAAACTTTAATCAAACTTATTACAGAAAAAACGTGACAAATTGACTTTAACGTTGATTTTGTTACAATTACTACATACACTGATTTATCTTCGTCTAATTTTGTTTTACAATTTGTTACTAATCAATCCTGAGGGTTAGCTTTATGAGGAAATTAATCTGGTTTCCCATCATGGGGACTGTGCTCATAGGATGTGCAGAGAAGTTAACCATTAGCAACAGTTCCCAAAACTATATACAGATGGAGCCAGAGGAATTAGAATCTCTTGCTAGCATCCAAGTTGCCCAAACCGCCAACCAAATTGATGAAAAAACAGCATTCAACCTAGTTTGGCAGCTACCATTAGTACAAAGAAAAGCGCGAGAAATTCAACGACTATCCAAAGGAACTATAAGGGTTGCAGCAATTGTTTATGCTTATCCTGTGGCAAATGATCCCTACTACAAAGTTAGAGTATTCGAGGGTGAACCCAAACACGACAACACAATTTATTGGTTCCGTGTTTTGAACACAGGTGAAGTCATTGAAGTGCTAGATGTTATAGATAACAAATACATTACCTTGGAAGAATGGAGAGTGCAATTAAAACCATAGCCATGGTTATCAAAAAATTGGCTTCAAAAGCTGATCCCTTGTGTGGTTGTGTTCCATTTGTGTAAAATGATGCGTGAACTTTTGTCAGAGCAGCATGGAATAGTAAATTTTGAACCGTCGGTGTCATGACCTATTAATCTGCTTCCTGCCAAAAAATAACAGAGAACAAGCTGCTGAAATCTGTTGTCCAAAAAATTAGACTTATATCTAAGAATAAATGATTACTACTTATCAGTGTAAATACTAACTACCAGAACTCTCGGGCATTCACCTAGAGAAAGATACCCTAATTGTTAAAGTTTGTAAGAATTGGAATAATAACAGACTTATTGAGGTATTTCAATGGCAAATAACAGTGTGAGGATTGTTTCTTTGATTCCCGGTGGAACTGAAATTTTAGCCTCCTTGGGATTGACTAATCAAATTGTTGGACGCTCCCATGAATGTGACCACCCTCCAGAAATTCAAAATCGCCCCGTTTGTACCCAAGCACGCTTAGACTCTCATAGACAAAGCCGCGAAATTCACGATGATGTCAACCATTTGATACAATCAGCCTTAAGCATATATGAAATCAAAACCGATATTTTAGAGAAATTAGAACCTACCCACATTGTCACTCAAGACCAGTGTGATGTCTGTGCAGTCAGCCTGGCAGAAGTGGAAAAAGCTGTTGCTACTCTCGTTCACAGCTCACCTCAAATTATTTCCCTAAAACCCACCATTCTTGAGGATGTTTGGCAAGATATTGAGCGAGTCAGTAATATCTTTAGTGTAGACTCAGTTAAGGTTTTAGAAAATTTAGAAGCTCGTGTGACAATTTGTCGGCGCAAAATCCAAGGGCTTTCCTTAACAGAGTTACCCAGGGTTGCTTGTTTGGAATGGACAGACCCTTTAATGACAGCTGCGAATTGGATTCCCGAACTAGTTAATTTGGCAGGAGGTCAAGCACAGTTTAGTGTGACAGGTCAGCCCTCTAGTACCCTGCAGTGGGAAACACTGTTAAAGAACAATCCAGATATCATCATTTTTATGCCCTGTGGCTTTGATTTAAATCGGACTCGTCAAGAAGCTCAATTATTCAGTCAACGTCCAGATTGGCAAAAACTTCACGCCACCCAAAGTGGCAGAGTTTACATTACTGATGGTAATGCCTACTTTAACCGTCCAGGGCCACGACTAGCAGATTCTCTAGAAATTTTGGCAGAAATTTTGCATCCGGAAATTTTTGATTATGGATATAGAGGAACCGCCTGGGATACTATTTGATATTTTGATTTATGGCTTTTGCCCAGGCGCGCTTTTCAAAGCCAACCAGCAAACACAGCTAAACCGTAATATTTCCAAGGTACTACCACGATCTTAAATCCAGATATGGTCAGCATTTGCAAATGAGCATCTAAAGTAGCAAGTTGGTCTTGGCTAGAGTGTCCTTTTTGACTGCTACTGCCAAGTTTAGCCCGAACCTGTGTTAAAGTAATTCCTTGTTCCATTGCCCATTCCTCTCGTACTGTCTGGTAAACTTCTTTGAGGAGAGGCGATTCCGGTAATATCGGGTCTGCATTGCAAAAATAACCGCCTTGGTTCAGACTCGCAGCAATTCTTTGAAATAACTTCAGCTTCATTTCATCATTGAGGTGATGAATGGCTAAAGATGACACACAAGCATCAAATTCGCCACCAATATCAAACTTGTCTGGAGTTTCTGCCCATTCACCAAAGTCTGCTTGTATACCAGTCCACTGTTGTCGATATCCAGCAGATGTAACTTTTTTACAGGCATGTTCTAACATTCGCGGTGAATAATCTACACTCATAATTTGGGCATGGGGAAAGCGTTGGAAGATTTTGAGAGTCAGTTCTCCTGTGCCGCAGCCTAGTTCTAAAACCCGGCGAGTTGTGGTAGAAAGACATCGGGTAATTGCCTCTAACATTTCATCATATCGGGGTAAAAGTTGACGAATGCCCTTGTCGAAATCCACAGTGTTGGCGAATACTTCTCCGGGAAATATTTCCTGCATAGGAATTGAATAAATAAAATAATTGACATACCTCTAAAGCATAGCTTTAGTGGCTTGTTCCCAGATATTGCTAAAATGGCATAATCGTATATTTTTGTTATCACTAATGCAAGACGGCGGAAGTAAACCACCATAAAAAACTACTCAACAATCGACAAGAGGATTCTTTTGACTTTTGATTTTTGACTTTTAACTTCCATTTAGCCGTACTAACCCAAAATTTTCTTCCCAAATTTGGGAACCTATATGTTTCAGCTTCTGATAATTGTTTTTGTTGTTATCTTAGGTTCAGCGATTTGTTCTAGTACAGAAACAGCTTTATTTTCTGTTTCTCCCGTCAGAGTTAGACAATTAGCCCAATCAAATCACCCCGCAGCCCTTGCACTCTTGGCTATTCGGGAAAATATGAATCGACCTATTGCAACCATTGTAATTATTAACAATATTTTTAATATTGTTGGTAGTATTGTCACAGGCAGTATTGCTAGTCAAGTATTAGGAGATACTTGGCTTGGTATCTTTTCGGGAATGTTTACGTTTTTAATTATCATCTTTGCAGAAATCATTCCTAAAACAGTGGGAGAGCGCTATTCTGAACGAATCGCCATGTTGACGGCTTTACCTGTTACTGGACTTTCTATTGTTTTCACACCCTTAGTTTGGATTATAGAAAACTTGACTGCGCGGTTTTTTAAGACCAAAAAACGACCAACAACTAATGAGGCTGAAATTAAGCTGCTGGCGAACATTGGTCAGCAAGAAGGGATTATTGAAACCGATGAAGCCGAAATGATTCAACGGGTGTTTAGATTAAACGATGTCACAGCAGCAGATTTGATGACACCGCGCATCATGGTAACATATCTACGTGGTAACTTGACTCTCGATGAAGCAAAAAAAGATATTATCTCCTCCCAACATACACGAATCATAGTAGTTGATGAATCCATTGATCAAGTAATTGGATTCGCCTTAAAGCAGAATTTACTCACTGCAATGGTTGAAGGCAAAAATCAAGAAAAAATTGCTAATTTAGCTCGCAAAGTTCACTTTGTTCCGGAGATAATTCGGGCAGATAAATTAATGAAAAACTTCATTGCGGCTCGTGAACATCTAGCTGTAGTAGTTGATGAATATGGCGATGTGGCCGGTGTTATCACCTTGGAAGACGTACTGGAAGTGATCACCGGTGAAATTGTCGATGAAACCGATAGAACAGTTGATTTACAAGAAATTGCTAGGAAAAAGCGAGAAAAAATGTTGCAGTCTATTAGTAATGTTGTTAATACTGGTTGACTAGGGTTTGCTGAAAAAGTCGTTAAAAAACAACGGAAGAGTTGAATAGGCAGTGAGGGAGAAGTAAAGACAAGTTTTGGTTGTTTAAAGTTAACCAAAACATCTCTCTCATCTACAGCACAATCTCAGCTTCAGCGGTATGGTAGCATACCGTGAAGTAGATTAGTAAAGATTTCACTATAAATCTTTAGATGTTCTGTTTACAGATTAAACCCTTGTACAGACGTTCCGAACGTCTCCTACCCCCTCACCCTACCAAAACAGAAACACCGTATTTATCTTTGCCTAGGATTCTTCATCAAGTTGACCAACACGACGGATATTTAAAATGTCACTCATTTTTTTTATTTGAGTAAACACTTGCTCCAATTGCAAGCGATCGCGTATATCTACTCCCAAATCAATCAACGCAGGTTGACCAATAGAAGTTTTCACCTGAGCATGACGCACATTGATCCCCTGGTCACTCAACCGAGATAAAATATCCTTCAATACCCCCACCCGGTCAAGGGCTTCGATTTGCACATTCACCGGGTAAGTCAGAGGACGGCTGATATGTTCTGTGGCTGGGTTCCAACTAACAGGTACTAGGCGCTCAAACTCCACACTTTCTAAGTTATGGCACCCTTGGCGATGGATGGAAATCCCCCTCCCCCGGGTGACCACACCAATAATTGGTTCACCAGGTATGGGAGTACAACACCCAGCTAAGTGGTACACCAATCCTTCCACACCAATAATCGGTGAATCACAAGGACGCAAACTAGCGGGATTTCCATCTCGCAAAACTTTTGATGTAGGTGCTTCTTTCGGGCTAAATAGTGGTATCACATTCGTTGGTTGTTGTTCCTTAGCTACTTCTCGCCAACGATTTAGTACCAAATTGAGAGTAATTTCACCGTAACCCAAATTAGCCAGTAAGTCTTCTACGCCGTGATAATTACATTTTTCCGCTACAGTTTGCATTGCTTCGGATTTCAGCAAATTATCAAAACCAGTTTTACCCAGTTCTTTTTCTAATAACTCTCGTCCACGAGCCACATTTTCATCTCGGCGCGATCGCTTGTACCATTGTTTAATCCGATATTTCGCCGCAGAAGTCCTGGCAAAATTCAACCAATCCAAACTAGGATGGCTATTCTTTTGGGTAAGAATCTCTACAATGGCGCCATTTTGCAACCGAGTTGATAACGGTACCATACGACCATTGACCCGGGCCCCTGCACAGTGGTTACCCACTTCAGTATGAATATGATAAGCAAAATCTATACAGGTAGCACCGGGACTCAAAGGTACAACATCCCCCTTAGGGGTGAAGACATAAACATCATCTTCAAATAAATTATCTTTGACACTATCAAGATACTCTTGAGCGTCCTTGAGATCACTTTGCCATTCCAGTAGATGCCTTAACCAAGTAAATTTTTCATCTGTAGTGGTAAATTGACTAGTAGAACCACCTGTTTCCTTGTACTTCCAATGGGCTGCAATCCCATATTCAGCTACATGATGCATTTCTACAGTACGAATTTGGATCTCCAAAGGACGACCACTCAGCCCAATCACTCCAGTATGCAAGGACTGGTAACGATTAGGCTTGGGCAATCCAATATAATCCTTAAATCTAGAAGGAATCGGGCGAAAAGCATCATGAACCACTGCCAAAGCCCGGTAACATTCCTCATTAGTTTGGACAATAATCCGCAGAGCCGCCAAATCGTAAATTTCATGAAATTCTTTTTGCTGCCTTTGCATTTTTTGATAAATGCTATAAAGGTGCTTGGGGCGACCACTAATATCCTGACAGTGAATCCCCGCTTGCTGCAAACGTTCCCGCAGCATTTCTGTCGTTTTGGCCAATTTTTCTTCCCGCGCCGCCCGCTTTTCAGAAACATACTCTTGTATTTGGCGGAAAGCCTCTGGTTCCAAGTATTTAAAAGACAAATCTTCCAATTCCCACTTTATCCGCCACATTCCCAAGCGGTTTGCTAACGGGGCAAAAATATCCCTAGTTTCCTGGGCGGTGCGGCGGCGGCTAGACTCAGACATATATTGTAGAGTTCGCATATTATGCAAACGATCTGCCAATTTCACCACAATCACCCGAATATCCTGGGCCATGGCCAAAAACATCCGTCGGAAGTTTTCCGCTTGGCTTTCAGTTTTACTAGTGAAATTTATTTTAGACAGCTTGGTAACACCTTCAACCAATTGCCGGACTTCAGCCCCAAAATGTGCTTCTATTTCTTCCCCTGTGACATCTGTATCTTCAATCACATCATGAAGAAATCCAGCTGCTATCATAGCAGGACTCCCTCCCAAATCTCGCAGCAATCCAGCCACCGCCACGGGATGACTAACAAACAATTCTCCCGATTTGCGGTATTGACCCTCATGCAGTTGATAAGCAAATTCAAAGGCCTTACCAATTAATACTTCATCATCGTACCCTCGGTTTTCTTCGGGTTCGCCCTTATAGGCTAATGATTCACGTAAACATTTCTGAAGCCATTCCGGAAGGGCGAGATCAGTTGTGGAATTTACAAGTATGCTGCTCATACAATAGCGATTACAGGTGATTGGTAAATAAGTTAATGATCAAGGGAATAGAGAGCGTCGCGGGCATAAAATCCTACCTGCAAGACACGAGTAAGAAATGAAAATGATTTTATAATTGCCTATGGTAACTATGCATACCAAGATTAAAAAATCATATTATGTTCAGTAAATTACTTGTGATCTGTCAAAAACGAATGGAACAAGGCAGAAATTTCCCCTAGGGTGCCCCAGAGCTTCTAGCAATCGCAATGACTTTGAGATTACTTCACCCTGCTATGGCTAGGTTGGTAATGACAAGTATTTAATCGAACATGATATCATAAGGCGGAAAATCCATTTATTTAAAATTAAACTCCAAACTATGATTTGAGGCTTATGCTTTGAATAAGGAGTTGGGAAAATTTATTGTAAAAGATAATTTTCTTGACATCAATACTATCTTAACTAGTACCGGATGTGTTTAAATCTTGAGAAATATCAGGCTCTAGCGACTTTGCTAGAGCAACTCCATTTTGATCTCAACACTACCGCAGTCAATACACCTGAACTACGAAAAGCTGTAGCCTTCTTGCAGCAATTCTTTCGCGAGCAGATTGTCCCTTTGCCTGATGTAAGTTCCCGTATACAGTCTTATCAGACAGAAATCAGTAAGCATCTACGTTTGTTGGAAATTGATGTCATGTTTCTCCAAGGTTCGCGGCAAGCATCCACTGCCAAACAAAGACTCAAAACCATCAGCCATCGCCTCACAACTCTTATTCAATACTGTCAAGGTATTCTTGAAGAAGAGCCAAAGAACGAAAAATAACAATTGTTACGTTTTGCGTTACTGCTGAGATTGTCTCATTGTTGTCCAGGGAAAACTGTTATTTTTGTAACAACTAAAGCTACAGTATTGAAGCCGCGAGGAAATAGAAATTATGCCGAATTTACCTGTAACATTTTCCTGTCTTTACCAAGGAAAAAATTTAAGGGCGAAGTTCTGATCACAACTAGGCAAATAACATATGAGTCAAGCTTTATTTTGTATAGAGAATCTGCGTGTTGCTTATCCTCAGCCTCACAACGAAACCACAACTTGGGCAATCAATGATGTATCTTTCACCTTACAACCAGGCGAAACAATGGGTTTAGTGGGAGAGTCTGGTTGTGGTAAATCCACCTTAGGAAGAGCTGCTATGCGCTTGTTACCTCCCTTCAGTCGCGTGGAGGGGCAAGTGACATTTCAGGGAGAATCAGTGTTAGATTTAATGCCTCACCAGTTGCGTAAATTTAGAGGGGAAGCCATCGCCTTAATTTTTCAAGATCCCATGACACGCCTTGACCCTTTGATGACTATTGGTCAACACTGCATCGAAACCCTGCAAGCACACTTACCAAAATTATCAACTAAGGAAGCCAAAGTACAAGCGATCGCCACTTTAGAAAAAGTTAATATTCCTGCTAGTCGTTGGTATCAGTATCCTCATGAATTTAGCGGTGGAATGCGCCAACGAGTAGCCATCGCCTTAGCTTTACTTCTCAACCCTAAATTAATCATCGCTGATGAACCCACCACCAGTTTAGATGTCACTGTTTCGGCCCAAATTCTCCAAGAATTAACCCGCCTATGCAGTGAAGAAAATATGGCGCTGCTGTTAATTTCTCACGATTTAGCCATGGTGGGCGAGTATTGCCATCGCATCGGTGTTATGCATCAAGGGAAAATAGTAGAAATGGGTGCAACTAAAACTGTATTGAGACAACCTCAACATGAATACACCCGCTCCCTGTTAAAAGCAGCTTTGCATATTCAAACAGTAGATGAAAAAATTACAGAGTTGGCAGTGGATAATCAGGAACAAAGGTCTTTGTCGCCAATCTTGCGGATTACAGAACTACGACAACACTACACGATAGAAGCGAACTTTATTCAAAAAATCCGGAACAGACAACAGCAAACAATTAAAGCCGTAGATGGCATTAACCTAGAACTGTATCCGGGAGAAATTTTTGGATTAGTTGGCGAATCAGGTTGTGGCAAAAGTACACTTTCCAAAACAATATTACAACTCATTCGTCCCACTGCTGGCAAAGTTGAATTTTTAGGACAAGATTTAACGACTTTATCGCGTCCAGAAATTCGTTCTTGGCGGCGACAAATGCAAATGATTTTTCAAGATCCCCATGCTTGTCTTAACCCTGTGATGACAGTGGGACAAAGTATCGCTGACCCATTATTTATCCATAATCTTGCCGATGCAGAAAAAGCCAAATCAGAAGTTTCGTGGATGCTGGAAAAAGTCGGACTAACACCGCCACAAATTTATTATCAACGGTATCCATCGGATTTATCTGGGGGACAACAGCAACGAGTAGCCATCGCCCGCGCCTTAATTACTCGTCCCAAACTTTTAATCTGCGATGAACCTGTGAGTATGTTGGATGCTAGTGTGCAGTCACAAGTAATTGATTTAATGTTAGCCTTGAAGACGGAATTTGAGTTAACATATCTTTTTATTACCCATGACTTGTGGTTAGCGCGGTTCTTATGCCATCGTATTGCCGTGATGCATAGTGGCAAAATTGTGGAACTAGGTAACACAAAACAAATTTTTACCCATCCTCAACACCCCTACACAAAAACCTTATTAGCAGCAGCCCCCCTACTGGCGCGTGTTTAGAAAATTAATCAACAGATATCTTGCAAAAGTCAGTTAGGCAGATCCAGTTTTGTGCGGATTTATACGAATATGTAATATTTTTCAAGAAGTTAGGACTTACGGAACTGGCACAGGCGATGGAAAAATTAAGGTACATTTGTATTATGTAAGTGACGGAAGTAGCACAGGGCAATACCTAGTTTAGTTGATAGTACAAAAGTATGAATAAAACGGGATTCCGATAGCATAGCGTGGAGTTAGGCATAAGCTTTGTCTTGGTAATAGAACGTCGCTGTCTGGAAAAAAGGATTGAAATATTGATGAGAAAATCGGTAGAGGTTGTATGAGATAAATGTTAGTAATAAGCATGAGATTTACAAAATTGAACTACTGCCAATATTTGTTAAGCAGTCAAATTAATTATACAATTACCAATTTAGCAGAGCATTTAGAGCAGATTAGCCATGATGCAATTAATTATTATTTGAGGAGAGAAAACTTAACACCTCGGTTAGTATGGGAAAATGTGAAAGAAATGGTTGAACCAGATGCTAATGGTTACATCATATTTGATGATAGCGTTTTAGACAAAAGATATTCTCAAGAGATAGAGATAGTGAGGAGACAATATAGTGGTAACGAACATGGCCTACTCGAAGAAATTGGTATAGTTAGTCGTGTGTGTGTAAATCCTAAATTTAAAAGATTTTAGGTAATAGATTACCGCATTTTTAATCCTGATGTGGATGGTAAAAACAAGATACATCATGTGAAAGATATGCTGGAAAACCTGGTGTATCAAAAGCTTTTACCGTTCGATACTGTTTTGATGGACACATGGTATGCGGTACACAGTTTAATGATTTATATTAATAGTTTAGAGAAAGTCTATTATTGTCCTTTTATCTAATTATTTAATTCAGCAACTTAAACGACCAAATATTCCCATGTGCTTGGTTTGATTTAAATTTTCGCGTCGCGGGGATATATATGCCCGCTCCCTATTTGTACGAGTTGAGTAAGTCCTGCGGAAGTATATGTATATATATACAATATAGATACATATATATTCACTGAAGCGCATAAGGGAAAAAACCCGATTTGCCTTGACTTGGGTAAGGTAATATGTATTACTGAGAAGGATAGTTACCCAAATATTACCGGGATCTATTAAAGTATTTGCCAATCCAACTAACCATATTAGATTTGTTTAACTCATGCTAATTTAGGCTTTAGTTGATAGAATTAACGCGGTTAGTAAGGTTACTGATATGCCTTAATTCTGAAATTTAGTTAAGGTTGTTTAAATTTATTGTTTTTTTTGCCAACCCGTACAAATACTGAGGTATAAATTAACACATGGCTAGAGATGTCAGCTTCCAAAAGTTCAAACTAGATGAACTTAACGACCAACTTCCTGCAGAATCTGAGTTAGAAGTGCAAACGGAGGCGAATACACGGGCTTCCATTCAAAGTGGCTTGTCAAAAGAAACGGAATTTTTAACCGCTCCTGCTCAAAAAACAGCCATTGAAGTCGTTTTTGACCCTGGTAACCGCTCAATCCTTCTGTTCGATGGTAAGAATATCATCAAGCTAGCATCTTTATATGCTTGGCTATCTGGGAATCGTAAACCAACACGCATGAATGATCAGTCATCTTTTGTAGAGATTCACACATCAGAGGGTAGCCCTGAATACAACGGAATTCGCTATGTTATCGGCGAGGCTGCATCAAGACAACCCAGGTATGAAAGGGTATACAATCGGCCTAAATTTGATGAATGCTTGCTTTATTTGCTGCCATGCATCGGTAAACTTTTTCCCAATGAGAAACAAGTGACCCTAGTAGTGAAAGTCAATGCCACAGAAGCGGAACTTTATCAAAATCTTCTAGAGCGAAAGCTCAAGGGAACTACAGAAGCTACCATTGACGGGCAGGATATCTCAATAAAAGTGCAGTCTGTTACTGTTTTTGAGGAAGGTTTGGGAGCTTGGTATCTGCTCAATGATCGTGAACCTCAAATTAAAGGTCAGTATACGGGAGTTCTGAATTTAGGGGGAGCCACCATTGATTCCATTTTGGTGGAGTATGATGGCTATGTGTTAGCAGAAGCAAGTTTGAGAAGTCCTAAAGGGGGTACATTTGACCTCGCCACAGAAATTAGACGGGTTATTACGGCTGACAGAGCAGATATGGCTTACTTAGAAGCAGATGCCATTATGAATTGCCTAGAGTTTAGGGACTATATCATTGATGGGTATGACTTTTCTGCCATTGTGCGAGATGAAATAGACAATTGGTTTAAGTCGGTGATGGGCAAAACTCAGGCTGTGTGGTCTAGCTACTTTCATAAAATTTCTCGCTATATTCTCACTGGGGGTAGTGCTTATCTAGTTGTTGATAAAGCGTCTCGTTCGTCCAAGTTCCATGTTACTCCTAACCCTGTATATGATAATGTTATAGGTCTGTATGGAAGACAAAAGATTAATAATTAACATGGATTTGGTAAGACAAAAAATTTCCCGGCGTAGGCTGCAAAAACGCCGGGGTTCTAAAAATGTCTGGAGTATGACTGCTACAATCAAGGAAGAAAATTATGAGCTAGTACTAACCGAAGGTGACAGAACCGAAACGGATAGTGTATCCAAAGTCGTTAATCGTGCATTAGTCCTGATGCAGAGACTAATGGACTCCACGCAAACTGATACATTTTCCGCAGCTATGGATAGCGCTCTTCATCTGGTTAAACACGCTAATTTACATACTGTAAAAGAGCCTGAGAAGGTTTTACCTCAACCAAATAACAATTCCCAGGCAAACAGTGATTTTATTGACCCTGATTTTATGAATGTTATGGAGTAGTTTATCACTTAATTCTCACTAATTAGCCAGACTTAATAAGACTACTTATCTGCCGTCACACCTCCTAATTTGGCAAACTTCAAGGAAATAGTTAAAAATAGTGAATGTAGGTGAGCATTACGTTCCAATACATAAGTAAAACTAATTACTAAAATATATTTTAGAAATGACCTTTTCATCACATTTCGTCAAAGGTAAATTGCTGATATTATTTCGACCATCACGGCATAGGCTGAAGTGAGGTTTTATCCAACTTAACAGGTCGCAAATTAACACAAAATTAATTTTTGTCTTCAATTAGGTTAGTTGAATTTCCACTTGTGCCATACAGTTCTACAAATCTTTTAAAGAGTAGCAGACTTGCATTATTAGAAAACTTGCTTAATTTGAATAAACGCTCAATATTTTTGTTAGCTAAATTGCGTAAATAAGGTAAATCTTCAAGCAAAGTCAAACAACAAGCAAAATGTAATACTATTTGCAGCAGTGGTTTAGGCCAATTTAAATCGCTGTAAATATCTATAAATAACTGATGTTCTTTATCAGTTAAAGGAAAAGCTTGAAATATTACAATTATTCTTTTATTATTGTAAACTGGTATACTTAACTCAATGGTATAAGGCGTATGTAAGATTAAATCCACCTCTACAATCGGTTTTCTCCAAATTCTCAAAGGATTAGCCGGAGAATTCAAAATTGTTTTAAATTTAATGATTCCACCAATATTTGTAGGTTGAAAATAACTCACATTGACAACTTTTAAATTATTCAAGCTAAAGTTATGAACTGTTTCTAAATGTTTTAAATTCAACAAATGATAAATTTGGCAAAGGTAAGGAAAAGGTAAAATATACTCTTGGCTGATCATGTGTCGTTTTTTTAAACCAAGTTTATTAACGTGGAATTGATTATCTTTAATTTCAGGTTTTAAATACAGCCAACTCAAAAAAAACAAACTGTTAGTCAAGACATGAAAAACTTCTAAACTAGATAAATATCCATCAGCAAATGCATCTAAACTTTTATCGGCTATTCCCAAAACCCAAGCAGGAATACCTAAAAGCCAAACTCCAGTTTTTAATTTACTGAAAAATAGGGCTACATCCAAGTTTACACTCGAATCTTTCTCACTCTTATGTTCTTCAGAAGTTTCAGGATTTTTGACTAAATTATTAGACATAAAAATCTAGGCGTAAATTTTATAGACTACTAAATTAATCCTAGATATGGCTAATAGAAATAACCTCTACCTTTAGTGCAAATGAGTTATTCAATAGTTTGAAATATCGAGAATTTATTTGTAACTATAGTTACAAAAATTTAGCCCCAAATTTAATTCTAAGAAAATCCTAAATTTTGATGTTGTAGACATATTCTGAGAACAAGTTATAGCTAGTATAACCCAGGGAAATATAGATTTTTGCTGGGTTATGGACATTAGCTCTCACAAACCATAGATATTACCTTTATGAGGTTCAGCTACTTACCAGTGCTACCCACATTTGTAAGTACTAAGAAAGAATTAACCTCAGATCAATTTGTACCTACCAGACTGGGAAACTCCATAACAGCGGTATATATAATTGGGAAAAAATATTTATTATTCCTGCTATCACAGATTTATCTGTTTCTCTTGGATGAATTATCCACAAATCAAAACTTCAGTTTCTCCAAGAAGCAAAGGCAAATTTGACTTACATCTTGCACCTGAGCCAAGGAAGGCATAATTAGAATTTTTGAGTCTGGAGAGGTAAACATATTCTTACACAATCGCACTTGAAACTAAAAAAGCGGTTTTTCACTGTTTTAGCATCTGTAATTGAGGTTTCTAATTCAATACAAACTACATCAAGAAAATGCACCAGATTTTTATTTTCATGAGCATATTTCAGTAATGTTCCCTATATCTTCTCCATTTATTCTGATTACAAATAATTTATGCTTTTGGTATTACTTTTGGTATTATTTTATGTGTTTTCTCAAATTTCATCCCCAAGAGCAGCTAATGACCATCCGCAATGCGAACGAAACTGATTTACCGGCAATAGTGGCAATTTATAATGCAGCAATTCCCAGCCGTAAAGCAACAGCAGATTTAGAACCTGTCTCTGTACAAAGTCGCCTGGCTTGGTTTCAAGGGCGAGGGCCTTTACAAAGACCAATTTGGGTGATAGAAAAGGAACATATAGTTGTTGGGTGGCTGAGTTTTAAATCATTTTATGGCCGGCCAGCCTATGGTGCCACTGCCGAAGTTAGTATTTATATTGCCCCTTCTGTCCATCAATGTGGTTTAGGAAGCCGACTTCTCGCCCAGGCAATTAAAGCAAGTCCCAATTTAAGAATAAAAACACTTTTGGGCTTTATTTTTGCCCACAATCAACCGAGTCTAAAGCTATTTGCCAAATTCGGGTTTCAACAATGGGGACATTTGCCACAAGTGGCAGAACTTGACGGCGTAGAAAGAGATTTAATAATTATGGGACTGCGAATTTAGGATTTTTATCTTTTTTGAAACATCCTATGCCGACGAAAGTTTTCAGACTGGGGTTTTCGTAGTGGTACAACCTCTGCTTCACTACTCTCACGGGCTACCCGAATCAACAAACCTGCGCCGAATAAGCTAGAAATCATGGAATTACCACCATAGCTAAACATGGGCAAAGGTAAGCCTGTGGTGGGTAATGCACCTGTAGCAACAGCAATATGCAGTAATGATTGTCCTATAATTACAATTGTAATTCCCATCGCTACTAAGCGATTAACTATGGTCTTGGCCTTTAATGCCACAACTAATCCTAGGGTAGCGAACAAAGCCAAAAGAAACAACAACACAATACTCCCCACAAAGCCAAATTCTTCAGCGAAGACAGCAAAAATAAAATCAGTGTCTTGAATTGGCAAATAAAACAGCTTTTGCTGGGACAGTCCAAACCCAGCGCCCCAAGTTTGACCAGAACCCACTGCTAACAAACTTTGTACTAATTGGTACCCATCACCTGTAGGGTCAGCCCAAGGATTAAGGAATGACATCACACGTTTGCGCTGATACTCTTTCAGGCTAATACTAATTAACGCTAACATTACCCCACCAAATGCCGTTCCTGCCAAATATTTGTAAGGTAATCCAGCGGCCAAAGCAATTAACCAAATAGTCATCCCACACAATGCAGCTGTACTTAAGTTAGGCTGTGCCAAAATTCCCAACAACACTACACCAAAAATACCCAACCAAGTTAAACGCACCGCCCAACTCAACCGATTCCACTGGCTGAACAGTCGCGCACTTTGCAATACCAAAAACGGTTTAATTAACTCTGAAGGTTGCAAGGGAACTGGCCCAATAGCTATCCAACGTGCTGCATCAAAAGCTTTTTTACCTACTCCTGGCACTAATGTAGCGAATATTAACAGCAAAAACACCGCTATAAACCAATGAGTCTTAGCCAAAACTTTCCGTAAAGGAAGATGGACAATTATATTAAACCCTATCAGGGCAAAGAATACCCAAATAAGTTGCCGCTTAAAATAGTAAAGTCCATCACCTTGACGCCCATCAGCCACAGGATAGGATGCTGAAAACAGCATCACTAATCCCACAAACAGCCACGTCAATGTTAGCCAGCGCAGTAACCGCGCCTCTAATGCCCAAGTGGAAACAGAATCATCAAAAACTGGAATCAGGAAACGTAGATTCACCATTAGCTACAAGTAATAACTCACAACTTATAACTCATAATATGATCTACTGTTTGCACAGCACCCTTAAAATCAGGTAACACCAACCGCTTTTTTACTGTTTCTGCTGGTTTTCACAACATTCTCACACCAGCGATCGCTTGTTCAATATCCTTAACATAACTTTTCTCAGTCGTGCAGCAATTCTACCCCAACCACCACCAAAACCCGAAATTAACCAATTTTTATGCACTCCACATTTAACAATCCCCTACAAAAAAGAGGTCTTTCTCGACCTCTTGACAACTCCCTAGAATGATGTCCCTTATATTAACTACATCAACCCAGCGTTAGTACCTTGCTTACCAGTTGCTAATTCTACCTTCACAATTTTGCCTCCCATTTTTTGAATCCGTTGCTGTTCACGGAACCAATTCTCATAAGGAACTAGCTTAGTGAAGTAAGTATTTTGCAACTCTCTTTGGGTACGAATCCGAGTTTGGCTGGGTACACAAGCAGTAATTTTAAATAAACGCCCCATATTTTATATCTCCTATGGTGATTGTGAAAACTTTTTTTATTTCAAAAAAAAATGGGAGTGCATATTTTATCAAAGTATTTAAATTAACCACTCCAAGTCCGGAAATTAACTATCAACACCAGACCGCTAGCACTCATTGAAAACATAAGCAGTAGAACGTTCTAGCACTCACAATTAATTTCCAGACCTCAATCAAGCCACACCTAATTTCTTAAGTGTAAATAGCTTTTAGCTCAAGCCAGAGGAGATATAGTCTAAGTAAACGCCCATTTCTTTGCCAGCATCTGGGCCTACTAAGCTAGCAGTTACTTCTTTGATTGCTTGGATAGCTTGTACAGTAGCACCTACGGGAACACCCAAGGAGTTGTAGGTTTCTTTCAAACCATTCAATACGCGCTCATCTAAGATAGAAGCATCGCCAGCCAGCATAGCGTAGGTAGCGTAACGCAGGTAGTAATCCAAGTCGCGGATGCAAGCAGCATAACGACGAGTGGTGTACATGTTACCACCGGGACGGGTGATATCAGAATATAACAAAGATTTAGCTACTGCTTCTTTAACGATGGCAGCTGCGTTAGCACTGATAGTGGTAGCAGCACGGACACGCAGTTCACCAGTCGCGAAGTAGCCTTTGAGCTTTGCTAGAGCAGCAGTGTCCAAATACTTACCTTGAACATCTGAAGCGTTAATTACAGAGGTAATTGCGTCTTGCATGTTGTTATTTCCTTATTTCCAACCTGATTGCAATACTTATGTTTCAGCAGAAGTAAAAACACTTCAGCTTACTGCATCGCACCAACTAAATAGTCAAAGTAAGCCCCGGCTTCAGCAGAGTCTTCGCCAGACAGCAAGGTAGCAGCAACATTCTTCATAGCGCTAACGCCGCTAGCTACAGCATCAATAGGAGTACCCAGGGACTTGTACATTTCGCGCACACCCACAACACCAATTTCTTCGATGGGGGTAACATCACCAGAAACGATTCCGTAGGTTACAAGGCGGAGGTAGTAATCTAAGTCACGTAGACAAGTAGCTGTCATTTCTTGACCATAAGCGTTACCACCGGGAGAAACAACATCAGGGCGCTTTTGGAACAGCTGATCTCCAGCTTGCTTGACAATGCGTTCGCGGTTTTCGGTCAAAATCTGAGCGATGCGGAGGCGACGCTCACCACCAGAAACAAAGCTTTTGATACGATCCAGTTCGCCAGGGCTAAGATAGCGGGCTTCTGCATCAGCATTCACGATGGACTTCGTGACGATACTCATTAATGGATTCCTCCAGTACTAATGAAACCAGAATTTAATAAACTGGTGCAATTTAAATTTGTTATGGTAGTGGCTTCCTTTGGTCGCGGCTTTAGATATCACAATTAGACAATTGCCATAGCTATCACATAACGAGTTGGCTGGAAAACACAACTACCTTCCGCAAAACATTTTCCGGCATTTCGTTGAGCATTTATGACTCTTCTTAATAGTTTGTAACATTACCTTTCAGATTTATCAGCCAATTGCTACCGGAAAGCTTTGTTACACAAGGAAAACAGCGATTATTGACTATTGAGTATCGGGAATAGAGGATTGAGAAAACTCTGACCTCCATCCCCAATTCCTAAACCTTAGCGATCGCTTGGTCTTCCTGTTAATACAGCAGGTGACAAACTAGACCAAGATTGTTTCACCAAGTCAGCAGCAGCTTTCACACTACCCAAATAATTACCAGCAGGTAATGATGGGTAACGCTGATAAGGCACTACATCCTCACCAAAGAAACGCCCATACTCTTGACTATCTACAATTGCTTCCACAGCAGCCCGTAAACCGCTATCAGCCAGCAACTTGTTATATTGACGGATTTCCCCTTGAGTAGCTGGAGCCCGTCCCAACAAGTGACGGAATAAGAACTCAATCACCTTAGTATTGGGATAAGGCGTATAGAAACGCTTACGGTAGATTTCCGAACTAGCCAATTCCCGGACAAACTCCCGCACAGAAATTTCCCCATTCCGCAGTTTACTATCTAAGTTGGAACGGCGGTATTCTCCAGGAACTTGACCGCTAAACACATCCAAAACTTGGCAGTAAGCAGCATTAATTACCTGTTCTTTCTCTGCTTGGGTAGCATTCACGGTCATGCGGTTAATACGTGCAGGTTTACGGCGACTTGTACCCACACCCACTTCCACAGACTGACCACGACCATCATTGAAGGAGCGACCTAACTCAATGAAGAACGGCTTGGTTTTGTCCATTTGCTTGGCTTTAACTGCCAAATCTGCTATTGCCTTCGCTAAAATTGGCGTATTCGCGGAAGCAATGCGCGGCTTCACAGTCTCAAAGCTAGGTACAACCAAATCATTATTTTGCTTAGTCAGTTGATTGTAAAGCTTTTGCGTATTCGGGAAATTAGCCGCAGGTAAAGTGGGGAAACGACGGTAAGGAACCGTATCCTCACCAAAAGCCTCACCATATTCCGCACTTTCCACCATAGCTGTAATAAAAGCACGAATCCCCTGAGTAGCCAAAATTTGGTTATACTTACGGATTTCTCCCTGGTCTATGGGCGCACGTCCCAAGAAATGCTTAGTACCCAACTCAATCACCTTAGTGTTGGGATAAGGTGTATAAAACTCCTTCAAGTACAGGTTTGAGTAACCCAAACCTGTAATAAATTCCTTAACGCTGATTTCACCGTTACCCAGCTTACTTTCTAAAGCTGTAAATTCATTTTTGACAATGTAAGGTGCAATGTCACGCTCAAAAATCTGACGGTAAGCAGCACTAATCAAAGTTTTCACTGCTACTTTATCGCCAGTGTTTGCCACCAACTTAAAGACTTTGGTTTGTTCGCGCTTCTTAGTAACACCTTGATTAATGCGGAATTGGATATCTGGTTCTGTGCGTTTTTCAGCAACCTCACCCAACTCCACAAACCGGGGTGTTTCCACCTTCTCAACCTTCGCACCCACATCTTCGCGAATACTACCAACCCGCAGATGACGCAAAGATACACCAGCCGCAGTCAAATACCGTTCATAAGGAACTGTATCCTCACCAAAGGCCTCGCTGTATTCTTGAGTATCAAGAATAGCATCTACCACTGCATAGAAGCCCTTCTTGGCCGCAATATCAAAATACTTGTTGTTTTCTTGACGGCCATAGGTAGGACGACCCAACAAGCGGCGATGAATGTACTCAATCGCCTTACAAACATACAGCGATGTCCAGTACATCTTGCGGAATAAATCCGACTTAGCCAACATCCGCACAAACTCGCGCACAGAAATATCGCCATTTTCCAGCTTAATTTCTGCCACCTTCAGGCGTTGACCTTCGTAAACATCACGACCAAAAACTTGCAAATAAGCAGCTTTGATTACAGCTTGGGTAGAGCTTTCAGAGAACTTAACACTCACACCCTTACCGGCTTTCTTGCTCATAGTAGCAGGAATTTGATCCAGCTTAAACACCTTGCGTCCCAGAGTTCTTGGAGCTTCACCCCGCGCCTGAGGATTACTCAATTGGTTATTAATACCGGGTCCTTGGTGAATCAAGATACGTCGGGTATCCTTGCCAAAGGGAGCCGGACTGCTACTGGGGTTGCGAGTTTCTTTCGGGAAAATAGCCCCAAATTGAATTTCCAACGGATCATTACCAGAACCATAAGGATGCTGGTCAGGTAATGGCTGCTCGTAAGCAGCAAAAGTAGTAATAAACTGAGGTACTTTCCGGAAAGGCGCACTGTACTTAAACAAGTCTTGTTGCAGTCCCCAGTTACGACATTCTTGGGCTTCTTGACCCAAACCACGCAAATAGGGTACTGTTTCCTCGCCAAAGTAATCGCCATACTCCTGAGAATCCACCAAAGCATCAACTAAAGCTGGTAGACCGCCATTAGAAATAATTGCAAAGTATTTTTGTACCTCTTCCCGACTACTTGGCCCCCGTCCCAAAATGTGACGGAAAGCCAGTTCAATAACTCGGCTGTTAATAAAAGGCTGGTAAAACTGTTTTTGGTAAAGCGGAGATTTAGCAAGACGGCGGATAAACTCCTTCATAGAGATATCGCCATTCTTCACTTTAGATTCCAGGTCAGATATAGACAAACTATAAGCACGAGTAATGTCTCGCTCAAAAATTTGCCGATAAGCTGCTTTCACAACCTGGATTTTTTCACTAGCAGACAAACCAGGCTTCATCACAAACTTAGGCCGCCGTTCTGCGGAATTAAAGTAAATTTGTGGCAGTTGTAAACCTTGTTGGTCGCCAGAGGGACGTTGACGGAGTTTGTTAGAAGGTGTAGGTGCTTTGAACTCAGTCAGTAACACATCCATATACTGAGACACAATGGCTGTAGCCTCAGCATCTTTACGAAAATAAGAAAGAGATGCTGCTTTAATTTCCTGCAAAGCTACTAATGTTGCTTCCCCAGAGCAAGCATTTTCGATTATTTCCCGTAAACCCCGTGTATTCACGCTGATAATATTCGGGTCACCAGCCACAATGGCGTAGGTAGCATAGCGGAGGAACCAGGATAAATCCCGTAAGCTCTTAGCCATGTTGCTTGGGCCATAACGGGCAACATTAATTGGTCGAAAACCCGGAGGAATAGGGCCGCTAGGAGAAGAGTTGAATATGGAACGGAGATTTTCTAAAAAACCGCCACGAGTTTCCACATAGGTGACAGTCCCCAGTTTCATCCCTTCTGTGACACTCATCTCAGCACCACCGCCAGCCGTAGCCATAGCTAGTTCTTGTTCTTTAGGCTTTTCTAAAAAAGCCATGGGGGAACCACCCACAAAAATGCGGTTAGCAGCCCGAGAGACGATAATCTCAGAATTCTCCGTCAGCGTCTGGGCAATTTCCAGACGTTTTGCACCAGAGGCAAAATAACTTGCCAGTTCGCCTAGTTCCCCGCTACCCAAAAAGCGGTCTTGCTGTTCGGCTTGGGAAATTGTGGCCACAGTTAGAGTTTGATATAGTTGCGGACGCGCAACCGAGCTTCCACCACTTGCCTTAACACTCATCGAATTTGTAAAACTCCTTTAATTTATGTATGTGTTAAGTCTGGGTTGTTTTGAGGCTTGACATATCGGTGTGATTATAGACTAGATTGCTGCCTGCAAAACTGCCAGTAAATTAACCCAGTTAGCTTTAGATTAGAACGTTTTGCGTTTGCTCTGGTGATTTATTAAGAAGTATGTACAATCTGTAATCAAAATTCCTGAGCCAGAATAACTACATATTCCAGCTTGCCCAAAATCAACTATTTTTTTGTGTATTATGTGGGGGCACTGTAGATACCATAATTTATTACAGAAAATTTTTATTTTATAAAAATTTAATAATTACTTGAACAAGAATCAACCCAACCATGTCATTCCCAACAGGTCTAGTAGGTTCAGTTCAAAGCCATGAAAGCAAACAAAAACCAGATTATTGGCCTTAGATAATTAGTATTTATTCCTGCTGGCGTGTCAAGCTTAAAATAAAGCTTAAAATATTGCATTAACTTCAAGATCAAAAACCTTGGTTCGTGGTTGTACGGCTACTGGTTCCACTGTTGTAGTCATGCCTTATTTAAAGTCTGTTGAGGTTAAATTAAGTACATTTTTATTTTACCGTATCCGCCATATCTTGATGGTGTTGTCCCCACTCCCACTGGCTAAAGTTTGACCATCACTGCTGTATGCTACTGACCAAACCCAGTCAGAATGACCACTGAGGGTTTGCAGTAGCTGTCCTGTGTTCACATTCCATATCTTGATGGTGCTGTCCCTACCCCCACTGGCTAAAGTTTGACCATCACTGCTGTACGCTACTGACCGAATCGAGTCAGAATGACCACTGAGGGTGTGGAGTAGCTGTCCTGTGTTCACATTCCATATCTTGATGGTTTTGTCATAACTACCACTGGCTAAAGTTTGACTATCACTGCTGTATGCTACTGACCGAACCGAGTCAGAATGACCACTGAGGGTTTGCAGTAGCTGTCCTGTGTTCACATTCCATATCTTGATGGTTTTGTCCCTACCCCCACTGGCTAAAGTTTGACTATCACTGCTGTATGCTACTGACCAAACCCAGTCAGAATGACCACTGAGGGTTTGCAGTAGCTGTCCTGTGTTCACATTCCATATCTTGATGGTTTTGTCCACACTCCCACTGGCTAAAGTTTGACCATCACTGCTGTATGCTACTGACCAAACCCAGTCACAATGACCACTGAAGTTTTGCAGTAGCTGTCCTGTGTTCACATTCCATATCTTGATGGTGTTGTCCACACTCCCACTGGCTACAGTTTGACCATCACTGCTGTATGCTAGTGAGGTAACCAAGCTAGAATGACCACTGAGGGTTTGCAGTAGCTGTCCTGTGTTCACATTCCATATCTTGATGGTTTTGTCCACACTCCCACTGGCTAAAGTTTGACCATCACTGCTGTATGCTACTGACCGAACCCAGTCACAATGACCACTGAGGGTTTTTTCTGACAAAACACTCCTACTGACTTGAGAAAATATTGGACGGGCTGGAGTTGTTACGGGCTGATTTTGAGGTGTAGAAACTGCTGCTTGCTGTGATTGATTGGTTTGGACTGAAGATGACCTAGTGGTAAATGCTGCAATTTGCCATATCTTGATGGTGTTGTCACTACTCCCACTGGCTAAAGTTTGACCATCACTGCTGTATGCTAGTGAGGTAATGGAGTCAGAATGACCACTGAGGGTTTGCAGTAGCTGTCCTGTGTTCACATTCCATATCTTGATGGTTTTGTCCCTACTCCCACTGGCTAAAGTTTGACCATCACTGCTGTATGGTACTGAGGTAACCGAGTCGGAATGACCACTGAGGGTTTGCAGTAGCTGTCCTGTGTTCACATTCCATATCTTGATGCTCTTGTCCACACTCCCACTGGCTAAAGTTTGACCATCACTGCTGTATGCTACTGAGTAAACCGAGTCAGAATGACCACTGAGGGTTTGCAGTAGCTGTCCTGTGTTCACATTCCATATCTTGATGGTCTTGTCCCAACTCCCACTGGCTAAAGTTTGACCATCACTGCTGTATGCTACTGACCAAACCAAGTCAGAATGACCACTGAGGGTTTGCAGTAGCTGTCCTGTGTTCACATTCCAGATCTTGATGGTCTTGTCCCAACTCCCACTGGCTAAAGTTTGACCATCATTGCTGTATGCTACTGAGGTAACCAAGCTAGAATCACCACTAAGGGTGTGGAGTAGGTTTGCCTTAACACTCATCGAATTTGTAAAACTCCTTTAATTTATGTATGTGTTAAGTCTGGGTTATTTTTAGGCTTGACATATCAATGTGATTATGGAGTAGATTGCTGCCTGCAAAACTGCCAGTAAATTAACCCATTTAGCTTTAGATTAGAACGTTTTGCGTTTGCTCTAGTGATTTATTAAGAAGTATGTACAATCTGTAATCAAAATTCCTGAGCCGGAATAACCACATATTCTAGCTTGCCCAAAATCAACTATTTTGCAGAAAGCTAAACAAACAGAAAGCGAAAATCTAAACCATTTAATTTCACCTGCGGACGCTCTGGACTAATTGTTCTCAAAGTGTCAAAATCAGCACCCTCTACACCAACAGCAAAAAACACAATCTGCGATTAGTCTCAGCTTCCTGCAAAGGTTATGCCGCAG
This sequence comes from Nostoc sp. RI_552, assembly GCA_016124525.1. Taxonomy (GTDB): domain Bacteria; phylum Cyanobacteriota; class Cyanobacteriia; order Cyanobacteriales; family Nostocaceae; genus Umezakia; species Umezakia ovalisporum. Next base: position 104,374 of record WGNO01000035.1, on the reverse strand, counting down.
AGTTCCAGTCATCTGTAGAAGATCCGTGTGTAATCAAAAGTACTCAGGGACGATAGTATGAAATGCCATTGTTTTTACATAAAGAATCAGTTTACTGGATGGTGAATAACTCTGCCAATCCGCTAAACTCAGAAGTGCTGCGTTCTACTTGATCATGTCCCACTCCCAAGCTGTAAGTGCTGCTGTTGCCAAACTCTACGATACCTACCCATTCCCCCCAGAACCCCTACTAGATGAGCCGCCCCCTGGGTACAATTGGCGTTGGAATTGGTTAGCTGCTTACAATTTTTGTACTGGACGCAAACCACCACACCAAAATATCCGCATCTTAGATGCGGGTTGTGGTTCCGGTGTGGGTACAGAATATTTAGTCCACCTCAACCCCCAAGCCCGGGTAGTAGGGATTGATTTAAGTGCGGGAACCTTAAAGGTAGCCAAAGAACGCTGTGAACGTTCCCGTGCAGATAGAGTAGAATTTCATCACCTGAGTTTATACGATGTAGAACAGTTAGTCGGTGAGTTTGACTTGATTAACTGTGTCGGTGTCTTGCATCATCTCCCCGACCCTATCCGTGGTATTCAAGCCTTAGCTAAAAAATTAGCTCCCGGTGGAATAATGCACATTTTTGTTTATGGCGAACTCGGTCGGTGGGAAATTCAACTCATGCAAAAAGCGATCGCTCTTCTCCAAGGAGACAAAAAAGGCGATTATCGTGATGGAGTAGAAGTCGGACGACAGATATTCGCATCATTGCCAAAAAATAATCGCATTGTAAAGCGAGACAAAGAACTTTGGTCATTAGAAAACCACAAAGATGAATGTTTTGCTGATATGTACGTTCATCCCCAAGAAATTGACTACAACATTGACACACTGTTTGAATTAATTGACGCTTCAGGCTTAGAATTTCTTGGTTTTTCTAACCCCGATTTTTGGCAATTATCAAGACTTTTAGCCAAAGCACCAGAGTTAATGGCAAAAGCAAAAAATCTGAGCGATCGCCAACGCTACCGCCTGATAGAATTACTGGACCCTGAAGTTACCCATTACGAATTTTTCCTCTGTCGTCCCCCCATAAAAAAAACCGACTGGTCAGCAGATGAAACATTACTAGCAGCCATACCGGAACTGAACCCCTGCATGGATGGGTTCCCCAGTCAATGTGTATTTAATTACAATTACCAAATCGTTAACCTTTCGCTAGCGGAGTTAGAATTTCTGCAAAAATGTGATGGTCAAACCAAGGTAGCAGAAATTTTAGCCAAAGTGCAGCTGGGGTTAGATCAACTCAGAAATCTTGTGCAACTACAAATGATTTTGTTGACACCTAATTAACCTTTTTAGACAACTGCCCAAGAAACCTTCTACAATCCTTGTCAGAGATAGCCAAATGTTTCTGCCAGATTGTCCAACATTCCAGCCCAAATCAAGCTAAACTAAAGCGAACTAGAAACTCGCCCAACCAAAACTGCCGTCGCTAACACCCAACGAGAGGGTGTGGGAAGAGTCAAGCCGTCCATTCCCCCTACCCACGGACAACTAAAAACAAAGAAAAAAGAAGTTAATTGTTTTTTCCTAAAGTATTGTTACCTGATCGTGATATGATTCAGCTGACTGAATGTGCAGTCATCATAAGTTAGGTTGTACCGGTTTCAAGTATCGTGAGCTTGTCAGAAGATTCAATTGACCCCAATCCGACAACACAGCAGGATACTCAATCTGGTTCTGAGGACACAGAATCAGTCAACTTTTCCATGCAAGAGTTCTATCAACTCTACCAAGAGTTGCTGGTAACCACACTTGCTTTGACAGGGATAATTTTTATCTCTGTGTGGATTGCTTACTCTCTAAACATTGCCCTGAATTATTTGTTAGGGGCGTGTGCAGGTGTGCTTTACTTAAAGATGTTGGCAAAAGATGTTGAGCGTTTAGGTAGAGAGAAAAAAAGCCTGAGTAAAACTCGGTTAGCCTTATTAGTAGCGCTGATTTTGCTAGCATCGCAGTGGAATCAACTACAAATATTACCCATATTCTTGGGATTTCTCACCTACAAAGCCACACTCATCGTCTACATAATTAGGATGGCTTTTGTCTCTGACTAGTCAACGCTCCGACAACCTGAAAAAGCTAACCTAAGCTTTGCGTGAGGAATATCCACACCGCAAATTTGCTCCTCTTCTCCAGTTAACATTGGAGAAACGAATGATATAGAAAGAAAATGCTGAATTTTCTGAACGTCTACTCTTTTCCACTTGCCGAATTGGAAGTGGGTAAACATCTGTACTGGCAAATAGGTAACTTGAAGCTGCATGGTCAGGTGTTTCTCACCTCATGGTTTGTTATTGGTGTGCTAGTGCTAGTTTCCTTAGCCGCCAGCAGTAACATCAAAAGAATTCCCAGTGGGTTACAGAACCTGATGGAATACGCCCTGGAATTCATTCGGGATTTGGCTAAAAACCAAATTGGCGAAAAAGAATATCGCCCCTGGGTGCCTTTTGTTGGCACTTTGTTTTTGTTCATTTTTGTGTCAAATTGGTCAGGGGCGCTAGTACCATTTAAGCTGATTCATTTGCCAGAAGGTGAACTAACAGCACCTACAAGTGATATCAACACAACGGTTGCCCTAGCGTTGCTGACATCACTAGCGTATTTTTATGCTGGATTCAGTAAAAAGGGCTTGGGGTATTTTGGTAACTACGTACAGCCAGTGTCGTTCATGTTGCCATTCAAGATTATCGAAGACTTCACCAAGCCTCTTTCCCTAAGTTTCCGTTTATTCGGCAACATTTTGGCTGACGAACTTGTAGTAGGAGTGCTGGTATTACTAGTCCCCTTGTTTGTACCTTTGCCAGTAATGGCTTTGGGACTATTTACCAGCGCCATTCAGGCACTAATTTTTGCCACCTTAGCCGCGGCTTACATCGGTGAAGCGATGGAAGAACATCATGGCGAGGAGCATGGGGGGCATTAAACACCCTCAACAGTCATGAGTCATGAGCCATGACTCATTAGTTTTTCAACAATGAGCAACGGCAAATGGCAAATGGCAACTAACACACCACGACTTCTAGACCCACACAACTCAGTAAAATAAGGAAAGAATATCATGGATCCATTGGTTTCTGCTGCTTCCGTTTTAGCTGCTGCTTTAGCTGTTGGTTTGGCTGCAATCGGCCCTGGTATTGGTCAAGGTAACGCGGCGGGACAAGCTGTGGAAGGTATTGCACGTCAGCCAGAAGCTGAAGGTAAAATTCGCGGTACATTACTCCTAAGCTTGGCATTCATGGAAGCGTTAACCATCTACGGTCTAGTAGTTGCCCTAGTGCTACTGTTTGCTAACCCCTTCTCATAATCAGTGCTAAAACGCGAGTAATCGCGCCTGTACAAACAAGAGAATGCTGAGTGCTGAGTCACCGAAGTTTGCCCGGAGGAAATTTATGCCACTTGCTACACTTGGGAAAACTCAAGAGCGCAGTGGCTCCTCCTTGCAACTTTTCGCTGAGTGAGAAAAAAGTTAAGAGTTGGGCAATTAACTCATAACTTACAACTCATAACTCAGGACTCAGGACTAAAATATTAGATGGAAACTAGCAACCATGACACACTGGATCACCTTATTGGCCGTAGAAGAGGTTGCCAAGGAAGGGGGGCTGTTCGATCTAGATGCTACCCTGCCCTTAATGGCAATTCAGTTTCTAGTTTTAGCTCTGGTATTGAATGCAACACTGTACAAACCACTGGGCAACGCTATTGATGAACGGAACGATTATATCCGGAACAATCAACTAGAAGCACAGGAACGTTTGTCAAAAACACAGAAATTGGCAGAACAATATGAGCAGGAACTAGCAGACGCTAGACGACAAGCCCAAAAAATTATTGCTGATGCTCAAGCCGAGGCGCAAAAAATCGCTGCTGAGAAGATGGCAGCGGCGCAACGAGAAGCCCAGGCAGAAAAAGAAAAAGCTTCCAATGAAATTGAGCAACAAAAACAATCAGCATTGGCTTCATTAGAGCAACAGGTAGATTCCCTCAGTGGCCAAATACTAGAAAAGCTTTTAGGAGCAGATTTAGTAACTCGGCGCTAACGAAAATTTAAGTGGAATCATTAGGTGACATTGTGAAGACGCACTCGCTAAGTAACACCAAGTAACAGTTGTTGCAGGCGTGGGTCGTGTTAATCCTTGGCAGCGCAGTTGTGGATGAAAAATGATGGGGACTTTTTTACTGTTGATGGCGGAAGCCAGCGCCGTCGCAAGTGACTTGGCAGAAGAAGCCGGACATGGTGGTTTTAGTCTAAATACAAATATATTTGACACCAACCTGATCAACCTGTCCATTATTATTACTGTGCTGTTAGTTTTTGGGCGGAAAGTTCTGGGTAATACCCTGAAAACTCGCCGGGATACTATCGAAACAGCAATAAAGAATGCAGAGCAACGTGCGGCTCAAGCTGCACAGCAACTCAAAGAAGCACAGCAAAAGCTAGAACAAGCTACTGCAGAAGCGGAAAGAATCAAAACAGCAGCACAAGAAAATGCCCAAGCTGCACGCCAAGCTATCCTAGCTCAAGCGGCTGTAGATATTGAACGCTTGCAAGCAGCCGGTGCTGCTGACTTAAATGCAGACCTGGATAAAGCGATCGCAAAATTGCGGCAGAGTGTAGTTGCTCAGGCATTGCAAAAAGTGGAATTGGAACTGAAAAGCGGCATAGCCGCCGATGCTCAACAAATTTTAATTGAACGCAGCATCGCACAACTCGGAGGCGAGGTATGACAAGTAACATAGCAACAGCAGAAATAGCTGTGCCTTACGCACAAGCACTGTTGTCCCTCGCGCAATCAAAAAACTTGACAGAAGAGTTTGGCGAAGATGCACGGGTTCTGTTAGGCCTGCTGTCAGCAAATCAGGATCTACAGAACTTTATCGCCAACCCCTTTATTAAAGGTGAGGACAAAAAAGCCGTCATCAGACAAATATTGGCTGAAAGTGGTAACCCTTACCTACGCAATTTTTTGTTGTTGCTGGTAGATAAACGGCGCATCGTTTTTCTAGAACCGGTCTTACAACAATACCTAGCTTTGTTGCGCCAGCTGAATCAAACCGTATTAGCGGAAGTGACTTCAGCAGTTCCCCTTTCAGAAGCTCAACGTCAAGCTGTGGTGGAAAAAGTTCTCGCTATCACCAAAGCTCGCCTGGTGGAACTGGAAACTAAAATAGATGGCGAGTTAATTGGTGGTGTGGTGATTAAAGTCGGCTCCCAAGTAATTGATGCTAGTTTACGCGGTCAGTTGCGCCGCCTTTCCCTGCGCTTAACCAGTAATTCGTAACGGCAATCCTGCCAGAGTTTCCTTGCTGTGCTGATTCTAGGCAAGGTGACTTGGCAGACGACGAAATAATTGAAGAATCAGGGAAAACACCTTGCTGATTCCCTCATCTTCAGAGATTACCTCTTCCGTCTCGAAAGCAAAAAAAACATAGACACATGAGTATTTCCATTAGACCTGACGAAATCAGCAGCATTATTCAACAGCAAATCGAGCAATACGACCAAGAAGTCAAAGTTGCTAACGTTGGTACAGTTCTTCAAGTAGGTGACGGTATTGCCCGGATCTACGGTCTAGAAAAGGCTATGGCCGGGGAACTTGTAGAGTTTGAAGATGGTACAGTAGGCATTCTCCAAAACTTAGAAGAAGATAACGTGGGCGCTGTGCTCATGGGTCAAGGTCTAAATATTCAAGAAGGTAGCTCTGTTACCGCTACTGGTAGAATTGCCCAAGTTTCCGTTGGTGAAGCCTTAATTGGACGCGTGGTTGATGCCTTGGCTCGTCCCCTAGATGGTAAGGGAGAAATTAAAACCACCGACACTCGTTTGATTGAATCCCCAGCCCCCGGTATCATCGCTCGTCGCTCTGTACACGAACCGATGCAAACCGGTATTACAGCTATTGACTCCATGATTCCCATCGGTCGTGGTCAACGGGAATTGATCATTGGTGACCGTCAAACCGGCAAAACCGCCATTGCTATTGACACAATCATCAACCAAAAATCCGAAGATGTAATTTGTGTATACGTAGCCATCGGTCAAAAAGCATCCACCGTTGCTAACGTAGTCCAAACCCTACAAGAAAAAGGCGCTATGGACTACACCATAGTCGTCGCCGCTAACGCCAGTGACCCAGCTACACTACAATTCCTAGCTCCCTACACCGGAGCAACCATCGCTGAGTACTTCATGTACAAAGGCAAAGCTACCTTGGTGGTCTATGATGACCTTTCCAAGCAAGCCCAAGCTTATCGTCAAATGTCCTTGCTGCTACGTCGTCCACCCGGACGGGAAGCATATCCTGGAGATGTATTCTACATCCACTCCCGTTTGTTGGAACGCGCAGCTAAATTAAGTGATGAATTGGGTAAAGGTAGCATGACCGCCTTACCCATCATCGAAACCCAAGCAGGTGACGTTTCAGCTTACATCCCCACCAATGTAATTTCCATCACCGACGGTCAAATCTTCCTTTCTTCTGACCTGTTCAACTCCGGTATTCGTCCCGCAGTAAACCCCGGTATTTCGGTATCTCGCGTGGGTTCGGCCGCGCAAACCAAAGCCATGAAAAAAGTTGCCGGTAAGGTAAAACTAGAACTGGCACAATTTGACGACCTGCAAGCCTTCGCACAATTTGCTTCTGACTTAGATAAAGCCACTCAAGACCAATTGGCACGCGGTCAAAGATTACGCGAACTACTCAAGCAGCCACAAAATCAACCTCTGGCAGTGTATGAGCAAGTAGCAATCTTATATGCTGGTATTAACGGTTACTTAGATGACATAGCTGTAGAAAAAGTAACCAGCTTCACCAAAGGGCTGCGGGAATACTTAAAAACTGGCAAACCTGAATACACCGAGGCAGTACAAACCAAAAAAGTACTGGGTGAGGAAGAAGAAAAAGCTTTGAAGGAAGCACTCGTAGAATACAAAAAAACCTTCCAAGCAACAGCGTAATTAGTTATTAGTCATTAGTCATTAGTCATTGGAAAACACAAAATGGCTATTGACTGTTGACGTTTGACTACTGACTAGGCACCGAGAACTTAAGAATATGCCCAATCTCAAAGCAATACGCGATCGCATTCAGTCGGTCAAAAACACCAAAAAAATTACAGAAGCCATGCGCCTCGTGGCAGCTGCTAGGGTACGTCGCGCCCAAGAACAGGTAACTGCCACCCGTCCCTTTGCTGATCGCCTGGCACAAGTGCTGTATGGTTTGCAAACTCGTCTGCGGTTTGAAGATGTAGACTTACCACTACTCAAACAACGGGAACTTAAAACAGTTGGACTGTTAGTAATTGCCGGCGATAGAGGTTTGTGTGGCGGCTACAACACCAACGTTATCCGTCGTGCAGAAAATCGCGCCAAAGAATTACAAGCAGAAGGCGTAAATTACAAATACGTACTGGTAGGACGTAAAGCCATCCAGTATTTCCAACGTCGTGAACAACCCATTGACGGCACCTACACGGGCTTAGAGCAAATTCCCACCGCCGCAGAGGCTAACGAAATCGCCGATCAACTCCTTTCCCTGTTCCTTTCGGAAAGCGTAGATCGAATTGAGTTAATCTATACCAGATTCGTCTCCTTAGTTAGCTCACGTCCCGTAGTGCAAACTCTGCTGCCTTTAGATCCTCAAGGTCTAGAAGCAGCCGATGATGAAATTTTCCGCCTCACAACCCGTGGCGGTCAATTTGAAGTAGAACGGCAAAAAGTCACCACCACAGTCCGTCCTTTGCCCCGAGACATGATTTTTGAGCAGGACCCTGTGCAAATTCTTGATTCTTTACTACCCCTATATTTGAGTAATCAGCTATTGCGGGCATTACAAGAATCAGCCGCTAGTGAACTAGCAGCACGAATGACAGCTATGAACAACGCCAGTGACAACGCTGGTGAATTGATTAAAACTCTCTCCTTGTCGTACAACAAAGCCAGACAAGCCGCTATCACCCAAGAACTGCTAGAGGTTGTTGGTGGTGCTGAAGCACTCACTTAGAAAACTGCTCATCGCTTACTTATAAATAGCTAATTGCTAGTTGTTGGGAAATTAGCAATTGGCTATTTTTGATATTTGGCATTTTTAACAAGACCGACTGATATCCCCACCTATAAAAATGTTAAGTGGGGATATCAGTCGGGCAATAACGATTCTATCTCCCAACAATATCAACCGCTCTTTGGTTAGTGAGTGGGATACATCAGCAACTGCCAAATATTTTGTCTGGATACTTTACTAGAAAGCTTACCTCGTACTAATATATTCCCATCGAGGAGGTGATATTGAGTGCTACGGAAAGTCGTTCAAGTTCGTCTATATCCAAATCAAGAGCAACAAACACTATTGGCACGGACCTTTGGCTGTTCTCGCTGGTGGTGGAATTACGCTCTCAATAAGTCGATTGAGTCTTACAAAGAGACAGGTAAAGGACTAGGGCAACTAGCACTCAATGCACTACTACCAAAGCTCAAAAAAGAAAAAGATACACAATGGTTAGCTGACTGTTATAGCCAAGTTTTACAAGCTACAACACTCCATCTCACCACTGCATATAAAAACTTTTTTGATCAACGTGCTGGGTTTCCGAAATTCAAATCCAAGCATGGAAAACAGTCAATTCAGTATCCTCAGAATGTCAGGATTGTCGATGGTAATGTTAAACTTCCAGGGAATATCGGCATAGTCAAAGCCAAAATACATAGACCCATAGAAGGGAAAATTAAGACTGTCACCATTAGCAAAACTCCGTCAGGGAAATATTTAGCATCTATCTTGACTGAAGTAGAAGGTGAACACCCGACTGCGACAGAAGGAAAAATTTATGGTCTTGACTTAGGACTTAAACATTTTGCTGTTGTCACCGACGGTGAAAAGACTTCTAAATATGAAAATCCTCAACATATAGCCAAGCACGAGAAAAACCTCAAGCGCAAACAAAAGAAATTAGCACGTAAACAAAAAGGAAGTAATTCCAGAAACAAGTATGCTCAACTGGTTGCCAAAGTGTACGAACGGATTAGTAACTCTAGGCAAGATTTTCTACATAAACTGAGTCATAAGTTGGTCAGCGATAGTCAAGCTGTCATCGTGGAGAATCTTCATGTCAAAGGCATGGTTCGTAATCAAAATTTGGCCAAAGCAATATCTGATTGTGCATGGGGGATGTTCATTAACTTTTTAGCCTACAAGTTAGAGCGTCAGGGTGGGAAGTTGGTAGAAATTGAGAGGTTCTTCCCCAGTTCCCAGATCTGTTCTCATTGTTTCTATCAAGTGAGTAAAATGCCACTAGATGTCAGAGAGTGGACTTGTCCTCACTGTGGCACTCACCATGATAGCGACGGCAACGCAGCCCAAAACATCAGAACAGAGGGAATCAGGATACTGAAGGCGGATGGTTCAGCCGTCTCTGCTGTAGGAGGGGAGGTAAGACCAAAGATGGGGCGAAAGTCTCATTTGAGGCACTCCCCTGTGAGTACAGAAGCTCCAACTAAGCTGAAGCTATAGTTGGAGTAGTTCACATCTTTACTAGATAATGAAGTAAGGAGTAAGTTATTGGCATAGGTAAATTGATGATTAACATCTGCTGGTAATTGCCAGCTATAATTGTGATGCAAAATCGGATATGTCAAATTCAAAAAAAATTAGCGGTCTCAATTACCGCTACCAATATTGCACTTAAATTGCACTTAAAAACTGCCAATCGCTGATCACCGCGAACACTATGGAAAATGATGCGGCAACGCTCTACTGCCCCAATGAAGCTTGTCTGGCTGCCAACCCCTTGTATCACAAATTTTGCCAGCGATGCTCCACACCTCTACCCAGACGTTACCTCTGGGCTGTAGGAGATGGTCTGAGTGTGGGTAGCCCTGGAGATGTCTTAGCCGATCGCTATTTAGTAATTAGTCAATGTGTTGTTTTAGATAGAAAACCAGGATTATTACCTCAATCACCTGATATAGGTAATTTCAAGGGGATTAAACCATATCTCAGACTAATTGCTTATAGATTAAACGTACCACAGGTATATGGAATACTTCCTCTAACTCAGGGGGACTATCCCCGAGAAATATTACTTCTAGAACAGCCACCTTTGTCCACAGATAGTTCAGGACTACAAGTGCAGCTATGTAGTCAGTTAAATATTGCTTGGCGCAATGCTACATCAATGCGTCAACTTAATTGGCTATGGCAGATGGCTAATTTGTGGCAACCCTTGCAAACGGAAGGTGTGGCTATTAGCTTAATAGACCCTCATATAGTGCGCGTAGAAGGATCATTAGTCCGGTTGTTAGAATTACGTTCTGACACTCCCAAATCCCCAGACTTACCCGATTTAGGTAAATTTTGGCAAACATTGCAATTAGACTCCAAACCAGCCATAGCGGAATTTGTTCACCAAATCAGTAACTTGCTTATTGAAGGCAAAATTAATTCTCCAGAAGTCCTCATTGCAGTTTTAGATCAAGGACTGGCAACATTGGCACGCTCACAAACTACCAGTATTAAAATTGTCACGAAAACAGACACAGGTCCTAGTCGTCAACGTAATGAAGATGCTTGTTATCCCGCCAGTGGCACGGTTGTTAGCAAACCACCACAGGTCACTGAATGTTTAGCTATTGTCTGTGATGGCATTGGCGGGCACCAAGGAGGCAACGTCGCCTCTAATTTAGCTATTGAAACAATTCATCAGCAGGTACAAGAACTAACAATACTTCTTGATCAACACATAGAACCTGCACTCGTCCTGGCTGATTTAGATCGTGCAGTAGCAATTGCCAACGACAAAATTAGCCAACGCAACGACAACGAAAATCGTCAAGCCCGTCAACGTATGGGCACAACCGTAGTCATGGCATTGACTATTGCCCACCAAATGTACATTACTCACGTCGGAGATAGTCGCGCCTACTGGATTACACGGCAAGGCTGTTACCAAGTTACCCTTGATGATGATGTCGCCTCTCGTGAAGTCCGACTCGGCTATGCTATCTATCGTGAAGCCGTGCAACAAGGTGGTGCTGGATCTCTTGTACAAGCTTTAGGAATGAGTCCTAGTCACTCATTACATCCCAGTTCCCAAAGGTTTATCCTTGATGAAGATGCCATTTTTTTACTCACATCCGATGGATTAAGTGATTTTGACCGGATAGAAGATTATTGGGAAACAGAAATATTACCAATTCTGACCGGGGAAGATGATATAGTCCAAGTCGCTGATAAATTGGTGGAACTAGCTAATACCAAAAACGGACATGATAATGTCACGTTGGCTTTAATACACTATAAAATCGAATATTATGAACCAAAATCAACCATAACAGCAGTCATCCCCGATATTTCTGCTCTCATATCTGCAAATACTACAACCACAGCATTAACATCAACATTACTAGACGGTAACAATAACCAAAAAACGAAAGTCATGCCCGAAACTCGGCCCACCACAATCAATAAACTGCCTTTCCATTTAATAGTTCCCTTCTTGTTGGTGATCTTAGCTGGTTCAGGGGGATACTTAATGATGCAATGGCGAGAACAACCAACTGCCAGTAATCCAGTGCTAGAGCGATCACTGAAAGACCTCGCCCCTGGGTGGGTAATTAAAACGGAGCGGGAAATTACTGGTGAGAATCAAAAAACTTTGCCCATAAACCGTTTATTACAAGTAATTGACACGAAACCCAACCCTCAACAGAAATCTCAAGACTTATTAGTACACTTGCGACTTTGTACTGCAAAGACCACAAGTCCAGGAGATCAAAACTTCTGGGTAGAATTGTCTAAACTGGAAAAAGTTAAAGTTTCCGTCTTACCACCAAACCCAGAAAATCCTTGTCCCCCTATTTCCAACCCCACAAGGGTACCAAATCAACTGATAGATTCCAACCAAACTCAGTTAAACACTCGTTAAACTTCTAAAAATCTGAAATAATACAGGTAATAATTAAATAAAAAAATTACCAACAAGTAATTGTTATTCTTGTTGTTTCTCCTTACTTAGTTTAGTGAATCCATGCCATCCCTGAACTTGGCGATCGCCCGTCTCATCAACACTGGCACAAATAACTTCGCCATTTGGGTGGTCAAAGCTCCCTATCCCAGTGGTTATGTTTTACATGACTGTGTTTGGCCAGAGGAACTTACTCAAGTGTGGCAAGAATGGCAGCAAATGTTTGCTGGCCACAGTTGTCTATATATTTCTCCAGATTTAAAGCCCCAGTCAGTTCACCTACTTTCTATCAATTTAGCTTCATCTGCTACAGGACAGACAACTGGTTACAGTAGTCGTCTCATGCAATACTTAGGTATTCATCTCTGGCGCTGGATATTCAATGGGCCAATTCTTGGTAGCCTGGAACGTAGTCGGGGCATAGCTATGGGACAGTATACACGCTTGCGTTTTCGATTAGAAATTCGTGACCCGGATCTAATTGCCTTGCCTTGGGAAATTATGCAACGCGAACCGGGTCAATCGGCTATGTCCCTCTCGCCGGATTTGCTATTTAGTCGCACTACCAGTGAAGTTGAACCCCTACCTGATTTGCGAACCAATCAGGCTGTAAACATATTGTTGGTTTTAGGACATGATGAAAATCTGCAATTAGCAAAAGAAGCCGCTATCTTAGAAAAAATTATTGCCAGTAGCAATTCTCATGGGTCCGCACCCTGTACAGTAAAAACACTCCTGCAACCTACACCACAAGAATTGATTCAAGAGTTAGAAACCGCCGTATATAACGTTTTCTTTTACGCTGGTCATGGATTACCAGGGCCAGATGGAGGATTATTCTTTTTGCGTCCGGCGATGACTCTTAATGGTATAGAATTAGCACAGGTATTAACCCGGAATGGTCTCAAATTAGCAGTTTTTAACGCTTGTTGGGGGGCACAACCCGCCGCTATTAATCACCAAGCCGTTCCCGCCAGCAGTTTGGCAGAAGTGTTAATCCGTCATGGTGTACCTGCGGTTTTGGCAATGCGTGATCAAATTGCAGACCACGAAAGCCACAGTTTTATTCAAGCTTTTACCAAAGCTTTGCGAGGGCGCAAGTCAATTGATGAAGCAGTTGCAGAAGCTAGACAAGAACTCTTAACAATATATAAATTTAATCAAATTGCCTGGACTTTACCTGTTCTTTATCTACATCCAGATTTTGACGGTGAACTGATTAAAAGTTTTGATGAAGGAATTACGGAATTACCAAATACTATCATCCCCAACTTCGACTACCAGGCTCCCAGAGCTTGTTTGCGATCGCTTTCATCAGGAGAACAAACTTGGCTACTACAACCTGGAGTCACCCGCATCGGCCGTACAAAAGACAATGATATTGTCATACCAGAACCTTCTGTTTCTAAACGTCACGCCGAAATTCTCTGCCGCATTACCGTAACTGGTAAAACCGCTATCAGAACTTATTATCTGCAAGATTGTTCTACCTACGGTACAACTTGGTGCTTAGGCGCTAATGGGTGGCAACAAATTCTCCGCGGGGAAGTGATCCTACAATCGGGAATGCAATTAAAGTTTGGCAGTTCTCGAGGTAAGATTTGGCAGTTCATTATTGAAGACACTTAGTCATTGGGTACACAAAAGGTCAAGACAACTTTTTTTGTATTTTTGTCAATCATTAATTACTCCTAAGAAAGTGAGTAAATTTAATACTAAGAGTTAAAATAACTTATTTTCTAATTTCGATAAAGTTAAGTATTTTTTCGATAAGACTAGGTGTTTTGCGGAAATATAATTGGCGCAGTTGTATCTGTCAATATTGGTAAATAATTCACCAGGAAGCAACAAATGAATAATGACATTAACGGCTCAGATAGTTTTTTCACCTTAAAATCTCAGATAGAATTAGAATTGTTAGAGACTTTACTCAAACCAGAGGATGGCACCTATCCTTGGAATCCCGCTAGTGTTGAATCTGAAGCTTATTTTAGTGAATTAGAACGAAAGTTTGCCAAGGAGGATTGGTTAGACGAGGTAATAACTGCAAAATCCCCAGAGTTTTATGAAAAATTAGATAGCCTTTGGTCTCAAGCAGTAAGTAACTCAAATTGCAAAATCGATCCAAATCTATCAGGTGTCGAGCGTTTGCAACTATCTTTAAATTCAGCTTTTGGGCACACTGTACCCCAAAACTGGCTCAACGCCATGGCTAAAAAAGCCAGTGAGATTTTTGGCAAACAAAAGTCCATGAGCGAGCAATTAGCGCAGTGTGTTCAATCTGTATTACCTGCTTGGGATATAGATGATCTGTTTGTTTTGACGCGTCCCTTTGCCCATGCTATGCGTAGTAGCGAACCCCAAGATGTCACCTCGATTATGAATAAAGTTAAAAATCTAGATTGGGTAACACTATCAGAAGTTGAGCAAGCAAAGATTAGTGTAGCAATAGCTGACTATGCTTTCAGGCAATTAAACAGCTTTTACTCCCAAGACTGACCAGAATGTTTCACCTTTGCTGCCATCCCAAGCTTAAGCTTGTTTAAAATTACAAAGCCTTTGCTTTGGCGAGCATAGTATAACCATAGATTGCTTTCCAGATCACTTTCATCTATCGCCAGATAGAGAACAAAATTTCCATCCCTTAAATAGTGTCCCTTGAGATTTTGGTAAAATTTAAAACAGCTTTGCAACAAAGTATAAAAAGTATAAATATATGTAGAGACGCTTGTTTAACGTCTCTACGAGAATTTTCACATGATCCAAAATCCGATTCATACCTCAAATCAGCAACATCCCTTATTTAGGGGCGATAAACCGGGTAGCAAAATTTTGCGATCGCGTTGGTGACAATACCCGTGCTTTGAGGATTGCTGCCATCAAGAAGGCATAAGATACAACACCAACTACAACTAACAGTAAAGCATTAATAGATCCTATAGCATTCCATAAAGCGTGCAACGCCGAAGCACTCAGATAACCAATCGAGAGAATCTGCCAACTCATCCGAGGCTTGAGCACAGCCAACCCGATAAAATACCCCAAATAGCCACTGTAAGCCATATGTCCAGCTACAGATCCTAAAATGCGTGGAATGAGCAATTGAAACCCTGCCAATTGACCAGCAGCCCCTATCCCCACCTGTTGAGTAATTTGTGGCACATATTGTCCCAAAGTTTCCAACAAAGTAAAGCCTATAGCTGAAGCCGTGCCCAAAAGAATACCATCCAAAGGCTCCCAAATGCCGATGCGTTCCCGCCAAGGAGAAGTTAAACTGCGACCGATGAAATATGCGCCGATTAAAGGTAACGCCTTGAGTAATTCCTCCATCAACCCTGCACCAAAGAACATTCTTACCAGCAATTCTGTGAACGTAGTAGGTTCGTTAGGTGCAGGTAAATTACCGGGTAAAATCACCCGAAATAGGAAGATAAGAAAATTCAACAAAGGACTGAGCAAAATCAAGGTTGTACTCAATGCTGTTCCCACTAGCACCCACCAAGGTTTCTCTTTACCGCAAAGTTGGTAAACAAAATAGTAAGCAGCTGATGCTATGTAAGTTGCCACTATCACTTGATTTGCTTGGGGGTGACCGACTGTGGCAAACATTAACACTACAAATATCACAGTCAGTATTCCTGGTATTAGGTAAGCTTTACGAGTTAAATCCTTACCAGTAGAAATAATCGGAAACAGTTGGGTAAAACTCACTGAATCCGGCTGTTTTAAATGAGTATGACCATTATTTTTAGAAGCTGATGGTAGCGGTTTGATTTGTTTTGTCGCCACTGTGGGCTGAGAAATTAAGTCATACTCAAAAATAAATTGCGGCCCATCAGAACCCATAGAAATGCGATCGCCTGCATGCAATTCCTGACATTCAGTCAAGCATTTTCCATTTAAAAAAGTGCCATTGGCGCTATTTAAATCACAAACTATCCAGGTAAATTGGCCATCCTTCGATGAGGAGAGGGGACGAACCACAGCATGACGGCGAGATACCATGCGATATTTCATAGCATCCAAGACAACTTGGCAAGTGGGGTCGCGTCCAATTACTACCTCCTTACTAGTTAGCAGCGAGTACCGAGATTCTGAGCCAAAAGATGCTGCATTACCAGACACTAGCCGCAGGAATGCATTATGTCTTGTGTTTTTGCCTGTCATCGAGTTAGAGTTTCTTTACAAACAAATTCATCAAAAATACTCTGGCATTAGGACTTAACCTGAGCCACACCAACAGCAGCATTGCTAAATACACTATAGCTTTACTTACAGCCAACAAATTTAAAATTTGCTCATTCAGAATTTAATAAACTTACCTAACTTAAGAGTGACAAGTATTCTAGATAGCAAAAAAAATCTTCTGCTTTACCAATCACTCATATTAGTTAGAGTCTATAGTCTGATATTTCTGACAAGTCACAGCAAAATCAAGACACTCTAATTAATTAAAGAACAGTAGTATATGCCACATTTACTTCAATTGAACATCTGTACAGTTACTTTTTACTGCTGACGATTTTCTAATTGTATATAAACTTTTGTGGAGATACAGCATTAGAAATATTCTAGTTGATGAGTTAATCAATTGGATGCTGTACTTGCAGAAACATTGATTCTTTATCTGAAGGTAGTCAACTCTGGATGTTCAACCTTTGTTCCCAATACTTGCAAAAATTCTGCTAACCACCGGGGATGAGCTGGCCAAGCCGGATCTGTCACCAAGTTACCATCAACTATTGCTTCATCAACAGAAATATTTACGTACACACCGCCAGCAGTACGAATGTCTGGGCTACAAGCATGGTAACTAGTACAGACCTTACCTTGCAAGACATCAGCCGCGGCCAATATTTGTAAACCCTGGCAAATGGCAGCAATAGGCTTATTACCTTGGGCAAAATAACGAGTTATTTCTAACACTCGTTCATTCAAGCGGATATATTCTGGCGCTCGTCCTCCAGGAATCACTAAAGCATCATAGGTTGCAACTTCTACTTCTGCAAATGTGGCATTTAACGTAAAGTTATGACCAGGTTTTTAACTGTAAGTCTGGTCACCTTCAAAATCATGAACTGCTGTTCGCACTTGGTCACCAGCTTTCTTGTTTGGGCAAACAGCATCAACAGTGTGTCCCACCATTTGCAAAGCCTGGAAAGGAACCATCACTTCCTAGTCTTCTACATAGTCGCCAACAAGCATCAAAATTTTTTTCGCAGCCATGTTTTGATGTCCTCACATATTGCTTAAATTGTAACTTCGGTAACATTCTTTAGTTTTTTGCTAACCAATAAAATATAATCATGCCAGGAGATGAAATTCTGCTATTGCCCTAGAAAAGTTTTTATTTTCATGTCCTGGACTGCTGAGTTTGATCAAAGCAAAACGTTGTAGGGGAGTTAAAGCAGCCCACTGTTGCAACGTCAGGGTAAAATCCATTTCTTGAGCTTTTTCCTGGACACTAGCTGGCACACTTCCAGAATCCATCCATAAAGGAGCAGGTTCGATGGGTAGTTTTGCAGCTGGGCTACCCGTGCGTTCAAAAATTAGCTGCTGGACATAGTCTTGGTAAGCTTGAATTTCCGTTACCGTCCTACAAGGTAATTCTACTAAAGCTGAACGCTCATCTTGACTCATTTGATGCCAACCAGATAATTTCAACTTAATACCACATGTATCTAACTTGTGGCGCACCTGCATAGGTATACAGCGTAGGGAATCTACAAAATCTGCTTCAAATGCAAAAAAATATGTCATAAAATAAGTTCAATACAAGCTGATGGAAGATTTGGGTCTAACGCTGTAATTAATGTCTGATATTACTGCTACGAATAATCCAATAACTAATGGATAAAGCTAAGACTGCAACTCCTAAACCAATGACATCAACACCATTTGTTTTTCCTAAATCAAGAATAATAATTTTACGCCCTACTGCAATTAAAGCAGTAACAATGACTAACTCAACTTGAACAACGTGTTTTCTCAGATAGGCAGTGATATTTTCTAATATTTCCAAAGCAATTAAAACATTTAAAAATAAGCCAAAAATCGTAAATAATGTTTGATTGAACCTTAAATAAGGACTAGTAAATAGTTCATTAATGAGGTAAAATATTAAATCAAATATAGCAACTATAACTACAATTACCATTGCTACTGACAACAGCTTAGACACAAGCACCTCAAAATTTTCTATGAGGTGCATAAAACCTTCGTCCTTAGCAAATTTGCCGATTTTTCTGAGTAGATGTTTCATTTACTATAATTATCAGAAGATGGAAACTATATCAATTCTTGGGTATTAGCTATTAATATAAACAGGTAATCACCAGTATATAATAAGCGTGGTGGCAAATCATCCAAAAATAATTGCCATATAGACATCAAACCATACACAGTGGCTAACAGCGTAGAACTTTGACATCGTTCCCACCCTATAGAGAAATAGGGATGCCAAGAATTACTCTACTTGGTTGTCTTGGTTTTTCCCGTTGGACTTACGCTCACCGCATCAGATTGAGGGGCTTTCGTGACTTAACATCGCTCCCAAAGCTCTGGTCGCTAAATGTTAAATTTCAAAATCAGATGTCATATTTTAATATATGGAGGCCATCTAAAAATAATTGTCGTCAAAAAAATACCCACCACCAAGTCAAAGTACAGACAATAGGAGCGGAGGGGTTAAAAAAGGTTTAAACCACTTCTCAGGATTTGGGCAAACAAAGAGCTAGAATGTTGTGTAACAAACTTAGTTTCTCAGTCATGCCCAACATAAATAATCGTTTTTAAGCTTTATTTAAAGTTATACCGAAATAGAAATGGTACCTGCTCCATTAACAGTGGCACTTTCAGACTGTTTTGACTCTAGTAAAGGTAAAAACTTACGAATTAGTCCAATGGTGACACCAGGAAGTTCTAGTTGGGGAGTCAAGCCTACATCCTCGAGATGACAGAAAATCCGAACTGCTTGTGGGTTCATTTCCGCCAAGCGTCCACCGACATCTGGCCCGGTATATTCTGATTTTTGTCCCCAGATGATTGCAGTGGGCACAGTCAGCCGAGTAATATATTGGGATAAATCAAAAGCTAAATCTCCACGAACAAAAGCCAAAGCTGCGTACTCTGCATTAAACTGTTGAGCAGATTGTTGATAAGCCTGGACAATTTCAGGATAAACCCGTGAAGCACGAGCAAATTGGCGTTGTTCCAAGAAACTGCGAATTCCAAAACCGCTAGCAACTCCAGACAAATATAATAAGCGGTCAAAAACGGGGACTTTAACTACCTGAGCGGCCATGCTACGACTGTAATCTTGTCCAAATTCTGCCAAGCCTGCTGGCGTGGTTAAAATTAAAGACTTAAACAAATCTGGACGCTCAATGGCGGCGCAAATAGCAAAAGCGGCTGTTAACCCAGAAGCAATGGCAGTTATGGGGAAATTGCAGGTTTTTTCTACAAATTCAATGATGTTGCGAATATAATCCTCAATTCGATAATTACGGGCTGGATGGTCAGACCTTCCCCAACCAATTAAATCTGGTGCAATAATGTGGTAGTCTACGGCAAACGCTGGATAAACTTTAGACCACTCGTAAGCAGAAGACCCACCACCAAAAGCGTGTAGGAATACTAAAGTGCCATTGCCTTGGGCACTGCCATCGGCGCAATTGCTTGATGCTTCAATAGTCAAATTAGACCACGGTTTCCCAACAGGAGCGTAATAAACCACTCTGCCTAATGTGGTCATGACACATTTCTCACCAAACCCTGGGGGTAAAAACATAAAATTTTACCTCATGATGCTTTATTATTTCCATCGTGGTTACTCCATCTAGTAATTAGCATCATTCTCTAGGTGCATATTAGGTAGTGTGAAGTACCCCATACGGATATTAGATACTCTTGCAAAGGAGGGAGGGAAAGCCCGTTGAGTATTGATAGTTTGGAACGGTGACCCTTAAAGAATAAAGTTCAAATTTACTTACTCTCAAAGGTGTTGAGAGAGAAAACTAAAAATGAATGTTGTCAATTCCGAGCATCGTCAAGTAATTATTATCGGTGCTGGTTCAGCAGGATTAACAGGTGCTATTTATGCTGCAAGGGCTAACCTCAACCCACTGGTAATTAGGGGGCCAGAACCGGGGGGTCAACTAGCCACAACCACAGAGGTGGAAAATTATCCGGGTTTTGTCAATGGAATTCTTGGCCCTGAATTGATGCAGCATTTTGAAGCACAAGCATCTCGCTTTGGTGCAGAGTTGCGTTATGGCATGATTACATCTGTAGATTTTTCACAACGACCATTTCAGCTCTTCTTTGATCATGAAAAGACCTTGCTCGCTGATGCTGTGATTGTTGCTACTGGTGCTAGTCCTAACTACCTGGGATTAGATAACGAAAAAAGGCTATTGGGTCATGGTGTGTCATCCTGTGCTACCTGTGATGCAGCTTTTTTTCGAGGACGGGAAGTTGCAATTGTCGGAGGTGGGGATACAGCAATAGAAGATGCGATTTTCTTAACGCGGTTTTGTGCCAAAGTTTATGTCATTCACCGACGGGACAGATTGCGTGCTGCCAAAATTTTACAGGCGCGTGCTTTTGCCAAAGAAAAGATCGGCTTTATTTGGAATACATTGGTGGAAGATATTTTAGGAGAAAACGAAGTAGAGGCAGTACTCCTGAAAAATATAGAAACTCAAGAGATATATACGCTACCCATAGCAGGTTTATTTGTGGCTATCGGTTATCGGCCAAATACAAAAATTTTCCAGGGATGGCTGGATATGGACAGTAAAGGATATATTCGTACTCTTTGTGGTTCAACACATACAAATATTCCTGGTGTGTTTGCTAGTGGTGATGCTCAAGACTATGTGTATAGACAAGCCGCCACTGCTGTAGGAACTGGCTGTATGGCGGCTATTGACGCTGAACGTTGGTTGGAGTCTCAACATCAGGTTTCAGTTTCCCGGGGGGATAAATGGGGTAAATTAGCTGACTCTCAAGAGTAAGGGCCGGAATGACCCAGATGGAAGAAGAAACCTAGGGCATAACAGAGTGATAGGAGGTTTGCAAAACACCTTCTTTTTCTATCAACTCTGGATTGAATGGGGTTAGCTGTACAGCGCAAGCTTTTAATTCTGGTTGCAGAGAATCAGGACAACACTCGCCGTGGGTAAGGCTATTAGCTTCAGCATGATCTGCCCATAAAGCACCCCAATGCATAGGAATAAATACTGTACCGGGTGCGATGGCTTGAGTAATTTTAGCAGGAAAGAAAGCTTGACCACGACGCGATCGCACCTTCACCAACTGATGGTCACCAATACCCAAAGCCCCAGCATCTCGGGGATTAATTTCCATAAAAGGTTCCGGGTGCATAGTGCGTAACTTTTCAATTCGCCCGGTGCGAGTTTGGGTGTGCCAATGTCCGTAAAGTCGCCCAGTAGTCAAAACAAAGGGATAATCAGGATCAGGAGGTTCAGCCAAACCCCGAGAAAAGTAAGCTCCAAATCGCGCTCGTCCGTCTGGAGTGTGGAAGCGTAAATCAGTGTAAAGGCGCTGAGAAGAAAAATTAGACTTTCCAGACCTCACCTGAGGATAAGGCCATTGAGTAGGGCCTTGGATTTGTAATTGTTCGTGACTCATACCACTCATATCACAAGGGCGATGGCCTGTTAACTTCACAAACTCCGCATAAACTTGAGAAGAATTACTAAAAGTAAATTGTTTCTCAAAACCCAACCTGCAACCAACCTCAGCAAAAATTTCCCAATCCGCCCTTGCTTCCTGGGGAGGTTGACGAAAAGCACGACACAAACTCACTCTTCTTTCCGAATTAGTCATCACCCCAGTTTTCTCACCCCACTGAGCCGCAGGAAGAACAACGTGAGCATAAGCAGAAGTTTCCGTAGGGAAATAAGCATCTTGGTAAATTGTGAAAGGCGATCGCATTAAAGCCTTCTTGGTTCTTTCCAAATCTGGCATACTCACAGCCGGATTAGTAGCCGCAATCCACAGCAAACCCACAGAACCATTTTCCAAACCAGTAATCATATCCCCAGCAGTAAGACCAGGATAGGGAGAAATCTGACCAGGTTTTAGTTTCCAAAAATCCTCAATTTCAGCTCGGTGTTGGGGATTTTTCACCGAGCGATAACCAGGTAATAAATGAGCCAAACCCCCGGCTTCCCTTCCACCCATTGCATTCGGCTGACCCGTGAGAGAAAAAGGCCCATTTCCTGGTTTACCAATTTGTCCAGTCATCAAATGTAAATTAATGATTGTTCTGACCTTAGCTGTACCCTCAGTTGATTGATTAACACCCATTGACCACAAAGAAAGCACACGTTCAGATTCACCCCAATATTTAGCTGCGGTTTCTAAATCTTCAACGCTAATACCACATTGACGAGCCGCAACGTCCGGAGGGTAATGACGAATGACCTCAGCATACTCTGAAAAATTGCTAGTGCAATCATCAATAAAACCGACATCAATATACTGCCAACGCATCAACAAATGAGCGATACCATTCATCAAATCAATATCAGTCCCCGGACGAATAGCCAAATGTAAATCAGCAGCCTCCGCAGTAGGTGTGCGCCGAGGATCTACAACAATCATTTTCACGTGGGAATTTTTCTTATGATATTTTGCTAACCTATTAAAAATGATGGGGTGACATTCCGCAGCATTACTACCAATTAAGAATGCACAATCAGTTAATTCCAAATCTTCATAACAGCAAGGAGGTCCATCCGAGCCAAAACTTTGCACATATCCAGACACGGCGCTAGACATACACAAGCGGGAATTAGCATCAAAATTATTACAACCCAAACAACCCTTCAGCAGTTTTTGGGCTACATAGTAATCTTCAGTGAGAAACTGACCAGAACCATACATACAAATGGCATCAGCGCCTTGGATGCTGCGTACCAATTGAATACGTTGAGTAATTTTCTCCAAAGCTTCATCCCAACTCACCCGACGAAACTCTTGCTCTAAAGAATCTCGCATCATTGGGTAATGTAATCTATTTTTATCTAAAGATTCCGCAACAGTGGCACCCTTAACACAAACCATCCCCTGACTCGATGGATGAGCTTTATCACCCCGTACCCGCCAAATAGGATTTCCTTGATTATCTTGATTAGTTGCTTTTGCCACTTGCGCTGGCGGGGAAACTTCCAGTCCACAGCCCACACCACAATAAGGACAAAGAGTTTTAGTAAATGCACTCATAGTTATTTAATAGAGACTAGAGATTAGTATTAGGAAGCAGTTAAGAAAGAAACTAACTTCCCAATGACCAATGACCAATGACTAATCAATCTTCAGGATGAGCGTAACGACTAAACAAGAAATCTAAAGCATAGTTTCGCAAATCATAGTATTGTGGGTCTTCCATAATCAGACGACGGTTGCGGGGACGGGAGAAGGGAATATTAACGATTTCGCCAATTTTAGCTGCGGGACCATTAGTCATCATTACCAGTCGGTCTGCCAAAAATAGCGCCTCATCAATGTCATGAGTAATCATCAAAACAGTGACTTGATGTTCTTGCCAAATTTGCACTAATTCTTCTTGTAATTCTTCCTTAGTAATAGCATCTAAAGCGCCAAAAGGTTCATCAAGAATTAACATTTGTGGACGAATAGAGAGGGCGCGGGCGATGGCTACTCGTTGTTTCATTCCCCCAGAAATTTGTTTTGGTTTTTTCTCAGCCGCTTCTGTTAATCCCACCATTGCTAAATGTTCTTTAACAATGGCTCGTTTTTCGGCTGTGGTTTTTGTAGGAAATACACAATCGACAGCTAGATAAACATTATCAAACACGCTCAACCAAGGCAGCAAACAGTAATTTTGAAATACCATCATTCTGTCAGGTCCAGGTCCAGTTACTGGTTGATCTTGTAGTAGCACTACACCATCCGTAGGAGTGTTAAACCCAGACACCATATTTAAAAGAGTTGATTTACCGCACCCAGAGTGACCAATTAAGCAAATAAATTCACCTTCACTCACTTTCAGGTCAACACCATCAATTACAGTGTAGGGACCCTGAGGAGTTGGGTAAATTTTACTGACACCATCAATTACTAAAAAGTTATCTGCTTTCGAGTTGGGTAATTTATTGATTTGAGTATTTGTGTTAATTAGTTGCATAGTATAGTTCAAGTTTGGGTAATAATTAATTTGACGATGAAAAGGAAGTTTTTGTTAAACGAACCGCAGAGATACAGAGAGCACTGAGAAGTGAAGAAAGAGGCTTTTGTAATTGTTTACAAGTCTGCTTTTGCGTCTTTCCGACTGGGCGTGAGATATCAGTGAATTAATATCTCGGCAATGCGAAGTTCTCGTTTAATTTCTAAACTATTGAGATATTCTATTGGCTCGGAAGGGTTAAAAATTTTGCCATCGAACAAATGAATAGGGTCATCCCAACCAATATCTAGTAAGCCTAAATCTCTTGCCGCCGCACCAAATAAATCTGTACGACACACTCTTTCAATGATTTGTAGCCAATTTTTAGGAAATGCTACTAAGTCCCAACGCGCTAGTTGAGTCGCCATCCATAAAACTTCTGTCCGGTTGGGATAGTTGGTTTTATTCAGATAAAATTGGTTGTATGTGGTCATTTCTTCCGCTTTTGTACCGTTACCGCGCTCATAAGGACCGATGAAACCAGGACGCACATATACTGGATTGACATTTAGATATTCGGGAAGGCAAATTAAATTAAGAATTTCTTCCCGGTTGCGGAGTTCATCACAGTATCGACAAGCTTCTAACAATGCCTTAATCAAAGCTTGATAAGTGTTGGGGTACTGGTGTGCCCAATCTTCCCTTACTCCTAAAACTTTTTTCGGCTGTCCTGACCAAATTTCTAAAGCCGTCGCCGCCACAAAGCCTAAGTTTTTATGCACAGACATATAATTCCAAGGTTCACCCGCACAGTAACCATCAATATTACCGGCTTTGAGTTGGTTCACCATTTCTGTCGGTGGAATGATGCTTAAGCTAACATCGTTATCAGGATTTATCCCCCCGGCCGCCAGCCAGTAACGCAGAATTAAGTTCTGCATTGATGTGGGATGTACCACTCCCAAGGTAATGATTTGATCAGGAGCACCGTTGATTACTGCTTTGAGATCAGCAGGGTTTCTCACTCCTTGAGTGTATAACTTTTTGCTGAGGATGATAGCATTAGCATTGCGGGAAAGATTTAAAGCATTAACTATGCAAATAGGTGTTTTACCACCAGCGCCTAAAGTCATAGCTAAAGGCATTCCCGCCAGCATTTGGGCAGCATCCAATTTACCAGTAGCAACATTTTTAGCAATTTCGTTCCAGTTAGAAGCGCGAGTAAGGGTCACCTTTTCTAAGCCATATTTGGCAAAGAAACCTTTTTCATAGGCAATAATTAACGGTGCAGCATCAGTTAAAGGCATAAAGCCAAGATCTAAATTCACCTTTTCCAAGCGCCGGTCAGATATGCCCACTGAGACAGGGATTTGTTGTGCCTTGCGTTTTTTGGCTTCCTTTTGTTGGTTGAGAAAATAAATGATTTCGTTCCGCAAATGATAATAGTTGGGATGTTTGACCACTTCTAAACGTTCGCGGGGACGCGGAATTGGTACTTGAAGAATTTGCCCAATATGTGCTTCTGGACCATTGGTGAGCATAACCACGCGATCGCTCAACAAAAGCGCTTCGTCCACATCATGTGTCACCATCACACAAGTAACGTTATGTTCGTTACAAATTTTCATTAATTGTGCTTGCAAACCTCCCCTTGTCAACGCATCCAGCGCCCCAAAGGGTTCATCTAGCAGCAACAATTTAGGACGAGTGGCTAAAGCCCGGGCGATGGCTACTCGTTGTTTCATCCCCCCAGATAATTCATGAGGACGTTTATTCACCGCTAGCCGCAGTCCCACCATGTCAATATGTTCTTCCACAATGCTCCGGCGTTGAGCTTGTGCTTGATTGTGATACACTTGGTCCACAGCCAGGGCAATATTTTCCCTAACTGTTAACCAAGGCAGCAATGAGTAGTTTTGAAACACCACCATTCTATCCGGACTAGGATCTCTAATTTCTCGCCCTTCTAAGGTCACACCCCCAATACTGGCTTTATCTAAACCTGCAATAATGTTTAGCAGGGTGGATTTGCCACAGCCTGAATGTCCAATTAAAGAAATAAATTCTCCTTGTTTAATCTTTAATTGAATATTTTTGAGAGCAATATACTTGCCACCACTGGGTAAATCAAAAACACGGTCAATATGATCAATTTCAACAAAAGTAGTCATATTTAATTCGTAATTCGTAATTTTTAATTCCTATTGGGGAGAAGTCTTCTTGGCAGTTTATTTACAGTTATAAATTTCTACCTTTGTTCTGCTACAACTTTGCTAGCGATGAAAGTAACTATTTTATCTAGCAGCAAGCCAACCAAACCGACATATATTAAAGCGATGATAATTTCACTTAAATTTGTGTCTGTAGTAGTGTTGTAAGCATTCCAAATAAATGAACCAATACCGACACCACCAACTAACATTTCTGCGGCAACAATCGCTAACCAAGATAACCCAATGCCAATTCTTAACCCGGTAAATATGTACGGAATTGTCGAGGGAAAGACAATTTTGATAAAATATTTTGCCCCTCTTAAACGTAACACCCTAGCTACGTTTACATAGTCTTGGGGAATTTGTTGTACACCAACTGTGGTGTTGATAATAATCGGCCAAATAGAAGTAATAAAAATCACAAAAATAGCCGAAGGATTAGCTTGTTGAAATGCTGCTAGTGAAATTGGCAGCCATGCCAGGGGCGGTACAGTACGCAACACCTGAAAAATAGGGTCAACAGCATTATATAAAAAGCGATTAGCACCCACTATAATGCCGATAATAATACCAACAATAGCGGCTAAAGAAAATCCGATACCAACCCGTTCTAAGCTACTGATGATTTGCCAACCTAGACCTTTATCTGTTTCGCCATTATCAAAAAATGGATGAATGATAAACGGGTCAAAAGTGTCATTTAAGGTTTTGATTGGTCCAGGTAGTTCAAAACTAGGTATCAAAACCAATGATTCCCAAATTACTAGAAAAACACCTAATGCAACTAATGGCGGTAACACTTTTTCTCTAATTAATTTACTAATAGCCTGCTGCGACTTTTTGCTGTTCCAGCGACTCCCCATAATAGCTGCCATTTTTTTGCCTCACCCTTTGATTTAGTTAACTAAAAAACAATTCACTATTTAGTACAGATTAAACTTTCTTGATTTTCAAACTATTCAAATATTCTTGTGGCTTTTCTGGATCAAACTTAACACCATCAAAGAAAGTCTCAATCCCACGAGAAGTATTGCTAGGAATTTCATAATCAGGCACATTCACTGCTTTAGCTGCTTGTTTCCACAAGTCTTCTTTATTCACCTCGTTAACAATTTCCTGGATTTTTAGATCCTTGGGCAAATAGCCCCAACGAATATTTTCGGTTAAGAACCAAATATCATGACTCTGATAAGGATATGAAGCATTATCTGCCCAGAATTTCATCCGATATGCAAAGTTTTCTTTTTTGCGTCCGTCGCCATAATCAATATTGCCTTTGAACCTATCAAGAATATCGGCAACTGCAACGTTAAAGTATTTACGTCCTGAGCAGATTTTACACATTTCTTCAGTATTCTCTAATTTGTCGCACCATTGTTGTGCTTCAATAATTGCCATTAACAGTGCCTGTGCAGCGTTGGGATTTTGGTTAACCCAATCTTGCCGCATAGCAAAGGCTTTTTCTGGATGATTATTCCACAATTCACCTGTAACTAAGGCCGAATAACCAATTTCTTGGTTTACCAATTGTGCGTTCCAAGGTTCTCCCACGCAGAAAGAATCAATAGTGTTAACTTTCATATTGGCTACCATTTGTGGTGGTGGTACAGGGGATAGAACTACATCTTGGTCAGGATTGATACCGCCAGCAGCTAACCAGTAGCGCATCCATAAATCGTGTGTCCCACCAGGAAAGGTCATACCAAATTTCAAAGGCTTTTGGTCGCTTTTGGCTTTAGATGCTGCTGCTTTCAAAGCTTTGCTGTCTAACTGCACATTAAACTCTTTAAACTTATTAGCAAGAGAAATACCCTGACCATTGACATTTAATCGTGCCAAAATATACATTGGTACAATTTTGCTGATGGTCATTAAGTAGGGCATGGGAGTCAGGATGTGTGCGCCATCAATTCCACCACCGCTTGAACCAATTGCCAAGTTGTCACGGGTCACAGGCCAGGATGTTTGCTTGATGACATCGACATTAGTCATGCCGTACTTAGCAAAAAAGCCTTTTTCTTTAGCGATAATTAACGGAGCAGCATCAGTTAAGGCGATAAATCCTAACTTCGCTTTGCTGGTTTCTACTGCTGGTGCGTTAGCGGAAACTTCAGTAGCAGGGTTTGTGGTTGCTGATGGAGAGTTATTAGAACAACCATGAGCCAAGATAGAAACTGCTGCTGCTGCACCTGCGGTGAAAAGAAATTGTCTTCTGGGAAAGTTTGCCATTTGCTTAGTTTTGAAGAATAAGGAATGAGGAAATATTGAAATATTAATTATGGGGTTTTGCACCAAAGTGATGAACAAGTAAATCTCGCAATACAGGCTGTAAATCTTCGCAGGGTATACCTTTGTGTAGGCGGCTTCCCAGATGTGGATCTTTGCCAACTTTGCCACCCATATAGATGTCTACCCCTTCTACGGCTTTACCATTTTTACTAGTTTTGGTCCCCATCAAGCCGATATCTGCAACTTGAGGCTGTCCACAGGAATTAGGACAACCCGTCCAATGAATTCGTACTGGACGAGTGAGGGTCAACTCAGCTTCTAAGGCTTGAACCATTTCCAAAGCGCGGTTTTTGGTTTCTATGAGAGCAAAGTTACAAAACTGTGCGCCTGTGCAAGAAACAAGGGATCTGGTCAACAAATCAGGGTTAATTGTGAACCTCTGTAGTAGAGGTTCTGTTAAAAATGTTG
This sequence comes from Nostoc sp. RI_552, assembly GCA_016124525.1. Lineage (GTDB taxonomy): Bacteria > Cyanobacteriota > Cyanobacteriia > Cyanobacteriales > Nostocaceae > Umezakia > Umezakia ovalisporum. Next base: position 75,297 of record WGNO01000035.1, on the reverse strand, counting down.
CTAAACGCGAATCAGGAATATTGGGAATGATCAGGTTTTGCTCAACTGTCAACCGAATTTCACTACTACCGTAAACTTCTGCCATATTGGCAATTTCAAACATATCTTTGGCATATAGCCGACCAACAGGAATATGTAAGCCTACGTAGTTTAATCCTAGTTGTTTCTGTTTATATACACCAATGTGGTCACGTTTTTCCCAGTCAATTTCGTCTTTGGCAGCTGCAGGTAACAGTGTTTTACCCAAACGCTTTTCTACTTCTGAACGGAATTTTTCTATGCCCCATTCATCAATTAGCCACATGAGGCGAGATTTAAGACGATTAGCGCGTAAACCGTGGTCACGATAAACTTCTAAAATCGCTCTACACACAGTTACCACATCTTCTGGAGACACCCAAGCATTGAGGGGAATGGCTGCCTCGCAGCGTTTAGCTGAAAAAAAGCCACCCACTAGGACGTTAAAGCCAAGGATTGAGGATGGGTAATCTTTCAAGGCTGGAACGAAAGCTAAATCGTTGATTTCTGCATGAACTGAATTGTCACGACCACCTGTGATGGCGATATTAAATTTTCGTGGTAAGTTGCTAAATTCTGGATTTCCTTGACCTTGATTGGTGAACATATCTTGAATTTGCTGCACCAATTCTCTGGTATCGAATAATTCATCTGCATCTAACCCAGCCACAGGGTCACCCGTGATATTACGGATGTTATCCATCCCTGATTGGATGCTAGTTAAACCAACTGCTTCAAGTTTAGCAAAGATATCTGGTAAATCCTCTATTCTGATGCCCCGGAGTTGGATATTTTGTCTGGTAGTAATATCAGCACTACCATCATCTCCGTAACGTTGCAAGATTGTCGCTAAAGCACGCAACTGAGCGCTACTGAGAATACCATTAGGTAACCGCATCCGCATCATAAACTTGCCAGGGGTGACTGGGCGAAAAAATACACCCATCCACTTGAGGCGATGGTCGCGGTCGTTTATGTCCATTGCTTCCCAGCCTAGAGAGGCAAATTTTTCTATCTCCTTCTTGACAGCAAGCCCATCTTTTTCAGCTTTGAGTTTCTCGAACTTGTTGAGGTTGGTTTTGGTGGTAGTTACTGTGTCTGTCATGAACTAACTCTTTACGAAGAATGGAGAACTGTGGACGGTAGTTGCCAAATATCAATTAACCGGTAGTCTTTTGATTACTGGGTCTAAAAGTACGTATACTTGTTTTTGCCTGATTTCTCGTATTCAAGAGCCTTCCCAGGTGAATCATCTGCTACTCAATGAGTGGCAAAATCTAAGTCTATCGAGTTAACTCAAGTTGTGCTTAGTTGTGAAAAAGTTGTAATCTTTTGCATTTTGAGAATTTGTCAAGCAGGTTTAGTTACTGTTTATGTAACGATTTCGATACTTATGAGGTTAAGGTGAGATCATAGTTAAAATCGTATAAGGTGCTACCTTTTTTGAGTAATTTTATTTAAGATGCATCAATTCAGTGCAATTTCTGCATAAACATTCCTGAGTGCTGTATTTTGGTTAAGATCTTTTCCACAATAAATACTTGTTAAGAAATTGTTAAAAAGTTTCATACTATGAGATGATTTACAAATAAATATTTTTTCTTATTGATATAATGGCGGATCAATTTCCCTGGCTAACCGCGATTGTCATGCTACCATTCCTTGCTGCTTTGGTTATCCCCGTGTTACCCAATAAAGACGGCAAGTGGGTGAGATCCTATGCCTTGGGTGTGGGAGTTGCAGATTTGATATTGATGTCCTATACCTTTTGGCGGCATTATGATCCCAGCAATGCTGGTTTTCAAATGGAAGAAAATTATACGTGGATGCCTCAATTAGGTTTAAACTGGGCGGTTGCTGTGGATGGGTTATCAGTGCCGTTTGTACTTCTGGCTGGACTGGTGACAACACTCGCAATTTTTTCGGCTTGGCAAGTTGATCGCAGACCCGGCCTTTTCTATTTCCTGATGCTTGTACTTTATTCGGCGCAGGTAGGGGTATTTGTGGCTAAAGACTTGCTGCTGTTTTTCATCATGTGGGAAGTGGAGCTAATTCCGGTATACTTACTTATTTCCATATGGGGCGGGCAAAAGCGTCGGTACGCAGCTACAAAATTCTTGCTGTACACGGCTGCGGCTTCTATATTTATCCTTGTGGCAGGATTGGCAATGGCGCTCTACGGTGGCGGTAATATCTCTTTTGATCTGACTGCTCTCAGACTGAAGAATTACCCCTTGGGTTTAGAACTGTTGCTATATGCAGGATTACTGATTGCCTTTGGTGTGAAGTTGGCTGTGTTTCCCATGCATACTTGGTTACCTGATGCTCACGGAGAGGCTTCTTCACCAGTATCGATGATACTGGCAGGTGTGCTGCTGAAAATGGGTGGATACGGACTGATTCGCCTGAATTTGGAAATTTTTTCTGATGCACATATTTACTTTGCACCAGTTCTCGCTATTCTCGGAGTTGTCAACATTATTTATGGTGCGTTGAATTCTTTTGCTCAATCGAATATGAAGCGTCGGTTGGCTTATTCATCAATTTCTCACATGGGATTTGTACTGCTGGGTATTGCCTCTTTTACTGATTTGGGCATGAACGGGGCAATGTTGCAAATGATTTCTCACGGTTTAATCGCCTCGGTGCTGTTTTTCTTAGCCGGGGTAACTTACGATCGCACTCGCACCATGTCAATGGATGATATGGGGGGTGTTGGTCAAGTAATGCCGAAGGTATTTGCACTATTTACCATCAGTGCGATGGCTTCTTTAGCCCTTCCTGGTATGAGTGGGTTTGTGGGGGAACTCTCGGTTTTTATGGGGATAACTACCAGCGATGTCTACAGTTCTGCTTTCTGCATCATCACGGTTTTCCTCGCCGCAGTAGGAGTTGTTCTGACGCCGATTTATCTACTCAACCTGCTGCGAAAGGTATTTTATGGGACTAGTGCAGCGCTGATGTGTGATATTAATAATGGAGCTTTTGAGAATCAGGATAATGAAGGAACAGCTTGTTTTGGTACTGACTGCTTGCTGCCGAATCAAACTGTTTATAGCGATGCTAAACCTCGTGAACTGTTTATTGCTGCTTGCTTTTTAGTGTTGATTATTGGTATCGGCTTGTACCCTAAGCTGACTATGCAGATGTATGATGTCAAGACTGTGGCAGTGAATGCTCAACTTCGCCAATCTCTTATGACTATCTCCCAAACAAACCCTCATGTCTATGCTCGGGAATTGTTAGTTCCCATTATGCCAGGATTAAATACTTGGGATGATTTAGCGATAGTTACACCGACGGTGAAAGCTGTGCTGTAAGTATGGTAGCTTGATCACCTCTGTGGCTATGAAACCTCAGGCAAATGGGTAAGTCTGATTAAAAAACAGTATTAACCCTGGGTTTCTCTGATTTGTATTTTTGATTTTTGATCTAGAATTGTCTGTGTTTCAACCACGGACATGTCCATTTCAAGCAAGGAATGGTGAACAGTATCAACCAGCTTTTAGTGCAAGCACAAACAGCATATGCTGCGGCAGATTGGTCATTGTTGACTCAATATCTACAAGAATTGATTTTCACTCTAGACTCTACACAACAAGAAATAGTTAAACATCGGGAATATCTGCTGGAATTAGCGCTCTCGATTTTCGCTGCGGGGAGTTTTCAGCAACGTTGGGATGTTGCCAAAATTTTCAGGCAATTGGGAGATATCGCTATCCCGCCATTGATTGATATTCTAAAAGATGAAAATGCTGAAGAAAATTTACGTTGGTATGCGGCTCGCACTTTAGCCGAGTTTGACCACCCAGATGTCATAGTATCTTTGGTGGATTTGCTGAAAACTACTGAAAATGAAGAACTCAAAGCTCTAGCAGCATCAGCATTGGGGCAAATGGGTACTACGGCAATTACAGTACTGACTCCACTTCTCGCTGAGGAAGAAACAAAACTTTTAGCAGTGCGATCGCTTGCTTATATTGGTACTAAGGAAAGTATTACACCTCTGTTGAGTGTTGTCCAAGATTCCCAAGCAGCAGTCCGCACCACGGCCTTAGAAGCCCTGAGTAGTTTTCATGACGAAGATGTACTACCAGCATTATTAAATGCTTTAGATGATGTTGCAGCTACAGTCAGACGTGCAGCTGTGCTGGGTTTGGGTTTTCGCCGTGATTTATCTATAGAATTGGATTTAGTAGCGAGATTGCAACCGAGGTTGTTTGATTTTAATCTTGACGTTTGTTGTGCAGCAGCCATGGCTCTTTCCCGCATGGGTAGTGATGCGGCTGCGAAACATTTATTTGAGGTGTTAATTTCACCCAATACACCATTTGAGCTACAATTACAAGTCATCCGCGCTTTAATGTGGGTGGAAACTTTATCTGGTTTGACATATTTGCACCAAGCACTTGATCAAAGTACATCAGAAATACTATGGCAAGAAATGATTACGGTTTTAGGACAAGTGCAAAACCCGCAATTAATCACACCAGCTGCAGAAATTCTGTTGGATGTTTTGCAGTCACAGCATTTAGGCACATTTGCAAATGCTGTTCAGGCTAAGATTAAAAGTTTGATCGCTCTCGGTTTAGGGGAATTAGGAAATAACCAAGCTGTTGAACCATTAATTTTATTATTGGCAGATGACAGTCAAGTTGTCAGATTAAATGCGATGGCCGCACTAAAAAAACTGGATAAAGAACTGGTATATCAACAGTTACAGGAATTAGCCAATAATTTGACTCTCACACCAGACTTGCAACAACGAGTAACCATCGCCCTTGCAGAATGGTAACACATTAAAAAAATCTCCCACTGCTTAAAAATTGCAGAGAGGAGATTTACAGTTAAAGTTCGTCAGGTGATCGGAATAGATATTTATTTAGTATTAATCACTAGTAATTTAATTCCTCCCAAAGATAGATAAATATTACTTGAATATTTTCATCAATTTTTATTCTTCCCAGGATAGTTGAACTCAGTGGTGATGAAGAAGAAAGTATAAAAAGTCAGGAAGAATCTGGATGAAAACTTGCATAGTCAAAGGGCGAACGCCGATGTTTTTTCAATTTCATTATCCATAAATAAGCAACTTTCAAGCCACCATCAGCAAATTCCCTCAACTCATCCAGTGCCATTGTGCAAAGGGCAGTGCCGGAGGCAATCGCTTATTATCAGCTGATTTCTGCTACCTAGTACCCAGTATTTTCATCAAGACTTATGTCTAGTTAAGGATGTAATAACTGATTTTCTGATGTTAAAGTTTGAATATCGTCAAATTTGTTTGAATCACAACCAGAAAATGTCGATGGCAACAATATTACGTTAGGAGTGAATGTGAATACTATTTTTATCGTCTTCGACGCGCTACGTGAAAGCAAAAGTTTATTTTACTTACCCGGTGTAGTTGCTCTAACAGTTTTGAGTAATGGTTTGTCTGCCGTTGCTGAAACAGTAGATATTCAACCGCTGACTAAATCTTGTGTAAATACAACATCTATAGATGATATTAAATTACACCAGTTTGCCTACGCTAATACTCAAAAAGTTGCTGATGGAACACTCACACCTGTACCAGGAACAGCAATAACTTCATCAGCAGCCCTGATTTCTGAATCCAAACCCACTGCTCAATTTTCTCCTACTCAGGTAGCACAAGCGGATATTAGTTTGGGTCAACCTACTCGTGGTGGCAGAAGCTATATTGGTGTTGCCGGTAATATTGGTTTAGGTGGCGGTGACTCATCTTTAGGTGACGGTAATTTTGCAGTCATGGGTAAAGTGGGAGTGACAAATACCTTATCGATCAGACCCGCAGCAGTATTTGGTAACAACACTACAATTATGGTTCCCATCACCTATGACTTCAGCTTACAACAGGCTGATCCATTTGACGAACCCTTAGCGATCGCGCCTTATGTTGGAGCAGGTGCAGCTATTAGAACTGGTAATGATTCAAAAACAGCCTTGTTGGTATCTGGTGGTATTGATTTTCCTTTAACTCCTCGATTCACTGCTACAGCTGCGGTGAATGCTGGATTTTTTGACGAGACTGATGTCGGTTTGTTATTAGGAGTTGGTTACAATTTTTCTGGTTTTTAATGACATAATGTGAAACATAAAAGGCGAAGTTAACAATAACTTTTGCCTTTTACATTTCGCAAGTTTAACAATGTAGAAAAGATGATTTAACTGAATTAATAGTTATATTAATAACATCTTGAATATCATATGAAATATATATTTTTTATCTTGATATGGGCAGCTAAATTATGTCATAATACTCAAAATATTAACTATCAGAGCTAACCTGCCAAAATTAACAAAGCTGCTTCCCACAGAATATAACAGTCTAAGTTTAGATCTAGTATTGCTTTTGGTAAAAATTATTTCAGTTTAAATAATACACAGGAAATCTTGGACAAAACTAGAGTTGATATATATGAATAAACCAGATCAAATAACCGATAATAAGACAAATTTTCTGGTAGAAAAGCAAAAAGAAGAAGAAGTTATGCATGATGTTCTTCTACTGTTGCAAAATTTAATTTCTAGAGAAGAAACTACAGTGAAGTTAGTATTAGATTCTCTATATGATGTAGGGTCAATTAATTTAATTAACCACAAGTTTCGCTCTGGAACTCTCAATACAACTTTGAAATTCATTTCCAGGACATCCAAGCCAATATTTAGAATTTTTGCTTGGCGGTGGTTTAAAAATAATGGTTCTCAATTAATCACTAACTGGCTAGCAAGCAAGGTTACTTTTACAACTAAAGAGAAACCAAAACCACAATTGGTTCTGGAACATCCGGAGATCAAGATTAATTCTGTTACCAAGCCTCAATATCAGCTTCAAGAAGTGAAACATCTGCGCTCTCAAGTAACATTGCTCACTGGTATTCTGGCGGGAGTTGTAACTATGTTAGGTGGTAGCTTTGTGTGGTTAGGTTATTCTCTGGAGCGATCGCATATGCAAAGAATTGTAGAATTGCAAACCCAGGTTAAAACTTTAGAAGCCAGTGTGAATGAGCCTGAATCAAAATTTGAGAATTAATTTGCCGAACTTGATGTGAAGAGGGGAAATTATAGCCCACAAACGTGGGCCGTGGAAGTTGTTATTGTGGATTAGGACTAACTTTGTCAATCACCTCAATTTTGCCATCTGGTGTTACAGTCCAAACATCGTATACACCGACAACATCACCATTAGCATCAACATCAACGTTACCGCTTGCGCCTTGGTAATTAATATCTTCACCTTCTCGGAGTAACTTCAGCCCTTCGCAGACATCAGTAACTTCTGTACCAGGCTCATTAGCAACTTCACGGACTTTTTGAGAAATACCAACCCCCGTGTTTTCCTGGGCGGCTTGTGCAGCAAGTACCAATAAAGCAGCTGCATCCCAAGCTTGGGGAGCATATTCCCCTGGTGAACCGCCTTTTTTCTCTTGCCACAGCTTGTTAAAATCAGCTAATGCTTTACCATTAGAACCTGGCACTGTACCCAAGGCGCCAGTGAGGAGATATTTACTGTCGCTACCTTTACCTACTTGGTCAGGGAAAGTGGGTGATTTGACTCCATCTGTGAGGAGAATTTGCACACCTTCTGTCAAACCTTGCTGATAAGCCGTTTTGAGGAGGAGACTACCAGTTTCAGCGTAAAGCACGGCTATGACTGCATCTGGCTTGTCAGCAAAAGCTGCTGCTGCTTCAGTATCAAATGTTTGAGCTTTGGGGTCGTAGCGGACAGGCTTATTTTTATTAATTACAGTTCCACCCAATTTTTCAAAAGCTTCTACAAATGCTTTTTCAAAGCCAACCCCATAGTCATTATTAATGACAACTGTAGAAACTCGCTTATAACCTTTTTGATTAGCTAGTTGAGCTAATGCTAATGCTTGGTAGGTGTCAGGAGGAGCGGTACGTGCCCAAAAGCCTTTAAAGTCTCCCTTTTGTGCCTTTTCTGTAAAAACTGGACTGGTACTACCAGGAGAAATTATCATGACTTGATTAGGTACAGCAACTGAGACAGCAGCAGTAGAAACACTGCTAGCAAAGGAACCAACTACGCCAGCTACTTTATCCAAAGTTGCCAATTTAGTCATCCCAGCCGCACCAGATCGAGGATCGGTTTGGTCGTCTACTTCCACTAGGGTAACTGGTTGGCTATTAACGCCCTCACAAGCGTTAACAGTTTCCACTAGCAAAGGAATTGAACCTACCATTTGCTGTCCGATAGAAGCTAAGTCACCTGTTGTTGGTAGTAGAGTACCAATTTTTAATCCTTGACTACTATTAGTTGTGCTATTGGTGTTGTTAGCATTTTCGCAAGCACCTAGGAGAAAACCGGCTGCTAGACTAGCTATACTCAATGCTAAAGCAGTGTTAATTCTTGGCATAGTTTACTTTTACTCCTGAAATATTTAGGAGTCTAAAAGTAAGATTCAAACTAGGTTGTTAGTTAGCCCAATCTTAAAAGACTCCAAAGGATAAATCATAGCATCTACCTAGGGGAGTACAACTGTTTACTGATACATTAATATCTGTTTGAATGTGACAACAACAGGCAAACCCTAGTTGCTCATGTTGAAAGGTTTGAAACGGAGAGGGAGGGATTCGAACCCTCGGTACGGAGTTACCAACCGTACAACAGATTAGCAATCTGTCGCTTTCGACCACTCAGCCACCTCTCCAGATGGGCTACAGATAATGATAATAGCAAACTTCTTTGAGTTAGTCAACTGCAAAAATTTGAGATTTGAGTTTTGTCAGAAATTGGGGCTTGCGCCCCGTCGCTATCCATCCCCACCGCATAAGCGGATGGGGAATTCGGGGAGGTTGGTTAAAGTACTTGCGATCGCATCCACGCCACTGGCAAAGAACATAATTTTTGCCATTGAGGTACGTAGGCACGACGAGTAAACACGTTGTAATCGTTGCGTTCAATTATAGTTAAAATGCGACTGTAATGCATGAGAGCGGCCCATACAGGCCAACGGGCATCAGTAGACAAGTAAGTAATACCTTTTTGGGCCTTGGTATAAAACTCTCTGGCTCTATTAATTTGAAACCGCATTAGGGAGCGCCAGCGATCATCTACTACACCTTTAAATAAATCTTCCTCGGTGTAATTAAATCGCGCCAAATCCTCCAAAGGAATATAAATTCGTCCACGTCGTGCATCTTCTCCCACATCTCTGAGGATATTGGTGAGTTGCTTGGCAATTCCCAAGGCAATTTCTTCAGCACTTGGCACATAAGGCTGTTGTTCACAGTTCCACGGGGCTGTGTTTTTGGTTTCATCCAATCCCATGACTGACGTTGACATTAAGCCCACAGTACCAGCGACGCGGTAACAGTATAGATATAAATCCTCAAAGGTTTCGTAGCGACTGCGATATAAATCCATGTGCTGGCCAGCAATCATGTCCCGGAAGGGCTGAATGTCGATTGGAAAGCGTCGAACAGTATCCGCTAAAGCTACATCATAATTTTCTACTGGGTTTCCAGCAAAAATTGATTCCAGCTGCTGTTCCCATAAATCTAGGGTTTTGGGGGTAGTCATGGCAGATCCAGGGCCATCTACCAGTTCATCTGTGCGGCGACACCAAGCGTAAATCGCCCAAATAGCTGGACGTTTTTCTTCGCTCAGGAGCAAAGTGCTTAGGTAAAAGGTCGCGGAGTACTTGGCTATAAGTTGCCGACAAAGTTTGTAAGACTCGTCTACAGAGACCAGCGTTTTCATGCGCGGAGGGGAATCAGGCAGTTGCAGCATTCGTTGCGGGCGGTCGGGTTGGCGTTTGCAGGGTTGAAGAATTTGCTACCGGGAGTGCTTCAGAGATTGCCTGCGCTGTCAGCTTACCAGAAAGTACAGCACCTTCCATACTGGCTAAGTAGCGTTGCATGGTGTAATCCCCAGTCAAATAAAAGTTAGTTATGGGGGTTTTCTGAGAGGGGCGATACTGTTGACGACCAGGAGTCGCTTTGTAAACTGAACGCGGTGTTTTCACTACATGGTATTTCAACAATTGCGCTGGATTTTCTCCTCCAAAATGGTTGGGGAAGAGTTTTTCCAACTCAACAATAGTTGCGGTAACAATTTCCTCATCTGATTTTGTGATCCAATCTTTTGCCGGAGCTAACACTAATTCCAGCATCGAGCGATCAGGATTAGCATATTCACGACAAGTATTACTCATATCAGCATAAACGCTGAGGAGGGGCGATCGGGAAAATAGCAGGTGATCAATTTTTGTTAATTTACGATCAAACCACAAATGTACGTTAATTACAGGTACGCCTTCTAGCCCTTCTAGCTTCTGGAAGAACTCCAGCTGCTGCCAAGCTTCTGGTAGCATCACCTTAAGGGGGTCAACTGGCATAGCGGATACGTACAAATCAGCCGTAAAGACTTCATCTTCTGCCCCATTTAACCCTCTGAGTAAAAATCCTTTCACAGTACCATCAGGGTTCAGCAAAATTTCTTTTAATGGTGCATTCAGGCGCACCTCACCACCGCCCTCGGTGATGTAGTCTACTATGGGCTGACACAAGCGTTCCGTTGGTGAACCATCTAAAAACGCCATTTTTGAGCCATTTTTTTCTTGGAGAAAGCGATTCAGGGCAGTTAGCAAGATGGTAGCAGAAATTTCATCTGGGCCGATAAAGTTGAGTGACTTGCACATGGCAATAAAAACTTCTTTATTCACCCGTTCAGGAATGTTTTGCTTACGCAACCACTCTGTCCAAGAGTATTGATCCATTTCCTCAACGTACTTCTGCCCCTGAACCATTGCCGGAATTAGACCTAATCCAAATTTAATTTTTTCCGGCCATGTCAGCATGTCGTTGTTTCTCAGAATTGCCATCACACCATTGAACGGAGCTGGTAAATCTGGAAAATCGAAACGGCTGTAAGTTCCTGGCGCTTCGGGCTGGTTGAAGATCATTGTGTGTTCTTTCCACTGCAATCGATCTTCAATATTTAACTCTTTAAATAGTTGCAGCATATTGGGATATGCGCCAAAAAAAATGTGTAAACCCGTTTCGTACCAGTCTCCATCAGAGTCTTGCCACGCAGCCACCTTGCCACCCAATACATCCCGGCGCTCCAAGACAATGGGAGTGTGACCTGCGTCTGTGAGATATTTCGCGCAGGATAACCCTGCTAGACCAGCACCCGCGATCGCTACTCGCATTTAAACTTACTGCCTTCCAATATTTTTTGATCGTTTTGTCGTTCTCATTATACGTTGCAATCCGTTACATTTGGCAGGGATTCTGCCACCCCTTGTTCAAAAACTTCTCTGCCAGGCAACTTGATTATGATACACAAACAACAGCACACCCCCGGTATCATTACCACTTCAGTAATTCATCCTGTGGATGTGAGGCAAGATTTTTGTTTCCATCCCACTTAACCAGATTACTGTCATTACCGATTTTCGCGACTTAGCAGTTAAAAATAATTTTCCACCACTGTATCTCCTACACCAAGGACACTCTACGCAAATTAGTAGGTGTCCATAGAAATCACTACTATAACCCAGATTGCATTTATTTGATGGTAATTATTTGACTGATTGCTGAAAAATTGACAAATTTTTGCTTATCTATGCTATCCAAATAACAAGACTCAATTAAGAACTAGATCAATTATCTCATCTCCTATGGCGACATCTACTGCAGAGAATTCCTTTAATTCTAATGAAATGGTATCGATGTTAAAACAGATTACGCCTGTGATTCTGACTTACAATGAAGCAGCGAATATTGAGCGTACCCTCCAACAACTTTTTTGGGCTAAAAAAATCATAGTTGTTGATAGCTATAGTACCGATACAACCTTAGAAATTCTCAACTCCTATTCCCAAGTAGAAGTATTTAAACGTAAATTTGATACCCACGGTCAACAATGGAACTATGGCTTAGAGCAAGTCAAATCTCCTTGGGTACTTTCTTTGGATGCAGATTATGTAGTTACAGATGATTTAATCTCTGAAATGGCAGCTTTACCTGTGGATGGAGAAATTGATGGCTACTTTGTCAAGTTCAATTACTGTGTGTTGGGCAAACCTGTTCGCAAAACCAGAATACTTCCTCCACGTCAAGTTTTGTTTAAAAAAAGCAAAGCCACTTACATTGATGATGGACATACACAGGTTTTACAATTGACTGGTAAATCAGCGTTACTCTCTAGCTATCTGTACCACGATGATCGTAAATCGTTTAGTCGTTGGTTATGGTCACAGGAACGCTACACAGTGTTAGAAGCCAAGAAAATACTAGAAACTCCCGTCAACGAACTTGATTGGGTTGATCGAATCCGGAGAAAAAAAATCTTGGCTCCTGGGATGGTTTTTTTCTATTGTTTGATTATTGAAGGGTGGATTTTCAATGGTTGGCATGGTTGGTATTACGTATTCCATCGCGTTCTAGCAGAAACTATTCTGGCAATTCGGCTTATTGAAGCAGAGAAATTAAAAAATCAGTAAAATCATGCTACTTTAATTAGGTATCAATTCCTGGCATTGGCAACACACATCAAAATTAATGCAGCCTAGATGCGAACCGGGTTTATGCCTGATTACTTCTGAGCTATAGGCTTAAGAAAGCGAATTTTTACAAAAAATAAAGTATTGGATTGTATCAGGTTTTGCTCATATAGTAATCTTCCCAAGGAATAAACATGTATATAAAAAACAGCTTTTTAACTGCTATTACCTCCTGAGCAGGATTTGTTTGTTAATTAATCATTTGTTAATGAATCACAGGTCAAGCATTATGGCAACATCTCAACAGCTAGAAAGCTTTGGACGTCACTTAATAGTTGGTGTTTCTGGTACTTCATTAAGTGATGATGATAAACGCATCCTGAGTGAATTAAAACCAGCTGGAGTAATATTTTTCGCTAAAAACTTTCTGGATGGTCATCGTTATGAAGTTTGGCTGGAAAACTTTAAGGAGCTAAACGAGCAAATCAAAAAATATACTGAACGTGATTCCATGTTTATGACATTAGATCACGAAGGGGGAAGGGTAGTTCGGACACCTCCACCAATTACCCGCTTTCCCTATGCTTTATTATTGCCAGAGACAAAAACAGGAAAAAGCTTATCGTCAGTACGTCAAGTAGCAACAGCTACTGGTATAGAATTAAAATCCTTGGGAATAAATTTGTCTTGGTCTCCTGTAGCAGATATTTTTTCCCATGCTCAAAATCCGATTATCGGGCCTCGTGCCTTTGGTCGCACCCCAGAAACAACAGCTGAAGCGGTGCGTGAATACTATCAAGGACTACAGGAAGCAGGAATATTAGGATGTGCTAAACATTTTCCTGGACATGGAGACACCAGCAAAGACTCTCATATTGAATTACCAATACTCAACCTCTCCTTAGAAGACCTGCGGAAACGAGAACTGATACCATTTCAAGTACTCATAGCCGAGGAAATTCCTTTAGTCATGACAGCTCACATTTTATTCCCCAAGATAGATGCGTATTTGCCGGCAACACTTTCTCCAGGGATTCTCAAGAGCATACTCAGGGAAGAATTGGGCTTTAAAGGAGTGATTGTATCTGACGACCTAGATATGAAAGCTGTGTCAGATATGTTTACCCATGCCGGTACCGTAGCACGCGCCTTTAATGCTGGCTGTGACTTATTTATCGTTTCCCGTAATATTGATTCAATATCTATTGAGAGTACCTATGGGATGGCTGAAGATTTTGTTAATTCCTTAACTGATGGTAGCTTAGACCAATCAGTTGTAGCCGCAGCCAAAGAAAGAATTGACAAATTACTAGCAATCACCCCCCAATATATGATCCATACCTTGGAGCAAGATATACTCAAACAACACGCTGAATTAGCGATCGCTTGTGCCTATTAGGGAAAATTAGACTGTCTGAAAATACACTCTAACTAACTAAACCCCTGTCATAGCCTAGCCTATTACGGTAAAAATCGGTCTAAAGCAGCTTTTAACTGTTCAATTTCCACTTCCATATTGCCTTCTTGTGCTGCTCTAGCAATACACTCACTTAAATGTTCATCTAAAACAATTCTCGCTACTTTATCCAAAGCGCCCCGCACAGCTGCAATTTGCAATAAAACATCAGGACAAGGGGTATCCTGCTGCACCATTGTTTTAATACCGCGAATATGGCCTTCTATGCGTGACAGGCGATTGACAATTTTCCGTAGTGACTCTTGACTATGAACGTGAGAATGAACCGAATTTCCATGCCCGTGAGTATGATTGTTTTGGTCGTCTGCATTGTGAGTGTGAGGATTTTTGATTGGTTGGGATGCTGACGAAGATTCTTGAGCTAATCGGTTTGATCCGTTCATGATTATCTAAGCACTGGTAATACTCAGATCCTAGCCTAGAGACTCAAGAATCAAAGAAAAAATATTTCCTGAAGTTAACCCCAGTCAAACAGTTAAATTTCGTGGTCTCGTAGTTTTAAACCTAAACCCTCCCGACGACTGCGGAGGTCGTAGTAAATGACAGCTGTGAGAGTTTGATAAAAGGGTAAAATCACAGCACTAATACTAAAAATGATGGCTGGCAAAAATAGAAAATAAAGTAAAGCATATAGACTAGATCCATCTAGTATCAACGGTAAGAAAACTAATTCTAACAAACTAGTCATAACTGGCATCATAATCCGAGCCGGGATGGTAATTAAAAAAGCCACAAAGTAAATCAACAACAACCGCCAGCCGTAACCCTGAGTTAATTGCCAACTGCGACTAATGGCTGACACCCCGTCAACATTTTCTTCAATAGCCAAGAGCTCATATACTAAGCATAACCTCATTATGATCCAGAAACCGGTTACCACAATCAGACCCACCAAGGTAATCAGACCCAAAAGAAGGACAGCAGCAGAATTTTCGTATGGAAATATAAAGCCCCAGAAAACCCCTAAGATGACAAGTATAATCACTATACTTAGGCTAAATCCCACAACCATAAAAAATAATAACACCATCGCCATTAAAAACTGCCACAACCGAGAATTAACAAAGCGTTGACCAGAGGGGATACTTTCTGGCTGATTCACCAATTCACCGAAAGCCAAGCGGGAAATCAGAGCTGTGAGAGCTATAAACTTAACCGAACCATAGACGGGAACTAAGACCCAAAGGTGGGCCTTGAGTGCTAGGAAAAAATAGTCTTGAACATGAGAACGATACAAGCGTATTCCATTACTGATAACCTTACCTACACTCAGTGGTTGTGTGGGATCAGGAGAACCAATATTTCCCGCCATAGACCTAAAGCCTCGTTGAGATTACAGATATATGTAAGTATTGTACAGTAATTTAATTACAAGTAATTATAAGTAATACCAATTTTTCGTCAGAAACCGACAAAAACAATGCCAAGGCCAATACACAAGGGTTATTATCGATTTTGTCAAAATAAATGTAGGAAGATGTTTCATAACGTCTCACAATTAACCTTCTAGATGAGGTTGTGATTATGCGATTTTCTCAAGTAAGCGCTTTTCTACGTCAATTCAGTTCTTATCTGTTAGCCATGATTGTAGGTGTAGCGTTAACGGTGGGTACTTTTCATGTGTTACCTTCCCAAGCCAACCCGGCGCCGACTGTGGTCAGGGGTGAGGATGATATGACCATACCAACCCAAACATCAGGTATCAGCCCCCAACAGGAATCCCCCGCTAAGGTGGCTATAGGTAGCACTAGTTTTGTTACCGCTGCTGTAAATCGTGTGGGAAAGGCAGTAGTACGTATTGATACGGAACGCACTATTGCTCGTCGTATAGACCCATTTATGGAAGACCCATTCTTTCGGCGGTTTTTTGGTGATGGTTTCCCTCAACAATTGCCTCCTGAACAGTTACGCGGTTTAGGTTCCGGGTTTATCATTGACAAAGGTGGTTTGGTTTTAACCAATGCCCATGTGGTTGATAAGGCTGATAGAGTAACAGTCCGCCTCAAAGATGGTCGTACTTATGAAGGCAAAGTGCAAGGAATTGATGAAGTCACAGATTTAGCAGTTGTCAAGATTAGCCCTGATAGAGATTTACCTGTTGCACCTTTGGGTGATTCTGATCAAGTACAAGTGGGAGACTGGGCGATCGCAGTGGGTAATCCTTTAGGATTTGATAACACCGTGACCTTGGGAATTGTCAGTACCCTCAAACGTTCCAGCGCCCAAGTTGGCATTGCTGACAAACGCTTAGACTTTATTCAAACTGATGCTGCTATTAATCCTGGTAACTCTGGCGGGCCACTGTTGAATGAACGGGGCGAAGTCATTGGTATCAACACAGCTATTCGTCCTGACGCAATGGGTATTGGCTTTGCGATTCCCATTGATAAAGCTAAAGAGATTGCATTGAAATTGCAACGTGATGGCAGAGTTATTCACCCTTATTTAGGTGTGCAAATGATCACTTTAACCCCTGACCTAGCAAGGCAAAATAACACTGACCCTAATTCTCCTATTCAAATACCAGAAATTAATGGTGTTTTAGTAATGCGAGTCGTACCTGATTCCCCAGCAGCGTCCGCGGGTATGCGACGTGGTGATGTAATCGTACAAATTGACCGGGAATCTATCACCAGTGCAGATCAATTACAAAATCTGGTGGAAAATAGTCGTCTTGGTCAGTTGTTACAGGTGAGAGTGCAACGTGGTAATCAGACACAGCTGCTTTCAGTGCGTACAGCTGAGTTACAAGATCCTGTTTAATGTAGAGGTATTAGTGAGCCAGGGAATAAATTAAGATTCTCATGGCTCAAGTCGATTAAAAACCGACTGATCCCTCACCACTACACAAAGATACGAGCAATAAGCACAAGTAGAGGCACTATTAATTGTGTCTCTAGAAAATTTACTCTTTATACAAGTTTATGCTTTATAGAAGATTTGGCCGCACAGAATTACAGATGCCTGTTTTTTCTTGTGGGGGTATGAGATACCAGTTTAAATGGCAAGATGTCCCCGATTCGGAAATTCCTGGGGATAATCAGGCAAATTTAGAAGCGACTATTCGCAAAGCTTTAGATGTGGGAATTAATCACATTGAAACTGCCCGTGGCTATGGTACATCAGAAATGCAATTGGGTAAAATATTGCCCCAGTTTCCCCGGGAGCAATTAATTGTACAGACAAAAGTTTGCCCTGTAGAAGATGCCAAGGAATTTCGTCAAACATTTGAACAATCACTGCGAAATCTCCAGTTGGATTATGTAGATTTGCTGGGATTACACGGTATTAATCATGGGGAATCTTTAGACTACAGTATGCGCCCCGGTGGCTGTTTAGAAGTGGCGCAGCAGTTACAATCTGAGGGAAAAGTAAGATTTATTGGCTTTTCTACTCATGGATCTGAAGATGTGATTTTGCAAGCAATTAATAGTCGTCAATTTGATTATGTTAACTTGCATTGGTACTACATTAATCAATGGAATTGGGAAGCAATTACAGCCGCTAACCGCCATGATATGGGGGTATTTATTATTAGTCCCTCAGATAAAGGTGGAATGCTATATAAACCACCCCAAAAGTTAGTTCATCTTTGTGATCCTTTAAGTCCGATGGTGTTTAATGATTTGTTTTGTCTTAGTCACGAAGAAGTACACACCCTCAGTTTGGGCGCTGCTAAACCTGGAGATTTTGATGAACATCTCCAAACTTTAGAATATTTAAACCGGGCTGAGGAAATTTTACCTCCAATATTGAGTAAGTTAGAACAAGAAGCGATCGCTGTTTTAGGAGAAGAGTGGGTAAAAACTTGGGATACTAACTTACCCAATTGGGAAGAAACCCCTGGACAGGTGAATATTCGTGTGATTTTGTGGTTGTTAAATTTAGCCATCGCCTATGATTTAGTAGATTACTCCAAAATGCGTTATAACCTACTAGGTCATGGTAGTCACTGGTTCCCTGGTAATCAAGCAGATAGTTTAGATGAGCTAGACTTGCAACCATTTCTGGTGAATAATCCCCACGCCCATAAAATTCCTCAAATGTTAGCAAAAGCTCATCAAATGTTAGCAGGTGATGAAGTTAAGCGGTTATCGAAGACCTAGGGCGTGGTCATAAGTGATTGGGAAGTGACTATTTTCACTCCTTGTGTTTGCTTTTCTAATCTTTAGTGGCTACTTCGTAATCTACCATCGGGATTACTAGCACTTTATCAACGCGGTTAGCATCCATATCCATTACTTCAATCCGCATACCACGCCATTGAAAATAGTCGGCTGCTACGGGAATACGCCCCAGGTGATTGATCACAAAACCACCCAATGTCTGATAGCTACCTCTTTCGCCAATTTCCCATTCTTCTAAATCAAACAGCTCATAAAACTCATCTATGTGTAACATCCCATCTAGTAACCAGGAACCGTCCTCCCGTTGGACAGCTTGGGGTTGTTCTTCTCCTGGTTCTTCTGGAACCTCGCCGACGATTTCGCTCATGATGTCGTTGAGAGTAACTAATCCTTGAATGACACCGTATTCATCCACTATCAAGGCCATGTAAGTAATGGTTTGTTTAAACAACTCCAATACTTTCAAACCATGAGTAACTTCTGGTACAAACACAGGCTGTCGCAATCCTGTTGTTAAGTCCATTAGTTCACTGCGGAAACAGCTAGCTAATAAATCGGTGACGGTGATTATACCAAGTACATTATCTAGTCCTCCCTGGCAAACTGGATAGCGGGAATAGCCACTGTCAATGATCTTTTGCCGATTTTGGGCGGGAGAATCTTCTAAGTCTAGCCAGACAATATCAGGACGCGGTGTCATAAAAGAAGTAGCAGGGCGATCGCCTAAACGAAATACTCGCTCTACCATGTCTTGTTCAGCTTCTTCAAAGGTTCCCGCTTCTGTACCTTGTTCAATTAAGATTTTAATTTCTTCCTCAGTAACTGCTGGCTCAACATAGGGTTTCATACCCAATCCTCGCACTATGATGTCAGTAGAAGCATTGAGGCAAGATACCATTGGTGAAGCAAGTGTGGTTAGAGCTTTCATGGGAATAGCCATAAATGTGGCAATTCCCTCTGGGTTATTCAGTGCTAAACGTTTTGGTAGTAATTCACCAATAATCAGAACCAAATAGGTGATCATCAAAACCACTAAAGCAAAAGCGATGATTTGACTGTAAGAAGCTAAGAAAGGAATCAACCGTATATATACTGCTATTCGTGTAGTAATTGTTGCTGCCGAAACAGCACCTGCAAGAATAGCCAAGAAGGTAATTCCCATTTGAATTGTCGAAAGAAAATAATTGGGCGACTCAGCTAGTTCTAATGCTACCCTTGCTTTGATATCTCCTTGATTGGCAAGTTGTTGTAGCCGGACTTTACGTGCTGAGACGATTGCCATCTGTGATAAAGAAAACAGGGCATTGGCAATAATTAGCACCAAAAGGACTGAAGTTTCAAAAGTAATGGAAAACATTTTTGAGAATTGCCATTAATCAAAGCGAATGTAGCTTACCTTTTAGTATCTAGTATTGAAGATGCCCACATAAATGGTTTTACAGTACATAAAGTAATATTTTTAATC
This sequence comes from Nostoc sp. RI_552, assembly GCA_016124525.1. GTDB lineage: Bacteria > Cyanobacteriota > Cyanobacteriia > Cyanobacteriales > Nostocaceae > Umezakia > Umezakia ovalisporum. The sequence goes on along the minus strand of WGNO01000035.1, from coordinate 55,713 downwards.
TTTTAACCTAGGAATAATTAAATATTATTCTTCCACAGAAATAAAAATACTGCGGTTAACACTTTTAAAATGGTGAATATAAACTAACTCTAATTTTTATTATCTTTAACCACTTCCTCCTCTAGTAAAACTTATGGCATTTTCTTCTATTGTGCGTGCCTTGGGACGATCGCCTTTGAGCAATGAATTACTTTCCAAGTTAAATCGCCAACAAGAATTACGGTTAAATGGCATTTCTCGCCTACCTAAAGGTCTGGTAGCTTCAGCATTAGCGCAAAATTCAGGAAGAGATTTGTTGGTAGTAGTACCAACCCTGGAGGAAGCAGGACGCGCCTATGCACAGTTGGAGGCCATGGGATGGTACACAGTGCATTTTTATCCCACTTCTGAAGCCTCACCTTACGAACCCTTTGACCCAGAAACAGAAATGACCTGGGGACAAATGCAAGTCCTAGCGGATTTGGTAAATAAGAAATGGCAATCAGAAACAAATGGTGGTAATTCTACAGCCCAGGGTTGTTTGGCTATTGTAGCCACCACAGGAGCATTACAACCGCATTTACCACCACCAGCAGCTTTCACACCTTTTTGTGTGACCGTCAATGGGGGAATGGAATTTGATTTGGATACCTTTGGGGAAAAAATTACCAGTTTGGGATATGAACGAGTCCCCCTGGTGGAAACAGAGGGTCAATGGAGTCGCCGGGGTGATATCGTTGATATTTTCCCGGTTTCCTCGGAAATGCCCGTGAGATTAGAGTGGTTTGGTGACGAAATTCAGAAAATCCGCGAATTTGATCCTGCTAGTCAACGTTCCGCCCTTGACAAAATTCAGCAAATCACCCTGACTCCCACTAGCTTTGCTCCTATTATTTTGGCTGCACTACAAGACAATACCCATTTTACCCAGGCGATGAATCGTCTATCCACAGACTCAGAACTACCAGAAGGACGGGGGCGTTTTTTAGGCTTGGCTTTTCCACAACCCGCATCACTGTTAGATTATTTAACTGCAAATACTTTAGTCGCTATTGATGAACCAGAACAGTGTCATGCACATAGTGATCGCTGGGTAGAAAATGCCGAAGAACAATGGGGATTGGGTTTTGGGGAAGAATTGGCTGATATTTTCCTAAAATTGCCCAAGATTCATCGCTCTTTTGATCAATGCCTAGGTGATGTGATTAAATTTAAAACTTTATATTTATCGGAATTAGCCGAAGAAAGCAGTGGTATAAATTTGGCTAGTCGAGGCTTACCTCTGACACCACATCAATTTGGTAAACTGGCGGAAACCTTGAGACAACAGCGCGATCGCAATTTTTCCATTTGGTTAATTTCTGCCCAACCTTCCCGTTCTGTTTCTCTCCTGCAAGAACACGATTGTCCGGCTCAGTTTATTCCCAATCCCCGGGACTACCAAGCAATTGACAAGTTACAAATTAATCATATACCTGTAGCTCTGAAATATTCTGGTTTAGCAGAACTAGAAGGCTTTATCATGCCTACATACCGTCTGGTGGTGGTGACTGACCGCGAGTTTTACGGACAGCATTCTCTAGCTACACCAGGATATATCCGCAAGCGTCGCCAGGCCAGTTCTAAACAAGTAGACCCTCATAAGCTGCGTCAGGGAGATTATGTAGTTCACAAAAGCCACGGCATCGGTCAATTTGTTAAACTGGAGAGTCTAACAATTAATCACGAAACTCGTGATTATTTAGTAGTAAAATATGCCGATGGCATCCTCAGAGTTGCCGCCGATCAAGTAGGTTCTTTATCTCGCTTTCGCCGCATAGGAGATAAACCGCCAGAATTGCACAAAATGACTGGTAAAGCTTGGGATAACACCAAAACCAGAGTTCGCAAAGCCATCAAAAAATTAGCGGTGGACTTGCTCAAACTGTATGCAGCACGATCCAAGCAACAAGGCTATACCTATGCACAGGATATGCCTTGGCAAGAAGAAATGGAAGATTCTTTTCCTTACCAACCCACCACAGACCAGCTCAAAGCAGTGCAAGACGTCAAACGAGATATGGAAAGCGATCGCCCAATGGATCGTTTGATTTGTGGTGACGTGGGTTTTGGGAAAACAGAAGTAGCTATTCGGGCAATTTTTAAAGCTGTCACCGCAGGGAAACAAGTTGCACTGTTAGCACCCACCACTATCCTAACTCAACAACATTACCACACCCTCAAAGAACGCTTTGCTCCTTACCCAGTAAATATTGGCTTACTTAACCGTTTCCGCACAGCTGAAGAACGCCGCACTATTCAAAAGCGATTAGCTACCGGGGAGTTAGATATAGTCGTGGGTACGCACCAACTTTTAGGCAAAAATGTCACCTTTCGCGATTTAGGACTGTTGGTGGTGGATGAAGAACAAAGATTTGGGGTGAACCAAAAAGAAAAAATTAAAAGCTTGAAAACTCAAGTTGATGTCCTCACCCTTTCCGCTACTCCCATTCCCCGTACTTTATATATGTCTTTGTCCGGGATTCGGGAAATGAGTTTGATTACTACACCGCCTCCCACCAGAAGACCAATTAAAACCCACCTAGCGCCGTTGAAACCAGAAATTGTCCGCAGTGCCATTCGTCAGGAATTAGACAGGGGCGGACAGGTATTTTATGTAGTACCCCGAGTGGAAGGTATTGAAGAACTCACAGCCAACTTACGAGAAATGATACCAGGGGGGAGGTTTGCCATTGCTCATGGCCAAATGGATGAAAGCGAATTGGAATCAACTATGCTGACCTTCAGTAATGGTGATGCGGATATTCTTGTTTGTACAACCATTATTGAATCTGGTTTAGATATTCCGCGAGTGAATACAATTTTAATTGAAGATGCCCATCGTTTTGGTTTGTCTCAGTTATACCAATTACGTGGTCGTGTGGGACGCGCAGGAATACAAGCGCACGCTTGGTTATTTTATCCCAAACAACAAGCTTTATCAGATGCAGCCCGGCAAAGGTTACGGGCGATTCAAGAATTTACTCAACTCGGTTCTGGATATCAGTTAGCAATGCGGGACATGGAAATTCGGGGTGTGGGTAACTTGCTAGGTGCAGAACAATCCGGTCAAATGGAAGCCATCGGCTTTGATTTGTATATGGAAATGTTGGAAGAAGCGATTCGAGAAATCAGAGGACAAGAAATACCCAAAGTTGATGACACCCAAATTGACCTCAACCTCACAGCGTTTATTCCATCTGATTATATTCCTGATTTAGACCAAAAGATGAGCGCTTATCGCGCTGTGGCCGCAGCGAAATCTTTAGAAGAATTAAAGTATATCGCAGCTGAGTGGGGCGATCGCTATGGTGCTTTACCGACTCCAGCAAATCAACTGTTACGAGTGATGGAACTGAAGCAATTAGCGAAAAAGTTAGGATTTAGCCGCATTAAACCAGAAAATAAGCAACATATTGTCTTAGAAACCCCTATGGAAGAACCTGCTTGGAATTTACTAGCAGGGAATTTACCAGAACATTTAAAAACACGTTTTGTTTATTCTCCTGGTAAGGTGACAGTACGCGGTTTAGCTGTGTTAAAAGCTGATCAGCAACTGCAAAGTTTATTAGATGCGTTCAATAAAATGCAAGGTGCTGTTGGTGAGGTAGTTGTGGTTTGAATAAAACTCTTCCATGATTTGTGAAATCTAAGATATGGGCTGTTGACTGTTGACTGTCAATAGCTACCAAAACATCAGGCGCAGTTTCCATTCAATTCAATATGATATCCCTAGGGAGTAGGATTCGTCAGAAAAGTATCTGCACTGATGATGGTAGCAGGACATAAAAAATAGATAAATAGTAGTCAACATTATAAAAACAGGTGTAGAGTAGTTGAGATCATCTATCAGTTTCTCACCTTTAAATCATCCATCTATGGATAGAAAAATCAAGCGCCTGTTGTTACTGGTTTTTTCCTGTAGTCTAGCTGGTGTAATTCTAGGCGGTACGTCGAGTTGGGCAAAAAGCAATCTTTGCTTGCAGTCCGAAACTGTCACAAGTGATTGTTTGCAACAAGAACCCCTGGAAAAAACTCTACAGGGAATGAGTACGGGTTTATTAGCAGGAGCAACCGCAGCTGGTTGTGCAGCATGGAATTTCCGCCACGAAGATTAATTCCTCATGGGTAAGTTAGCGTTTCCACCATACATATGTGTTCAAGATATGTGTAAAAGAATTCTAACCAAGAATGTAGAGACGTTGCATACAACGTCTCTCGAGATTTGAGAACAAACACATTTAAAAACGATAATTGCGATCCATTGGGAATGTTTTGCCATTCCGCACCCACAAACTAACGGGTACAGCATTTCCCTGAGGATCTACTTTCACTCTGACTGTAATTGGTTGAATTTGTCTACCTCGATTTTTTCTGGTTAGCTGCACGCTTTGGAGAATATCGTTACTAATTTGCTGGCGTTGCTCTTGTGGAAGGTAGTATGTTTCTATGCCATAGATAACAGCATTATCTTGATACACGCCTTTTAATGCTACTTGATTTCTCGGCAGGGATTGGGGTAAATTACTACTAACCCGTACAGGTTTCCAAGCTCTGGGAACACCACGGTTTGATAAATTTTGTTGCTCTTGTAAAATTAAGTACAAGTTAGTTCCCGATAGTAGTCGTCTGTTTCTTCCCTTATTTACCCTCAGTAAATCATCCCAACCAGGAAGTTCTCTCAAATTTTCAACACGGGATATGTTGTATTCCAACCTAAGATAAAAGTCCTGAACAAAATTGTTCGGGTCTTGGGCTAGAGTTTGCAGAATCACATCCCTCCCGGTGAAATTAGTATACATGGCTTGGGTGGGAACTGCGAGAATTATTCCGGTTTGAATCAACAAAGGAATTAACAGCCGCCATAAAGGTAGAGGCCGGTTCGCTTTTTCTTCAGTCGCAATTAGGTAGTCTCGAAAAGTCAGCTTTTCGGAAAATTCGAGTTCAGGAGATAAAGTTCTAAATGATTTATTTCCACTTGATTCAGAGGAGTCACTTCTCATGAGCGTAGTCCTAAATTAAAAGGTGATTGGTCACAATTGTGTCTGGTCAAATTACCAGAATTAGGAATAACGCAGAGAGCCTCTAAATAAAATGATGGATGGCCATTCTACCAGACCGAAACCTTGTAGGCCAAGAGCAACAACCCACTTATTCAAATTGTTATTAGGAATGAGATCGAGCAGGTGAGCGACGTTCAAACCAAAGTCCAGCGCCAATTAATGCCGAACCGCATAGAACAAAGAGAAGAGACTGAAAAAGTGGGTCTGTGTCGTATTCTATGGCGCGACTAATAATTTGTAGCATTAATAATAGCATACCTCCCCAAAAGCTGCTTCTGCTATTTAACTTTAATCCTTCTCGAATTAGCCCTGATGCGAAGAAAGCTAAAAGTACATTGAAGATGAAACTGCCTAATTCATCAATGCGCGTAATAGCTAGATGCCAGAAAGGTGTAATAATAATGAAAGCCAAAAAAGTACCAACCACAGCAATAGTGAAAATTAATTCCCGGCGAGGAGGGTTGTTTCTCAACCGCAGCAGCGATAACCATTGTAACACTGCTAAACCACTGAGAATGCCTAAATCAATGATGGGCAAAGACATGAACAAGTTATTTGTGCTGTTTGGGGCAAAAGAATTTAAAGTCGAGGCTACCCATTGCCAACGAAAAGACAAGGCATAAAACACCAGAGCGAAAAATAGCAATGCCAGGTTACGGGCGAGGGGTTGAAATAGCCTATAGTTGATGGTGGGAAACAGCAAATCATCATAGCTCCAGAATAATGCAGGTGGTAGTGCAAAAGCAAACGATGCTACCCAAGGAGCGATATTAGAAAAATTCAGCAGTGGTAGGGGATTGAGATTTAACTGTAAAGTAGTAGCAAAGACGAAAGCTGCCAAAACAAAAATCCAGCGCGAGCGACAAAAATATGCTAAGGGTACAAATAGTAACCACGACAACAAAGGCATATGTCGAACTACCAAAAGTACCCAATTCCAGTCATCTGCAAATACCGAGAATTCTCTTCTTCCCAGCCAATAACCAATTTGAATGAGGATAATTGCCATGATTCCCAGAGAACTTAAGGATAGACTGTAGGCCATGACTAAAACACCAAATCCCCAAGCAAAAAATAGTTCAGCCAGGGAACCATTAACATTGAAAATCTGTGCCATCAATAATATGTTTGCCCCTAAGATAAAACCACTTAGAATAAGTAGTCCTTCTCCGACGATGCGTTTAGATTTTTGCTGTTGATTTTGTTGATTGTTACCTGATTTAGCTTCTCTTTGGGTATAAAAACCAATGATAGTAGTGGAGAAAAATAAACTCATCATCAAGATGAATTTAACTTCTCGTGACCATAATCCCCAGTTTGCTGCTACAAAGGTAATTACACCTAAACACAAAAAGATACTACCTATAGTAATCACAATTACCCCAAAGCGATCGCGCGCAGCCCTTTCCAGATTATTAAATCCATAACGTTGTTCTAGGTTTTGATACTGTGAAGCGCTAATCAGTCCCTCATCTCGCCACAATTGTGCTTCTTGGCGTAATTTTTGCTGAAAGTTATCTAACATTTATGACTATCTCCAGTGTAGTAGGTTAGCTGAGAAATCATGTTTAGCATCGTGGTCATTATGCTTTCAGTATGCAGCCAACAGTATCGATAACATTGTTCTTATCTAACAATTTTACTTATGGAAAAACCATCAAATTTATTGCTTAAACTCTCACGGCGTTTGTTCACTAGCCTTGAACAACAACAAAAATTTATTGATTCATTGATTCATCCTCAGTCTTTTAATCCTGCTATTCTTTGGTGTCAAAACAAGCCAGATATATTGCCATTTACCGTAGAAACACCAACCAAATGGCAACCAGACTTTGTGGAGCGTTTATTATTAGGAGAAAAGCCAGGTAAACATCCTCTCCATGAACAAGGTTATTTTTATTGCTTGGATTTTTCTTCTGTGTTTGCGGCTGCTGTTTTATTGACAATTCCTCGTCCTGTAGGTTTGGTTTTTGATATGTGTGCTTCTCCGGGGGGTAAGAGTATTTTTGCTTGGAGAGCATTGCAACCTCAACTACTAATTTGTAATGAAGTGATCGGTAAACGTTTGGGAATGCTAATTTCTAATTTAAAGCGGTGTCAAGTTAGCCCTTGCGCTGTGGTAAATCGCGATTCTAGTATTTTTGCAGAAACCATGCCCTTATCTAGTGATTTAGTCATAGTAGATGCGCCTTGTACTGGTCAATCTTTACTGGCTAAAGCTGAAAAAGCACCAGGATGTTTTCATCCCACAGCTATTAATAGAAGTGCTAATAGGCAAAAAAGGATTATAGCTAATTCTGCTCAATTAGTTGCACCACAAGGATATCTTGTTTATATGACCTGTACTTACTCTCCTGAAGAAAATGAGGAGGTTTGTGAATGGTTTTTATCAAAATTTCCTCAATTTCAACCAATACAGGTGAATTATTTACATCAATATCAATCCAAGTTAACTGATATTCCTTGTTATCGGATTTTTCCCCAAGATGAACTAGGTGCGGGTGCATTTACTGTACTTTTTCAAAATACTCAGGAAGGTAAAGGGCAAGATGTAGATGTCAATGCTTTGTCTGGGTTGTGGATGAATAAAGTTTTACAGAAATAAAAATAACAGTAAAAATTCAGTCTTATATTACCTGTAATTAACAATAAACATTTGTCGCCTCTTCTAACTGCTGATGAATAAAACTCCTCAAATTCCTATACCAACAGAATAGATATCAACAAAAAAACAGACCCCCCACTTCTCAGAGAACTCAGGGATCTGCCACTTGTGGTGACTACCTTTTTTTAAGTATAGCTACTTAAAATTCGGCTTCTTTGCGTAACAAATCACCAATAGTTAAGTTCATTTCAGCTTTGCCATCAAATACTGTGCCTACCTTACCTTGGTACATATGAATATAATTAAGTCGGTAGCCATCCTCTGGTAAAGGTATGTATCCCACAGAGCTAATTACCTCTGGTGCTTTCTGAATATAAAAATCAGTAAATTTGTAAAGTATTCCTCTACCTGAGAGAGACCTAGGATTAACATAAATAAACAAAGGACGAGCAAGTGGTTGATACTGGGCTTTCTCTACAGCTTGACGTGAAGGTAATACTGCACCACGTCCGCTATCTATGGAGAGTGCTTTTAACTTACCTTGATGTTTTTCGTAATAGGCATAGCCAAAGTAACCCAAAGCATTTGGATCTTTGCTTACCTCATATACTAATACATCATCATCTTCACTAGCTGTATAGTCATTACGAGAAGCTCTGGTTTTACCGACAATAGCTTCTGTAAAGTAATCAAAAGTACCAGATTTATCACCTGCACCATATAAAGTTAAAGGACGATCCGGCCAGGATGGGCGGACTTGATTCCATCGAGTAATTTTTCCCTGGGCTGCAGGTTCCCAAATCTTTTTTAATTCTGCTATCGTAATGTCTTTTGCCCAGTTATTTTGCGGATTAACAACCACCGTTAAAGCATCAAAAGCAATGGGAAGCTCTATATACCCCACTCCATTCTTCTTACAAGCTTCCATCTCTGCCACTAAAATTGGTCGAGACGCGTTATTAATCTCTGTTTCTCCAGCGCAAAATTTTTCAAATCCGCCTGTGGTACCAGAAATCTTTACGTCTATTTGCAGCTTATTCTTAGAGTTTTCTTGAAACTCCTGGACAATTGCTTGAGTAATGGGATGTACTGTACTCGAACCGTCTATTCTAATCGTTGTTCCAGTCTTGACTGTATTACTAACTTCAATGACGTTTTGAGACTGCTGACTTTGACTAGAAGTTGATTGATTTCCACAACTACTTACTAGGATTAACATTCCCAGTGCGAGAACCATATTCTTAATTGTTATTTTCATCAAACTCTCCATTGCGTGTTTTAACTAAAGTTATCTTCACCATTATTTCAAAAAAACTTGATATATAAGTAATTGTCAAGTATAAAATACAAAAATTTATCAAAAAGAATTGACATTACCCATAACCGTTTGAGAGGATGTTGTGAAACTTCCTCTTGATGTATAAAAAACTTTTCCCTCTCCCCCAATTCCCCTAAAAATAAGGGACTTTGAGGAATTTAGCCTTCTGTCTACACTTTGGATTGAAGCTGCTGGTAGTTGACTGGCAAGGTCAAAATGTAGGGTTATAGTTTCTCGGTGGAACAGGAGCATTGGCTATTGTCTGCAAGCAAGATGCTCACCCCACAAAAGTTTAATATTCATTAAATTATGCAAACTCTGGATAGTCAAATAATTTAATTACGAAAATATACCATAAATGATGGTATCTGACTATATCTGATTGTATTTTTGTTATTTAAACTAAATACGAAGTTTTTAGTATATTCTTTCTATGTCCCTGCGCCAATGTACTAATGCTCTTTCGCGATCGCTCTGTTTATCCACTGAAGGAACGGGTAACCCTGTTATCCGACTATATATATTAAAAGGGTGATCAAGTCCTTGAAAACTAATTATCCCGTCATTAGGATAAATTCCGTGTTGTCCTCTCAACCATTGTTCAGCATAATATTGCCAAAGGTAGACATGATCATGAATTTCTCCTCCCAAACGACGCAGACGGCGAATATCTGAGATAGACAAATTTTGAGATTGAAATAATTTTTCTTCAAACCTGGTAGAGCGATCGCGGTTAAAGAGCAGAATTTCACTTCCATTTCCACGAAAGAATTCCACTATAAACCAATCACCAAAATCAAAGATACAAACTTCTGTTTCATTACTGCCGTCATCTACAAGAATATCAATATCTCGTGTTAATTCATCACTGATCCAACTAGTTGACTTTGGTACCAAAATACGCAGCCGTTCAAAGCGATCGCTATAATTTGACCAGAAACCCTTGCGTCTGTCCAGTTGATTTTTCTGATACTTTACTTCTTGATATTCTCTACTCCCTGGGGATAATAATTGTAAACGTGACTCCAAGTGACGAATTAGGGCTGTGAGGAGTTTATCAAAATCTCCCCAAGTAGCAGCACCAATCCATTGACGGAGTGCTGACTGAGCTTGTGATGATAGTTCACGCCATTGAGAATTAATGGTACGAGGCCCATAATTTTGACGTAACCATTCAACTATTGATAAGAAACAACTTCCTGTTTCCGCATTTACTGTGGTTAGTAACTTATTGACTTGCTGATGTTGTTGTTCTCGGGACATTTGCTGAAAACAACGCAGTAACCATTGTGGCTGATTGTCATTAACAAATATTGTGACTACATAATTTAAAGCCTGACTAACCCCAGGAATGCTAGATGGAAAATTGGCATTTTTGAGTAATTCTTTAGGTGTAAGATTGTTTTCTTTTGCAACTAGAGCTAGTTGTTGATAATTGTTTTGCCTAATTGTTTCTATAATGACTATTTGAATGTCATTTTTTCCCCCTTGCTTGACAAAAGATACAAAAGTTTTCACTAAAGAATCACTAATAATTGATGATGACTGGCTGTAATGAAGCACTAACAGCCATAACAAACTTTGTTTCAGCCATAAATTATTCATTGCTACTGTCCAAATCAACTCTGAAGTTTCCTGACTGCTTTCCGGGTGTTCTTGATCCCATTCGGCTTTGTTGTAGAGACAATATACCCATTCAATACGTTTAATTTGGTCACTATTTCCCTCTTGCAACGTTTGAATAATGTCATCTAACGAACGCCAACTATCTATTTCTGCTTCGCGGAGATTTTGCAGATGTGATAATTGTTGATAATTACGAAAATTATTGACTAATTGCAGTAAATTTGCTGGTTGTTGTAACTGTGGCTGCTGGAGAGATAAAGTGGGAAAATTAAACATGATGATTTTTGTTTAGTAAAAGTTATTTTCGTTGAAAAATATCAGACAAATCCTCTCCTTTAAATTGCAATTGAAAAGTTACTTTTCTATCTTTGGGGTAGTCAATCTCTTGACGAGCTTCAATTTCTCCCCTTCCAGAGGAAATGATTTTTTCACTCAGCTTTGATTTACTTTTAAATTGCATCTTGGGAGAGAAGATATATTCAGCGACTGAAAAAGACCTTAACAAACTCAGTTGTAAATTTGCGTTGTAATTACCCTTAGAACTAGTGTGTCCTTCAATCACTACCCGCGTGATTACATCCTCATATACAGGCTTGGAAAAAATTACATTGCTATAAACAGGGATAAACTTCTGTAGAAAATTTTGACCCCTAGGAGTTAATTCTGCACTATTTTCTGCAAAAAGTATACTTTCTGCAAGAGTGACCTCTCCGTTTTTGGCATTAACTTCTACATTGACATCATTGGAGTTTAAAGCAGAAATCACTTCTGCAATCACATCTTGCTTAGGTTTTTCTCTTTGACTCAACTGTAACGAAACAGTAATGAACAATAAAGCAAATATCATTAATAATCCAGACATCATATCTCCAATGGAGAGTAAAACACTGGAATTATCTTCTTCTGTTTGAGATTCTTGTTCCCACTCAGTAAAATCATTCATGATTATTAACTATTATGATTGTTTTGATCACGACGATAAGCTTCCGCAGCTACTAAGTAATTAGCAGCTTGGAGTAATTGGTGAGAAATCCTAGCGGTGGCTTCATCAGCTTGAGTGAAAAAGACTCTTTCAGATGCAGATGCTTGTTCTAAGTAAGTAACTAAATGTTGATTACTCATGGCTAAAGCTTGATTCAATTGTTCAATCATACCTGCATAAACTTTCTCAATCCTAGTAGCTTCTGAACCCAGCAATCGAGAAATTTCTATAATTTGCTCTAGTCTTTCTCCTGAGTGTAAACCTACAGCATTGGCAAAGTTATTCATAATACGAACCGTTTCCTGAATTCTTGTCATGGTTTCCTCTATCCCTGCGGATAACCTTAAGCGTCTTTCGTATTCATCGTTAAAAGCCGTCTGTAAATCATTGACTACCTGAGCTAGCCCTTGACGTTGCTCACCTAAAGTTTCTTCTAATAACTCATGTTGGCTAGTGAAGAAATTTTGTAAAGCTTCTTGATAGTTCAGACGAAATTGTTGTAACTCTTCCTGTACAGTGATGCGAGTGTTTTGCAGCATTGTATCAATATTGGAGAGGGTAGATATTAAATTTTCTCTAGCTGCATCCATTAATCGAGATGCTTCATTTCCAACTGTAGTAATGCTTTCAGTTTGTGTAGTGATAATAGCTACAGTTCTATCTTGAAACTCCTGAAGCATTTGGCGTTCTATTTCAGCTTGGGTATGTAATGCTGCTTGTAAGTCTTCGCGAATACCTCTAAAAGTATTAGCTGCTTGACTGGCGCTACTTTCAAAAGCAATTTTTTGAGCATCTATAGCCTGAACACTAGCATTAACTGCTGACTGAATTTCTGTAGAAACGCGCTCCATTACTCCTTGAGTATCAGAACGAAATTCGTTTAAAATAAACTGTAAATTACCAGCAAAATCTTGCAATTTTACTAAAGTATCCTCTTGGAATCTTTGGATAGTATTTACAGATTGGCTGAGACTTTGAGAAATTCCACCGAGTTCTTTTTTGAGTTCATGGACAGCTTGAGAAGCTTCCTGAGTGAGTTTTGCGCTTCTGTTTAGTTCAGCTATCAGGGGTTCAATTAATTGTTCTCTTTGTTCTCTAATTAAATTCTTTAAAATTTCTCCACCTTGGTCATGTTTAATGTCTTTTAATAGTGATAGTTCTTCTTTAATACCCTCAAAAATGGGATACATCTCTTGTCCTATTGCTCTACCAATAGCATCAGGACTTAGTTTACCTTGTGCTTCAATTAATTTTGTAAATGAAGTTGTGATAGTTCCAGCAGTTTCCTCCAGACTTTTTGCTGCTCCATCAATAGCATCAAATTTTAACCGAGATAAAACTCTTGCAGGACTTTGGACAAAAGCAATTTTATCTAGTTCATGGCGTACTTCCTTAATACGTTGGCGTTTTCGTTCTTCTGCAATTGCTAATACAATAGTGAATATACTGCTAGAGCCTAATCCCATCAATGAGGTAGAAAAAGCAGTTTTCATACCTCGTAGTAGCTGAACGCTAGCTTCTAATAAGTTAGAACTATTTTGCTCAATATTGCTGATATCTATTTTCGATAGTCCTTCTTGAATACCATAAAAAGTCCCTAAAACACCAATGGCAATGAGAATAGTAGGTACAAAACGCCAAAAACTACTAGGAATAGAACGGGTGAAAACAGTTGGATATTGTAATAATACAAATCTTCCCCCCTCAACTTGGGCGTGGAAATTACCATCATTATTCTCACGAATCCTAACTAAATGCTTTTCGAGCCACCGGGATACTTTATCATCTGAATTTCTTAAAGTTAGACTTAAAACTTTTGAAGTTTCATCACTCGGTTTGTTTTCTTTCAAGTATTCAATAATTTCTTCATTTTCTTTCAGATTTATATCTATAGAACTAGAAGGCTCATACAGAAATCTAAGTTTTCTTTTCAAGCGTTTAATAATTTTTTGATTTTTTTCCTGATTTCTAAATATTGAAAACCTATTGAAAAAACTATGCAGAAATCCACTTTCGAGTATTACCGCTATTAGCGCCACCAGAAAAACAATCACAATAATCCAATGAAAAAAAGTATTTTGCCAAAAAATATTAAGCACAGTTAGAATCATGTTTCTTCTCAACTTCTAATGGGATGATGAATTGTTCTATTTCTTGAGCAGACAATAATTTCTCAGCAACACGTACTGGAAGATGAGCAGCGTTCCAATAACCTTCTATGGGTTCCCGCAGAATCAACCCATAGAGTTCTTCCATTTCTGTGCTGTCTGTAGAGGTATCAATTTGCAAATAAACTTTTTCAGGAGCGTAATTCCGTAAAAGTTGTACTTGTAACCGATTTTTTAACTCAGCTAGTGAGTCTGATAGGGCGGAAGCATAATCACCGATTTCCTCAGCTAACTTCCAGCCTTGATTGATCGCGATAATTTCTTTGACTAACTCTATCAAAGGTGGTTTCCACTGTATCATATACGTTTGCTCACCCCCAAGGGACGATGGCTGTGTGAGGTAGGATAGATAACTCAATCATTATACAAGCTAATGGAAGACGCATATTCCAATAAAGAGGTAGGAATATTTTTAATAACGAACCACAGATCCAGAGAAGACACGAATCTATTTTGTCGGTTATGGAAGTTGTGTAATTTTTGTCATCTTTAGTCAAGGGTAATAATCTTTACCTTTACAAAAAAAGAGACACTGAATGTCTCTATAGTAACTGCAATTGCCATAGTTATGGCCATATTTAATCTGTGGTCTCGGAAGTGCTAGCTTTTAAATTTTCAAAAAACAGAGATATACAAGGTAAAGTGCCGAGGATTGTGGCTAAGACTGCTAAAAATACAGAAATTGCCAAAATTTGCTCACGAGGAATTTCCAGGACGCCTCGTAAAATGACTTCGCGCAGTGCGGAAACAATAGTAATTTCTACTGCTGCGCCCACAGAAATACGCTGCTCTTGTAAATAATCAATTAAGAGTCGAAATAACTCTACTAAAATCAAAATAAATAAAATATCAGATGTTACTTCCCGTAAATCTAATGGATGTAAAAAGGAGTAAAACATATCTCCCAATCGGATCAGCATCACACCAAATAAGCCTAAGCACAGGGAAATAACAATGAAGTCTTGGAAAATTTCTAAATTCCCAACAATTCTTCCTCGTTTAAACCAACTTTTTACTTCTGCAATCACCCGCTTTGGCATAGTAACTCCAGATATTTTAGTTTCTTCTAAATTTATCTTAGGCAATTCACAATTTTAAAAGTTATTCTGGAGAACTTTTTCACATCAACCTCTGGGGTCGGTGAGGATAAAATGGTTGATTTCAACTGACTTCAGCAATGAGACTCTTCATTTATTCCCTGGCTCCCTCCACTAGAGTAGCTGAAGTCATTGCTTTGACTAATGCTTTTTTACCAACAGCCTCTTAACACATCCGTAAACCTGTGGGTAAAAAAAATGGTGCATTGTCCTTTATAACAACACACCCCAAAGATTTCCTTTAATCAAACTTACTCAAAATATGGCTCACATCAACTGCTAACTTTTGTCCTAATTTTAGGAATTGACGACATTGATGATTGTCCTCTTGACTGATTAAAGATGTGACACATAGGGGCACAATTTGACTGTGCAGACAACTAAAGTACAACTCTTGAGATCTGTGCAGGGATATACCGATATTTAGCTGATAGCTGACATCAATTAAGCGTTCTAAAGTTTGGATTTCTGTAGCCAAACTGCCATGGATATCGTGCAACAATTGCCAAAGTAATCGCGTGATCAACTGTTCTAATATCTGCCTACCTTCGGGAATATTGAGCCGACAATGTAGGTGTTTGGCCTCAGTAGCGATCGCTTCTAGTTCTGCAATGTGATTTAAGCTCGGTGTTGGTTCTGTGATATCTTGCTCAAGCGATCGCAATATCATCATACAACGTGATCCCAAGGCAATCTCTGCTGCCACCTGCAACTCTTGGGGAACTTCTAGTTCGTCTCGGTGAAATGCCATCAACACGCCATAATTATCACGGTATGTTTGGGTATACAGTTGGTCTAGACGTGTCAGTGTTTCCTGACTAAGTAAGCGCATAATTCGGTGACGTTCTTCTGCAAAAAGATTCTGCAAACTGAACGTATCTTCTTTAAATAGCTGTGTCATCACCAAAATAGCGTGAGACGCGCTCGCCTGACGCAATGCTATAAACAGCTTTTCTTTCAATTGGCTGTAATCACGTCGTCCGGTAAATAATTGAGTGCAGCAATGGAA
Source organism: Nostoc sp. RI_552 (assembly GCA_016124525.1). GTDB lineage: Bacteria > Cyanobacteriota > Cyanobacteriia > Cyanobacteriales > Nostocaceae > Umezakia > Umezakia ovalisporum. The sequence goes on along the minus strand of WGNO01000035.1, from coordinate 39,827 downwards.
ATCCCAGCCACCTAAATGCAGGACGGCAAAGACCAAATTTTCACTTTCCCAGGTAATTTCTGACACCAGCTTTAAATGTCCTACCGCCAGTGTCAATGATCCCATGCGTTGGAGTTGGTAATCTATCTCATTGATTGTGTAGCAATAAACCCGCTTTTGATCAGGATGAGGATATTTAGTAGTTTGTTTTGTGACATGGGGATTTGGCTTTTCTGTGGATTTGTGATTACCAAATAAAGAAGTAATAGCATAATGTGCAGCTACTTGTTTAACGCTGACTTGGGCAGTTTGTACCATTTGCCGATACACTTCCGCACCATTTTTAAAGATATCTACATTACTGGGAGCTAACCCTAAGCGTTTGAGGAAACCTTTTTCTAACTGTACACCTGCCACGTCTCCAGCCAATTCTAAGGCACGGGCGGCATAGCGGAGAATCTGCGTACCTTCTGGGCGAGAAATTTCTTCAAAAAACCAGCCACAACTAGTGAACATCAGCAAAGCATGACGCTGCATTTCCAACAAGCGCAAAGCATCTACTTGTTCTACTGCTATGAGTTTGTGGGTTTGATGGCGGGTCAGGAAGGAATTAATATTCCCAGGAGAGCGATCGCCCATGACCTGGATATATTCATCTCGCGCTTGCCAGGGGTCACGGAACAGCTGTCTACCATTTTCCTCATATACATCAATCAGCTGATCCCGCAGCCAATTTAAAGCATTTCGCAACGGTCGCCGCCATTTTTGATGCCATACACCACCTTCACCACCACAACCACAGTCATCCTGCCATCTATTGACACCGTGGGCGCAACTCCAAGCTGTAGCTGCTGGTTTAATTTCTACTTCCCAAGTGGGAGGATTGAGGCTGAGATAGTGAGCAAAGTTGGTCACTGTCCAACCATGGTTAGGAAACTCCGCAACAAAAGCGTAAGCTAAGGTTTTCTCGGTTCCTTTCTTGTGGTGTCCAAAAGTTTCCCCGTCTGTAGCTACCGAAATTAATTGTGCTGGACGATGATCTCCACGCACTGCGGAGCCGATACGTCGGGCGAAGTGACTGGAACTATAAACCACATCACTAAAACCCATATCCCTGGAAATAGGCCCATCGTAAAAGAAAATATCAATGTAAGGAAGGGAATTATCAATATCTTTAGTTCCTTCCTTTGTTGTGCTCAGAGGTGAAGCCGCAGTACTTAGTTTTGGCTTTAAATAACAACGATAAGGGCGGGTGGGATCAATTTGACTACCGCCGACTTCTTGCCATTCTGGGTGGGGATGATTCTCTGTTGGTAGGGGACGACAACGCTGGGCCTGGGATGGTGCAAGGATAATAAACCGGATTTTTTCAGCCACCAAAGCTTCTAAAGTGGGATAGTCCACACCAGTTTCCGCTAGCCACATACCTTCGGGATCACGTCCAAAACGAGAGCGGAAGTCTTCTTTTGCCCAACGAATTTGGGTGTATTTATCCCGTTCATTAGCCAAAGGCATAATGATGTGATTGTACACTTGGGCGATGGCATTGCCATGACCATGCAAACGCTGAGAACTCTTGAGATCTGCTTCTAAAATTCGCTGATAAACCTCGAAATCGTAGCGTTCTAGCCACGACATCAGCGTTGGACCGATATTAAAGCTGAAGTATTCGTAATTATTGACAATATCTAATACTTCGCCCTGGTCATTTAACACCCTAGCAAAAGCATTGGGGCGATAGCATTCCCAATGAATGCGTTCATTCCAGTCATGAAAAGGTGCTGCACTGGGTTGACGTTCAATCGCCTCTAAATAAGGGTTTTCCCTGGGTGGCTGATAAAAATGACCATGCACCGTCACATATACACCAGCGGCCTGTTTCAGGGGGTCAGTCTGATCAGTATCGTTGGCTAGTGAATGTGATGTAAAGGTTGTGCCAGGGTTCACTGGCATTTCAGCAGCAGAAGTCATGTATATTCATCCAAATAAAAAACTTACATTCGCGCCCAAAACTTGGCCTTTAAACCTTTTTACAAGGGTTTTAATCCAAAATCCGGTATAGAGCAAAACTATGGGTATAGGATACAGTTAAATCTCCCCAAAAATTGTTTGACTAGAGCGGTAAATCTGCGTTATCTCACAGACATTAGGATTTTTTATTAACAACGTCTGTCAAATATTTTAGAGTCTTTTCTTCTATTAAACCCTATATTTAGCGGAAAATGCTAGTTTAGATAGATATTTTTACTACGAAAGTTTGCTAAAACTTTATAAATTGCAATTTTATTTTACATCTGTAGTAGACCATTGAGTAAATACTATAAGGATTTGAAATCAATGAAAACCATATCCAAAAGATTATAATTTGTCACAAAAGCCCACATGCTTGAGAGTATCCTAGTATTTGGTTGCAGAGTGCTTGATATATTGCGAATAATTAGAAACATCTGTGCATGATCATCTCACTTGAAGGTAGAAAATGTCAGTTAAAAACACTCTCTTGCTGATTTTATTACTGTTTATACCAGTTTCTTTAGCAGCCCACTTTTTAGAGTGGGGAGATTTGATAGTCTTTATTACAGCTGGTTTAGCAATTTTACCCTTAGCGGCCTGGATGGGTACGGCTACAGAAGAAATAGCCGTGGTAGTTGGGCCAACCTTGGGAGGATTACTAAACGCCACCTTTGGCAATGCGACAGAGTTGATTATAGCTTTAGTGGCTCTGAACGCTGGCTTAGTGGATGTAGTGAAAGCTAGTATTACAGGTTCGATTATCGGTAACTTGTTACTGGTAATGGGTTTTTCCATGCTTTTGGGTGGACTGCGCTACAAGGAACAAAAATTTCAATCGGTTGTAGCCCGGGTAAATGCTTCGTCAATGAATTTAGCGGTAATTGCCATTCTCTTGCCAACGGCAGTGAATTATACTTCCACAGGAATTAGTGAAAAAATTCTGCAAAATCTTTCCCTTGCAGTGGCACTAGTCTTAATTCTGGTGTATACCCTAACGCTGCTTTTTTCCATGAAAACCCACGCCTATCTATATGATGTAGGTGTTGCAGAGATAGAAGCAGAAGACACCCACCATACCAAACCCAATATATGGTTATGGAGTGGGGTGTTGTTAGTGTGTACTTTGTTGGTAGCAGTGGAATCGGAAATGTTGGTAAGTTCTTTGGAAGTAGCCACATCTCAACTAGGTTTGACATCTCTATTTACAGGGGTGATTTTAGTTCCCATAGTTGGTAACGCTGCTGAACACGCCACTGCAATCACCGTAGCCATGAAGAATAAAATGGATCTTTCCCTGTCGGTAGCCGTGGGATCAAGTCTGCAAATTGCTTTATTTGTCGCGCCAGTTTTAGTGATAGCTGGGTGGGTACTTGATAAACCGATGGATTTGGATTTTAATCCTTTTGAACTAGTGGCTGTAGTGGTGTCAGTTTTCATTGCCAATAGTATTAGTTCTGATGGTGAATCCAATTGGTTAGAAGGGATTTTACTATTAGCTGCTTATACAGTTTTGGGGTTTGCTTTCTACTTCCATCCAGTCATAGATAATATTGGTTAATATATCACCTTAGCGGTCCTTCCCCTGAGCAACCCTAGGGTGCTGAACAACCCCACGGATTTATCCGTGGGGTTAAAACAGCGCAACACGCCATCCTATATTTTCGGTGCTTTGTCTGATGGCAAAACAACTTGTTTTTAGGGGGTGTGTCCCAAAAATATTGGAATGAGGATAACAGACTATACAAAAGTTTATCCCAGCTATGACCCGAAAATTGCCTATTAGTCAGTAATTAGTACGGTTGATTATCGACTAAATTAATTCATTCATGAATATATTTATTTACTGCCGTCAATTATTACTGTGGAACTTGATGAGACTTTGGGAGGAAGAAAGCCAATACTAGGTTACTGTAAATTTAAACAATCTCACAGTAAAATACTGCTCTATTTCCAACTGATGACATCAATTCATGAAAGGGGTATCAAAATATAACTTTGACCATAACTTTAATATGAGTTTATTTATCAATAAAAACAAACATAAGAAAATCACATAATTTTTAGGAGTATGTGAGTATCAAACATTCCAGACTAACAAGGTGTTTGTTTGTGAAATTATATTTATGTTCTTAGTAAAATGAATGACAATGAGCGAAATTGGTCTGCTGATAACGGGGATATTAACAACCAGACAATTACCTTCACCGAATAAATTACCGAAGCAGCAACCATTTCAGATGGAAAATAGCGCGGAGAAGTTAACACATGGTAATTTAAGTCAATTAGTTCGTACTTCTCAAATTACACCACCTGAATTCATCGAAACAGATCCAATTTCTCCAAGGAATTTATCCACCTCTAACTTAGCCAAAAAGCAACTTTTTGAGAAAATTACAAACACACATTTGTTCTCAGGGGCGTTACCATCAGATCAGAACTACTATGCCTCAGACTATAATAGTGTCGAATTCCCAAGGCCATGGCCAAGGTTTAGCGGTTTACCTCTGCCTATTCTCCGTTTTGGTAGCTCAGGTACTTCTGTGAGAGTTTTACAAAGGCTCTTGGTTTCTAACGGCTATGCTATCAGAGTTGATGGCAGTTTTGGACCATTAACTGAAACAGCTGTGAAAGCGTTTCAAAACCAGCGCCGTGTCACAGTAGATGGAATAGTAGGGCCTGTCACTTGGCAACAGTTAACAATTTAGTCAGTTGTCAGTAGTAAAAATTAACAATTAACAACTGACTAATCAAATTTCTAACGATGCTTATGCTGCTCTAATAATTGCTTTGCTTTCGGTTTGTAAATTAAATAGAACAAAGCCTCAATGTAGCGCAACAAGTCCTCACGATTTTCCTTGGAGGTAAAGTTCCAAAAGCCATAAATACGTGCTAAAGATAACAGCTTCGTGGTATGAATTTTCCAGGTATATGTAGTCAACACCCGCTTAATTCCTTCTTCGGAAATGTGATCCCAATACTGAGGAGTGTGATTACACTTAGCGACAAATTCTAAGATTTTCGCCGCTGTTTCTTCTAAATTTGTCGGGTTAATGTAAAAGCCATTGACCTGATCTTGAATAATTTCTAGTGGCCCGCCAAATTGGGTAGCAAAAGTTGGTAATCCAGAGATCATGGCTTCTAAGATTGTCAAACCAAAGGCTTCAAATAAAGCTGGTTGGACAAAGATACCTTTACGGTCAGCAATTACTCGGTAAACTTCACCAGAATCAGATTTTGTCAAGCGCACACCTAACCAACGAATCTTACCGTGGAGATGATATTCTTCAATGATTTGATACAGTTTAATAATTTCGTCGCGTTCTTCATTGTCCCCTGATTCTTCTACACGCAACTTACCCGCCACTAAGATTAAATTGCAATGCTCCTGTAATTCTCGACTCTTACCGTAGCATTGTGCTAAACCTGTGAGGTTTTTAATCCTGTCAAGACGGGCTACTGAAAAGATAGGGCGCTTTTTAGGATCATCAAGTTTCCCAAAAATTTGGTTGGAATCTTCCAAGGTGAACAGTATGTCAGCAATACGATCGCCATCGCTTTCTACTCGTTCTTTAGTGTGGGTGTAAGGAAAGTAATAATTCTCGTTGACTCCAGGAGGTACAACGTTAAATTTAGGACTAAACAATTCCACCCCGTTGACCACATGGTACAACTCTGGCATGGTAAAGCACTTGTAAGATTCGTACTGTCCCACACTATCCGGTGTACCGACAATTTCTTGGTAGGTACTGCTGATAATGAAATTTGCAGCATTCATTGCAATCAAATCAGCAGTGAATTGCAAGGAAAAATGATATTTATCCTCTAAATCTTCCCAATAAAGGTTACTAAACAGGTATTTGGACTTTTCTAAGGCATGGGCAATGTTACACTGAGTGATATTCATTCGCCGTGCTAAAAGAAACGCCACTAAGTTACCATCAGAGTAGTTACCCACAATCAAATCAGGTCTACCTTGAAATTCCGCTAGTAGTTCTTTTTGTGAGTCAATGGCAAAAGTTTCTAAATAAGGCCAAAACTCAAATCGGGAAATCCAATTTTGTGTCACCTTGGAATTAAACTCCCGCAGAGGTACGCGCAAAATCCAGGCGTTTTCTGTACCGTGAACTTTTTCTAGGCGTTGATTACAGAGAGTACCATCACTATTGGGAATCAGGCGGGTGAGAATAATTACCTTTGGCTCGACCTTCAGCCCCTCTAAACCCGCTAGTTCAACATCTTGTTGTAGTTGCTTTTCCAGATTCTTCGCTTGATCGAGAACATAAACCACTTGTCCGCCAGTATCAGGACGACCTAAAACCCCTTCTTGGCCGAACCAACCATGAGCCGATACAAGGACGATTCTAAAAATCATCGGAATCCGAGAGATGAAGGCTTCGATGGTTTGAGGGTCTGGCGAATCAATTAATTCATCTAAGATTTCCAGGGTCTCATAAACACGCTGGGCTGTGTTACCCCAACCCGGCTCAAAACCCATCATTTGCAATTCAAAGCGGAATTGTTCATAGGGTTCATCTTTGGGGCGTTCGCTGACAAAGGTGATGGCTTTCTTGAGTTGGTTGGACAGTTGGTGCTGAGTTTTAATACGATCATTTATCAGCAGTTGCACTCCGTTGTATTCGTGGAGCCGTAAGAAATTCAATAAGCTGTCCAACAACTGTTTCGAGTCTTGAAATATTTTGCTGGATAGATAGCGGTTAAGAAATTGCACCCCTTTACCAATATTCTTGGGATCCCGAATTACTGGAGTGTAGTCATAAAAAGGGCCAAAATCTAGTTCTAGTAAATCACCTTCTAGGGGATGATGTTTATTTACGAAGCGATCCCGTAGATCCAGGAGTTCTTGTACTGACATCGGCTCAACATTCAAATCTTCCGTGAGCCGATAAACTTCTTGACTAGCAATCTTAGGACGAATGATAAAACAAAGGCTGGTATCCTCTTGAATAATTTCCTGAGTATAATAAATCAGTTTACTTAACCGGGAAGCACCGGCATAGGTTTCTAACTTTTCGGACTTGGAACAATAATCAATAAATACATTCAAAATGTCATTACGCAACAAGTAATTTTCTTCTTGGTGGCGTATTAGACTTAAGAAAGAACGCAAATCACTTTTTTCTTCGCTATCCAGGATTGCTTGGATCAATTCTGACATAGTAACCCCTAACATTGAATTGGCATTTTCGATTTGCAGGATAAAAGTAATACCTCCTGCTTACGTGTGACTACATATAAGCACAAATGAACACAGACGAATTATCTATCTGTGTTCATTAGATCAGCCATGATTCCGATCTTGATTCGTGTTTCTTTTACTCAAAATATATACTACTCAGTGTTTTTTCACTCTAACTAAGGAATGATAATTCCTCATCCGTTTGACATAAGTCCATAAATTATATATGTCTTGTATATGTCTTCATTCTTACTCAGTTTTACCAGGGCGAACGATGGGACTCGAACCCACGAATGGTGGTACCACAAACCACTGCCTTAACCACTTGGCTACGCTCGCCATTTACTACGTCCCGATTATAGCACCTTAATCAGAAAATAATCAAGACTTTTTTCCAGGAACCGATTTTGTTAATTTATAGTCTCGGCACTGCAATAACTATCGAAAATCACAGTGAAAGTCAATGAAAGCACTAACTATTGTTGCAATTTCGGGAGCAGGAGCACTAGCGGCATTGGGGGTGGCAATGGCCGGAACCAATCCTTCTCAGGCTGAATACGAGGATTATGCCATACAAAGGCTCACAGATTACTTGAAACAAGACTTTTGCCGAAAAACAACCAATTTTTTAGAAAATTTAATCAAGTCTCAATGTGAAAACCTGGTAGATGAGGTTAATCCCCAAATGCGGGAAATCCTGGCAAGAACTACAGAAAGGCAAAATTTATTCATTTTTAGCATTTATAAAACCGATTTAAAGCTCAGTTCCTTCATCCCTATTTATAAGTTTGAAACAGTGGGAGCGTTGAATAACTTTTATACCTACAAAGCCGAGCAGCAATGAACCAAAAATTGGCAACCCTAAATCAGCCACAAGGGTAGGTCTACCCTAGGGACCTGCTACTCTAAAAGTAGCTACTAAGAGTGAAATTTTTTCCATGTCATCTGCGTATTTACTGCTCTCCCACGGCAGCCGTGACCCACGCCCAGAAGTTGCTATGGAGCAATTGGCAGGGTTAGTATCTCATCAACTGAATATTTCTCAGCATTTGGTAGGTATAGCTGCTTTGGAATTACAACCAGAGCCTTTACATCAGCAGATTCAACAATTTGCCAGTGGTGTTGTAGTCCAGGGAGTTAGTTGTTTGCAGGTTGTACCGCTATTCCTGTTACCAGGTGTCCATGTAATGACGGATATTCCGGATCAGATTGCCCTGGCACAACAAGCTCTTGGCAAGGAAATCACAATTAACCTCCAACCATATCTAGGTATTCATACTGGTTTAATTACATTACTGTCTCAGCAAATGGCTGGTATGAAGGCCGAGTCCACGATTTTGTTAGCTCACGGTAGCCGTCATCCTGGTTCTTTAGAGCCAATAGAAACTATAGCCGCCAAATTGGGAGCGGTGACTGCTTATTGGTCTGTAGCTCCCAGTTTAGAATCACGAGTACAAGATTTAGTGGCTGTTGGCAAGAAGAAAATTGCAGTTTTGCCATACTTTTTATTCACAGGTACTATAAATGATGCCATCGCCCAATCCACAGAAAAGTTAAAATTACAATTTCCTGCTGTAACTTTCCAACTGGCTGCGCCTATGGGAGCAAGTGCAGAATTAGCTGAGATCATTGGGGAATTAATAGATAGATGAGCCGCACAGAAAAAGAAGCACAAAGATGTTTGGGTAAGGTGTATTTGCTGGGTGCGGGACCAGGAGATCCAGGACTCATCACCCTCAAGGGTAAGGGCTTGTTGGAATGTGCAGATGTGGTCATCTATGATGCCTTAGTAAGTCCAGCAATTCTGGCAATGATTAATCCCCAAGCCGAAAAAATCAACGCTGGTAAGCGGATGGGGAGACATTCATTATTACAGGAAGAAACTACCCATTTGTTAATAGAAAAGGCGCGAGAACACAGCATAGTTGTGCGCCTCAAAGGTGGTGACCCCTTTATCTTTGGTCGGGGTGGTGAGGAAATGGCAGATTTAGTCCAAGGGGGAATATCTGTGGAAGTAGTGCCGGGAATTACATCTGGTATTGCCGCTTCTGCTTATGCTGGAATTCCTTTAACTCATCGACTCTATAGTTCTTCGGTTACTTTTGTTACAGGACATGAAGCAGTCGGTAAGTATAAACCGAAAGTAAATTGGCAAGCTATCGCCCAAGGTTCGGAAACCATTGTCATTTACATGGGCATTCACAATTTACCTTATATTGTAGAACAGTTAAGTGCAGCGGACTTGGATTTAGAAACACCCATTGCTTTGGTACGCTGGGGTACACGACCAGAACAAGAAGAATTAATTGGCACTTTAAACACCATTATTCAGCAAGTTGAGGAAACTGGATTTGACGCTCCAGCGATCGCGGTAATTGGCTCAGTAGTAAATATGCACAGTATTTTATCTGGGTGTCGTCCTATTTAATTGTTTTTCCATGACCGTGTATTTGCTGTCAGTGATTGTCAAAGAACACAAACAGGAGGTATGAAGTGGCACAAATTATCATTGTCGGCGCAGGCCCCACAGGTGCAGCACTGGCTACACTCCTTGTCCAACATGATATCCATGTAACGCTGATTGAAGCAGCAAAAGACTTTCATCGTGTATTTCGCGGTGAGGGATTAATGCCTAGTGGATTAGATGCACTAACTCAAATGGGACTAGCTGGGCTGTTGGAGGATATTCCATCTCGAAAACTCGATGCATGGGAGTTCATCATTGGCGGCAAACAGTTATTTCGAGTGGAGGAGCCAATGGGGGCAAATCGTCCTTGTACACTGGTATCACAACCACCACTGCTCAAAGCACTGATTTCAGCAGCTGCAACCAATGATCAGTTTGAATTTATTCCAGGTATTGCTGTAAAAGATTTATATTGGGTCAATCAACGTGTTGCAGGTGTGATTCTCAGTGATGGGCGACAACTTCCGGCTGATTTAGTAATTGGCGCAGATGGTCGTAACTCAATTGTGCGAGAACGAGCAGGATTAAAATTAGTATGTCAGCCCAAAAATATAGATATTCTTTGGTTTAAGCTGTGCGCCAGCCCCCAGTTTGCAAATGAAAATGTATTTCGCACTATTGTCAATAGCGATCGCGTGTTTAGCATCTTTCATGGTGCAGATCCAGGTAAACTACATTTAGCTTGGGTAATATCTCCTCACGAAAAAACCGACTACAAACAAGCAAACTGGGCAGAAATTTTTGCTTCAGTATCACCCTCATGGTTAGCAGAACATTTCCGTAATCACGCAGATAGCATCGAATCACCCATTAAACTCTCTGTGGTGGTTGGTCGTTGTCCACAATGGCACAGACCAGGGATACTCCTTCTAGGTGATGCTGCACACCCCATGTCTCCTGTCCGCGCTCAAGGTATCAACATAGCACTGCGTGATGTCATTGTTGCTGCTAATCATCTAATACCAATATTGCTAGCAAATGCTGAACACCAAAAGATTGATACAGCACTATCATCCATTCAAGCCGAGCGTGAGCCAGAAATTATCCGCGCCCAGCAACTACAATTACAGGAAGCCACACAAGCAGAACTACTGCGAAAAAATCCACTTGTGCCATGGCTCTTGGTTCAATTTGCGCCTTTCCTGGGTAGAATAGCTAAACTGTCTTGGTTAAAGCGACAACGTGAAATGCGCCACGGCATAACACAGGTAACCATCAAGGTGTAACTGTGATTTTTAATCAAAATTATTACCTGGTAAATAATTCAGCAATAATCCATGAATAATAAACATGAAGATGTATTTTTTCAAATTCATCAGGGTTTGGACAGAGAAGGGCCTGGTGATTCCAACTCCACCAAAAAAGCTTTCTTAAAGTTGATTGATTTACCGCCACATCCCAAAATTCTAGATATCGGTTGTGGCCCTGGCTTTCAAACTTTAGATTTAGCCAGGCTGACTAATGGCACAATTATCGCTATTGATAATCATTCTGTTTATATCAAGGAACTGGAACAGAAAGTACTCCAAGCAGGATGGTCAGAAAAAATCACTGTAGTCAACGCTGATATGTTTGCTCTTGATTTTCTGGAAGGAAATTTTGATATTATTTGGGCGGAAGGTTCAATATATATTATTGGATTTGAAAATGGACTGAAGCAATGGAAACCCTTGCTGAAAGAAAAAGGTTATTTGGTAGCCTCAGAAATTACATGGCTACAACCTAACCCACCAACAGAATTAAAAGAATTTTGGCGTGTGGGTTATCCAGCCATGCAGGATATTGAAGGTAATTTAAAAATTATCCAAAATAGTGGATACAAAATTATTGATCATTTTGTCCTCCCAGAATCATCTTGGTGGAATTACTACTACCAACCTTTAGAAGAAAAATTACAGGCTTTACGAAAGCATTACCAAGATGATACAGAAGCTCTTGAAGTCATCAATATGGAGCAACTTGAGATTGACCTTTATCGCCAATACTCTCAATATTATGGTTATTTATTTTACATAATGCAGAAATATTAAATTATTTAGTTAAATTATTTACTTAAATTATTTATATACAGCTACTGCACGAGTAATTGACTGATGCCTAAAGTACAACATCACTACTTGGAAACAATCTATAAATATGGGGAAGAAAAACAATCAGCAATTTGTAAATATTCCCCAGGCCAGATTAATCCAAATCATTAGCTACAAAGCTGCATTGGTTGAAATAGAGGTAATATTAACAGAGGGGACTTACAGTAGCCATTCCTCAATTTAGTATTTGGTGAATAATTCAGCAATCATCCACGAATAATAAAGAAGATGTATTTTTTCACATTCGTTATGATTTAGACACTGTTTTGTCCTCATCATCAGCCAATTAGCTAATATGTTGAAAGATTATTTTCAGTAAATCTCCTTGTATAAAAGGTTTAGCTAAAAAGCCAGAAGCTCTCACTAGCTTTACTCTTGCTCTATCTAGCAATCCTGTTCTAGCACTTACCATAATTATAGGTGTACTTTTCAAAGATGGATGTTTGCGTAACAAAGAGCATAATTCGTACCCATCTAAGTTAGGCATCTCAATGTCTAATAAAATTATGTCTGGTTTAATCTGCAGAATTTGCATTAAAGCATTTAAAGAATCAGTAATCGTAATCACAGAAAATATTTGCTCATCTAAATAATTTTGAATAGTTTTTAACACCGTAGGACTATCATCAATACAAAATACTTTGTAGAGTTTTTTGTCGGCAGGTGTTGTAGTTCGCTGACCGCTATTATAAGTTTTATGAATATTGTGAATTGATCCAGGGTTAGAGTATGTCGTTTTATTGGCCTTATCAGTATTGTTATGAGAGTATACGGCGTGATTGCCTTCGCTGACTCTGGGGGACTTTTTAATAGGTGGTGTTTGAGGTTGTGGTTGATTTAATCGCGCAGCCGGCAATGTTGCTTTGTAACTTCTCTCACGGTTACCCCTTTGACACTGTTCCACTAACAAACGTATACTCAAATGGCAGTATTTTGGCATATCGTCTAGAAAGCTTTCCGGGATAAATTCATAACTTCCCTCTTCTAAGCTCAAAAATGTTTCTAAAACTTCTAGTGCCAATTTTTCTATTAGCATTCCTGCTTGAACAGGGGTAATGTATTCTTGGCTGACTAACCAACAAATAGCCAAATAATCTGGGTTTGGAATTGCTTGCTCATCAATACCACTTTGAAATATTACCTGCAACTGCTCATCAATTCCGTTAGGAATAGTTGAGATTTGCTGACTTAAGCTTTGCAAGTGTCTGTAAAGCGGCTCAAACATTTGATCAGAGTAGCAGGCATAAATCAGCTTACCCTGCTCTATATAAATTAACCAAGAGCCGGATGTGCTAAACACTTGCAAACAACCATTAACAGTCTTGCTTGTGATCTTTTTTAAAAGAGATATGGGTTGCAGTTTTTGGAAAAATCTATATCTACTAATGGGAAGTGTCTTCATCGGCACAAATTTGAGATATAATCGACATCCACGAACAAAATTGGCGAATAACCTGGAGGAAATTCACATTAAAGTTTCAAAAGTACTGTTGAGCTAAATATAGCGGTCACATTTGAGTTAGTACAGAGATTCCTCACCCCTAACTCCGAATTTACCAATATCTGTTAAGCTATAGTTGATCAAGTGATCATCTACTCCGGTAGGCACCGCGATGCTTTGAAAAGTAGTATTTGAAAAACCAACCTGATGAAGTAGTCACTAGTGATTAGTTGCTAGAGGCGGTTACCTCTGTGAGTTTACAAACTAATTACTAACCAGTCTGTTACAACCGTATCCTTTTTGGGTGTGGTTAACTCACGACTAATGACCAATAACTCTGTAGAGCAAATTGATTATTTGTGACGTCGCTCATTTAGCCAATTTAACTGTAACTTAAGTACCTCACATAGACTATTGGCTCTAGCCCATCAGTAGCAAAATTATTGCTACTAACCGTATTTACTCGAGTAATATTCTGGAGAATCAGCACTTAAAGATATTGTTAACTAGAACATATTGTGTATTTTTTAACTAAGTAGCGAGTTTGTTCGGTGTTGTACACAAATTTGAGATTGTAGATTTTCTCCGTACTCAGGTTACTCAAATTAAAATCTTATCCTGCTGCACTTCCTCAGAAAGGGATAGAGGAGCTAGTGCGTTGCGAATTTCTCTAATCTCTAGCAACCGGGGTGGTGGGATACTAATGACTATGGTCATGGTCATTAGTTATCGAGGGTTGATATTACACCAAGATAGTTGGTAGTGAAATGCAACAGTGGGGAATTCAGCAAAACCCATGATTTACAGCTAAAGCCAAAAGGTATCTTACATACATACCAGCAAAATAGCTTTTTAGCTAAATGGTATATGGCAAATAGTTTGCTTACTAATTTTTATGTTACTATAATTTTTGCAAAAATTACCAAAAAAATTATAAATTTCATCATGAATAACTAAAGAGAATGTGAATAAAAATTAGTGGTATTTTTATCTACTTGTTCCGGAAAGTCTACTTCGATAAAAGTTACAGTAATAACATATTATTACCCAATAAAAACCCAATGATGAACAATACATACATAGCAGTGCTAAATGAGTGATGAAAGTTTTTGTCTATTTTGTTATTGGCGTAATTAAATTCATTTCTTGTTCACCAGTTGGTTAAAATTGATAGAATGACTATATCTCCGTGCCTAACTGCATGCAAGAGAAATTAATCTAGAGCAATTGTGAGCGTATTTAATTTACAAGTTGAAGAAATAGGCGATGGCGTGGCTAATACCTCCGGTCAACGCCTTGACCGCTACCTTACAGAAGAATTGCCAGAGTTATCCCGTTCTCGCATCCAGCAATTAATTGAACAGGGTAATGTTCAATTGAATAATGAAATCTGCACAACTAAAAAAATCAATGTCAAAGCAGGGGATGTCATTACTTTAAAAATCCCAGAAGTTGAAACCCTAGAACTGCAAGCCCAACATATCCCCTTAGATATACTCTATGAAGACGATCAATTAGTGATTCTCAACAAACCTGCAGGCTTAGTGGTCCATCCCGCACCCGGTCATCCCGATGGTACTTTGGTAAATGCTTTGTTAGCACATTGTCCCAATCTCCCCGGAATTGCCGGTGTGCAGCGTCCAGGAATTGTGCATCGATTAGATAAGGATACAACAGGGGCTATCGCTATTGCTAAAACTGATATTGCCTATTACAGTCTGCAAGCACAACTACAAGCAAAAACTGCTCAAAGAGAATATTTGGGTATTGTTTACGGTGCGCCAAAAGCCGAAAGTGGGATGATAAACTTTCCTATTGGTCGTCATCCCAAAGATAGAAAAAAAATGGCAATTCTCCCTATAGAAAAAGGCGGACGTTGTGCTGTCACTCACTGGCAAGTAATAGAAAGACTAGCAAACTATACGTTGATCCTGTTTCAATTAGAAACTGGACGCACCCATCAAATTCGTGTCCACAGTGCCAAAATGGGTCATCCCATCGTTGGTGACCCTCTTTATGGTTCTGGTCGTTCTGTAGGGGTGAACTTACCAGGTCAAGCGCTGCACGCCTGGCGACTCAAGTTGCAACATCCAGTCTCTCACCATTGGATCTCCGTGACAGCTCCTCCTCCTCAAACACTGACAACTTTGCTGGAGGTTCTGCGGCGAAGATTTCCTGGCTGAAGCTATGGGTGGTTATTGAGATTTGTAAACTTTTTTCGCTTTTTTTACTGTTGTCAAGATGAACTAGAACTACTTGCAGCAATATCTTAAAACCCCATCATAACATTTTTTTATAAAAACAGCAATAGTTAAAAATACACACAACCACTGCAATGTACTGTGTATTGTAGACTTCTATAAAAGTTAAAAAATTATGAAATTAATAAATTCTCTGGTGATACTTGGCTATTGTAAATTAATGTTACTAAAATTGAGGCTATTTCTCAGGCACAGCCCTTGTATGTAAAGGATTTGAGGTGGTTCTTATTTCTGCATCTCATTTATTCATAAATTGTAACAAATAAACGATCTATAGCATTGTATAAACATAATCTGAAGGGGTTGAATGAAAGACAAAAGTCAAACAAGGCAATTAGTTGATGCCAATTTGCCTATTTCTCATAATTAACCCAGATTCTCATAATTCCTCGTTCACCCAGTAACAAGGCATTAGGAGACTAAACAGAGAAGCGGTTTGATTCATAGTCTGTTTTCAACTTCAAATTTTGATAAAACATTGCCAGTTTTAATCTAGACATCTCACCAACTAAGGAATTAGGAGATTAAAGTTCATGACATTAGACGTATTTACCAAGGTGGTTTCTCAAGCTGACTCCAGAGGAGAGTTTTTGAGCAGTGAGCAACTAGACGCTTTGACCAACGTTGTTAAAGAAGGCAACAAGCGTTTAGATGTTGTTAACCGCATCACCAGCAACGCTTCAGCCATTGTTACCAATGCAGCTCGTTCTTTGTTTGAAGAACAACCCCAATTGATTGCTCCTGGTGGTAACGCTTACACCAACCGTCGTATGGCTGCTTGCTTGCGCGACATGGAAATTATCTTGCGCTACGTTACCTACGCTATTTTAGCTGGTGATGCCAGTGTTCTAGATGATCGCTGCTTGAACGGTTTGCGCGAAACCTACCAAGCTTTAGGAACTCCTGGTTCTTCCGTAGCTGTGGGCGTTCAAAAAATGAAGGATGCTGCTATTGGCCTCGCTAACGATCCCAACGGTATCACCAAGGGCGATTGCAGCCAATTAATGTCTGAAGTAGCTAGCTACTTTGATCGTGCTGCTGCTGCTGTTGCTTAATATCACTTACAAAGTCCAGTGCCTAAATATTTAGGTAATCAGACCAAAAATTTACAAAATACCAAGGAGATTTGAGAAGATGGTTAAAACACCAATTACTGAAGCTATTGCCTCTGCTGATACCCAAGGACGTTTCTTAAGCAACACCGAATTACAAGCAGTTAACGGTCGTTATGTACGTGCTATTGCCAGCATGGAAGCTGCTCGCGCTTTGACCTCTAACGCACAACGCTTAATTGATGGTGCAACCGAAGCTGTATATCAAAAATTCCCTTACACCACCCAAACACCAGGACCTCAGTATGCTTCTGACAGCCGTGGTAAAGGTAAGTGCGCTCGTGATGTAGGTCACTACCTACGCATTGTTACCTACAGCTTAGTTGCTGGTGGTACTGGTCCTTTGGATGAATTCTTGATCGCTGGCTTGGCTGAAATTAACAACTCCTTTGATTTATCTCCTAGCTGGTACATTGAAGCCATCAAATACATGAAAGCCAATCATGGTTTGTCTGGACAAGCTGCCAACGAAGCTAACACCTACTTCGACTACGCTATTAACGCTCTCAGCTAGATAGTAGCTTGCCCGGAGAGGGATGCAAGTGCTGGATGGATTTAGTCAACCTTTTGGGGTTAACCAGTCGCTCGTTTTGGCAACCAAAAGGATCGTTCTGGCTCACCTAGCAGTTGGATCTTCCTCCGGGCAAAGTTTTATTCAGAGAAATAAAAAATAACAGCTTTAGTAAAGTTGGCAATCGGTAGAAATAGCCGAAATGCAAATAGACAGGTGAAGCAAAATGGCAATTACAGCAGCAGCATCCAGGCTAGGAACAGAGCCTTTTAGCGATGCGCCTCCAATTGAACTGCGCCCCAACGCCAGCAAAAATGAAGCAGAAGTTGTCGTCCGCGCCGTTTATCGGCAAGTTTTGGGTAATGACTACTTGATGGCATCAGAACGTCTAGTCAGCGCCGAATCACTTTTGCGAGATGGCAATATCACAGTGCGGGAGTTTGTCCGCATTGTTGCTAAATCGGAACTCTACAAAACCAAGTTTTTTTATCCCAATTTTCAAACCAGATTAATCGAACTCAACTACAAACATCTTTTGGGTCGCGCTCCCTACGATGAATCGGAGGTTGTGTACCACCTAGATTTGTACCAGAAAAAAGGCTACGACGCAGAGATTGACTCCTATATTGATTCTCCGGAGTACCAAAATAATTTCGGCGACAATGTCGTACCTTATTATCGTGGTTTTAATACTCAACCAGGGCAAAAAACTGTAGGCTTTACCCGTTTATTTAGATTGTATCGGGGTTATGCCAATAGCGATCGCGCCCAGGTAGAGGGAACTAAATCCCGGTTAGCGCAGGATTTAGCTCGTAATAGCTCTTCTTCAATTGTGGGGCCATCAGGCAGCAACGATAACTGGAATTTCCGTGCTTCCGCAGATGTAGCTCCCAAGAAGAAGTTGGGTAATGCTGTTGGTGTCAGCGATCGCGTTTATCGCATTGAAGTAACAGCAATTCGTGGAGCTGGCTATCCCAGTGTCAGACGGAGTAGCACAGCATTCATGGTACCTTACGAGCGGCTTTCTGACAAGATCCAGCAAATTCATCGGCAAGGCGGCAAAATCGTCAGTATTACTTCAGCTTAAGCTAACGTTACTCAACGGCAGTCGCTGATGCAGGAAAAACCTCAGCCAGCGCTGCCTCAACTATAAAGGAGATGTAAAAGTAATGTTCGGTCAAACCACACTAGGGGCTAGTAGCGTTTCTTCATCTGCAAGCCGAGTATTTCGTTATGAAGTCGTAGGTTTGCGCCAAAACGCAGAAACTGACAAAAATAAATTTGATATCCGTCGTAGTGGTAGCGTGTTTATCACAGTGCCATACAGTCGGATGAACGAAGAAATGCAAAGAATTAACCGCCTAGGTGGCAGAATTATAAATATTTTGCCATTGAACGCTGAAGCAAACTAATTTTCTGGCAATGAAAGAACCCACTGCGGAAGAATATTCAGCAGAAAACGCGCCCCATTTGACACCAGAGCAAGCACTCGCTAACCTGCACTCACTAGATTTAAGTCTCCGCTATTACGCAGCTTGGTGGCTGGGTAGATTTCGCGTTAACCACCCAGATGTCGTCAATGCCTTAATTGCGGCCTTGGAAGACGAAGCCGACAGAACCGAAATGGGAGGTTATCCACTGCGGCGCAATGCAGCCAGAGCATTGGGGAAAATAGGTGATGCTAAAGCGATACCAGGCTTAATTCATTGCTTAGAATGCTCTGACTTTTATGTCCGCGAAGCAGCAGCCCAGTCCTTACAAAAGCTGGGAAACAAAACTGCTGCACCAGCACTCATAAAAATGCTCCATGGAGGTGTGGCCATGGCCGTGCAAGTACCCGGTTGCCCTCATCTGACCCAGCCCTATGAAGCGGTAATAGAAGCCTTGGGAGCTATTGGTGCAACTGAGGCTATTTCTTTAATTTCACCGTTTTTAGACCATGAAATACCAGCAGTCAGCTGTGCCGCCGCTCGATCAATGTACCAACTCACACAAGACCCCACTTATGGGGATAGATTGGTAACAATGTTGTCTAGTGACGATCTAAAGTTGCGCCGCTTAGTACTAGCAGATTTGGGTGCAATTGGTTACATGGCCGCAGCGGAGGCTATGGCCAGCACTAAAGCTGAAAATAGCTTCAAACTCATGGCTTTGAAAGGATTGCTAGAGCATCAACTTACCCAAAACTTAGATGCTTTATCTCTCTGTGATCATGCCATTGCAGTAATGAACTTGATGGATTCACTTTTGTAGTCATTAGTTATTAGTCATGAGTTTAATGATTAATAACCAATGACTTATTGATTATTAATTAGCGACTGTTGACTGATGACTGATGAATTAATCCGTGCCGTAGCCCTGGCAGATACACCACAAAAAATGGTGACGGCAGTAAAAAACCTGGCAGCAGCCCAAGATTTCGCAGCCATTTCCACCTTAATAGCAGTGTTTGGTTATAACAACCCAACCGCAGCTACAGTGGCGGTGGAAACCTTGACACAAATGGGAGAAATAGCAGTGCCACAATTGCTATCCCAAATAGACGATTATAACTATGGCGCACGGGCTTATTCGATTCGTACCTTAGCAGCAATCGCCGACCCCCGTGCATTAGACGTTTTAATCACAGCCGCAGCTACAGACTTTGCTCCCAGTGTTCGCCGTGCTGCTGCCAAGGGATTGGGAAACTTGCACTGGCATAAACTCAAGTCTCCCCACAGGGAAACAGGGTTGAACAAGGCCTTAGAAACCTTGCTGTTAATTTCCCAAGACTCAGAATGGTCAATCCGTTATGCTGCTGTGGTCGGTTTACAAGCCTTGGCTCAAATACCTGATTTGCAACATCCCATCCGCACTAGACTCAACCAGATGCTAGCCACTGATGAAGAAAAGGCAATTCGTGCTCGTGTGCGCCTAGCCATTACTGATGGATTTTTGGCTCACACATTATAAAAAAAAGGAAAAACTAAACATGTCAATACCATTGCTCAATTATCCACTCACCACTCAAAATCAGCGTGTAGAAGGTTACGAGGTACCCAACGAAGATACACCAACAATATATCGCTTAACTGCTGCTACCTCAGATACAGATATTGATGCGATTATTTGGGCAGCATATCGACAAATTTTCAGCGAACACTTAATTATTCAAAGCAATCGCCAGAAATTTTTAGAATCTCAATTGCGAAATCAGTCCATTAACGTCCGCGATTTTATCCGGGGATTGGGTAAATCTGAAGTTTACCGGACACAAGTAGCCGACATCAACACCAACTACCGCTTAGTGGATATTACCTTAAAGCGGTTTTTAGGACGCGCCGCCTACAACAAAGACGAAGAAATTGCTTGGTCAATTGTCATTGGTACCAAAGGATTACACGGTTTTATTGATGCCTTGGTGGACGGTGAAGAATATCTTCAAAACTTTGGCGATGACATTGTACCTTTCCAACGCCGTCGCTATAAAGACAGACCCTTTAACTTAGTCAATCCCCGCTACGGTTCATACTGGCGCGATCGCATGATGTTGCAATCTATCGGTGGTCGTTCCTTCTATACCGCCCGCACCACAGGCCGTGCTAGCAAACAAGAGGTTCGTCGGGTAATTCCTGCCACTTTCATGGACATGGCCGGAAAAGTGATCACAAATGAACGTAACTATCAACGCACAGTAGCCACAGTTACCTCCCAAATCAAAGATATGCAGATTCCCGACACCTCCCGCCCATCTGATACACCACAACCAACCATAAAACCTGTAGCTGTTGCTCTACCTTATCGTTACATTCCCAAAAATCCCACCAATTAAAACATCAGTCCTCACTTAACTAGTCAGATGTAGGCAACTGTCATGACCATTCCTTTACTAGAATACAAACCCAGTTCTCAAAACCAGCGGGTTGCCGGTTACGAAGTTCCCAACGAAGATAGCCCCAGGATTTACCGCATTGAAGACTGTGCTTTTAATAGCGAAGTCCAAGAATTAATTTGGGCAGCCTATCGGCAAGTATTAAGCGAACATGAAATCCTCAAATTCTATCGCCAAAGCAACTTAGAATCTCAACTCAAAAATAAAGCCATTACTGTCCGTGACTTTATCCGGGGCTTGGCTAAATCCGAAGCCTTTCGCTCTTTGGTAGTAGAGACTAATTCTAACTATCGTCTGGTAGAAATTGCCCTGAAACGGCTTTTAGGTCGCGCATCCTACAATAAAGACGAAGAAATTGCTTGGTCAATTAAAATAGCTACCCTGGGCTGGGATGGTTTTGTTGATGCTTTAATAGACTCTCAAGAATATCAAACCAACTTTGGCGACAATATAGTTCCCTACCAACGGCGACGTTTTAAAGACAGACCCTTTAATTTAGTCACACCACGCTACGGTAACTACTGGCGTGATAAGTTAGAAAACCAGCGCTATAAACCAGGAGATATCAAGAACTTCATGGAATTAGCTAATTCTATCGAAATCAAGACCCTGAAATTTACACCAGTTAACCTGGCAAACATCCAAATTCCCAACATGACAAGAGATACCAACCTCCAAGGTACCCCTTTATCCATCAATGCGATGGCGAATTTTCCCTTGCGGTAAATAGCTGCTTGTTAGCTACATTACCAGGAGTCACCGCAGAAATAAGTTTCTTGTTAATAGTAAATTGCTGGGCAATCAGCTCTTGGTATTAACATAATGCGGGAGAATAAATAAAGTACGAATGAGGGTTTGAGGATTCCCACCTCCTTCAGTTTTGCCAGTTAGCTTTTTGTTTACCTGTTAATCAAAGGAAGAACGCAGTATGTCTCTGCCATTACTTCAATACAAACCAACCACTCAAAATCACCGAGTCAAAAGTTTTGGTATAGCTGACCAAAATGAAGACACACCATACATCTACCGAATGGAAGATGTCAGCTCTTACACTGATATCCAAAGCATTATTTGGGCAGCCTATCGGCAAATTTTTAGTGAACATGAAATTCTCAAGTTCAACCGCCAAAAAGCTTTGGAATCTCAACTCAAAACCGGCTCTCTATCTGTGCGCGACTTCATCAGAGGTTTAGCCAAGTCTGAAGCGTTTTATCGTTTAGTTGTTTCGGCAAACAACAACTACCGTTTAGTAGACATCACCCTGAAGCGGATCTTAGGCCGTGAGTCCTACAACAAAGACGAACAAATTGCTTGGTCAATCGTGATTGCTACCAAAGGTTTCAGCGGCTTTGTTGATGCTTTAGTAGATAGTGAAGAATACACCCAAAACTTTGGCGACACTATCGTACCCTACCAGCGCAAACGCATGGAAGGTCGTCCTCACAACTTGGTAACACCTCGTTACGGCGAAGAATTTCAAGAAAAAGTGGGCACAGTTAAAACTGATTGGCGCTTTACCTTGGAGAAATTCTACACCCGCAAGTTCCAAGAAAGACGCTTATCCGAAGGCGACCCACGCAAATATGCGGATATGGCAGCAGCGGTTGGTGCCAAAGGTAACTACGCTCAAAAGCTTTCTGCATTTGATATTGATTATCTCAGTGCGGTTCCTTACCGTGGCAGACGCTAAGATTTAAAATCTCACCGTCTAAAACTAAAATTTTATACTGGGTCTGGTTTCTGCCTGAATATGACAAGGGGTTTACGGTTTTTCCGGGACTTTGGCGTTATGTTAAGTGGAAACTAGACCCAGTAGCTGTTGACTCCTCAAAACTCCCTTGCACTTTCAGCAGCTTGTCTCAAAGCCAAAAAAGCTTCTTTTAGAGGTTGAGTCACAGCACTTTCTTGTTCTGCGTAAACCTTGCGGATATCAACATCCGGACGGTGAATTGCTGCTAAAGAGCAGGCAAGTAACAAACGAACCACAGCACGATTACCCACATAGCGCGATACATAATCGATTTTTTCAGCGATGCTGGGGTCAGTTACAAGGGCTTGATTTGATGCTTCGGCTATTTGCAAGGCTACATCAAGGATAGCTCGTGGGGTGGTGGACATGGAGCTATTTCTTGGATAGTGAAGGTGGAAATTGGCAAGTCATAATTTACCCAAAGTATTTCTTGCCGTAACTCCTTGACGGAATG
Organism: Nostoc sp. RI_552; assembly: GCA_016124525.1. GTDB lineage: Bacteria > Cyanobacteriota > Cyanobacteriia > Cyanobacteriales > Nostocaceae > Umezakia > Umezakia ovalisporum. Next base: position 16,681 of record WGNO01000035.1, on the reverse strand, counting down.
GCAATGCTTCTGGGGTGCTTTGATGCAGTTCCAATCATCATAAAGTTGCTGCATCAACGTACAATCATAGCCTGAAAGGGCAACCTTACCCTTAACTGAACGCAAAACCCCTGCCAATTGTCGATGTTCGTCATCGGTCATTTCATAAGCGTAAGCTTTGCTATCCCCACGGGAATCGTGAGGGTACGGAGGATCACAGTAAAATAAAGTTTCTGGACTATCGTACCGTTGAATAATATCAGTTGCTTGGTCGTTTTCAATTTGCACACGCAGCAACCGTTGCACAATTTCTGGTAGATGCTCAACACTACCGAGCCACCGAGAAACTGCACCAGCCATTCCAGCCCTGCTAGTGAGTTTACAATGTGCCCATCGTCCCACACTGGCGGTTTGTGCCAACCCTGTTCTTACTTGTCGCGCCCGGACAAAAAATCGTCTAGCTTTTTCTAAATCTGATACACCTTCGTGATCATTGCTAATGGCAATGTGAAATTCTTCACGGGAAAATGGTGTTAACCCAATAGCTTGGATAAGTTCATCTTTTTGGTCACGTAACACCCGAAAGAAGTTGACTACCTGGCCATCAATATCATTATAGGTTTCCACAGGTGCAGGCTCCCGGTTTAACAACACCGCTGCAGAACCCCCAAACGGTTCGCAATAGTGAGTCGTTTTGGGCAACAATGGCAAAAGCCAGTCTAAATGACTGTACTTACCACCATACCAACCAAATGCAATTTTTTTTGCCATCAAAGCCAACCTCTAATAGAGTCTGCCAAAAAGGGAACAGGGAATGGGGAACAGGCAATAATCAAGCTTTGTTTATGTAACTTAAATATAGCGATCGCCTTAAACATTTCCATATCTTGGTATTGATGTTTGATTGAGAGAATCAATTCATGGCATTAATGTGAATTTTGGCTAATCACACCTACACAAATCCGGCATAATTGCTTCCTGAAGATTAGCACCTCTCAAATCAGCACCGGTGACATTAGCACCTCTCAAATTAGCACCGGTAAGATTAGCACCTTTCAAATTAGCTCTTGTTAAGTTAGTCCATGTTAAATTAGCACCACTCAAATTAGCTTCACTGAAGTTAGCTTGAAACAAGTATGCCCCACTGAGGTGAGCCTGGTTTAAATTAGCTCTGTAAAAATTAGCTTGATAAAAATAAGCCCCAATAAAATCCGCCTCGTACAAATTTGCTTCACTTAAATCAGCACCAATTAAGTTAGCTGCTATCAAATTAGCAAAACAAAGGTTAGCCCTGATTAACTGCGCCCTAGCCAAATCAGCATCTTTCAAGTTGGCCTCCCTCAAGTCAGTTCCAATGAGGTTAGCTTCAGTCATAATAGCGCCTTGAAGATTAGCCTGACTCAAGTCAGCACCAATGAGATTTGCCTGACTCAAATTTGCCTGGGTAAGTGTAGCACCACTCAAATTAGCCACACTCAAGTTAGCTGCATTCAGATTAGCTTCTATCAGCTTGGCTTTGTGCAGCTTTGCACCGCTCAAGTCAGCCCTACTCAAGTTAGCTCGCACAAGTAAAGCACTACTTAAATCCACCTTATTTAAGTTGACATCTTGGAGGTTTGCCCCTCTGAGGTTGTCTCCTGTGAGGTTCGCCGCGCTGATATCTGGTGTCATCTGGGGATGTTCCTGTCTCCACTCCATCCATTGAACTGCACCTGCTTTGAGTAAAGCCAGATGCTCTCGATTTGCCATGTTCTCTCCTTTACTCCTGTCTCCCACCCTGGGGATTTGTTCGACCAGCTACATTTTCAATCGCTGCTAATGCTCCGGCTGCACCTGCTAAAATGTCCTGCTCTGATCCACCTAAATATAATCGTCCAAAACTTCCTACAGCTTGCACTTCTAGAATATTAATCGCTGCTGCTTTCTCAGCTTCATTAGCAGCTAATGCAGCATAAGTAGCCGGCTGAACTTCTAATACATATAGTGTTTGCCCTGCTAGCAGCAGCTGACCTCTGCGTGTACGATTGATTAATTGGGTTTGATAAGCGTCTATATTGCGAATAATTTGGTTAGAAACAACACGTGGTTTTAGACATTCCTCCCGTTTGACTCCCAGTGTCGCCAAAATCGCTTGACCAGCAGCCCGGGTTTCTCCTTGAGAGCTAGAATGAATTTCTAATAAACCATATAGTCGCTCCACCACCTGCACTCCTGGACGAACAGAAGCAGATTTGAGTGCTACATCCGTAATTCGATTAATTTCAATACCCGGAGAGATTTCAACCCACAGTGATGTATCTCCCGGTAATGGTAAGAAACCTTGGGCTACTGTTCCCATGTAGGCTGCATGTTGAGGTTGCAGGCTGTCGAGAAATACAAAACTGCGTAATTCTATTCCCAAGGTTGTGGTCTCCAGTCATGAGGATAAAAGTGTTCTCTTGCAATGTATGAGTTTAACTTTAAAACTACCATAAGCTGTGGTACTGTTTTATCCTCATCAGCCCTTGCTTGCTGATGTCTAATGTTTATAACAATATAAGTAATATTACTATTCTAATAGAAGGCAGGAGAAAGGTGAAAACAGCACTTGTTCAACCCCCGTTTACTTATGGAAAAATCAATAGTGTCCGTTGGTTCCCCAGGCACAGTTCTGGAAAAAAGAACCACAGAGACACTGAGAACACTGAGGAACTAAATTTGCAGATTTTTTTTTGGCATTAAATCTGAGGTGATTTGAGTATTGTTAGCAGTAACAGCGACCACGGGATTTTTATATCTGGTATCAGCGACGAATATTTTCTCAGGGCGGGTAGAGCTGCTGGGATAATGAACTTAAGAGAACGTAGAGATCCTGGGCAATCACCTTGTTCATCTACAATTCCATATTGTTGAGCTAGTTCAGCTACAATCTGCACTTTTCCTGTCCGGAGCATCACATGAGCATCAGCAGTTAAGGCTGCAATTACTCGCCCCGTAAATAACGGCGTTTCCCAGTTATAACGTTCAGTAATTACTGAATTTCCTTGGTCAGTGACATTTTGTCCCGCCATGTCATCTGCTAGCTGAGAAATTTGCTCAGTACCAACAATACCCGGCCACATGGATACAGAAGCAATGTTATTAGCCTTGAGTTCTTTAGCCATATCAGCTGCTAATCGGTCACAGGCCGCTTTACCAACACCGTAGGCTACACTAAAAATTGGCGACATACCACCCCAAGAAGAAATAGTACAAATCAACCCTTGTTGTCTTTTAACCATCATTTGCGCTGCGAAAACGCTGGCGACGTAGTGGCTGCGGAGACCGACGTTGTTGTTAGCATCCCAAAAACTAGGTTCACACTCCCAAAAACGTTTTCCTTGATTTTCTCTTAAACCAGGGACCCCTGAAAAAACATTATTAACTAATAAATCAAGTTGTCCGTTTTGCTCATTTTCGATGCGTTGAAACAGCCATCGCACTTGTTCGTCGTCGCTGTGGTCTACTTGGACGGGAATACATATACCACCTGCTTCCTCAACGGCGGCTTTGGTGTCATTCAGAGTACCAGAAATTTGATTACTAGCATCAGTTTTATCTAGAGTTCTTCCCGTAACATACACAGTTGCACCTGCTTCACCCAAAGCAATGGCAATTCCTTTGCCAATGCCCCGTGTAGCACCTGTAACTAAAGTCACCTTTCCTTCAAGGTTGTGCATTGAAAATTTGCTCCTGAAGTTCATAAATAGCCATTGCGTAAAGCCCAGTACCCGAAGCAATGGCTTTGTCTTTGCCTTTTCAACTCCCCACGGCTAAAAGCCAGTGAGCTAACTGCTTTTATTGCTGTAAGCAATAACACTTACTACCATTACAAACAGGAATTTTTCCCAAAATCCAGATTTAAGCAGATTATGCAAAAATACTTCTTCAGAGGTGTACAGATTTGTGTTGGCTACTTTACAGTCAGCATTGTAATACTGTTTGACAACCTCTACCAAAATTGTCCGGAAAAAATTTAATTATCCCGTGTTCCATATATGGTGGCACCAAAATGAAAAAGTCACAATGAATAAGGGGAAATAATGAATTTTAGATTTGAGGTTGGAGTGTAATCTAAAATCACAAATCCAAAATTAATTCCCCCAGTCCCTATATAAGGAGTTATCAGTGGTATTAAAAGTACAAACCAGCACCTACGAAGCTAAAACTCAAGAAATTGCTAAACAGCTTCTCTCAGAAACCCAAGAAAATCGTTCCTTTTTAGGTTCCCTACGGGATCAGATGCGCTGGGATGATAAATTACTAGCTTGGGCAATGAGTAACCCTGGTTTACGGGTGCAACTATTTCGTTTTATTGACACACTACCTGCTTTACAAAAGCAATCAGAAATTGCGGCACATTTACAAGAATATTTAGGTCAAGAGTCTGTAGAATTACCATCAGCCTTAAAGGGGATGCTAAACTTTGCTAACCCTGATTCTATGCCAGGACAAGTTGCGGCTAACACTGTTTCTACTGCTGTACAAACCTTAGCCCATAAATATATTTCCGGCGAAAATATTAAACAAGTCATCAAAACAGTTGAACGACTGCGAAAAGAAAAAATGGCATTCACTATTGACTTACTTGGTGAAGCGGTAATTACCGAAACAGAAGCGCAGTTTTATCTAGAACGCTATCTAGAATTAATGCAGCAATTGGTGGAAGCATCAAAGAATTGGGCCGTCATTCCAGCCATTGATGAAGCGGATGGAGAAAAAATCCCACAAGTGCAGGTTTCTGTCAAGTTAACAGCATTTTATTCTCAATTTGACCCATTAGATCCCCAGGGTAGTGAACAAAAAGTCAGTGATCGCATTCGCATTCTGTTACGTCGGGCAAAAGAATTAGGCGCAGCTGTGCATTTTGATATGGAACAGTACGCCTACAAAAATTTAACCCTGAATATTCTGCAAAAACTATTGCTAGAAGATGAATTTAGGCAACGTACAGATATTGGTGTAACAATCCAAGCATATCTGCGTGATAGCGAAGAAGACGTTAAAAAGCTAATTTCTTGGTTGCAACAACGCGGTTATCCCCTGACGATTCGTTTAGTCAAAGGCGCATATTGGGACCAGGAAACAATTAAAGCACAACAGAAACATTGGCCCCAGCCAGTTTATAACCATAAAGCAGCCACAGATGCAAACTTTGAAACCATTACTCAGTTATTGCTAGAAAATCACCAATATGTCTATGCTGCCATTGGTAGCCATAATGTGCGATCGCAAGCCCGGGCCATTGCCGTAGCTGAAAGTTTAAATGTCCCTCGTCGTAACTTTGAAATGCAAGTGTTATATGGGATGGGGGATAAGTTAGCCAAGGCTTTGGTTACTAAGGGTTATCGAGTCCGAGTTTACTGTCCTTACGGTGAGTTGCTACCGGGGATGGCTTATCTGATTCGACGCTTGTTGGAAAATACCGCTAATAGTTCTTTCTTACGGCAAAATCTGGAAAATCGCCCCATTGAGGAGTTGTTAGCGCCGCCAAATTTGCCACTGTCTCAACCAGAGAACCAGAGGGGCAAAGAAGAAAGATTCTTCGGTGCTGCGGATACAGATTATGCAAAAGAAAAAGCAACAATCAGGTCTGCTCAGGCTTTAGCCTCAGTTCGTCAACAATTGGGTAGAACTTATCTACCTTTGGTAAACGGCGAGTATGTAAATACTTCACAGTTTGTTGATTCCCTCAATCCTGCTAATTTTAGTGAGGTTATTGGTAAGGTTGGCTTGATGAGCCTCGAACAGGCGGAACAGGCCATGCAAGCTGCTAAGGCCGCGTTTCCCGCTTGGAGAAAAACACCTGTCAAGCAACGCGCCGGTGTTCTGCGAAAAGCTGCTGAATTGATGGAAGAACGCCGGTGTGAACTTGCAGCATGGATTGTTTTGGAAGTGGGAAAACCAGTTAAGGAAGCAGATGCAGAGGTTTCTGAGGCCATAGATTTTTGTCGCTACTATGCTGAGGAAATGGAACGGCTAGACAAAGGTGTAAACTATGACTTAGCAGGTGAGACCAATCGCTATATTTACCAACCACGAGGAATTGCTGTAGTAATTTCTCCTTGGAATTTTCCCTTAGCCATCGCCTGTGGTATGACTGTAGCAGCTTTGGTTGCCGGTAACTGTACTTTGCTCAAACCTGCGGAGCCATCTTCTGTAATTACTGCTAAATTCACAGAAATTTTATTAGAGGCTGGTATCCCTAAAGGTGTATTTCAGTACATTCTTGGCAAGGGTTCCCAAGTTGGTGCTTACTTGGTAAATCATGCTGATACCCATATCATTGCCTTTACCGGTTCTCAGGAAGTTGGTTGTCGCATTTATGCAGAAGCAGCAACCCTGAAACCTGGACAAAAGCACATGAAGCGGGTAATTGCCGAAATGGGCGGTAAAAATGCCATTATTGTCGATGAAAGCGCTGATTTAGACCAAGCAGTTGTGGGAGTGGTACAGTCAGCCTTTGGTTACAGTGGACAAAAATGTTCTGCTTGTTCCCGAGTAATTGTATTGGAACCCATATATGATGCTTTCGTGGCGCGGTTGGTAGAAGCGACAAAATCCTTAAATATTGGCCCAGCGGAGTTACCAAGCACCCAAGTCGGGCCAGTAATTGACGCTAAAGCCCGCCATCGCATCATGGAGTATATTGAAAAAGGCAAGACAGAAGCGCAAGTGGCTTTGGAACTAACAGCACCCGAACAAGGGTATTATATCGGCCCAGTCATCTTTACTGAAGTACCACCTAATGCCACCATTGCCCAACAAGAAATTTTTGGCCCGGTGTTGGCGGTAATTAAAGTAAAAGATTTTGCAACAGCCCTAGCAGTAGCCAACAATACTAACTACGCCTTAACTGGAGGACTTTATTCTCGAACACCTTCCCACATTCAACAAGTACAGACAGATTTTGAAGTTGGGAATGTGTACATTAACCGTAACATTACAGGTGCAATCGTCGCTAGACAACCCTTTGGCGGCTTCAAACTTTCTGGTGTAGGTTCCAAAGCCGGAGGCCCCGATTATCTCTTGCAATTTCTAGAACCGCGTACAGTGACAGAAAACATCCAACGCCAAGGTTTTGCACCCATTGAAGGCGCAGATTAACAAAGCGCACTTATTTTGTGAAACTTCCTCGACAAAGCTAACAACCATTTGGGAGGGTTTTTACATCCTCCCATTCCTCCTGCTTCTGGGCTTGGAATTGTCAAAACTCCAAACCCCAACCAGCAACAGCCAAAGCACCCCAACCCACAAGAAAAGCTACACCACCTAAAGGCGTAATTGCACCCAAGTATTTCCAACCAGTTAGACTCAGTGCGTACAAACTACCAGAAAAAATGGTAGTGCCAAGCACAAATGACCATCCACTGGCAACTAAAATTGGTTGAGGTGATGCTGTACGACTAATTAGTAAACCTACTAACAACAGTGCTAAAGCGTGGTACATTTGGTAGCGAGCAGCAATATCAAAAATTTCCAGCGATTGCTCACTAACTTTTAAGCGCAAGGCATGAGAAGCAAAAGCGCCTGCGGCCACGGATAAACCGCCTAAAACAGCAGCTAGGCTGACAAAAATTTGTGCCATTCCTAATCAGGATAGATTCTAGATGTCAAAATGATATGATACTCCACCTTTTTCGCTGACCTGAAAATCAGCATTGAATTCTTTAGCTTTCATGTCTAAATATTCTTGTGCTTTAGCTGCTGGTAATTGAGAATTCATCGCCAAGCCTAAAACAGTAACCCTCCCGTTATTTTCTTGCAGCATTTTATAAAAACTAGATTGTAAGCCATCGCTTATTTTTTGCTCAAGTGCTTTCTTCTCATCCTTGCTTTGACGATACAACCCTAAGCTCATCCAACCGCCCAACAACATTGTAGGAATGCCAAAAATTAAACCATTTTTAGCAGTATTATCTAGCATATAAAGAGCAGGTTGATTGATAAATTCTTCTGCTAAAGCCTCTTTGTATTCTGGGTAAATCGCCTTGAGCATAGATTTTTTCTCAAGTGTTGCTGAAACTGATAGTGTCAAAAACATGAACGCCAGTGTTAATAGCCAACCCGCAGCCAATTTTTCAGGAGTCTTCATAGTTTCACATCAGACTTTAAACCTTGCTTGCGATTTTAGCTTTACTTGGCAAAAGCTTCCATTAAAAAAGGAATTGCGGCAAAGATTATTTTAATAATCTTTGCCGCAATTTTAACTTTATTTCCGCGTAGCTTCTAGTAAACGCGAGTAATAAAAACTAGTCTTAGTCATCCCTTGGCGTTGCACTGAGAAGCCGTTATTTTCCAGGATTTTCACCACATCAGCCTCCCGGTGAAGATAAGCGCGGGTTGCTTTACTTGGTCCAGGAAAAAAACTACCGATTTTCTTCAGTATAGTCAAAGCCCAGGTCTTGGGAGCAAAACTCATAATTACCCTTGACTTTGCTAAAGAGCAAAGATGAGAAATCATCTCTTCGACTTTTTCCTGGGGGTAATGAATCAGAACATCCAAGCAAATAACTGTGTGGTAGCTACCACCCAAGGATTCTAAATCCTGTACGGCGAAAATGGTATTTTCAGAATTTCCCAAGGCTTGTAAGGCTCTATCCTTAGCTTCTGTCACCATTTTCTCAGAAATATCGCTGGCATAGACTTTAGCACCATCTGCGGCCAAGGGGATACTCAAACTACCCACACCACATCCAGCATCGCAGATTGATAATTGTGGTAAATTACCATCATCTTTGAGCCAGCCAATCACTGTATCTACAGTTTGCTGGTGTCCGTTGCGGATATCTAACTGGACTTTGTTGACTTCACCATCGCCATAAATTCGCCGCCATCGGTCAAACCCTGTGGAATTAAAATACTCCCGAACAATCGTTTTATCGTCAGCTACCTTCATAAAGTAAAATTTTTAAGTGTTCCCCATGGTTAAAATTATCATTAATAGCAAGGGTCAAGAATAATCAGACATATTTTTTTTACTACTTTCTGGTCTCACTTCCGGCATAGTAACTAATTACAGATAATAATTGTTGACTGTTGAGTGTTGACTGTTGACTGTTGACTGTCCAAGTTGTGCGTCGGTGATACAAAATTTGAGCAATTAATGACTCTATTCTTAAATGACTCTATTCTTAATAGACAATGAACTTTATCTGGGTAAAACGCAAAAATTGTAAATTTTTATTGCAGGATTCAACACTTCTGATAATAATTGATTTTCCAGGTTGTTGGTTACTTGAACAAATGAAACCGAATTTTTCACTCCTTCAACTCATATCAACCCCTGTCTAGGATATAAATCAACATTTACTAGTGATTTTTATCCAGATTACTGATTTCCCATTCATTTCAGTGACTAAACCTCAGTTTTTGCTTTGCCTCTAGTTTTTAATGACTCCTGATTACTGTATACTTATAAAGTACAATGGTATTGCTTAGTTTATGAGAGTTGCTTTTCTATAAATTACTAAATCCGTGTACACTCTATATATAGATTTGATTTCCTAATCAAAGTTTAAAATACTATAAATACCAATGGCATCTAACTTATTAACTGAAAGTCCCATCATTCAATTTACAATTCTCCTGACAGTTATTTTTACTGTACCTCCTATATTTGAGCGACTGCGACTACCTGGATTAGTAGGGTTACTAGTAGCAGGTATAGTCCTAGGGCCAAATGGGCTAAAACTTTTAAATTCTGATTCAGAAACTGTCAGTCTGCTTTCAGATATAGGCAAAGTTTACTTAATGTTTGTCGCCGGGTTAGAAATTGATTTAAAACAGTTTTACAAAACTAAAAATCGTTCAATTGTATTTGGAATACTTACATTTTTAGTGCCATTCATTGCTGGGATATTTGTGGGACAATTATTTAATTTTGGGTGGAATGCTTCCATCCTAATAGGTTCTTTACTAGCCTCCCATACCCTCTTAGCTTATCCCATTGTCAGTCGTTTGGGAGTCGTGATGAATGAAGCTGTGACAGTGACAGTAGGTGCAACAATTTTTACTGACACAGCTGCTTTGCTAGTATTGGCAATTTGTGTGGGAATTCATGGAGGAGAATTCTCACCAATGAGTTTAGCAAGTTTGTTGGGTGGATTAGCATTTTACTCTCTGATTGTACTGTTTGGCTTTGATTGGGCTGGTAAAGAATTTTTTCGCCGTTCTGGAGATGAACAAAGTAACCAATTTTTATTTATTTTACTGGCTTTATTTTTAGCATCAGTAGGAGCGCAGATAGTTGGAGTTGAAAAAATTGTTGGTGCATTTTTAGCCGGTTTGGCAGTCAATGATGTGGTGGGACGTAGCCCGGTTAAAGAAAAAATTGAGTTTATTGGTAGCGTCTTATTTATCCCTTGTTTTTTTGTAGATATGGGACTGCTAATTAATATTCCTGCATTTATCAAAACTCTTAGTTCAATATCCCTAACAGTAGTAATTGTAGCGGCTTTGGTTCTCAGTAAATTTATAGCAGCATTTTTAGCCAAGCTCATTTACCGCTACAACAATCCACAAATGTTGACAATGTGGTCCTTGTCACTACCACAAGTAGCTGCTACATTAGCCGCAGCATTGGTCGCTTATCAAAGCTTAAATCCTGCTGGTGAAAGGCTAATTAGTGAGAGTGTTTTAAATAGTGTAATTGTCCTCATGGTAGTTACTTCCATAATGGGTCCATTAATTACAGCTAGATTTGCCGCGTTATTACAAATGCACCAAACAGATTTAGAAACAGAGAATTTTTCAACAACTTGGTGGGAAAGTTATGATGGTCAACCACCAGAGAGAACTCAGGATACCTTCACTGTAGCAGTACCAATATATAACCCCCAAACTCAGCGCTACCTCATAGAAATGGCAGCCTTAATAGCTCAACATCAATCTGGACGAATTTTGCCTTTAGCTATTACCAAAGCCCATGTTCACATGGATGACCCACAATTAGCAATATCACTAAAGCAAAGTCAGCAAAGATTAAAAATGGCTGAAGAAATCAGTCAAGAATTTAATGTGCAAGTGTCAACGGCAATTCGTATTGATGATGATATTGCATTGGCAATTAGCCGCACCAGTCGAGAACAAAATGCTAGTTTAATAGTTATGGGTTGGTCACGAACAACTGGTTTACGCGCCCGCTTGTTTGGTAATGTAATTGATAGTGTTTTCTGGTCTTCCCACTGTCCAGTAGCAGTAACACGCTTAATCAGTAGCCCGAAAACCATCGCGAGAATTATTGTCCCCATTGGAGATTTAAGACCTCAAACCATCAGCGCTTGGCGGTTTGCAGAAATGTTGGCTGATGTCAATAAGGCTGAGGTTGTACTATTACACGTGTTTAATTACAAAACCCCTTCCCATTTAGTAGAACAATTTACAACTCAATTGTCTGAAATTGTTGCTAAAAGTAAGTTACAGGTGAATACAAATATTCAAATTATTAGAGACGACGATGTTGCTAAAACCATAGTTCGCCAAGCTCAAGCCTTCGATTTAGCCGTGTTACGTTCTGTCCGTTATCGTACCACAGGTGGTTTAGCTGTAAGTGAAGTTACAACTCAAGTAATTGAAGAACTAACAGGTTCTATTGTTTTATTGGGAGAGGCTCATCTTTAAAGAATATGTGTCTGTGTTGCGGTTATTTAATTGTTGATTGTCAATTCAAGTAAATAATCTTTGCCAGGTTAAATTTCCTGCACTTTCATCCTCATGCCAACGTAATAAATTGGCCGCTGGATGAGAAATAATTCCTGGTAAATTCATCGCTTGTCTAGGTGCATTTGTGGCTAAGGATATGGCTGTCTCCACATTACAAATTCCCCACTTGACTAAATTTTGTACCCCCACCAACAAGGGTAAAGTTGTCCCTGATAAAGTACCATCCGGTAATCGTGCTGTACCATTTTTAACTTCAATGTAACGATTGTCCCAGGGATACACCCCATCGGGTAGCCCCAGAGGTGCAAGGGCATCACTCACTAGAAATAGCCCTTGGTGCCTGGCTCGCAGTAGAATCTCTAACATCATGGGTGTAATGTGTTCACCGTCAGCAATCACACCACACATCACATGGGGATGGGTAATTGCTGCACCTAATAATCCCGGTTCTCGGTGATGTAATGGAGGCATGGCGTTAAAAGCATGGGTGACCATTGTTGCCCCCAGTTGAAAAGCTGTTTGTCCTTGGGCCGCCGTGGCCTGGGAATGGCCTAAACTCACAATTATGCCCAAAGAACGCAAATATGGTATTACTTCCTTTGTAGTGTCTAATTCTGGGGCTAAGGTGATCACTTTCACAACATGGGCATAATCGCCCAAAACTCTTTCGACTTGCACAATCGTCAGCGGCAATAAATACTCTTCTGGGTGTGCCCCGCGCTTGTGGTAGTTTAAAAATGGGCCTTCTAAATGTACTCCCAGTATCTTCGCACCTGCTCTTTGGGTAGTGGTAAAATCAGCGATTATGCCGAGCGATCGCTGTATATTTTCCACTGATGTAGTCACTAAAGTTGGTAAATATGCATCTATACCCATATCTTCTAAAAAAAGAGATATCTTGGGCAGTAGATGGGAATTATCCCGGGATAATTCCGTAAAAGCTAACCCTAAAGCCCCATTAATCTGTAAATCAACACCACCTAGAGAAATCCAATCGCCAGCAACATCTAGTGAAGACTCGCAACTAGAAAATCCCAGGCTCATAGGAGTGATTTCCTCAACTACCCCTTGAGAGTTAACACAGATGCGTTGTAAACCTTCATGACCAGGGACTCGCCCGTTGATTATATTCTTCACCTCTGGAAGTAAAAATTCCTCTGTGTTCATAATAGGTAATAAGGGAACGGGGAAGGTGGGGTAAAACAATCTTTGATACACTAATCAAGTGTCAAAGCGGAAATGTTGACTGTTGACTGTCCAATTTGTGCGTTAGTGATACAAAATTTGAGCAATTAATGACTCCATTCTTAATAGACAATGAACTTTATCTGGGTAAAACGGAAAAATTGTAAATTTTTATTGCAGGATTTAACACTTCTGGTGTCAAAGCAATTAATTCTTCACTCAAAATTACCACTAATTATTTGATTATATGGCTCCTCTAATTGGTATTATCATGGGTAGCGATTCCGACCTGCCCACCATGAAAAATGCGATCGCGATATGTGGAGAATTTGGTATAGAAACTGAAGTAGCCATCGTTTCTGCCCATCGTACCCCAGAACGCATGGTTGAATATGCCCAAACAGCTCACCCTAGAGGTATTCAAGTAATTATTGCCGGTGCTGGGGGTGCAGCCCATCTTCCAGGCATGGTAGCATCTTTAACGCCCTTGCCTGTAATTGGTGTTCCCATCCCTACCCGCAACTTACAAGGAGTTGATTCACTTTATTCTATAGTACAGATGCCTGCTGGTATCCCAGTGGCCACAGTAGCCATAGGCAACGCCAAAAATGCCGGAATTTTAGCAGTACAAATCCTCGCTACCCACCAGCCACAATTAATGGCTCAAGTTCAGCAATATCGGCAAACTCTAGCTGCATTAGTCATGGAGAAGCAAGTAAAACTACAACAGTTAGGTTACCAGCAGTATCTAGAACAATCCCCTTGATATCTAAGTGTAATTATGGTAGTGCAGTAGCAATCATACCTACCACAGTGTAAAATTATAGGGTGAAGTATCAATCAAACAACTCAAACCCCTAAAGTGAGGAGCTACATGGTAGGTGAGCAGTTATGGTTTTTCAGATCCCTGGGTCTGAGTTTAGGAAGTTTAGCATTTTTAGCTACTGCTAGTCATGGTCGGTTACCTGATGTCCCTCCCACGGTCACGGTAGAAGAAGTAACCTCTGAGTCTGGGGTGATTTCTTCCCAAGTAACACAGGAGTCCGCACAGATACTGTTAGGAGAAAGTGTAGCGCCCAAGCAGCTAACACCAGAAAGGTCTGTTGACCAACTGCGCCAAGAGTTGAGAGTTACCCCTATTTTTGATGTAATTCAGCGCCGGGTCTATTCCCCTTCCGCCTCGGCTGGAATTCCCACCGCTTTTGGTGCTAGTTGGGGAGATATGTTTCTTAGCCTTGCTGGGTCAACCTCTGATAACGTCAGACCAGAAACTGACGGAGGTACATCCCTTGGGTTTGGCCTGGGTAACTCCAGACAATCCCTGGGCTTAGAGGTAATTTACAACAACCTCAGTATTAGAAGCTTCGCCCAAAATGGTTCCTTTGATGCCAAAGTACATCGCTCCTTATTTTCCAACAGCACTACTCAAGTAGCAGCAGCTGTAGGCTGGAATAACCTTGCTAACTATGGTAACGATGCCGGGGGAACATACCCCTCCAGTGTTTATGGTGTAGTTAGTGCATATCGCGTTTTAAGACCTCAAGACCGCAATAATTCTTTACCTGTCACCCTGTCTCTGGGACTAGGCGGCGCTCCCTTCTTTTCTAACTCCAACTCCGGGGTGGGGGTAATTGCAGGGGCGGGCATCCAAGTACATCCCCAAATAGCCGTAAGTTCAGCTTGGAGCGGTCGCGGGCTGAATTTGGGGGCTTCTTTTATTCCTGTTCAAACTATACCATTGAGTGTGGCTGTCATCTATGGGGATGCTCTAAATAATAGTGAATCTGGCTCAGTTCTTGCCGTCGGTATTGGTTACAGTTTTAATTTCTTACAGAGATAAAAAAATAGGCAATGTGACATTACAAACACGTTGCAAAAAACTTTCATCTGGGTTATTTTAACTACATAAGCTTTACAACTTGACCCGTAAAGCTTTGTATAATGTCCCATGGTGAAGGTACAGAGACATTTGGACTACCAAGGGCAAAGCCACCCAGGAGTCAGCCCTAGTGAGTGGTTTTCCCAGTTCCCTAAATTTTCTTGGTGGAGGTGTGAACATTCCGTAAAGATTCCATAAAAAATAGCGCGGAACTGCCTAAAAAGGGTCAAGGACACTGCTAGAGTGAGTTAAAACTTAAACTGACCCAGAACTTAGTAACTGTCAATGAATTTCACTGTTTTAAGTTGATTGGGTGGTCTGGAGTCAGCTTGAACTCACAGGTATATGTTTTAACTGTTTAATCTCCGTCATTAGAATGGCAGTCATTCTCGTAAAAATATCGTGGCCAGCACAATCCCAGTGTCTTTACACCTGAAAGTGTCACAATATTGGTTTTTTCGATGTATTCCAAGTTACAGAGGAGTGAAAATTAGACTATGGTCAACAGATTTGAGCGTGCTAGAACCGAAACTAATAAGTCAAATGTTCAACAGCGCTATGTAGCCTTACTGGGTAGCGCCCCTGATCCCGCAAGTTTAAATGGATATGTTGGGCAGTTGAATAATGGGACATCTTCTATTGACAACATCACCCAACAGATTGTTAATTCAGTAGATGTACAAGATGAGTATAATGGTTTAACCGCACAACAAGCTGTTAACAAAATTTACAGCAACGCTTTTGGTGCCTCTCCAACCCCAGCAGACCTGACTACATTGGCTGGGGAATGGGCGGCGAATCCGGCAAGTGTAGTTACTCAGATAGTAAATTCTCCTAACCCCTCACTTCAAAGGATTCTGGGAAATAAGGTATCTGTCGCCAACGTCGTTACTGAGTCTGTTGGCACAGAATTGGTTTTCACCGATAACAATGACATTCTACCGGGTACCACTGGTGATGACATTATCATCGGCGATGCCAACAGCGTTCAAGCTACCGACCGGATTATAGGTGGTTCTGGTACTGATACCTTCCAATACTATAACGCCAGTAATGTGCTGCCTAGACTCCAGGGTGTGGAAAAGGTAGAATTAATTAACTTCAAGGTAGGAACTATTGACTTCAGTGCTAATCCTAGTCTTTCAGGTCTAAAGGAAGTTACCCTAAAAAATAATCCCCAATTTTTGGGTACTATCTTGGATCGCGATTCAGAGATACCAAATATCAGAGGACTGCGTAACATTAGACTTGCTATTGATAACGTCAGCAATACCTCCATCAGGGCTAACTTTGGTAACGGTAGCGATGGGAACATTTCCCTTGTGGATGCTCAATTGACGAACACATTGCCACTTGGTAACTTTAATTTTTCTCACGACGCTCTGACAATTGAGGGTAGCAGAGTCAACACTGTTAATATTAGTCTCAAAAGTGAATTTCCCGCAACAAATAGTCCAGCAAATAATACAATCGAAACACTAGTTTTAAACACACCACTACTGAGTACAATAAACATCAACGGTGACAGTACTCCAAACGGTGATGCTGGACTAACTGTTACTGATGACATTGATTTACTAGGTAGAAATGTTACGATTAACGCGTCTGGCACTAGAGGTAACCTGACATTTACGTTAGACTCTGGCGCGGTTGATTATACTGGTGGTTCTGGTATTGATGATATTGGACTGTCTAATCCTACCGGCAATAGCACTTTTAGGGGTGGTGCTGGTAATGATACCTTGACAGTCAATGGTAATGGTAACCACACATTAAGTGGTGATGCTGGTAATGATACCTTGACAGTCAATGGTAATGGTAACCACACATTAAGTGGTGATGCTGGTAATGATACCTTGACAGTCAATGGTAATGGTAACCACACATTAAGTGGTGGTGATGATGACGATAGATTAACAGTGAATGGTGATGGTAACCACACATTAAGTGGTGATG
>WGNO01000039.1 GCA_016124525.1 Nostoc sp. RI_552 | reverse complement strand
GCAAAGGTTGTATATACTTTCAAATCAATGAAACCCGTTCGCGGGATTGAAACACAGTAGGGACGTATTGCAATACGTCCCTACACCAATTCTTTCAAATCAATGAAACCCGTTCGCGGGATTGAAACTGTCTAATTTAATAGACAGTTCTTCCGAATGAAGAACTTTCAAATCAATGAAACCCGTTCGCGGGATTGAAACAAAATCTCGTTGGTTTTGCAGAAATCAGACAAACAAGCTTTCAAATCAATGAAACCCGTTCGCGGGATTGAAACAACAGAGCTACTCAAACATCAGGAGGGGTGTTAAACTTTCAAATCAATGAAACCCGTTCGCGGGATTGAAACTTGACAAGCAATAAGAGTATGAAACATTTAGGGATACTTTCAAATCAATGAAACCCCTTCGCGGGATAAAAACATCCCAACCTTATTACTCCTTACTCATCACTCCTTACTCATAACTCCCTACTCATCAAAGAAACCCCTTCGCGGGATAAAAACTTTACATGCATCCTCTAGAGAGAGGAATAATAGAATAACCGAGTATCTTTAAATACAGAAGCTATGTACTGCCCTAAATGCAACTCGAACAAAATAGTCAAAAATGGACGCACTCGCTACGGAAAACAACGCTTCAAATGCCAAAATTGTGGACGACAATTTGTCGAAAGTCAAACGCGACAACCGACTGATAAATTAATGCATGGGTTAATCGATAAACTTTTACTTGAACAAGTTTCATTGGACACCATCTCTTACATTACCGGAGTCTCACCACGTTGGCTTGAAAACTACGTAAATCAGAAATATTACTAAATCCCTAAATATGTTGAAGTTACCAAAAAAACCTGGTGGGCTAATTCTTCACATTGACCAGATGTAGTCATATGTAAAGTCCAAAGCGAATAAACAATGGATTTAATTTGCAATTGACCCTACAACACCAGAAATTGTCGGGGTATATATTGGCCATCGCCCTAGCCAATGAGCAAAACAGTTATGGCTATCGCCTCCACCAGGCTACCGTCAGTGTGCAGTTTGCTACACAAATTTTTGGGAGGCATATACAGCAGATTTCGTTCTTATAAAATAAAAATCATAATCATGAAAATTTTGTGGGGTAGGCATCTTCCCCGCCAATAGTGTACCTCTGACTGTTAACTGCTTTCAAATAAATAAAACCCCTTGGCGGGATAAAAACTTCCCAACCTCATTACTTCTTCCTCATTACTCATTACTCATCAAAGAAACTCCTTCACCGCATTGAAACTTGACATTGTGGGGATAGCAGGATAAAATATCGGTGCAAACCCTAAAATCAATGAAACCCGTTCGCGGGATTGAAACTTAAACTAAACTCAGCAGGCTGGTTTACACTATGTAACCTTCAAATCAACGAAACCCGTCCGCGGGATTGAAACTTACCAACCTTACTACTTCTTACTCATGACTCCTTACTTAAAAAAAACACCGCCACACAATGTGCGACAGTGAAAAAGTGGAGAATAGGAGACTCGAACCCCTGACCTCTGCGGTGCGATCGCAGCACTCTACCAACTGAGCTAATTCCCCGATGAATGCAGAGTTATTAACTCTGACACACATATCATTATATTTTAACACCCTGGCTTTGTCAGTTTTAAATTTTTTTGTCCATAGAGTTCCTGGACTTGTGATAAGTCCAAGTCACTCAAACAATCTACTGTCCAATTACACCAGCGGTGGAGCATATGAAACGGATAAGTGTTGGCCACACCAACCACTTGTATTTGTGCTTGTTTAGCCGCCTTAATCCCCCCTGGGGTATCTTCTATAGCTAGACATTCTTGTGGTTGTAGATTTAAATCAGAATATTTTTGGTTGAGACGTTCTATTGCTAAAAGATAACCTTCCGGTTCAGGTTTGCTAGTAGTAATATCATCACCTGCAACTATAACAGGAAAATATTCCTCCAGATTAGCTTTTTCTAGTACGAGTTTGATTTCTAAGCGAGTAGCTCCACTCACTAAACCAAGTTTAATGTTGCGCCACCGCACCTGGTATATCAAATCTTCCACCCCTGGATATAAAGGCAATTTTTCGATTTTTTCCAATTCCTGCACATAAGCTTGGGCTTTGCGATGTAGCAGTTTGTTGATATACTCCACGCTGGGGGTTCTACCACGATTTTGGAGTAATTCTTGCCAACAACCGCGATCGCTCCGTCCTAAAGAAACTTGACCCTCACTCATTTTTTGCGGTTGGAGATTTTCCTCGATGAGAATTTGATCTAGTAATTGTGAGTGGATGTGCCCATCGTCAATGATGACACCGTTAAAATCAAATAAAACTGCCTTTAAACTCATTTGATTATGCCAAATGCTGGAGATCCAAAGTCGTCCAACTCATTATTATCTGTTGCGGTATCCAGTGTTTGTACGTACCTATGAGTATGACTTTGCACATTTGCATCTGTTACAGCCATTGGTTTAATACCGCTTGTAACTTGATTTATCCACCAGAAATCTTGAGTTCGCACTGCTTCAAATCCAGCTGCACCCATGCGCGCATCTAGGTTATCAGCTGCATAGTCACGGATATATGGTTCTTCAAAGATATTATTGAGCCAATTTAAATGACGTAGGGTATTTTGATTACCATCGACAATTAACACCTGTCCTCCGGGTACTAATAACCGAAAGCTTTCGCGCAATATTGATTGGCACACTGCACTGGGTGTTTCATGAAATAACAAAGCAGCAGTTACTAAGTCAAAACCACCATCTGGAAAACCAGTGGTTTCCGCATTACCATGTCGCCATTGTATATCTAAAAAAGCGTTTCTGGCTTTATCTGCAGCCCTGACTAGCATATAAGGAGACAAGTCTAAACCTATGACCTCAGCTGCGGGAAAAGCTTGTTTTAACATCAAGGTTGTGGAACCCGTACCGCAGCCTAAATCTAATATCCGTCGTGGTTGTACCTTGATGGCATCAATTAAAGCTTGACGAACCAAAGTTTCGTTAGGTACTAAAACATATTGAGTGATGGGGTCATAGGAAACCGCCGCACTGGAATTGAGATATCCTCCCTCAACACCGTGAAAATTTTCCTCGGCATAATAGGAAGGGGTGATGACATCACACCGTCGCCAGCGAGCACTTTCCTGTTCCCAGTCAATACTATCTGCGTAACGCCGTAGACCTTTTTCGTCAATGAACAACCGAAACACAGGAGAGAGAAACTTTTCCCAGATTGTATCCTTACCTTTAGCCATAGCATTTCACCAAATTCTTTACAAATTTTAACCAATTCTGTAGTCAGATGGTTGCCCGAGTCCCATAGCCCTAGGCAAACCTGCGGTAAGTCAATTGTGATGAATTGAGTAATGCCCACTTTTTTAATCTTGTAGAGACGTAGCAATAAATGCCACGCCCCTTATTCCTTGATTAATTACATTGTTAAAGATTGAGGATTGGTTTCAATCAATTTGGCTAAATCTTGCAAGAAAGCCGCAGCATGAGCGCCGTAAATAATGCGGTGGTCGCAGGTGATGTTAACTTGCATTTGTTGACCCATACCCAACAAACCCTCACTGGTGGCTACCACCTGGGGACGAGATGCACCAATGGCGAGGATAGAACCTTGTCCCGGCGGTAAAATAGCATCAAATGTGTCCACCCCAAACATCCCTAAATTAGACAGGGTAAATGTGCCACTGTTGTATTCTTCCGGTTGCAGTTGTTTAACCCTAGCGCGTTCTACTAAAGACTTCCAGGTACGGGAGAGGGAATAAATATCAACTATGTCTGCATTTTGCAATACTGGTGTTATTAATCCGCCATCATCCATAGCCACAGCTACGGAAATGTTAATACCAGAATGATAAACAATTCCTTGGTCTGAATAACTGGCATTTAATAATGGATGTTTTTGTAATGTCACCGCCACGGCCTTAGCCAGTAGCGCCGTCATAGTTACCCCTTTGGATTTAATTTGTTTGTAAAGTTTGTCTAAACCATCGGTGGTGATTGTGTAACCCACACGAAAAACTGGTACTGCTAGGCTAGCTACCATGTTCCGCACTACAGCATTTTGGAAAGTGGTCAAAGGTACCGTTTGACCAGAAAGAATGGGTGCAGGTGCTGGAGTTGCAACTGGTACAGGTGGTGCTGGTGCTGGTTTTGGTGCAGGGGCTGTTGGCTTGGTTTTACTCACTGCCGATTCTACATCTTCAGCAACAATGCGACCATAGGGGCCACTACCTTTGAGAGTAGTTAAATCAACTTTTAGTTCCTTTGCTAATTTCCGAGCCCGGGGTGAGATTACGAGTCTTCCCTCCTGGTGATTAGATCCATTTTGAGTAGCAAAGGTAGATGTTTCTACTGGGGCTGTGGCTGCAACTGGTTCGGGGGTGGTGGTGGTGGTAACTGAGCCTGAGTTAGCCAAATTTTTAGCGGTAGCAATTTCAGCTTCTGTTTCTGCTATGTAGGCAATGGCAGACCCCACTGGTGCGCTTTCACCAGATTGTACAATGATGTGGGCAAGATATCCTTCATAGAAAGTTTCCACATCCATATCTGCCTTATCTGACTCGACCACCACCACGGTTTCGCCTTTTTCCACTTTATCCCCCGGCGATTTTATCCAGGAAACGATTTTACCTTCTGTCATGGTGGAACTAAGGGCGGGCATAAATACTTCGTGAATGCTCATATGGTGGTATCAGAATCAATGGTTTATAAACTTTAACAGCTTTTGCCAAGTTAAATTGTATCCTGGCCGAAAACTCATAACTAGGGTTTAGTGAAAAGGAGCAGGGAACTTACCCTCCCACCCTTTCAACCGATGGTATTCTTGTTTCCATCAGCCAACTTACTTAAAGAAATTTCCATTGTGGGGGAGGAAGATACCCACCCCACAACAGGTTTTTTAATATTTGTACCTGATCTATCTGGAAGCTGCTGTGTATTGTAATCCTAGGTTAAATGTCACCCCGAATATCTTCTACAACACCATCCCGCAGTAGAATTTCTATCTGCATTTTGCTAATCAAGTTATCACCTTTTTCAACCCGGAAAAAACCTTCCATTTGGAATTGATTAACTTCTTGGTCTAATTCAAGATATTGTACTTGCTGGAGGTTTTGTAGCAGTTGATTTTTTTGCTCCAGCAGTTCACTTTTCTTTTGATTCACTTGGGCTTGAATGCTGTCAATTTGTTGGATGGTTTGAGGACCTGGTGGTTGTAAACTCTGCTTTTGAATAGCCGAGATTGCTCTTTGTCCTTCCGCATCGATTTGTTGCAGCTGCTGATCACTTTGATTAATTTGAGCTTGCAGTTGTTGTTGTACTTCCTCTTTCCACAGGGGGGTAACAACCACTTTCACATTAACAATGCGCTTCAGCAACAAGTTAGGGTTGGAGACATCCATAAAAGTTTCACGTTCACTCAATAGTTGGCAGGTGGAATGATTATCGGGTATACATCCCGTCAATAATATCGCGATAGCGTTCAGCGACTAGGTGTCGCCGAATTTTTAAAGTTTGTGTCATCAAGCCATTTTCCAGAGAAAAGGGTTCGATGATCAGCCTAAAGGGGCCAATGCGATCATCCGGTCGATAACCTGGACGGTTTTGCACTTCCCGATTCAATTCTTGCCGAAACAAGTCCTGGATTATTTTACTCTCCAGCTCAGTAGATGTGGTCAATTCCGGCGAGTTTTCTTGTGGGAGACCCAGGTGTAGATTTTGACTTTCTGCCCATTGGGTTAGGGCTTCCAGGTTGGGGACAATTAAAGCCCCGATGCTGCGCTGGTCTTGTCCTACCAACATGATTTGATCAATATAGGGCGATCGCAAACAAGCATCTTCAATTGGTTGCGGTTCGATATTTTCGCCATTGGTCAAGACAATTGTATCTTTTGCCCTGCCGGTCAGCACTAGGTCGTTGTATGGTGTTAACCAACCCAAGTCACCGCTATTAAACCACCCCTCAGCATCAATTACTTTAGCCGTTGCTTCTGGGTTTTGGTAGTAGCCCGACATTACTTGTGGCCCTTTCAAGAGAACTAAACCTCCCTTCCCAAGGGGTAAAGGTGTTTTCGTTTCTGGATCAACGATTTTGACTTCTGTACCTGGGATTGGTTGTCCAGAGGAACCACGTAGATTATGCCAAGGACGACGGGCGTTGGTGACCGGAGAGGTTTCTGTTAAGCCATAACCTTGCAAAATCTCCACGGCAATAATTTCAAAGAAATCATCTATGTGTCTGGGTAAAGCACCGCCGCCACTAATTACCTGCTTGATGCGTCCCCCTGTAGCTTCCCGTACTTTACCATAAACAAGCCGTTCTCCCAAGGTATGAAGTGGCAACAAGGCCAATGCCATCATCCCAGAAATGAATTTCTCTAAAGTTGAAGCATGAAGATGATTTAAACTCAATCCTTGGGCAATGCGTTGTTTTGCTATGTGAATTTCACTTACTGCTAGCAAAAATTTAATCAGGCGTTGTTTGTTGGCTGGTTGTTCGCGAAACTGCTTTTGCACCCCTTCATAAATTGATTCCCACAAACGGGGTACAGCAATCATATAATGAGGTTTAAATTTTTTTAAGTCTTGTTTGACAGAACGGAGGTTGGTATAAATTTGTGTACAACCTTGGGAAAGTAAGAAATACTCACCACTGCGCTCGTAACTGTGCCAAGAAGGAAGGATACTCAGAATTATGTCTCCTGGCTGTGGTTGCACCACTGTACCCAGGGTGCGGACTTGGTGTAACAAATTGTTATGAGACAGCATTACACCTTTGGGTTTACCCGTTGTCCCAGAAGTATAAATCAAAGTAGCCAGGGCATCCCCTCTTTGCTGGACTTTCATCAAGGTGTGATTAGCACCAATTTCTTGCAACTGGGAGAAGTTGAATATTTTGAATGCAGCTTCTGGTGGTGGGGTTTCATCTGAGAGTAAAATAATAAAGCTAAGGGGCAACTCATACAGTCCATGGCTGAGTTTGTTAAAGGTGTTTAAGTCCTGGAGTACCAGGGCTGTGCTACCACTATTAGCAATGATATACAGTAACTCTTCTCGTTCTGCTTGGGAACTACGCACAGCATTCACCACTCCGGCTGTCATCAGCCCTTGATCAGCTATAAACCACCGGGGACTGTTATCAGCAATTAATGAAATGCGATCGCCTACTTTAACTTTCAACCCTTGCAAACCTGAAGCAAATTGTTCAATTTCCCCTGCTAATTCCCTATAGGTCAATTTTATTTCTGGTTTACCATTGGGACTATGGAGAGCAACAACATCACCAAATCTTTTTGCTGCTAAGGGCCAAATTTCTGATAATAAAACTATCTCACTGTAATCGACTAAACGCTGTAATTCCTGGCTTTCTCGTTTCGTGATTTTAGATAAATAAGCAGGTGTAGCTTGGATGCTAGACATAACAAATCTCCTTAATTGACCCTCCCAGACCTAAAGGTGTTGGGATTCCATAATCTATTTTGTAACTTGCTGGGACTGTATTTCTACAACCAAAGTAGAGGTTACGACCTTAACTCCCTCGATTTTCTTATCAGGTGCAAAATATAACATTAGGTCAAACTCTTGTGTCCCAAACTTCACACACAGCCTTCTCCCAAGGGTAGACCCTGGTCTAACATCCCTTGGCTAAAGTAGGAAATACGGCGCTACGTGTCCGTTTGTCAAGGGATATCAGCATTTTGTTATCAAAATTTATGTTAAGATTAACTTATTTAAACTAAAAGCAATAGATAATTTAATTGTCAGTTGCTGTAGTTCCCCTGGCAAAAAAACAGAAGCCACCTATCTTTACACGGGGGTGATTACCTATCACTTTAGCGGATGCTTTATTGCTCACCTTAATTAATGCCCTTGTTTGCTTGACATTGCCTAAATTACTCTCAAAAATTCTTCGTCGTCAATGCAAACTAAGTCAACCATGGACAAAAGGTTTAACCTCACACCAAGCCACCCAAGGAATAACCAGTTTCCCTTACTGTACTACTTACCTATTAACAGGTAGCCAATTCTGTAGATTCAGACCGCAATTCTGTTCTCAGTGTTCTCCCAAGTAATATATTTTTTCTTTCCTAGTAATCTCTGCTAAATTTTCCCCCGTGAAAAAAGACGGGGATTCTTATTTGTATAAATTATCCCAGACATCCAAACCAAAGCCCCAGCTGTTCAAGAAGTGGTGGATTAATCAAATAATCACAGAAATTAAAAGATAAGAATGCCATAATCTCCATGCTATTCAGGAATAAATAAATTTGGTACCAATCAGAATATGAAACGCCAAAATCACATTTATTTTCCTTTGTACCTTGTGTGAGACTAATTGATATTTTTACTTAGCAAGTACCAAAATCATATATCAAGAAATAGTAAAAACCCATTTTAGCAAAAAGTATAGGATATGAATTCTATAGATATTTTATTGGTGACAGTGGTAAATACTGTTATTTCTATCACTTTGCCTAAAGTGTTATCCATCAACAAAAAATTTGGCGCTACTAAAAGCAGTAATAAAAAACAAACTCAGGGAATATCTACGCCTGAAAAACCATCAGCAGAGTCTAGCAGTAAAATCTCTGGTGCAATGGATGCAGTTTGAGTGCAATAGTGACAAACTAACTGGAAATTAAGAATTATTCACGATTTTTCCGCCGCCATTTTTCTCTGACTAGGCGAATTTCATCATAAGTATAGTCTTCACCTAATTGTTCTTTCACAGGAGTTAAGGAAATATCACCCAGAACCTCTAAAACTTGCCAAATTTTTTGTTGATGTTCCAGGGGTACTAACTTATTTAAATCTATAGGCTGATTTTTAGCCATTAACTGAGAAAGATGATTGATAATTGTGGAGGGGCTAAGATTTCGTTTGTGGGCAATCTGGGCAACAGTTAAGCCTTCTTGATGTAATCTTAATGTGATTAACTCAGTATCCCTGGGTGTAGTAAAAATTTTTTTTTCAGCCGATATAGAAGCCGTAGTATAGTTCTGTTGTGGTGTTACACCTTGTTCTTGGGTGTAGGCTGTAATTTCCCCTAGGAATTTTTTACCATACTGTGCTAGTTTGTGACTACCTACCCCAGAAAGTTGAGCAAATTCTGCTAAAGATTGGGGTTGTATTTGTGCCATTAATCTGAGGGTAGCATCTGGAAAGACAACATAGGGGGGTACAGATTGTTCATCTGCTAATTGCTTGCGAAGCCATCGCAATCTTTGGAATAATTCTGGTTGTACAGCTTTTTCTGTCCCTTCCACCAAACTTATTTTTTGCGCCACGGGTACAACAATAAAAACTTGGCGCTTTCGCTTCATCACTTCCCAACTCAAAGCATTGAGTTTTAAAACTGAGTAACCATCATTGGTTTGTTGTAATAAGCCTTGATGTAAAAGAGAACGCCCTAAAATTCGCCATTCATCTACACTTTTATCTTGACCAATACCGTAAGTAGAAAGTTGGTCGTGTTTGTATTGAGTAATTCTTTTACTTTTAACTCCCCGCAACACATCAATAATGTGTAGCATCCCAAATTTTTCTTGACAACGGGCTACACAAGAAAGAAATTTCATCGCTTCAATTGTCCAATCTTCTAGAGGTTTGGGATAACAACAATTATCACAGTTACCGCAATTACCCGGAAACCGTTCGCCAAAATAACCTAGTTGAATTGTCCGCCGACAATCTGTACCTTCAGCATAATCAATTACTTGACGTAGTTGTTGTTTAGCAATTAATTGTTCTTGGGGGTCGGTTTTTTGGTTAATACTCCATTCAATGGTTTTAATATCACTGTAACTAAAAAACATGGTACAACGGGAAGGTTCGTTATCTCTCCCGGCTCTACCTGATTCTTGATAATAACTTTCTAAATTACGGGGTAAATCAAAGTGAATTACTAAACGCACATCTGGTTTATTAATTCCCATTCCAAAGGCAATTGTGGCGACGATAACACGCACATCATCTCGAATAAAACGATTTTGATTTTTGACTCGTTCTTCGTCACTTAAACCAGCATGATAAGGCAAAGCGGCAATTTTATCGTTTTGTAATTTAAATGTAAGTTCATCAACTTTTTTGCGGGTTAAGCAATAGACAATTGCTGAACCATCAATTTCTCGTATCAGTGCTAAAATTTCCGCGTAAGCTGTTTTAGATTTGGAACGAACTTCGTAATAAAGATTTTGACGGTTAAAGCTGGCTAGGTGTATGCTTGGTTGCTTTAACCCCAGTTGTTGAATGATATCGCTACGCACACGATCCGTAGCTGTGGCGGTAAGAGCAATGGTGGGAACACCTGGGTAACGGCGACGCAGAGATTTTAATTGACGATATTCGGGGCGAAAGTCGTGTCCCCACTCTGAGACACAGTGGGCTTCGTCAATGGCGAAGGTGGAAACACCCACTTGGTGATGTACCAGGTCTAAAAATGGCAGAAATTTTTCACTGAGTAGCCTTTCTGGAGCGATGTAGAGTAGTTTAATTTTACCGTTGCGGATGGCTTCTTCCCGCGATCGCACTTTGTAAGGATTGACGCTGCTGTTGAGAAATGTGGCAGGAATATTGTTATTTCGCAGTGCTTCTACTTGGTCTTGCATTAAGGCGATTAACGGTGAAACTACTACTGTTAAGCCTTTTTTAATTAATGCTGGTAATTGAAAGCAAAGGGATTTACCTCCTCCTGTAGGCATTATTACTAGCAAATCTCGATTTTGCAGCGCATCTTCAATAATTTGCCTCTGTCCGGGACGGAAGTTATCGTAACCAAAGTGATATTTAAGCGCTTGTTCGAGATGGGGGTACTGAAGCATGGTGATGGGTTAGCAGGAGCTCTCTCTATGGTTTTGACACTCCCCTGTCTTTAGCCGAGGGGATTCTACATTGATTGCACTTAGCTTTGGACTCTAACACCAGCACTACTTGTATCACCTCCTAAATGTAAGTGTAATGAGCAATTATACAACACTTGTTAGAAAAATGCAAGAATACAGAAAAAACACAAGGTATGAGTAATTTTCTCAAGTTTATTGACAATAATTTTTGTTAATTCCGTAATAAAAACCGGGAACTATTGAAAATTATAATCATCCAATAAAACTTTTGAAGTTCTGGTTATGGGGGCGATTGCAAAATAATCTCATGGGGAAATTACGATTAGAAATACTGAGCGATCGCTTATTGCTAGGAACATTATTGCTGTCCATAGGACTGGTGCTAATCACGGCCATTTCCCTATCATTTGGTTCAGTGGCTATGACTCCTGCTCAATTATGGCTTGCAGTTATCCGCCAAGGTAATGAATTAAATCAGATTTCCCAACAATCACCAAGTACACCTGTAAATTCTATGAAAGCAACAAAATCAACAAAATCAACAAATAATATTCCAGCACTATAGAAAAAGCCTGTCAGCAGTTAAAACAAGCTCTATATCAATGAGAATTACGAATTAGGTTCAGACCATCCCTGGCAAAATCAACTACACTCAAAGTAAGACTGATTATTTGCAGCTTCTGTTATGTCTTCAACTATGGATTCTTTGCCACCTGCTCTTGCTAAAATCGTCCAGCGCTTTCAACGTGCTACCGACCCGAAGCGTCGTTACGAACAATTAATCTGGTATGCTCAGAAGCTGAATGATTTTCCAGAAACTAGCAAAGTTCCAGAAAACAAAGTTCCTGGTTGTGTATCTCAAGTTTATATCACCGCAGGACTGGAAGATGGTAAGGTTCTATACCAGGGTGATTCTGATTCTCAGTTAACAAAGGGATTGGTGGCGCTGTTGGTGGAAGGCTTAAACGGACTAACTCCTGGGGAAATTGTCCAACTCACTCCCGATTTTATTCAAGAAACAGGTCTAAATGTCAGTCTCACTCCTTCCCGTGCTAATGGATTTTACAACATTTTCAAAACCATGCAAAAAAAAGCACTTGAATGCAAGTTAGATTTCCCTAGCTGAGTAGTGATTGACATCTTAAAAATTAAGGCGTTGCTCATTGAACCTTTGTAGAGATGTTTTATGCAACATCTCTACTAACCATAATAACAAACAGGGCAGTTTCACCTTTATTCAGCAAAGCCTAATTACCAATTACTAACTATCTTCTGAAAAATTTTTGACCCACACCTACAATAACAGCATTAACTTCTGGTATTTTCATACATGAAGCAATAATAGCAAACACTAAAATTCCCACTAACCCTGATATACATAACTGCAACAGTTGAATAATTAACCCTTGGCTACCTAACAACTGCTGTAAACTAACCAAAGTACCAAAGCTGGCTAACCCAGCGACAACACTACCAGCAGTTAAACCCAAAATTGGCAAACTCCACTCACGCCAAGGTAAACCATTGAGTTTACCTTGGAGCAACCATAACAGCATTAATACAGAACTGAAATTGACACCCACTGTTGCCAAGACAATACCCGTAGCGCCAAAAGGTTTGACTAAAATTGCATCCAGTAAAGCATTGAGGAAGATATTAAACATACTAATGCGGAAAGGTGTTTGTCCATCTCCCAGAGCATAAAATACCCGTACTAACACATCACGCCCTAAATAAACAAACATCCCAATACCGTAAGCAACCAAAAGCGATGCAACTAACTGTGTAGCTTCTTGTTTGAAAGCCCCTCGCTCATATATTATCTGGACAATGGGTACAGAAAGAACCACCATCATAGCCCCTAAAGGTAGCATAGTGACAGCGGTGAGTAAAATTCCTTGGCGAATGCGTAATTTCAGGTGTGGCCAATTTTCTGGGGCTGCCAATTTAGCAAACATTGGTAATAAAGGCAGCAAAATAATATTAGAAATAATACCTAAAGGTGTTTGCACAAGGAGATTGGCATAGTTAAAACCAGCCGCCGCCCCAGGGATGGGACTAGCAAAGTAAAGGTCTGTAGCCACATTAATGGGCATCATACCAGAGGAGATTGTGGCGGGAGTCATAATCCTAATCACTTCTTGCACCCCCGGAGATTGAAAATCAAATCGCCAGCGTAATGAGCCTAATCCTAAACGCCCCTGGACAATTAGCTGTACTAGCCATTGCAGAATCGCCCCTGCTAAGGTTCCCCAAGCTAAGACCATACCACCAATGAAGGCGTATTCTGGGTTGATAATATCTTTACCTAGTTGAGCGGTTAAGATAGCAATGCCGGCAATCACGGTTACACTGGATAACAACGGACTAATGGAGAGTAACCAATACTGATTGGCGGCGTTGAGTGTGCCGAAACCTATGCCGATTAAACCCGCAAGTACAGCCATTGGTGCCATGATGCGGACTTGTTGAATGGCGATGGCTCTGGTGGTTGGTTCCAAGCCATGACCCACAATATCAATGATGGCATCGGCAAAGAAAATTTGAGCAAATGTCACCACCAAGAGCAATCCACCCACCAAAGTGGTGACTGTTTCTACCAGGGGCGCGGCTTCTTCCCGTTGGTTCTTGGCCAAAACACTGACAACGGCGCTGTGTAATGGACCATTGACACCACCGAGTAAGATTAAAAGAAAACCAGGAATAATGTAAGCGTAACTGTAGGCAGTGGCAGCAGCACCAACACCAAAAGCAGCAGCGATCGCCTGTTGTCGCACTAACCCAAAAACTTTACTAATTAAGGTAGCTGCGGCGACAATGCCGGCAATTCCAGCGAAAGAGCGAGAGGGTTTAGAGTCTTGTTGTGTCACTATTATTAATTTTCCCAGTTCCTAATCTTGTTTAGCGACATCCTAAACTATCGCGTGTAGCTACGCCGGTGACTGGATTAATCCCATCAGCGCCATGGCACATTAAAGCCACTTGATACTGGTCTATTAAAGCATTGGTAAAGTCAGCACCAGTGATATCTGCATCATAAAAACGACTACGGGTCATAGTCGCTTCTGTGAAAATAGCATTTCTCAAATTTGCGCCGTCCATAGTCACACGATCCACTAAAGCACCCGTGAGATTTGCGCCTTCTAAATTGGCTTTTAATAAAACTCCTTTAGTGAGAATGGCATTAGTTAAGTTTGCGCCTTGAAAATTTATTCCCCGCATTTCTGCGGCCACAAAAGTACCCCCAGCTAAATTGATGTTAGAAAAATCACGATTTTCTAGATTGCTATTGCTGTAATTAATGGTGTTGATTTGACCAAAAGCTGGTTGAGGATTGGTAATCACCCATAACCACGCCAAAACGAACATCACCAACAAACTTAATAATCTCAGTAGAAATTTTTTCATCATTTGACAGATTTCGTTGCTAATCATTAGCCATTAGTCTAATAAACTATTAGTGCATTTACCCCTTACCCAGAAACCAAAAGTTACATAATCAGCCATGACTAATGACCAATGATCAAGAACTAATTCCAATCTTTCCCAATACGAATAGTGAGATCCGATGCTAAATCCCCTGTTGCCAACACGTCAATTTGACCCAAACCCATGACTTTTTCTAGTTCAACCCCTGTTTGGCGATGACCTTTTTGGACAAGAATCTGAGTATGCATTTGGGTATCAGGCCAATCAGGCAATGTATAAACATTGGTAAAACCTTTTGCTTTCAGATAGTTGATCACTTTTTCTGTTAGCTGAGGTTTATTGGCAGCATTTTGAACAGCAATTGCACGCTCAGTAACCGGACGTAAATCGTCCTGTAACCCAGGTACATACACGCCAACATAGTCATTCAATAAAGTCTGTTGTTGATTCAGGTTCAACCAATAACTATTGGGGTCTTGACTAAATCGGCTGAACATACCCGGCAAAATGGTCATTTGCAAATTATCCCGTTCTAGTTTGACAGAATAATTTACCAAGGCCATCATTTCTTCTATTTTGAGGTTGGTATCAAAATATTTCCGCATTAGGCCTGTTAATTGCGGTAATCTAGGTAAAACAGTGGGGCTATTGAGCCGTTGAAGTAACGCTTTAATCAGGGTTTGTTGTCGTTGTACCCTTGGTAGATCCCCCAGTCCTGGCTCACGGAACCGGGCAAAAATTTCTGCTTGTTCGCCGTCAAGGGTTTGCCAACCACTGACTAAATTCATGGATAGCTGACGGCTGCTCTCACGATATTCAATTTTTTCCGGTACAAAAACATCAACACCACCCAATTGATCCAC
The DNA here is from genome assembly GCA_016124525.1 of Nostoc sp. RI_552. Classification (GTDB taxonomy): domain Bacteria; phylum Cyanobacteriota; class Cyanobacteriia; order Cyanobacteriales; family Nostocaceae; genus Umezakia; species Umezakia ovalisporum. The sequence continues at coordinate 45,137 of WGNO01000039.1, read as the reverse complement.
TAACTGCCTTAAACCACTAGTAGAAATACGTATATAGCGATGGATGGGAGCATTGTTTAAAGTCCGGCTCACCACCCGTGCAGCTAACACAGGTCCGCCTTGAGCATTAGCATCAGATACTTTAGTCAATCCCTTTTCCGGGATAGCAATCATCGTATCCTTGGGAATTGAAAGTACCCGCATTGTTTGATTAGTGGGGTCAAGCCTCACCAGCAACATGGTATCACTAGTGCCGGCAAAACTTTCCGGTGAGCCATCAACCGTACCTTTAACAGGATCAACCCCCATAATTAAGATATTCATCGGTCGTGATAGCTTATACCGAGAAATATTCCCCCATAGTTCCCCAGGTAAGGGGACTTTCTGCTCATCCTTCCCAGAAAATCCTAGTTCTTCCTCGGTGCGATCTAAACTGCTCCACAGTGGAGTCCACAGAGCCAAAGTAGATATCAGCAGACCGGAAAAAACTATTCCCACCACCACAGTTAGTGACCACAGTAGCCATCGAGGCATGGTCAAGCCTAACCGATCATACAGCTCATTGGGAATTGCCCCCACAGACTCAACAACAGTACGGGAAATGTTTCCCGGCTCATGAGTGACAATCTCCAGATTTAGGGCTGATGGCTTTTGAATTTCTAGCCCATTGTCCACCCATTGCACTGGTTGAGGTCTATCCTCTAGTTCTAATTCTGGTATTTGTTGAGACGTCACCTGATTTTCTGACCTTTGAAATTGTTTAATCACAAATTATCTCCCCAGTTAACCACTCCCTAAAGGTATATTAATGGCAGCCACAAATCTCGGCAGGGCAAAAGCTCACTGTAAACTGATAGTGATCTGACCTTGGTGTGTAGACAATATGAGTATTTCACTGTTCCCTGTAATTCTTGCCGGTGGCAAAGGTGAGCGTTTTTGGCCCCTCAGCCGCAAAGACCGACCTAAACAATTTTTAAGTCTTGATGGTAGCGCTAGAAGTCTATTACAAGCAACTGCTGATCGATTATTAGCAGTAACAAGTGGTTGGAATAACCTTTGGGTGATTACTTCTAGTCAGATAGCCGCAGGTGTAAAACAACAACTACCTGAACTACCAGAGCAAAATTTATTAGTTGAGTCACAGGGGCGGGATACCGCCGCTGCTGTAGCTTGGACAAGTTTGGAAATGAAAAAGCGTTACGGAGAAGACGCAATTATCGGCTTTTTTCCCTCTGACCACTGGATAGCTGACCAAGAGGCATTTGAAGGTGCCTTAAGGGCTGCTACCCAGTTAGCAGCAAGCACCGAGGCAATTGTCACCCTAGGGATTAAGCCGACTTTTCCATCAACTGGTTACGGCTACATTGAACAAGGCGAAAACATTGGTAGATTTAACGACTTGCCAGCCTATCACGTCAACCGCTTTACTGAAAAGCCCAACCGCGAAACAGCAGAAACTTTTTTATCAACCGGGGGTTTTAGCTGGAATAGTGGTATGTTTGTATTTCGAGCCGGAGTCGTCCTCAAGGAACTATATACCCACGCACCGGAAATTATCAAACCATTAGAACAAGAAGGCCCTGATATATATCCTCAGTTACTTAAACAGAGTATAGACTATGCACTCATGGAAAAGACAAATTTAGCATATGTCTTACCAGTTGAATTTGGTTGGGATGATTTAGGCGATTGGAATGCTCTTGAGCGCTTGCTGAAAAAACCAGAGAATCCCAATGTAGAAATTGCTACTCATGTAGGATTAGATACCCAGGGAGCTATTATTTATGCTACTAATTCAGAAGATGTAATTGTTACTATTGGTTTAGAGGATGTGGTGATTGTGCGCGATCGCAACGTCACTCTTGTCATCAACAAACAACGTAGCCAAGAAATTAAGCAGATTCTCAAAACCTTAGCAAATGATCCCCGATGGACTGAACTGTTGTAAATCCGAGGCTTTAAGAGTTAAAACCCTGAGCAGAGGCTGAAAATTTGTTGCCTCTACTATAAATGGAATGTCTGTTGTCATGATTAGGGAGAATAGGATCCACAGACCAAGGGAAAGAGAAATTATTTTTGATTCCTGGTCTTTCCATCTCCCTGATCTTTGTTATCTCTCCCCTCTCCCCATTTTCCCACCATGTTCCTCACCCAAACTGTTCCTCGTCAACGAGAAATCATCGAAGTAGTCTTCCGTCATGGCTGGGACTATATGCGAAGGTTACTGACTGGTGGTAAAACTGATGAACCTCAGCTACCCACACCTGCGGTTTTAAAAAATATCCTGGTGGATTTAGGGCCAGTTTATGTCAAACTTGGTCAGTTACTCTCCACCCGTCCAGATTTACTGAATGCTACCTATATTGAAGAACTCTCAACTTTGCAAAATGAAGTACCCCCAGTTCCTTGGACAGAAGTAGAAGTAATCATTCGCAAACAACTTAAACGTCCACTTGAAGAAACTTTCAGTACAGTTAATCCTGTTCCCGTAGCGGCGGGATCAATCGCCCAGACTCATCGAGCCACATTAGTAGATGGTAAAGAAGTGGCTTTAAAGGTGCAACGTCCAGGAATTGAACTCACTGTTCCCCAAGATATCGCTCTTATTTTAGGTATTGCTGATTTAGTAGCCCGGACAGATTTTGGGCAAACCTACGAAATTAAATCTATTGCTAAAGAATTTACTAAAGCTTTAGAAGATGAGTTAGATTTCACATTGGAGGCTAGCTTTACAGATGAGTTGCGAGGTAATTTATCCCGTAGTCGCTGGTTTGATCCCAAACAATTGGTAGTTGCAGAAATTTTCTGGAACTTAACCACAGAAAAGTTATTGGTCATGGAATGGCTGGATGGAGTACCTTTACTGGCGGCAAATTTGAATAACTTGCAAAAAGGTAAAGATCCTCACACACAACGTCAAGAAATCACCACTTTGCTGTTTCGAGCATTTTTCCAGCAGTTATATATTGACGGATTTTTTCACGCTGACCCCCATCCTGGCAATTTATTTTATCTCGTAGATGGTCGAATTGGGCTTTTAGATTGTGGAATGGTAGGCAGGCTTGACCCCCGCACCCAGCAGATATTAACAGAAATGCTGTTAGCAATCATTGATTTAGATGCGGGTCGATGCGCTCAATTAACTTTACAGTTAGCAGGTTCTTCCCAGCCGGTGATTCTATCACGGTTAGAAAATGATTATGATCGCATGTTGCGGAAGTATCATAATGTCAGCTTGACTGAAATAAATTTTAGTCAGGTAATTTATGAAATTTTACAAGTCGCCCGTAATAATAAAATTCCCTTACCCAGCAATATGGGCTTATATGCTAAAACCCTCGCAAATTTAGAAGGAGTAGCTCGTGCATTCAACCCACAAGTTAATTTATTTGAAGAAATTCAACCATTAATTACAGATTTGTTTCGGCGGCAACTATTAGGGGAAAATCCAGTGCGATCGCTGTTAAGAACTGCCCTAGATATTAAGAGTTTATCGTTACAATCTCCCCGGCAAATTGAACTGTTATTAGATCGAGTTACTTCTGAAACCTTACAGTGGAATCTTTCCCTAAACGGTTTAGATGGTATGCGCCGGACTATGGATGATGCTGCTAACAGATTATCTTTTAGCATACTAGTAGGCTCTCTAATTATGGGAGCAGCAATTATTTCTACCAAAACCCAAACAACTCAACTCTCTGTTTTAAGTAGCGTTCTTTTTGCTGCTGCCAGTTTATTAGGTTTGTGGCTAGTTATTAGTATTTTGCGCTCTGGACGTTTAAAGTAACACTGGTATTTAAACACAGATAAAATCTGTGGTTTAAAGATAAAATTTATGTCAATTTTATGTCAATCATCACTGTAGAAAATCTGAGTAAATTTTACCCAGTGGCTGTTAAATCACCGGGTCTAAAAGGCACAATCACCCACTTTTTCCGTCGCACCTACCGTTCAATTAAAGCAGTACAAGATGTTTCTTTTGAAATTGCACCTGGGGAAGTGGTGGGTTTTTTGGGGCCTAATGGTGCCGGTAAAACCACCACCTTAAAAATGCTTACAGGGCTGATTCATCCCACCAGCGGAACAGTCAGAGTGGCTGGACACATACCATTTCTTCGCCAAGAAGCATTTTTACAAAAAATTACCTTGGTTATGGGTCAGAAACAGCAGTTAATCTGGGATTTGCCAGCACTGGATTCTTTAAAAATCAACGCTGCTGTTTACAACATCTCGAATAAAGAATTCCAAAAGCGAGTCGGGGAATTAACAGAGATGCTGACTTTAGAAGGTAAGCTGACTCAACCGATAAGAAAATTGTCTTTAGGTGAACGGATGAAAGCCGAACTGTTAGCAGCACTTTTGCACCATCCTCATGTATTGTTCCTAGATGAACCGACACTAGGACTAGATGTAAATGCACAGGTGGCAGTGCGGGACTTTTTGCGTGAGTATAATCGGCGTTATCAAGCTACAGTATTATTAACTAGCCATTACATGGCTGATATTACTGCTTTATGTGAGCGTGTGCTGTTGATTCACCAGGGAAGTTTAATGTACGACGGTAGTTTGGATGGACTGCTGGAAAGTTTCGCTCCTCACCGGGAAGTCCACATTGAGTTAGCCGAGCCCCAACCAAGGGAAAAGCTGAAGTTTTATGGTGATGTGCAACTCTTGGAGGGACGAGCAGTAAGTTTCATCGTCCCACGAGAAAACCTGACTCGCTCAGTATCTCGGATTTTAGCTGATTTAGAAGTCATCGATTTAACCGTAACCGAACCGCCAATAGAAGAAGTGATTGGTAGGGTTTTTCAAGCTGGAGTGGTGTAATTCGTAATTTGTAATTGCAGTGAAAAAAATTATTAGTAAAATCTTAACTTTTCTTTCTGTTTACTATGCCTACATGGTTGAGTATCGGGCAGAACTAATTTTATGGGTTTTGTCTGGGGCTTTGCCAATCATTTTAATGGGTGTGTGGATACAAGCGGCTCAAGGTGGAGAGTTTGGTTTAAAACCTCTAGATTTTGCCCGTTATTTCATCACGGTTTTTTTTGTGAGGCAAATCACTGTTGTTTGGGTAATTTGGGATTTTGAAAGGGAAGTAGTGGAGGGTAAGTTATCATCCCGGTTGTTACAACCCCTAGATCCAGTATGGCACCACGTTGCAGCTCATATTTCTGAAAGGGCAGCACGCCTACCTTTTGCAGTGTTACTGGTAGTCTTGTTTTTTATGCTTTATCCCCAAGCTCTTTGGTTACCAAGTTTGGGGCAATTATTACTGTTTGCTTTAGCCATAATTCTAGCTTTTGTCTTACGGTTTGTCATTCAGTACACATTTTGTATGTTCGCCTTTTGGACTGAACGTGCTAGCGCTTTGGAAAATTTCTGGTTTTTGTTTTATTTATTTTTGTCTGGGTTAATTGCGCCTTTAGATGTTTTTCCCGAACCTATGAGAATCATAGTCATGTTTACACCTTTTCCCTATTTGATTGCTTTCCCTGCAAGTCTTTTGGTGGGACTACCTGTAGATGTAGGACGGGGATTTGTATCAATGTTAGGTTGGATATTGATATTTTTGGGTGCAAATCGTCTGCTGTGGCGTATTGGATTGAAACGATATTCGGGTATGGGTGCTTGATGAGCAAGTGGCTATCATGTCGATTCAAGGCGACGACGCAACTGGCTGCTGAAACCATCTATCACTGTCACAACTACCAAAAGTACCAACATCATGGTTGTGGCTTTGGTATATTCAAACCCATCAATATAACTTTTTAACTGAAAACCAATACCACCTGCACCCACCACCCCCAACACAGAAGCAGCACGAATATTGTACTCAAACATCCATAAGGTATAACCCAAACTCAGGGGCAGCACTTGTGGTAAAATTCCATATTGAGCAATTTGCCATGGAGATGCCCCTATAACTTGTAGAGATTCTAAAGACCGAGGCTCAAGTGCTTCAATAGCTTGTTGATAAAACTTTGCTAAATAGCCGATAGTATATATACTTAAAGCCAGAGTCCCTGCAGGTGCCCCTAAACCTGTGGCAGCAACGAAAATTAGCCCGAGAATAATTGAAGGGACAGAACGCACAGCATTTTGCACCAAATTAGCCAGCCATTGCAGCCAAGTAGGAGCAACATTACTAGCGCTAGCAACGGCTATTGGTACAGAGAGAATAGCGCCAATGGTTGTTCCCCAAAGAGACATCTGTACAGTTTCAATCAGTGCTTTGATGGCAATGTCAATAACTGTAAAATCCGGAGGAAATAAGCGCGAAATAAAATCAGTAATGTAGGGGGCGCTAGATGTCAGCAGTTCAAAATCAAGCCGAAGCCCTTGCAAAGCCCAACCATAAACTATAACAGCAATTAATAAGATGACTAAGGGACTTACCCAAGAGTAGCGGCCAAGAAATTTAGAAATTGGTGGACAAATCATTACAAGTAGGTCGGTGCAAATAAATTTAACTACTCAACTATCCCACAGATGGTATTTTGAAGTTTTTGATCAGGCACTTTCTCACAAACTAATTCAGCAAACCAGTAGGTTTTTCGATTCAGATTTGATTCAAAATAGTACGCACCAGGGAAACATGGCAAACATATTTAACACCTCAGTTTAACCCATAATGTACATTCAAAACCAAAAATAAACTTGATGGCCACTAAAGTCACCTAAAGTAATTACTACCGACTATGGACTCTGGACTAATGACCATTTACTAAAAACTGAGCTTGCAAGTTATCGCAAGGCCCCTCATAGACGATGCAGCCAGCATCCAGAATAATCGCACGCTGGGCATATTTGGCCGCTATTCCTAAGTCATGTAGAACTGTGACAATGGTCATGCCCTGCTGGGTGTGTAATTCAGCTAAAGCTTCCATTACTTGTTGGGCAGCAATAACATCTAAGCCGCTAGTGGGTTCATCTGCTAAAAGTACTTTTGGTGATTGAATTAAAGCACGAGCGATGGCCACTCTTTGTTGCTGTCCACCACTGAGTTTGCTAGTTTTTTGATAGGCTAAGTCTTTTAAACCCAACTGTTTGAGTAATTCTAATGCTAAAAAGCGATCCCGTTTAGGAAAGCCCAATAGTGTTTGCCAAGCTGTTTTTGTGCCGAGCTTACCGCACAACACATTTTCAATTGCTGATAACTGGGGAATTAACCCACCACCTTGAAACAACATTCCTACATCGCGGCGGATATGGGGTAGTATGCGTGTATTTATTGCCACGCCGTTAATCCGAACTTCTCCCCTGACTAATGGTACTAACCCCACAAGTGATCGCAATAATGTAGACTTACCAGCACCATTGAGTCCTAGCAGTACAACAAATTCACTCTGCTTAATTTGACAGTTAATATCATTGAGGATCGGGCGATTCAAAGAGCCAACATAAGGTGTCTCTAAGTTGTGACATTCAATTACGTAATCACTCATCCTCTGCCTTGGTCAATTTCATCAATTTACGGATATAAAACTTATTTCAGGGCGGATTTAGCAAAAATTGTATCTATTCACAAATTTACTACTTCAACCCGCCCCTAGGTACACAGCACCAATTTTAGGGTTCTATCCCCACACGCTGGAGAGCTTTACGAATTGGTGCTAAGTGACGATCATGATCCACTCTCACCAATTCGGTAGAGTTATACAAGTTACGTAGCAGTTGGTTATTTGATGACTGATTTAATTTGAGTAGAGCGTTAATTAATCTTTCTCTGTCAGGTGCAGGAACTCTATCATCAATAACGATACCATGAGCAGGTACACCAGAAATTCCATACAGTACTCGCAACTGTTTCCTGTCTTCTTCTGTAATGTAAGGTGGTAACAGAGCATATTCTGAAACAACAGCTACGTCTGCTTGACCACGTAGTAATGCTTGTAAGGCTTTGCTGTAGTTACCACCATAAGCAATTTGACCAAAGAAAACATTGAGGCGATCGCGATCGGAGACAAACCCCTGTTTTACCAATTCACTCACAGGAAAAATAAACCCAGACCCTGAAGTAGGAGATGTAAATGCTATTCTTCTGCCCCGTAGTTGTTCTAGGGTTGTTTTAGCATTTTTTCCACTTTTGAAGGCACTATTGTCCCGCACAACGAATACCGAATTATAAGTGAATCTGCCAGAGTAGTTATCGCGTACTTCTGCCAGATACAAACGAGCATTTGCCAATTCTTCAGCTTTCAAAGCTGGACGACTGCTTAAAAAAGCTACCTCAGCCCGATTTGCTCTCAAAGCTTCCACCGCAGCTGTATCATCACCTATCTGTGCTTTGACAGAGATTCCCATTTCCTTGGATAAAAAAGCTGCTACAGCATCTGCCTTAGATTGCAAATCTGTTGAATCAGCACGACTAGGAAAAATTACTCTTAAATTTTTCAGTTTTTGTGCAATTAACCGCGGTGCTTGTTGATTAGAAGTAGGATTAGCTGTTGTTGCTTCCATTCCACTAAAAGTAGTAATTCCTAGACCCATTAAGGCCATTAATGCTGCCCCTGCACCCAACAAGCTTTTTTTGTTTATACTCATTTACCCTTCTCCATCAAGAACTATTTGCAAAAATACTGCTAATTACTTTCAACTATTTCATAAAAGAATCTAAAACTTTTAAGAATAAAAGTCAATATGAAATGTATAAAAACTTTTCTGGATTTGTTGCAAATATATTGCCAATCATACTTAAAGTATCAAAAAACACAGATGAATTATTGTTCATCTGTGTCTATTGTGTTTATAGTGGTTGATTAAATAAATGTGGGGGCGAAAATTATTCCCACTCTATGGTTCCAGGTGGCTTAGAGGTGATATCGTAAACCACGCGATTAACACCTTTCACTTCATTGACAATGCGGTTAGAAATTTCTTCCAGTACATCATAAGGTACACGGGCCCAATCAGCGGTCATACCATCTTCACTGGTGACAATTCTTAAGACAATGGGGTAAGCATAGGTACGTTTATCCCCCATAACCCCCACACTGCGAATTGGCAGCAAAACAGCGAATGCTTGCCAAACTTCGTGATACAAACCACGTTTGTTAATTTCTTGGCGAACAATCAAATCAGCATCCCGGAGAATCTTTAACCCTTCGGGGGTGACTTCCCCTAAGATGCGAATTGCTAAACCAGGACCCGGGAAGGGTTGACGTTGGACAATTTCTTCTGGTAAACCAATGGAACGCCCTACTTTACGGACTTCATCTTTAAACAGTTTCCGTAATGGTTCTACCAGTTTAAATCGCAGGTCCTTGGGTAAACCACCAACGTTGTGATGACTCTTGATTTTTACCGCCACTCGTTCCCCGGTTTGGGGATCAACATTGGTATCAGCAGACTCGATAACATCTGGGTACAGAGTCCCCTGTGCTAAATAATCAAACTGTCCGAGGCGTTTAGATGTTTCTTCAAATACCCGGATGAATTCATGCCCAATGCACCGGCGTTTTTCTTCGGGATCTGTAACACCTTTAATGGTATCTAAAAACCGATGGCGGGCGTTGACATACTCAACGGGAATGTGAAACTGTTCTTTAAATAGTTTCAATAACCGTTCCGGCTCTAATTTACGCATAAAGCCTTGGTCAATAAACACACAGGTTAACTGATCGCCAATGGCTTTATAAAGTAAAAAGGCTAGGGTAGAAGAATCCACCCCCCCAGATAATGCTAACAGTACCCGCTTGTCAGCAACTTTGGCGCGAATTTCGCGAATTGCTTCCTCAACAAAAGCTTCTGTTGTCCAGGTGGGTTCGCAATCGCAGATATGATAAACAAAGTTACGGATTAATGCTATGCCACCAATGGAATGTACTACTTCAGGATGAAACTGTACACCATAAAGTTTCTTGTCGTGATTGGCAATGGCAGCACAGGGGGTGTTTTCTGTATGAGCTAACACCTCAAACCCTGATGGCATCTTGGTCACTGAATCTCCGTGACTCATCCACATGGTAGTGCCATTTTCAACGTTAGTTAGTAAGTCTGTTGGATCATCTATGTATAATGACGCTTTGCCATACTCACCCCGCTCGGCTTTTGCCACTTCACCATGGAGTTGACTAACCATCAACTGCATACCATAGCAAACACCCAAAATGGGAATGCCCAGATTCCATATTTCTGGATCACAATGGGGGGCATTGTCAGCATAAACTGAACTAGGTCCACCGGAGAGAATAATGCCCTTGGGATTTAGTTTTCGTAAATGTTCAGATGTTGTGCGGTATGAGAGAACTTCCGAGTATACTTGAGTCTCCCGGATCCGACGGGCAATTAATTCCGAATATTGTGAACCAAAGTCTAAAATTAGGATTATTTGACGGTCTAGCTTACCCAAATTTTCCATTTGAGATGCTTGTTCATTGGGCAGAGTCACCACTGTATTCATGATGGGGGGAGTTGTGAATGTGAAATAGATGGGCGCTTTGTAGTTTAAACTCGATGTCACTCATCGCCTGGTTGAGCAAGTGAATGGTTGAGTATGTCGCCAACAAACGCTCTTGTAGAATAAGCTTACTAGCCATGCTAATGGCATGGTATGACAAAGAAAGATTTAACAGAGAGTAGCTACTAAAAAAATATCTATTTGAATTATTTATGATTATTCATAATAAATTAACATAATTTTTTGCTTAAGAGGCAACCAATTTTGCTCTTGATGATAATTTCGCGATGGCGGTCAAAAAGAACAGAACCGCAAACTGTAGCATTGCTTCCCCGCTGACTATGGTTTTGAATATATTCTTGGGAGCGGCTATCGATAGCTTCAGCCATGGCACCATAAACTTGATTAACCCAATCACTACCTGTTGCTGCATCTAAATATTTTAGGTGTTTTAATGCATCTTCAGCTGTAGGACTATGAAAGACAACCCCTATATCTTCTGACTTTAAACCGGCTAGGGCACAATGCGCGGCTAAAATCTCCCGACGACCATCAGCCAAGTGATGATGGGTGTGAAAAATTCCCCCGGCTAACTTCATCAACTTACCATGATAGCCAAATAATAAAATTTCTTTGACACCCAACAGATCAGCTTCCACTAACAATGGCCCTAGCCAGTTAGCAGTTTTTACCAGTTGTTCGGGATTAATACCGAGTTGACGCGCCAAATCAAGACCATTTTCGCCAATACAAAATACCAAACTTTGAAAACGAGTGGCTTTGTGTTGTAATTCCCTGCGAAAAGCACCTAATTGATCCGGTGTACTCAAAGGTTGAGAAATACCACTAGTCCCCAACAGCGAAAGTCCTTCCACTACACCAAAAGCAGAATTAGAAGTGCGAACAGCAAGCGATCGCCCCTCTGGTAAGATAATATTCACTGTGATTTTCTCGTCATCTGCGAGCATCCGGTTGAGATTATCTTGTAGCAGCTTTTGAGCATAGGCATAAATAGCCGGTTGGTTATCAGCATTGATCTGTTTACCAACACCTTCTCCACCTTGAATAATTACATTTTCCCCATCTCCAACCCTCCATTGTACCATTGCCCAAATTGGCGTATTTCTGGTTAAATCTAGGTTATCACCTGGTTCACTGCGAGTAATTGCCAAAGCCGTATTGTTACACAGTCCTGCTACCTGTTCAATTGATATTTCTGCAATTTGGGGCGGTTCAATCAAGTCCACCGACACAGATGTTAAAGGTTGACGGTGGCGTAACCAATGCAAGGCGGCCATAGCAGAAGCACAGGCAAAAACCGGGAGAGTATATCCAGAAAGAGACATAATTCTAGGGGAATGAGCAAAAATTGTAAATTCCTAATAACCAATGACCATCAAACACCAACTTCCGCGAGTAAAACTTCCATAGCTTCCCAAGAAATTTCTTTTTGGATGTAACGAGGCGCTTCAGGATTGTAAGGACTTTTGATGCGATCAACACTCAAAATCATTGCTCCATCCGGTACAACGGGCACATCTGGGTCAAATGCGGTTGGGCGCATCAAGGAGCTAGAGAAACCTTTAAAAATCGCAACTTTATCTTGCCCGTCCCCGACTTTCAATGTTACCAGTAAAATTTCTTGGGGGCGTTTGCTTGTGTATTGTTCCAAACGCTTACCAATAGAATTATTCATCGTGAACTAGTGTTGTGTAGCTGAACGGCCCTGTTTGCCCAGTTTAACCAGGACAAAGTAGGTCAAATAAACCACATAAACAACTAAACCAACTATGCCCAGAAAGCCTAGAAAACCAGGTTTACTATTATAATGGAAATATTGTTTAAATAGTAAGGGTGCCTCAAACCAAACTTGACAACGGGAAGTTTTAATCCCTGTTTCCGATAAAGCACAGCCAATAAAAGGTACAAGAGCAACTGCACCCAAAATAGAATAAACAGTTACAGCCCAGCGCCAGGAGACAAAAATCAGCTTTAAAGGGCTACTGGGGTGATACTCAATTTCATCGTTGAGATCCACCCAGAACCACAGGGAAATGGGAATCAGAATTCGCGCCATCAAGGCGGAGATAAAGCTAACCGGGTACTGAGCAATCATCAAATAAATCGTGATGAATAGGAGACTGGATACTCTCCAGTAAATAGTTAACAGGCGTTGCATTCCTTCAGCTTTTTGTACAAATACCCAAATTAGTAGAATTAGAGGAATAAACACTAAAAATAATAAAGCCAGTCGATAGTCAGTCCAGACAAACTGGCGAAACCACACTTCATTCATAATTTTTTTTAAACTAATAATAAATTTAAATCAATTATTCGGAGTTTGCTGAAGTTCCGGTTAAAAAAAACAAGCAACTGGCAAACCTTCAACTTAAACACCCTGCACCATGCCATAACACCATCGGGAGAGTTAAGGAACTCATGCCCAAATTATGACCTAGTACGTCCAAAAAAAACCTTATCTTTACAGTCATTGGCAATTTTTGTTCAGGATCTGTAGATTCTCAACATCAACCTCCTAGACTCACCCGAATCTATGCTTGTCAACTTACCTTCCTCAGTAGAGAGAAGATGTTTAAAAAGGGTGGATTTCAAGTGGATTTCAAGTGGATTTGGGGTTAACGGCCAGTTGCAAGATATCAGTAAGTAGATTCTAGTTGCTTGCTAGTGGGGTAAAACAAATTTACCAACTCAGTCTTTAGTCGTCGTAAACCCGACACTCAGCAGCTTCTGGGTTATCGTCGCAGTACTGCTCTAGGGAATTTTTTGGCTTTTTGTTACGCTGATGGGAAGCTTCAGCTTGTAATTCTTCCACCGCATCCCAAGCAGCTGCACACTCAGCCGAGTTGCTACCGGAAATGTCACAGACAGTACGAGCTTGTTGTACTTCTGCTGCAATTGTTTCTTGGATGTCGCTCATAGTTTAGTCTCTTTGTGTGGTTTAAGTACCAGTATAGAAAAACTTTCAGAATGGCGTTTTTTTGTTTTATCGTTTACCATTCTAACGACTTAGCTGTTACGTTGAGTATTTTAGCTTAATGATCCATCTTGAATAAAATAGTTAGGAATCTATTAAGCATTACCTATACTGTGGATAATATAAACAATTAATTCTACAATACATTGGCAAAAATTATGCAGAGACAAAAAATATATCCCTGATTTTTTATGCATACTTAAAATACAAAAGCGACTCTGTATAGTTAAGAACTTACTTTTGTAGTTTAACAATGTATTTATGCTTAATAAATCTTTGTATAGATTTGTATGATGGATATAAAACACACAGAAACGTTGCTGCTGGACAAGTGATACAAAATCCCGGTGTCACTACCCTAGGGAGATAGTTTTAATGGCGGATTTTTACATATTTGTGCTGATTTATGCTGAAAACATAAATACAATGTAAATTATCATAAATTAAGGCAAAAATACCTAAACTTTGTCTTAATTTTTCTATATGGTCACTTTCATGCAGAAAACATTGAACTTAATAGTGCAACAAATGTTTTACGTTGGAGAAGACTGGTTTCCTGCCCGAAGCTAACATGTTGCCAGAAACATAAGGCAATGTTATTTTAAATTCATAAAAAATGTCCAATTTTAGGGAACATGAGATTACATCACATTCCCTTCACACCAAACCTCGACATACATTGATTCTTTTGGCGTTTTTTATTATACACAGTGCATAAACTTTGATTGCCATTGTGTTGCACTTAGCTGTAAGATAGTGAAAATAAACGTTAATCAATAAACCCAAGGTTCTTGGCAACAAATAAACCAAAAATGGTTGCGTATATTGGCTAATCACATACAAATTTTACCAATTAGGCATCTTTAGATAAAAAACCCGCCCCTGTGTTCAGTATATTATGTAGTAGGGGTTACCAGTTGTAAAAATAAAATCCTAGTAGACTAACCAAAAAAAACAGCCCAAAACTCATGGCAGACCAAATGCAGTGGGCAAATGCCCTATCAACCCGTCCTTCTTTAGAAGCAGCTGTTACAGATGTAGTAGAACAGGCTGCGTCTTCCTTAACAGCACCTGCGGATTTAGGGCTAGTATTCATTTCCTCTGCTTTTGCCAGTGAGTATTCCCGACTTTTACCCCTGCTGGCTGAAAAACTCTCCATACCTGTAATGATTGGGTGCAGTGGTCTGGGGGTAATTGGTACTAAAGCTACAGGAGAACCCCAAGAATTAGAGACAGTACCTGCTATTAGTCTGACTTTGGGGCATTTACCTGGGGTGAATGTACAAGCTTTTCATGTTACGGCAGAACAATTACCTGACTTGGATAGTTCACCAGATGCGTGGATAAATGTAATTGGTGTGCAACCATCTCCAGCCCCTCAATTCATTTTGCTGTCTAGTGGATTTTCTCCGAGAATCAATGATTTATTGCAGGGTTTGGATTTTGCCTACCCTGGCTCGGTGATCATCGGGGGACAGGCTAGTTCTGGAGGTTTAAGCCGTGAGATATCTTTATTTTGTCACGATGCCGCCAACGGGCTGGATCAACAGCTGTATCGTGAGGGAACCCTAGGGTTGGCATTGAGTGGGAATATTGTTTTACAAACAATTGTGGCCCAAGGATGCCGACCCATTGGGCTACCTATGCAAGTGACAAAAGCTGAACGTAATATCATTCTGGAATTGGATGAAACAGCTCCGCTAGTGGTGTTACGAGATATGATTGCTAGCCTGAGTGAACAAGAGCGAATCCTGGCACAACACTCTTTGTTTGTGGGTATAGTGATGGATCAGTTCAAATCATCCGTACAACAGGGAGACTTTTTAATTCGCAGTATCTTGGGGGTAGATCCATCCGTTGGGGCCATCGCTATTGGGGATGTTGTACGTCCCGGTCAACGTCTACAATTCCAACTGCGTGATGCAAAAGCCTCGGCCGAAGACTTGGAATTACTGCTTAAACAGTATCAAAACCAAGACTATTTGCAACCAGCGGCGGCAGCTTTGATGTTTTCTTGTGTGGGTCGTGGCCAAAGCCTTTACGGCCAGTCTAATTTTGATTCCCAGTTATTTAGGCGTTACATTCAAGATATACCCATAGGTGGCTTTTTCTGTAACGGAGAAATCGGCCCTGTTGGCGGTAATACCTTTGTACATGGGTATACCTCTGTTTTTGCAGTTGTTCACCCCATCAGTGGTGAGGCTTGACCTTTCCCCGGTTCCTACATCCTCATTTTGACTCTCCTAAGAGCAAGGTGCTGTGATTATCAATGAGGGTGGGAATACCACTGGCCCTCGCACCATAGGTTTGAATGTGGCGACGTACATCTGGGGGAAATTGGGGATAGTCTAATAAAGCATCTCCATCGGCAATATTTGCCCAAAAATCCCGCAAACCAGGAGCTAATTTTTCTGCTTGTGATAATGGTAAGTTTAAGGGGTGCTGAGTCAACAGCTTAACCAAAAAGGGAAAAGAGCGATCGCCCATCCACTGACGTGATAAATGTTGCAGGTTCGGAAAATCAGGTAATGTTTCTATGCGATGTGATATAATCTGCAACCAATTTCTACCGTAATTATCCTGTCTAAATTCCAGGACACGATAAGGATGGGGGTAACTAACTAAGGAACCAGTGGTGATATCATAAACTCCTTGTGAGCAAGCAATATCCTGAATGTGTAAATGTCCTGTAAATACTAGCTTAACTCCATAACGCCGTAAAATTTGTAACAAGTGCGGAGAATTTTCTAAGATATAACGCTTACCTATGGGATGGCGCAATTGTTCCGGTAGATGCTCAACAACATTGTGATGTACCATCACCATTACTAATTCATCATCAGCTGCTGCTAGTACCTCTTCTAACCAGATCAGTTGTTCAGTATCCAAACGCCCTATCAAATCACCTTCCTCGTTAAAAAAGTTAGAATTAAGACCAATTAAGCGCACTTTTGGCAGCAATTGATGTGTATAGTAAAGTCGGCAAGGGTTTTCGTAGCCAAACTTGCGGTAATAATAAGGAAAATCAGCCAAACCAATTGATTGCTCATTTGCCGTCAGCACAGGAACGTCATGATTACCAGGAACAACATAGGTGGGAAAAGGTAGCTTGGCTAATCGTTCTTGCAACCAAAGATGATTTTCGGGTTCGCTGTGTTGAGTTAAGTCTCCAGGAAGTAAGAGAAAATCTAAATTAAGTTGTGTTAAATGTTCTATTACACTTTCAAAAGCAGCAATACTAACTTCTACCAGATGAAATCGGTTGGGATGATCCCAGATAGTATGGGGAAGGGCAATGTGTAGGTCACTAACTATGGCAAAGCGAAAATTTAGATCCATTGATTTTTGAGGACAATGTTAAAAACAAACTGAAAAACTTCTTTTCTACAAAGTATAACCCTTGCTTGTAAATACTGTGTAGTGGCAGTTGTAATTCAGATTTTTGTCTAATTAACAGTTGATAAGAAATGTGAATTAAATAAACTGCAAAGAAGGGTTTTTCACCTTTCTGATCATTTCATTTGGTATGATAGGTTTTCTGGCTAATTATCAGAATTGCGATCACCCATCCGCGTTCGTTTTTTTGACGAAAGGAGAAGCATTAATTTTGGCAATTGTCCGAGTTCGTCAACACGTAAATCCTCTGGCTAGAAAGTATCAAACCCCAGCAAATGCCCTGGAATTTGAAAAAGTTTATACACAGCCACACCAACCACTACATCTTGATATTGGTTGTGCTAGGGGCAGGTTTTTGTTGAAAATGTCCCAGATAGAAACAAACTGGAATTTTCTGGGTTTGGAAATTCGAGAACCCTTGGTAGTGGAGGCGAATCATTTACGTTCTCAGTTGGGTCTAACAAATCTTTATTATTTATTTTGCAATGTGAATAATTCCTTGCAATCCCTCTTATCATCTTTGCCTACAGCAACTTTACAGCGGGTCACTATTCAATTTCCTGACCCTTGGTTTAAAACGCGTCATGCTAAACGCCGTATAGTACAACAGCAATTAGTCGCCGAACTAGCTGGTTATCTAGCCCCTGGAGGCATTGTGTTTTTGCAATCAGATATAGAGTTTGTAGCCGCAGAAATGCGCGATCGCTTTGCCGAAAATCTTGCTTTTGAGAGAGTTGGTACAGAAGAATGGTTAACAGAAAATCCTTTACCTGTGGCGACAGAACGGGAAATAGCTACTCAACACAAAGGTGAACCAGTGTACCGGGCTGTATTTGTGAAAAAAAACACAGCACCCTAATTGAATCTCAGGAGTCCATTAACACCCCCCCCAGCCAGAAACCGGGGGATTCTTGCTTCAAATGGATTTCAATGAATTTAGCCGCGCTAACGCCCCTCCCCTAACAGCAAGCATCTTCACCTAAGTGGTATACCTTGAGTCAGTGCGGTCTTGGGGTCTTCCTCAAGAGAATCATAAACTACAAGTTAATAACATAGCTTTTTCTATACTTTTATTCATGTTTCCAACTGTAAAGCTGAATATGCTAAGATTCTTTAACGGAAAATTTTTCAATATAAAATAGGGCAACTCTTCATTACCATGCCAACATCTGCAATTGACTCTAAAGACGTAGCAGCTATCCAAGCGGCAACAGAAGGGGTTGCTGTATGTGATCGCTCTCCCTGGGGACGTATCCGTGTTTATGATGAGGACAGGCTGCGTTTTTTACACAATCAAAGCACTAATAATTTTCAAATCCTCAACCCGGGTCAGGGCTGTGATACTGTAATGGTGTCATCCACCGCCCGTACCATTGACTTAGTGAGTGCCTATGTTTTAAATGATGCGGTGTTGTTGCTCACTTCCCCTAGCCGTCGTCAAGCTTTACTGGAATGGCTAGATCGTTACATCTTTTTTGCTGACAAAGTGCAATTAAAAGATGTCACAGATGCAACATCAACCTTTAGCGTCATTGGTCCCCAAAGTGACCACATTATAGAAAACCTAGGGGCTCAAGGAATTATTGGTCAACCCCACAATCATCATCAACTGGTGGAAGGAGTAATAGTAGCTGTGGGTAGTGGTTTAGCAACACCAGGATATACCTTGATTTTCCCAGTCTCAGCCAAAGAGCAATTATGGCAGAAAATCTTACAATTAGGTGCAGTAGAGTTGAGCGATCGCTCCTGGGAAACATTAAGAATATTACAAGGAAGACCAGCACCAGACGCGGAACTAACAGAGGATTACAACCCTTTAGAAGTGGGTTTATGGCAAACAATCTCTTTTAATAAAGGTTGCTATATCGGTCAAGAAACCATTGCTCGTTTAAATACATACAAAGGTGTAAAGCAGTACCTCTGGGGTATCCGCATGAATGCACCCGCTACAGTTGGCAGTGCCATCACCGTTGGGAATGAAAAAGTTGGCAAACTTACCAGTTATACTGAAACTACCAAGGGTCATTTTGGACTAGGTTACATTCGTAGTAAAGCTGGTGGTGTAGGCTTAAAAGTCCAAGTGGGGGAAACTGAAGGTGAAGTAGTACAAATACCGTTTGTTTCTCACGAATATCCACAATAAATATTTCAGTAGAAAACTACTATAAACACAATTATCGATGTTGATGCATCTGTAGTTAATTATTTTTTCTCTTAGCCATACAATTCACAAGAAAATCGCCGAAAGCCATGGAAGCCACTTGGTTTCAGCCAGTGTTTGACAAAGGTAGCGGTGAGGCTAGGAATTGCTCTTGGCAGAATCCCTAGGGGCTGCTTAAGTCAGCCCAATAAAGTTCCTTTATGGACTATTCAAAAATCCCCGGTTTAGAAAACCGAGGAAGCTTAATTCCCAAGGGTTACCAAAATAAAATTATGAAAACAATCACCGAGTTGCCACATCGATTAGAACATTACTACCAGCAAATCAAGAAAATTATCCTGGGCCGTCAGAATCCAATTACTGGTCTGCTTCCTGCAAGTACAGCAATAACTGCTCACGGTGATTACACAGATGCCTGGGTACGAGATAATGTTTATAGCATTTTGGCAGTTTGGGGTTTAGCACTGGCATACCGCAAGATTGATGACTATAAGGGACGCACCTATGAACTGGAGCATAGTGTCATTAAGCTGATGCGGGGGCTACTATTTGCAATGTTGCGTCAAGCTCATAAAGTCGAGAGATTTAAACATACTCAGTCCCTCTTAGATGGGTTACACGCCAAATACAATACTGCTACCGCCGACATTGTGGTGGGTGATGACGAGTGGGGACATTTACAAATTGATGCCACATCAATATTTTTACTGATGTTGGCACAAATGACGGCTTCGGGATTGCAAATTATCTATACCATTGATGAAGTAAATTTTATTCAAAATTTAGTTTATTACATTGGACGCGCTTACCGCACACCAGATTATGGGATTTGGGAACGAGGTAATAAAATTAATCATGGTAGTGCAGAATTAAATGCCAGTTCAGTAGGTATGGCTAAAGCCGCCTTAGAAGCTATCAATGGATTAGATTTATTTGGTGTGCGTGGTAGTCAAACATCAGTAATTCATGTTTTACCAGATGAAATTGCCCGTGCGCGGATTACCTTAGAATCTCTGTTACCGAGAGAATCGGCTTCTAAAGAAATTGATGCCGCATTATTGAGTGTGATTAGTTATCCAGCTTTTGCTATTGAAGATGTGCAATTACGCCATCGCACATTCAATGATATTATTCATAAACTCCAAGGTAAATACGGCTGTAAACGCTTTTTGCGCGATGGACATCAAACAGTTTTAGAAGATAGCCAACGCTTACACTACGAACCTTGGGAACTGAAGCAATTTGAGCATATTGAATGTGAATGGCCTTTATTTTTCACTTATTTATTTCTAGATGGGTTATTTCGTGGTGACAGACAACAAGTCAAAAATTACCAAGAACGTTTGCAGTCATTACTAATTGAACGTGATGGAGTGGGTTTATTACCAGAAATTTATTATGTACCAGGCGAAAACGTAGAAGCTGAGAGGTTAAGTCCTCAAAGCCAAACTCGATTACCTAACGAAAATATCCCTTTAGTATGGGCACAAAGTTTATATTTTCTTGGTCAGCTATTAGATGAAGGATTAGTAGCCGTTGGCGATATTGACCCATTGGGGAGACATTTATGTATAGGTAAAAAACGTGAAGCTTTAGTACAAATTGCTTTGCTAGCAGAAGATGAAGACTTACAAGCAAAATTAGAAGTTCATGGAATTGAAACTCAAATACCTAAACAAATAGAACCAATTCAAGTGAGAAAAGCTGACGAACTTTCGGCAATTTTTACTCAAATTGGACGTAACGACAAACTCGGTTTAACTGGTCGTCCTGTGCGGCGGTTGCGGAGTTTGACTACATCGAGATTTTTTCGGATTCATAATCAAACAATTGTATTTTTACCTTCGTTTTTGGATTCGCAACAGTTTTATTTAACCCTTGATTACCATTTTTTGGTAGATCAAATCAGAAGTGAACTTGCTTATATTCAAAATTATTGGATTGATTTAGGTCGTCCTACCCTGACCTTAATGTTGACCCATAGTATGTTAGAAATCGGTTCTCAGGCTTTATTAGAACTCATGCAGGAACTGAAAAATGGTGTGTGTAACGGTGTACAGGTAAAATTGGGAAGACTCAATCAGCTCATGCTCACAGCCGGGATGCAAAGAATTGATTTTCTCCCAAATCAAGAATTTTCTCAGTCACCGATGAAAAACCCCGGCACCCATTGCTATTACCTGGCTTATAATCCTGAAGGAAATTGGCGTTTAGAACATACCCAAGAATTCCAGATGGAATGCGAAACTAGCTTGGGATTATTGCTTTCTTCTTTACGCTCATCAGAAAATCTCTATGAACAAATAGAGTTGTTACAAACTTTAATTCGCTTGCAGGGATTGGATTTTGATACAGGTTTTGGCGGGCCATTCCATTCTGTAACAGCAGCTGACTTAGTTGATGAAGTTTACACCAAAGCCGGGAATTTAGGCATTTGGGCAGTGGTACGTCGGGCGGCTGGATTAAGACAGATGGTTGATATCAGCTTATCAGATACAGTAACGAGTATTTTGGTCAGGGGCAAGCAAATAGCTGTAGGTCGAGCTTACAGTAAGTCATCACTGATTTCTGTACCTATGCCCCACCAAGAAATTACTGAGAAAATTAATCATTTTTGTCGTGAAGATATCCGCGATCGCGTCCTCACACAAGAAATTATCATCTATCTTGGTGTGTTAATGAGGTCGGAACCTCAATTGTTTCAAGGGTTGCTCACCCTCAGAGTTGGCTATTTAATCTTACTAATTACCAGTGAATTAGTACAAGAGTTGGGTGTTACTCAAGATGAAGCCTATGAACATTTAATGGAACTTTCACCCTTTGAAGTAAAAATGCGCTTGCATCAAGTATTAACAGGTTATACAGACATCAGTAAATTATTACGCCAACAAGAATCACTGCACGTCAAGCAAAAAGAAACTGACATTGCTTGGGTAGTGCTACCGACAAATGAAAAAGAAGAAAGTACCGTTCCCCCCGGTGGTTGGCGGAGATTGCGACAAGCTCAAGGAGCCCTCAATCGGGTACCAAAAGATTTCTTCCAGCAGGTTTGGCTATTAATGAAACATTCTAAAGGAATTGTCATTGGCGATAAACTAGAACGGCGTAATCGTTTAGATAGTGAGTTGATTTTGTCAGAAATGACACCAGGTGAAAAAAACTTTGCCCTGCGAATTGAGCATTTACTGAATAAAATTGAAGCTCCAGAATACCGCAAAGTCAATATTGAAGCCTTGATGGAATTAGCGACAATTGTTGCCAATAATCCCAGCTTACAAATTGAAGAATATATAGTTTTAGACGTACTAATTGGCCATGCTGTGCGATTAGCTTGGTTAGAACAACATCCCGAAAGAGTCCATCGCTATGACGAAGATAAAGCCTCAGCTTGGAGGTCATTCTATGACACATCACCTCAAGACTGTGCAAATTATATATTGAAAGCCTTTAGATTCTTAACAGAATTTGCCAAAGACATTTAAACCCACACTCATGCCAAGGAAAACCCAAAGCGGCCCTGAGGCACATCTTTTCAGCCTACCTCTGTGTGCCCTCACCTTTGGGTTTACATTCCTAGTCAATAGACACCGCATCAACATCCACAGTTTCAGTGCTAGGTTCATCAGAACCTTGACGAGCCTTCCAACTTGTCATCACTAAGCCAGACACCTCAGAAAATAGGATGGACAACAGTAAAACATCATCAATTTGTCCGAGAATAGGTAAAAAATCAGGAGCAATATCTATAGGGCTGAGAATATAAACAAGTGTTCCTAAAATTACCCACCAACGGTACATAGGATTACGAAGCAAATTGCGATACCAGTTGTACAATAATTGGATTGGAAATTTCATATGTTGACCCTCCAGTAATAATCAATTTTGACAAATGATGCGCCAAACTTCCGGTAGGAATAACCGCCCCAGATAGTATAAAACACGGTACTGATTCTTACGGCCAAATATCTATCAGGGGAATTTCTATAAGAATATGGTAGTTATGCATTAATCTTGAGAATTGAAATGCTGTGGGATGATTGCCGTAAAAGTGGAGGGAGGAAACCTAAACAGTGGATATTTTAGATTTGTTTAAAAAGGGTGGCCCAGCGATGTGGCCCTTGCTTGTTTTGTCAGTCCTGACTATCAGTGTGATTTTCGAGCGTCTGTGGTTTTGGCTGCGAATCATAACCCAAGAAAAGGAAATAGTGGATCGTGTCTTGAATGCAGCCAAAGATAGTTGGGAAGTAGCGGCGGACATTGCCAAGAATGCCCGACATCAGCCCATTGGAAGGTTTCTTTATGCCCCTTTGAGCTTTCAGAAAAGTGATGCGGAAACCTTTCGACTAGCACTAGAGTCTACCGCCGAAGATGAGATAGCTGGAATGCGTCGGGGTGAAAAACTTTTAGAAGCTATAATCGCCCTTTCGCCTTTGTTAGGATTGTTAGGTACAGTTTTGGGCTTGATTCAGTCTTTGCGCTCAATTCGTATTGGCGATTTGGGAACCGAATCTACAGCTGGTGTAACTACTGGTATTGGTGAATCTTTAATCAGCACTGCCACTGGGCTGATAGTTGCGATTATCAGTTTGGTATTTTATCGCCTATTTCAAAGTTTTGTAGTTGACCAAATTAAAGTTTTTCGCAAGGCGGGAAATGAGATGGAGTTGTTATATCGTCAGTCTCCACCTGACTATAACAAGATGATCCCGGTGATTCACGAAGAATCTGCACCAGAAATTCCTCGTTCTCCCCAAAAGCGAGAGAAAAAAGTCTTTCCTAAACCTCCTGAACCTTTGAATACACCTGAGTCGTTAGATCCTGAGAAATAGCTAACAATTCACCATCATAACCAGGCGTAATAGTGAAAAAATGAAAGTCAATCTGCATACTCCAGTTGAAGAAACACAAATTCAAATCCTCCCCTTAATTGATGTTGTATTTTGTATCCTGACGTTTTTTCTGTTGGCAGCTTTGCAATTTACTCGACAACAGGCAATTAATATTGATTTGCCCAAAGCTAGTACAAGTACAGTTGCTGGTGTCAGTTCACAAAGTGCCACTAAAATTGTCACTATTGACGCTGTGGGTAATCTTTATGTGGAAAAACAACCCGTACAACGAGAACAGTTAGCACAAACATTAAGGCAATATCTGCAAGCAAACTCTAATGGCACTTTGGTACTAAATGCATCACGAACAGCAACCTATAATGATGTAGTTTCCATCTTAGACTTAATGCGGCAAGTAGGTGGCGATCGCGTGTCTTTGGGAATTATACCAGGCCCATCCCAACTACCCACTGACTCATTGAATCCACCTAATTTTCCCATGAGTCCAGAAGGATTACCTACACCAGCTCCTGAAGTTAATCCTGACATGATGTCTCCAGTTTTACCCAAGGAAATAGCGCCCCAAGTGCCTGTAGCACCTGAAACAAGTCCTGCCCGTTAAAGGTAACACTGACAAACAAGGGGAGAGAAAAATTACCCTTGTCTCCCCTTGTATTTTCCATATTTTAGCCAAAGATAAAGATATACGGAATAAACTTTAATTAGATAAAAATATCTGTTAATTTATAAATAATTGCTTAAGTTGCAAAATTTTCTTTATCTCAAGCTTAGTAATTTAGCGGTAATTTAGGGCCAATCACCGTTCGCGTTTCAAGGGTTGTGGCATGAATATTGTGACGCTTTTAATTGTTTGGGTAGTAACATCTATCAGCTTGTTGATTATTACTAGGCTCCCCTTGGGAGTAGAAATTGACTCCCCACAAAAAGCCTTTTTCTCCGCAGCATTTCTCGGTATTGTCACAGCAGTGGTGAGACCAATTTTAAGCCTCTTATTTACAGTCCCAAACTTACTGACCTTTGACTTGTTATCCAGCATTTTTACATTTATGATTGCCGTTGTGTGTTTTAGTATTGCGGCTTGGTTAGTGGAGGGGTTTCGCTTACGTTTTGGGATCTTGAGTGCTGTACTAGGAGCTTTTGCCCTGACAATCATTAACAGTCTAATCTACAAATTGTTGGGTGTTTAACCACCTAAACACTAATGCTTATTTTCCTCCCCAACACTAAGTAATATCCACAGTGCATAAAAACCTTCACCAAAGTTAGACCCCAAGGTTTACTTAGTTCGTAATTCGTAATTAATTAAGGCTAACATTCCTCAATGTATTGAGGGAAAAAATGAATCTGTTTCTTATTAACAACTACGAATTACGAATTACGCAACTTATTGACTCGTTAATTAACTATTCATTAGTGGAGGGGGGAGCAACTGGCGTACTTGTTTGTTGTTGACGCTGTTCGCGTTTTTTGCGATCAGCCGAGACCATATCTGCCATAACTATCAGCGCTTGAGCCATCTTTTCCAGATTAGAACTGTATAGTTCCAAATCCTTGCTGAGTTTTTCATAAGATAGATGTAAACCAGCGGCAATAGTTTTTAATGCTTCAGCACGTTGCTTTTCATCCTTAACTAATTCAGGAGCAGAGTTTTCTAACAACGTGAATAAACCAATTGCAAATAAGCGGTTGTATTTAAACCCAGGATTGTTAGCGATGGCTTGTAATTCTGCTTGTAAGTCAGGATCTCGATTTAAATGACTGGTTTGACTTAACCAAGCAATTAAATCATGTATTGGTGTGTCTTTAGCTAAGGCTTGCAGCCGTTCAGCATCTTGTCGATAGCGTTGCGGGTCTTGCTCCATAGCTTGACATAAAGCTTGGAAAATTGATTGCTGATCTCGTTGTGGTACGTAACCTTGCATAAAGCGGTCAAAGGTTGTGACGACGCCCAAGGCATAAATTCCATTGTAGGTAAAACCACTATTGACTGACAGTAGATGCATTTCTACCATCAACTCTTCTACCACCCGCCGATAAATTGTGTTAATTGGCCGGGTGTGAAGGGAATAAAAAGCTTGCTTTGTATCTGAAACAGTACGGACGTTATTCACAAATAAAATGTTAAGAATGTTAAGGGCGACGTTATTATATTTTGTCGCTTAAAGGTTACTTTGCCAAGTTCAGGTTTGGGATCGGTTTTATTTATGAGTTTTTCGCCAAATTTAATTGTGCTGGGTGAGTATTTAGCTGGCAAATTCGATAATCGAGAACAAGCTTTG
The DNA here is from genome assembly GCA_016124525.1 of Nostoc sp. RI_552. Classification (GTDB taxonomy): domain Bacteria; phylum Cyanobacteriota; class Cyanobacteriia; order Cyanobacteriales; family Nostocaceae; genus Umezakia; species Umezakia ovalisporum. The sequence continues at coordinate 19,075 of WGNO01000039.1, read as the reverse complement.
GCAGATCCGGCTTGGTTTGTTCATCTACAGCTGTGGCAAAGACCCGTGAATCTGTTTACAGAAGACAGTATTACCTTGTTTGCGGAGCAAGCTAATATTGTCAATTTAGACCGTCCTTATCGCCAGCGAATTATGCGGTTGATGTGGGGGGGCGGCTCTGATGGAGCCTTGCAAGTGCAATACTACATGTTGAAAAATCCTAGCGCCTTCACTAGTGCTGGTCGTCACCCAGCTTTACTGGAAACATTGACGGTGGATCAATTAGATTTACTACCAGGCTGCATTCTCACAATTGAGCAAACAACAATAGCTACAAATAAGCATAAGTTTACCGCTAGTCAACCTCCAAATACTCGCTGCTGCTTTAGCTATTTGAATCAGATTGTCCAAGTTTCTTTGGGCTTTGACTCCACAGAGACAAAATTGAATAGCTACGACAAAGGAATTGATTCTGATACTGGAAAAGCAACCTGGGGAGCAATTCTAGGGCCTTATTGCTACACCAAGCGAGAACAATATTAAAATGGGAACCTTCCCCGGCTGATATCCCCACCTAACATTCCCATAGGTGAGGACTTACGCCGATCTTGTTAACTCAGTACAACACTTGTAAATAGCTTTTAATTACCTAAGTATTAGATGTCCAGTTTGCCCAATCTTGAGGTTTGAGAAAGGTTTCATACAATTCCGCTTCCGAAGTATTTGGTTCTGGCTGATAACCGTACTCCCAACGTACCAAAGGAGGTAAAGACATGAGAATAGATTCTGTACGTCCGTTGGTTTGCAGTCCAAAAATTGTGCCTCGGTCATAAACCAAGTTAAATTCTACATACCGACCGCGACGATAAAGTTGGAAATTACGTTCGCGATCGCCATATTTCATTCCTTGTCGCCGTTGGACAATAGGCACATAGGCAGGCAAAAATGCCCTACCACAATCTTGCACCAAGTTAAATATATCTAGCCAACTGCGGTTGGCTAGAGCCTTGACTTGGTTGCTATAAATAGCCGCCTGGCCATTGGGGTCCGGGCCGCGGTATAACACACCCTGGCCATCTTGGTAATCCAAAAATATACCGCCCACACCTCGGTTTTCTTGGCGATGCTTCAAGTAAAAATATTCATCACACCAGCGCTTAAACACCGGGTAATATTCCGGGTGGTGTTTGTCACAAGCTTGCTTTAATGTTTTGTGAAAATGAGCCGCATCTTCAGCAAAAGGATAATAAGGTGTCAAATCAGCACCGCCGCCAAACCACCACACTGGCCCAGCTTCAAAATAGCGGTAATTCAGGTGAACTGTGGGGATGTAAGGATTTTTTGGGTGTAACACCAGAGAAGTCCCCGTAGCATAAAATCCATGTCCTGCAGCTTCTGGACGTTGGGCTAAAATTGACGGCGGTAAATGACAACCCCAAACTTCAGAAAAATTTACCCCAGCTTGTTCAAAAATTCCCCCATCACCCATCACCCGCGATCGCCCGCCGCCTCCTTCGGGACGTTCCCAACTATCTTCATGAAATTTACCTACACCATCCACTTCTGCTAGTTTTGCAGTAATTTCATCTTGTAGCTGTTTCATAAACCCACTAACTCTGGACTGAGAATCAGTTGGAGGTAAAGACTTGGATGATGTTGCTTCTACAGTTGGCGTTTGCGAGTTTGTCAACATAGATTCCCGAACCTAAATTACAATTTCCAAAAAGCCACAAACTTGTTGATTTAAAAATTTGTGGGCAATACCAGCCTATAATCAGGCTGAATCTTCCTAATCTGCTTTTTCTTACTTGTCAGCGTTGACACGATGGATGGGCATGACTAGAGTTATTTTCCCTCAAATGCGTATAGGCTTGTATGTTAAGTGAGTTTTGTTTGTACTTCTTGATATAAACATTTTCCTCTAGTCCATACTCCTGTGGAATTTCAGACTTTGATCAGCTACAGGTAATAAGACAGAAGAAATGGGATTTGCTAGTTTTTTCCTTGCTGTACGTGCCTTTTAGCCCCACTGTTTCCAAGTCCCAAACAAAGATAAAATTTTAATAGATGATAATAAAATTTTCTTAAATTTTGTTACGACAGTAACAGTGAAAACAGTATGTACAATGTTCTCGATTCCCGGTCTGTCTTAGAAGTTTTGCGACCAGTACAAGACCCAGAGCTCCGCAAGAGCTTAGTGGAACTGAATATGATTCGCAACGTCAAAATAGACGCAGGCAGGGTAAGCTTCACTTTGGTTTTGACTACACCCGCTTGTCCATTACGTGAATTTATTGTTGAAGATTGTCAAAGAGCCGTTAAAAAGCTACCAGGCGTTACAGAGGTAAGTGTAGATGTAACAGCAGAAACACCCCAACAAAAAAGCTTGCCTGATAGAACTGGGGTTACTGGGGTGAAAAATATTCTGGCGGTTTCCAGCGGTAAAGGTGGTGTTGGTAAAAGTACAGTAGCAGTGAATATAGCCGTAGCTTTAGCACAAACAGGGGCTAAAGTGGGATTACTGGATGCTGATATTTACGGACCCAACGACCCGACGATGCTAGGCCTGGCTGATGCTGAAATTTTAGTGCGTTCCACAGACAAAGGTGAGATTCTGGAACCCGCTTTTAATCATGGTGTCAAGTTAGTCTCCATGGGCTTTTTGATTGACCGAGACCAGCCAGTGATTTGGCGGGGCCCAATGCTAAATGGGGTAATTCGCCAGTTTCTCTATCAAGTACAATGGGGAGATCTGGATTATCTAATTGTAGATATGCCACCAGGAACCGGGGATGCTCAATTAACTTTAACCCAAGCAGTACCAATGTCAGGAGCAGTAATTGTCACCACACCCCAAAATGTCGCTCTGTTAGATTCACGTAAAGGTTTGCGGATGTTCCAACAAATGAATGTACCTGTTTTGGGAATAGTAGAAAATATGAGCTACTTTATTCCACCGGATATGCCAGATAAGAAATATGACATTTTTGGTTCTGGTGGTGGTTCCAAGACTGCATTCGACTTAGGAGTACCTTTACTTGGGTGTATCCCACTGGAAATTTCCACCAGAGTAAGCGGTGATAGCGGCGTACCCATAGTCGTTGCTGACCCTGATTCAGCTTCAGCAAAAGCATTAAAAGCCATCGCTCTCAACATAGCAGGTAAAATATCCGTTGCGGCACTGACATAATCAATTTGTAGTTTTGGTCTGATTCCTGGGTCATAATCTGGGAATACAGATCAAAAGTATTCGGTAAATTTACAGTCTCACATTGGACAATGTTGTTAAAACCTTCGCGCCCCAAAATGCCCTGGAAGCATTGGTTAAAACCTTGGCTACAAATAGATTGGCTGCTATTGTCTCTCACTGCTGGTGTTAGTGCGTTTGGTGGACTGATGATCATGAGTACGGAACTCAGGCAACCAGTATCTGACTGGTGGGCGCACTGGCTTGTGGCTGGAATCGGCGTTGTCATCGCTTTGTTTTTGGCTCGTAGCCGTTATGAACGTCTGATTGACTGGCATTGGGTAATATACGCTTTGACAAACCTCAGCCTGATTGCGGTAATGATCATTGGCACTAGCGCCAAAGGGGCGCAACGATGGATTGCCATCGGCGGTTTTAATGTCCAGCCTTCAGAATTTGCCAAAATCGGGGTCATTATCACCTTAGCAGCTGTGTTACATCAGCGCACAGCTTGCCAATTAAAAACTGTATTTCGGGCTTTGGCAATCACTGCTATTCCCTGGGCATTGGTATTTTTACAGCCGGATTTGGCAACATCCTTGGTATTTGGTGCGGTGGTCTTAGGAATGTTGTACTGGGCAAATGCCCATCCTGGCTGGCTGATACTTATGATTTCCCCAGTACTTTCAGCCATTCTCTTTAGTATAAGTTGGCCTTTGTCCGAGCCGATAGTTTTATCTCCTGACATATCCTTCAGCTTTTTAGGGTTAGTTTGGGTGGTGGCTATGGGTATTTTGGGTTGGCAAACTCTCCCCTGGGATAAATTTGCACTCAGTGGTATTGGTGCATCAGCTCTCAACTTCTTAGGTGGTGAATTAGGAGTCTTTGCCTGGAACCATATCTTAAGAGACTATCAAAAAGACCGCTTGACTGTATTTCTCAAACCTGGATATGACATTCTAGGTGTGGGTTATCACCAACATCAATCTCGCATTGCCATAGGCGCTGGTGAAATTTGGGGATGGGGTTTGTTCAAAGGACCAATGACACAACTCAATTTTGTCCCCGAACAACATACAGATTTTATTTTCTCCGCAGTGGGCGAAGAATTTGGTTTTGTTGGTTGTTTAGTAGTGCTATTTATTTTCTGCTTGATTTGCTTTCGCCTATTGCGTATAGCTCAAACTGCCAAAGATAACTTTGGCTCATTGTTGGCTGTTGGTTTTTTGTCAATAATTGTGTTTCAGCTCATTGTTAATGTGGGTATGACCGTTGGTTTAGCTCCTGTAGCGGGAATTCCTTTACCATGGATGAGTTACGGTCGTTCAGCGATGCTGACTAATTTTATTGGTTTAGGCCTAGTAGAATCGGTAGCAAATTTTCGTCAACGACAGAAATTGTATTGATCAAAAGGGCAAAACTTTGATTTCACACAAACTTACAAGATTCCTATTTGATGGTTGCCAAAAATAGCAATCCTAAATAAATTAGCAACATGAAAATACCCGACTTGTTTAGTAAGTCGGGTATCTGAGCCTATGGCTATAGTCTGCTCAGGGAGATTGACTTTTGATGCGACCATTTGTGGGGAAATTAATTTAAATCAAGACCTGAATTTTCAGACCCAACCTTATGCACATAAACCTCTCTGATGGGAAAGGGAATTTGGATTCCTTCTTGTTGATAGCGTTTATGCAATTTCTTAATAAATAAGTGTTTAGCAATGCGCTGGTCAAAATACTCATTTACGCGCATATATAGTTTAAAATCTATACTAAAATCATTAAAGGTATGAAATCTAATATTAGGTTCATTGTCCATTAATTCTGGGGCAATTTCTTCCATGACTTCTTTGGCTACTTCTACAGTTACTCTTTCTACTTGTTCTAAATCACTATCGTAACCAACACCCACATCCATAGTTAAAGTAATACTCTTACCAGGCAGGTGATAGTTAGTAAAAATCGCTGATGCTAACTTAGAATTAGGCACAATAATCACATTATTTTTAATTTCTTTAATAGTTGTATTGCGCCAATTGATATCTGTAACGTAACCTTCATATTCATTATCTAATTTGAGATAATCCCCAGTTCGCACTTGCTTTGAAATAATCAGATAAAAACCAGAAAATAAATTTGCCAATGTATCTTGCAGCGCCAAACCAACTGCTAAACCACTAATACCTAAAGTTGTAATTATTGGTGTAATCTGTACACCAACAGTTTGCAAGATAATCAATGTTCCTAAAATAAAAATGCCAATTTTGGCTAAGTTTGAAATTAATGATGCCGATACTCCTTCCGTTCTCTCAATCAATAAATTCACAAATCCAGCAGTTAATCTAGCTAACACTAACGTCACTGAAAAGACAAACAAAATGGTGATTTTTTTTCTCAGCAGATTTTTAATATCATCATTGATATCCACAGAAGAATAAAAAAAAGCCCCGGAAACCCCTGCTAGCAAAAACCAAAAAAAGGTCATGCGATGTAAAGCGTGGAATATAATTTCACCACCGGGTATCTGTTGATCAACAACAAATTTTCTCAGCTTTTTGAAGATAACTTTTTCACCAATTAACCCCAAACATAAGCCGACTATAATAAATGCTATTGGTACAATCCATTGGTGCATGATTAATTCTTAATTTCAGTTTTGGCTAAAAGATAATTTCAGGCATTTTTATTACTGATGCCATCATTGCTAAATTTTACCTTGTTGAGTTACCTTCTTTCCCCAATTCCAGTCTTCACTCTCTAACTTAGGGGTAATTGATTAATTAAGTATATTTTGTCTCAAGCTATGGTGGAAAATAAAGATTATGGAATTACCAATTATTTATCACCCAGATTATATTGCACCACTTCCCCCAGGGCATCGCTTCCCGATGTCCAAGTTCCCACAACTCTATGAATTGCTGTTAAAGGACGGTGTAGCACAACCAAAACAATTTCACACACCACAAGGCGCAACCCGAGATTTAATTGAGTTGGTTCATACTCCAGAATACGTTCAAGCCTACTATGAAGGAACACTAGAACCCAAAGCACAGCGTCGTATTGGCCTACCTTGGAGTCCAGAACTAGTCAATCGTACTTGTGTAGCGGTTGGTGGTACAATACTCACTGCTCAGCTCGCACTTAGTCAAGGTTTAGCTTGTAACACTGCTGGTGGTACTCATCATGCTTTTCCTGGTTATGGATCTGGTTTTTGTATTTTCAACGATTTAGCCATCGCTTGCCGAGTGTTACAAAAACTGGGACTTGTGCAGAAAATTCTCATTGTCGATTTAGATGTACATCAAGGAGATGGTACAGCTTTTATATTCCAAAAAGACCAGAGTGTATTTACTTTCTCCATGCACTGTGAAGTTAATTTTCCCAGTACGAAACAAACAAGTGATTTGGATGTTCCCCTGGCGGTAGGAATGGAAGATGATGCTTATTTGCAAATTTTGGCGAATTATCTACCAGATTTACTATGTGATGTCCAACCCGATTTAGTATTATACGACGCAGGTGTTGATACTCACATAGGCGATCGCTTGGGAAAATTGGCTTTGAGTGATAGTGGTATTTTTCGTCGAGAAATGCAGGTTTTAAGTACTTGTGTGGGTGATGGTTATCCTGTGGCCTGCGTTATTGGTGGCGGTTACGCGGATGATATGAACTCTCTTGTTTGGCGACATTCTTTGCTGCATCGAGCCGCCAGTCAGGTTTATCATCAATATAGGTTATAAATTACGAATATCTCCTGTTGGTGAAGCTGGGGAGAGAAGGAACCGTCAAGGACATAAGGAAGTTAGCTAAACTTTGAGGAAATTTTTTTCCCCACATAAATTTGATTATTTCACTCAATATCAGGAATTTTCAGACTATCCATGCCAACTTTTCCTAAAAATTGCCATTCACAAACCTGGAGCTATCAATGCGTTAAAGCAGTGGTTAAAGATGACATACTAGAGTTATTGGGTGATGAACCTTATCTGTTTTATGTGCGCCGTCAAGGTGCGGGAAAAAATCCAGATGAAGAAATTTGGCACTTAACAATTGCAACGGATAAACATGAGTTTCCCCCACCTGCAAAACTACAAAAGCAAGGCAAAACTTTAGGCTTCATCGCCGCCATACAAGAAGATGGATGTGGCGGTTTAAAAATTTTGTCAACTCGCTTACTACAAACTTCACGGGGACACGCTGATGGTTATTCTGTCCCGTTTACCTTGCGTTTGCTACCTTATGATAGACATCGTTTAAGTATTCCTCAAGCAGCATTAAACCGTATGGCAAATATGCCTGTTTGTGGTGACCATATACCCACGGAAGACCAGTTGCAAGCTTGGAAAGCTTTTTTACAAGTTGAGGAAAATATAGCTAAAGCACGTCAGTTTTGTGTGGCTTTTGTTGGTAATCATTGTAGCAGCAATAGTAAATATATTACCTTCGAAATAGATGTTACCTCAGCCACTCTGGATGGTTCTCCAGAAAATTATTTGCGTGTAGCTAATTTCTGGGAAAGAGTTAAACGTTCTCAAAACCAAGAAGTGAAGCTTTCGGAAACTGTTCCCATAGCAAAACTAACTCATAAAATTCCTCACCTGGGTTCCATTGAAAAAGTTGATCCTAAAAATTGTTTCCTCAAAGTTAAACTAGAACGCGAATTAGCTGAATATATCGCTACCCAACGTTATCAGCCCCCAATGAAGGGATTTTTATTTTTTGATGCGGCTGGTGACATTCAACAAGTGCGGCGCAAGAAAGAAGCCTTAGAACAATTAAAGCAAGGACAAACTCAAAATCCTTACTTGGGTAATTTCTTATTCGACGCTTCCCAGGCCAGGTGCAGCAAAAAAAATGTAAAACTTCAAGGAGATGATTTGCTATTATCTTCTGCTAATAATGGTCAAAAAGCAGCAGTAGAAAAGGTATTAGCATCTGAAGATTTAGTTCTTATCCAAGGTCCGCCGGGTACTGGTAAAACCACCGTAATTGCAGAAATTTGCTATCAAATAGCTTTGCGGGGCGGACGTACTCTAATCGCTTCTCAAGCTAATCTAGCTGTGGATAATGCTTTGAGTCGATTAGTTCACAACCCAGTCATCCGGGCCGTACGCAAAGGACGCGCCGAAAGAGTGGGGGAAGAAGGACAGCCATTTTTAGAAGACCAAGTAATTAATAGATGGTTGAAAAATACTGCTGCTGACTGTGAAAATACTCTTGATAAACGCCTCAAAAATGTGCAGTTTTTGAGAAAATTATTGGCTGCGTTACCACGATTTACAGATTATTTAAAGCTAGAAGAATTGCTAAATGAAAAACAAAATCAACTCTGTGAAGAAAAGGAAAGTTTAGCCGCAACCTGTGAAATTCAAACAGCTATTTATCAGAAAAATTTAGCCAAAAAAAATCAGGTTGACTCTATCAAATTAGGGTTAGATTATCTCACTGAAAACGCCCCCAATATCAATTGGGAAGCGCCAGAGTTGAAAAACTGTTTACCGTATCTTCAGTCAGATATAGACGGTAATATTTTGATTCAAGATTTTTTGACAAACGTTCGTCAAGCTATCAATTGCACTGATGAATTGGGTTTAATGCATCCCGGTTATGGTACATTTGGGTTAGCAGTTTGGTTATACAAAACCGTAGCTGATAAAATTCCTGATTTTAAAATAGCATTCCGTTACGCCCAAGATGCTATTTTGGCAATGTCGAAATTTGCAGAAGTAGCATTAACTAGCCAACAAAATTTACACAAACCTCAACCAGAAATATATAAGCAGGAATTCATCAGCGAACGCCAAACTTTACAGCAAACAATTCAAGGTTGGCAAAACCGGAAACGCGAAATTGATTATGTGATTGCAGCTATTAAAGAATGGAAGTTTACAGCACCTCTGTTATTATATCAAATAATCAAAGAATGTCAGCAATCTGGACAAACATTAACAGAAGATATGCTGCAATTGCCACTGGGCTTGTTGATGTTTGCTGATCAACTAAAATTGACTATATTACCTAAAAAATATCAGATTAATTTACCAGATTGGCAACTTTTACACAAAGCTTTGACTTACGAAACAGAGGGGGGTTTTGTTGATAGAAAAGGTAAACAGCATAATTTTAGCTACTTTTTAGAGCAAAATTTTAGTCAGATTCCTGTTGTGCTATCAGCGAGCGATCGCACCCAATGGCGTAAAATTCATGAAGAGTTTAATAATTATCAACTCTTGAATCTAAATCAGCGAAAACTATTGGTGGAAAACACCCAGTTGTTTTTGTTGAGAATGGAACAAGGGTATGGTAAAGCCTGGGAATTCAATAACCTAGACTCTACCCTCAAATATGTGAGTGAAGATTTACTCGCCACTATCCTCACAAATGCACGTCAATGTATGGCGCAAGTCAAGGCTCAAACAGAAAAGCATCTTCAGTCTTTTCAACAGCAATTAAGTGAACTGGAACAACAAATATCTACTACTTCATGTCAAATTAGCGTAACTAATTCCCTCTTTGAACAAGTAATCAATATTTTGCAATTACTTCATCACCAGGAAAATGTCCCTGATAAATTACGCGCTTTAGTTGCAGAATATCTCACAAACCAATCAAAAACCTGGGAAGAATACCAAGAATTTGCAACTCAAGTGAATTCTGGGATGAGTTATATTAGCAAATTAGAAGCTTTAATTCCTACAATTACACCTTTTCCAGTGCTAGAAATTATCAAAAAATGCGTAGATAATCAACTAATAGTTATAGAACAAGAAAATAGAGTTGCCAAACAGCAACTGCAAAAAATTGAAACCCAATTAAAAAAAATAGCTCATCAACCACACATACAGCCAAAGGAAGATTTAATCTTAGCCAGAAATTGGTGGCAAAAATTATGGACAACTATCTCCACTCAATTCCAGCCAGAAGAAATTAATATAGACATATTTAATCTAGAATTTTTACACCACATCAAAACCAAATTTGATGCTTGGCAAAACCAACTAACTGATGAAGAAAGTTACCTCCAGCGCTATCACGATTTTATCAAAGATTGGATTGCTAAAGTCAAAAATCCATCAGATGGCGATCGCAGCGATTTAAAACGCATTTATTTAGATAATGCTAATGTCGTTGGTATTACTTGTGTACAAGCTGCAAATTACAATTTTTCTCAAGAATTTACAGCCTTTGATGTAGTGATCATTGATGAAGTCAGTAAATGTACTCCACCAGAGTTACTTATCCCAGCTTTGAAAGGCAAAAAATTAGTCATGGTAGGTGATCATCGACAATTACCACCCATGCTCGATAATAGCACAATTGAAGAAGTTGCCCAATCACTTGGTAGTACAAAATCAGAACTGCGATTTTTAGAAGAATCATTATTTAAAATTCAATTTGAAGCTGCTGATCAAAGCATCAAACAAATGCTGAATATACAATATAGAATGCACCCCTTTATTATGGGAGCAATCAACCAATTTTATCACGGTAAACTAGAATGTGGACTTTTATCACCTGACACCCAACGCGCCCATAATTTGACCAGCGAAATTATCCAACAACATCAACATCTTATCTGGGTAAAAATGCCCAGAGAGGAAGAATTTGAAGAACAACGAGAAAATACTTCCTTTTCTAATCCTTGGGAAATTGATGTAATTGAACGCCTGTGTCAGCAATTTGAGAATACTTGGACTAATCAAATTGCCAATGGAGCAGCAAAAAAAGAGATTGCAGTAATTACATTCTACAACGCACAACTCAGAAAAATTGATGAACGTTTACAACCTCAACTTTTTCCTTCCTTGGATATTCGCACCGGTACAGTTGATAGATTTCAGGGGATGGAACGCCCAGTGGTAATTGTTAGTATGGTTCGTAACAATCATCAAGGCGATGTTGGATTTGCTAAGAAACCAGAACGGGTAAATGTGGCTTTCTCTCGCGCCCAAGAATTACTGGTAATTGTGGGTTGTCATGATTTATTTACTCGCCAGGGAGGAGAAGTTGGAAGTATGTATTTAGAAATTTCTCGTATTGTTAATAGTCAAGGAGGTTTTGTTGATGTTTCTCGCTTTTGCGTCTAAACCTATTGACGAAAAACTTATAAATTTAGCAGAAGAAATTACAGCCCAAAATCCTCATTTATCAGTTTTAGCTGCACGGGAATTTCGCTATAGTTTACTTCAAACTCCTGTGGAAATATCTATTCAAGAACCACGTAAATTTAATTTACTTGAAGAATTTATTATCCGTGCTGGAATTGAATTTTCACCTCCACCAACAGAAGATGAATTAGCATCTGTATTGGGTCTTGATCCTATATTTGTCCGCAGTACCACCGCCAATCTACAAGCGTTACAAACTTTATCAACAACATCACCCATTACAGTTACAAATCAAGGGCGTGATTTCTACGCCAAAGGTTCTGTACCACAACCTCCATACTCTATACAAATATATGCTGTTGCCAACGCTTTAGATGGAAAGCTTATATTTTATAGTGAACCATTAGATAATGTATCCTTAAATCTACCTGATTTAGCAGAATTTATCAAAATTGCTCGTAAAATTAACGATATCTCTGCTTTGGAAATTGAGAAAATTCAAAAATGTATTCAATTGTCAGGTTTAGATTTTCATGTCCCAGAATTAGGTAAAATTGTGACTAAGTGCAAAGCTTTAGCCCCTCCGCAAGTAATTTGGAAAAATATATATTTATTTGTCACTTTTGATGCTGTGGAAGATAAATTACGTATCCAAATCAGAAGCGGTAAGAAAATTTTAGAATCAGCATCAAAATGGATGGAAGTGCTCCAAGGTAAAGGTAAAATACCTTGGCAAGCTTTATGCAAATTGTCCAATGAAGCCATTAATATTGAGCGTGAATCTACTCTTAATCATAAAAATATAGCCATAGAATCTACATTGGCAAAAGTTATTAACCCAGCCTTCAAGTTACGGGATGGAGAAATTATTGGAACTTTTGAAGAAGTTTTAAAGTCTGCTAAACGTCAAATTATCATCTACTTTCCTTGGTTGAGTCAAGATGTTATCAATCAAGAATTTTTGACTCTGTTGCAAAAATTGGCTAATGGTGGAGTGTGGATTTTAATTGGCTATGGAATTTCTCAACAAGCAGATGCAGAACTTTCCATATCACCAGCAGTAGAAAAAAAATTGCGTGCCATAAAAACACCTCATGGTTTACCATCTGTACAGTTCTTTTGGTTGGGAGATTCTCATGTCAAAGAAGTGATAGTTGATCGAGAAATTCATTTGTTTGGATTTTATGACTGGGTTTGCTGTGGTGGCGAATATTTACCACAAGGTGAGTCAGTGTATAAAGTCACTATTCCCCAGCAAGTCGAGGAAGCATATCAATTTCTGGCTCATCGTTGCCAAAGTTATGCACAAAAACGCTGGAACCTTGCTTTAGAAACCCGTGATGCTCAAGTTGCTGCGGAATCTATGTGTGTGTGGGCCGCCTTGGGTATGCAAAATGTCCCACTCAGAGAAATACAACAAAGCAACTGGCTGGAAATTCTCCCACTATGGCTGAATGTTCTACTCCAAGATTTAATGTCAACAAAAATACTAGATAATTTAGTAATTTTGCCCACTGCACTTTCTCTGCTGAGTCAGTTTTCCGGGGAGGAAGCTTTTATAGAGTCATTGCAGCAGGGGTGGCGCAAAGTTATGACCGCCATAGCATCTCATCACCCGGAAACCGCTTTAAAATTACTCAGTGATGAAGTGTGGGCAGAATTTTTGCGTCTCAATATTGCTCAGGAGGATGATTCAAAGGACTTCAACAAATCATCTGTGATGTTTGCAACGAGAATAAATGGCGAATTATAGCCATGGCTAAGTTTTTCCCCAGATCCAAAACTTAACTTCAAGGGTTTTCAGCATATTTTCTTAATAATTGCGAGTTTTAAGTTAACTTAAATGTAGATGCAGAAATTCGTCTAATTCGATACAATTTTTAGATTAAGAGGGACGAGGAGAACAAAGTGGTTCTATTAAAAGGCTTTGAGATTGAGATGTATACTGGTACGCCTCAAGGCGAAATAGTCGGTCTCTCGGACAAAATTGTGGCCTCTTTGGATGGATTTGTGCGGGAACCTGATAGCCGCAATGTGGAATACACAACCCAGCCATTGAATAACTATGAAGACTTATTGTGTGCTTTACTACGTCCCCGGCGCAAGTTACGCACCTACCTCCAGAGTTTGGGCAATTACACTCTCATTCCTGGCAGTACTTTGTCTTTGGGTGGAAGCCATCGCTTTTTTCGTTCCAACCCCAATAACCAGTATCACCACTACATCGAAAATACCTACGGTACGAAGGTAGTTACTGCCAGTGTTCATATTAACATCGGCATCAGTGACCCAGAAGAATTAATCCGCGCTTGTCGGCTGATTCGTTTAGAAGCCCCTTTATTTCTGGCTTTGAGCGCTTCATCTCCCTTCCTGGATGGCAATGCTACTGGTTATCATTCCACTCGTTGGGCTGTGTTTCCCCAAACCCCCGCCCATGTGCCTTTATTTACAAGCCATGCCCATCATATTCAATGGGTAGAAGCACAAATTGCCACTGGAACCATGCAAAATGTACGCCATTTGTGGACATCAGTACGACCCAATGGCGATGGCCGTCCTCATGACCTCAATCGCCTGGAATTACGAATTTGTGACCTAGTTACCGATCCCATTGCTTTATTAGCAATTGCTGCTTTCCTGGAAGCGCGTTTGTTACAGTTGTTGGATAACCGAGAACTGGATCCGTTAACCCAAAGTACCTTCTCACCTGAAGAACTGATTTCTCTCACTACCAAGAACGAAGCAGCCGCAGCTCAGGCTAGTCTCGATGCTCAATTACAGCATTGGCAAGATGGTAGACCCATCCTCGCCAGAGACTGGATCACTGAACTATATCAAGAAGTTTTACCAATGGCTAAACAACAGGGTTTTAACTGTTTCCTTTCTCCTTTGCAGAAAATTCTCCGCGAAGGTAACGAAGCCCAGCAGTGGTTGCAACTCCACGCAGTCGGTTTTGACTCTCAGCGTGTCCTCACCCAAGCAATTATTGCCACTCAAGAACGTGAGATTGAACTAGAAAATAAACTTTGTTCGCCTCTATGGGCTTAAATGTGCAGTTATCATCCTAAAGGTAGATTTGGCGAGAGTACCCAAAAATTCTTTTCCTTCCCAGAACCATATTTCCCACATCAGGTTTTGGCAAAGTTTATCTTTTGTTTTAAAAATTTAATCTCTCAGTTTTACTTGAGATTAATTAGCAAAACCTATGAATGGACCCTATCTCATGAGAGATTAGCAAAATTAAAGTATAAATTAGGACAAAATTTACTTCCACAGACAATGCCCCAGGTCGTTTTAGTTCATCCACAAATACCCCAAAACACAGGCAATATTGCCCGTAGTTGCGCCGCTACGGGTACAGAATTACACTTAGTAGCACCTTTGGGCTTTGAAATCAGCGATCGCTACCTCAAAAGAGCTGGTTTAGATTACTGGCCTTACGTCAAACTGCACCATCACGAATCCCTAGAAGCCTTTAAAGCCATACATCAAGAACGTGGAGGTAGATGCTTAGGCTTCACTGTCAGAGGTAACTTTAATTACGTCAGCTTTCAATTTCAAGTCGATGATTGGTTGCTTTTTGGTAGTGAAACTACAGGCTTACCATCAGCAATTTTGTCAAATTGTGACGCTACACTTTATATTCCCATGGCAGAGCCTCATGTTCGCAGCTTGAATCTTTCGGTAAGTGTAGCCGTAAGTTTGTTTGAATCCCATCGTCAGCTGGGTTATTTACTGTAATCATCAATACAAAATTAACGACGTAAAAACACTTAAAAAAACCTAAATATATTCCCAGAGTGTGATTTGATAAAAAGATACTCTGGGTACGCAAAGAGCTATTTTCAGTCACTTTAGTTATAAATACTCACACAAACCAGTGGGTTAATATAAGAAATTTATATATAAAAATTGAGAAAATACGGAATTTGCATGATAGATTTTGCTGAATTAAAGCCCTTGTGACGAGGGGAAGAAAAAGGGGTGAAACCTTTTGTAGTTATGTATTTGAGTTATTTTTGTTGAATAAGTAATTTCCATGAGGACAAAAGTAGTTATAAGTTTGTACGGTTGATTTTTAGCGATGAATCAACCTAAAGTTTGGTTTTAAAAAGGCGGATCGAGTAGAAAAACCTTGAAGATATCTACAACAAAGAGCATAGCTTTGCCAAAAATCGAAACCACTGTGTTGGCAACACCCACAATGGGCTTTGTGAATATATAATTGTTCATCAGTCCAAGCAAGGGTTACACCAATGGTGAAGACAACTGTCAAAAGCAAACGTTCTATGGTGTGTAGGAGTCGAGTGGACAAGTCAGCACAGCAATTTTGAAATTTTGCTAACAAGTGTGAACTTGTCTAAATCAGAGAAGCAAGTTAATCTTGCTTAAGTATCTCTGGTGAAAATGATCTTGATCTATCACTCGATGTGATCTAAATCATTGACTAGTATCCGACTGAAAAATCGAGATCAGTTAAGCGCTAGTGATCATAGGAGGTCGTCTTTGAAACGAGCATTGAAAAAAAGAGAAAAGGCTGTGCTGAAAAATACCCCCAGCAATGATGATGCACCAGTGGAACACCTAGAAAACCTAGGTATTGTAGTTAATCCCAAGGCTAACTGCCGGGTGCGTACACAAGCTGCCATGATTGGTTTGGCTATCTCCATGGGAACAACCAGCCTTTTGGTGACTCGACAAAGCGATCAAGCCCAAGCAGCAGATCCCGCAGGTAGCCGAAAGCCAGCCTCAACAATTCCTGCTGCTTCTGACACCACAGTGAAATTTGCTCCCATGCTGAAGACTCAAACAGTTTTATCAGCAAGTATGACAGAAAATCCTGTCATCACCGAACCAACAGCAATTTCACAGTTACCCGGGCTTGAAGCTAAATGGCAAGTTGCGGCGAGTGGAATATCTGTACAAGTTCCTGTTCCCAGACTACAACCCGACACCACAACAGCTAACAAAAGTTCCTTAAATTCACAAGCCCCAGTATCACAGGGATTGTCAACAGGAATCCAGGCAAATGAGACAGTAGGAAAACTGTCCAGTGGTGATAGGTTTACTAACGAAACTGACAAAGCAACTGCACACCTAACAGGCGAACAACAACCACAGGCTGGGCAAAACACCGAAGCCAGTGGTAAAATCAGTGCTCAACTGAAGGCCCAGCAGCAATTTGCACTAAGTCGCTTACAAGAAAAATCGAACCGTTTAAGAAATAGTCTGGCGGAGTTGCGGTCTGAGGAGACCCCAATTTTATCAAAAACTGACATAGCTTCTACACAGCCGAAAACAATTCCAAAAGCCGGAGAAATCAGCCCCGATAAAACTCTTGTAGAAAATTCCTCAATTATCAACAATTACAACCAAGAAAGTTTATTATCGGGTTTAAAACAACAACAAACAAATGATTCCAACCCAGAAGCTCTAACAATACCAGTACCATCCGCACCCACAGTTGTGGGGCTATTGGGTAATACAACTTACGAAGTTAAACCCGGAGACACACTAGCCGCCATCGCTCTGAGATACAATATTTCCCTTTCGGAACTGGTTAAGGCAAATAGTCTGAGCAATCCAAATCAACTGAAAATTAGCCAAAGACTAATTATTCCCCTTACTCCACTGGACCGTTCTAGAGCGATTCAAGTCCCAGTATTAGTTAACCCCAATGGTGTCTATTCTAGTACAATACCCCAGGCAAGTAATCCACCTGTTGCCTCATCACAGTTACCAGTCCCTGGGAATAACAACAATGTGAGCATCCCCACCCCAGTAACTAATACTGGAACAGCTACAGACACCGAATCTACCAGTCTCAATCCTCAGGGACAAGGCGGTGATACACCTGTACCAAAAATCTTCGCCGAAATGCAGCAGTCTCAAAAATCTGCTCAACAAGGGGCAACCACAAAAGATGATCATCAAGGTCTCCAGGCTTTACGTGCAGACATCCGGAGATTACAGGACAAACACCGCAACCAGCAACCTCGTAATGGCGTTGTACCAGTAGCTACAGAACCTGAGCAAGTTAACCCCCCAGTTACTGTTGCTCAAACAACCAGCCTACAAACGGAAATAAAGAGATTGCAGGAGAAATACCGCAACCAGCAATCCGGGAATGCCTTTGCGCCATTAACCACAGAACCCAGCAAAGCTGCTGTGCCAACGCCCATTGCTAAAATGAGTAGCCCAGAAGCGGAAATCCAAAGATTACGCGAGCAATATCGGCAACAAAAGTTTGGCAATGTAATTAGGCCAGTCCCTAATGAATCTGAGCAAGCTCCCATAGCGATACCTGTTACTCAACAAAATCCTACCACGCCTTCTCAATCTGCTGCAGGACGAAAGAATACGTCAATTCCCATTGCTGTTCCCAGGCTCAAGCTACCTGACTATGGCAGTCAATCCGCTAGTTCCCAAAGCCGTACTCGTCGTAACAACGAGCCAATCAATCCAGAATTTTTCACTAACATCAATCGCCCTGGCAACAAAACAACAACATTTTCCAATGATGCCGATATCTCGGATAATTTAGGGAACTTGCGGGGGACTAAGGTTGCTCCACAATTACAACAACAATTACCGCCCTTGGCAGCAGTAGACCAATACTTGCCCAAACCAATTGATCCAACTATACCTCCCCCTTCAACCGCCTCAACAACCTACATATGGCCTGCAAAAGGTGTACTCACCTCTGGCTATGGTAGACGCTGGGGAAGAATGCACAGGGGTATTGACATTGCTAACGCTACTGGTACGCCTATTTACGCCGTCGCTGATGGTGTGGTGGAAAAATCCGGTTGGAACAGAGGTGGTTATGGCATCCTCGTGGATATTCGCCATGCCGATGGCACTCTCACTCGCTATGCTCACAATAGCCGGACTTTGGTGCGAGCAGGTCAATACGTGACCCAAGGGCAACAAATTGCACATATGGGTAGCACTGGTTTCAGCACTGGTCCACACACTCACTTTGAAGTCCACCCAGGAGGCAGGGGAGCAACGGATCCTATTGCCTTCTTACCAAAGGAACGTTTGTAATTCTTGACCTAAGTTGAACTAAATAACTATCCGATTTATTGAGGGAGCCAAACTCCCTCTTTTGCTTTCTATCCAAGGGAATGGCTATATCCCTCATTCAAATATTTCTGACTTTTGCCAAAACTGTTTTAAAATCTCCCCTGGGTGACGATCCCAAGTATCGATATGCTCGTATATCAAATTGTTTGGCTTAAGTTTATATGTCGAATAGCCATTGAAAAATAAACGTGCTTTCCAGGGGACACGCAAAATTCCCCGAACTGTCCATTGAGCTAAAATAGTATGTTTTGCTGGCTGGGATACTTCATGCAAGTCAAAGTAAATTTCCCTAAAAAATAGCCACGCGTGAAATCGCAATGTCCAAAATATAATGCGATAGTTGAATTTCCATTTAAATTTATTTACAGGGTCTTGAAAGTAGATATCCTGGGTATAAATATCATAGGAAATATCTTTTTCAAACAGTGTTGGTAGATCCTCTTTCAGGGTCTGAATGACTTGTTCAATCTGTAATTGAGATTCCACGCGTCTTATCCTTCACAAAAGCTTTTTGAACACAAAACTATCCTTTAACATATACACTTCTTACCCGTGACAATACAAAATTATGGGGAGCATCTCACTTTTTAAAGAAAGGTCAAACAGATAAGAAGCCATTGAGGTAGGCGCAACGATGGGCAAGAACTTGAGGCACGTTTTCCTGTTTCCACTGCGCGCCAGAAATTTTAGTTCGACGGTCAACTCGTTTG
>WGNO01000001.1 GCA_016124525.1 Nostoc sp. RI_552 | reverse complement strand
GATAAGGGACTGATTTACTCCATTGTGGTAGTTTGTTCAATATGTCAGTCTTAATCCCTTTCCAGTTAGCCTTAATGCTAGGGTCTTGCACCAGTTTGACGGTGGTGTTGTAAACAAACCTGGACACACCAAACCACTGTTTAACGATCCGCCTGTGCTCGGTTGTGAGAAAGATCCGGATCTTCCTTGATTTTTTTACTGTACTTCCTGAGTCCGTGCATCCGACAAGAGAAGAGGTGGAGGATAGAGAGAAGATCCGAGGTAAGCTCTGACTCTGGGCAATGTACATTGTTGTCGAGAACCACGATTCGTCCACCGTTTTGCTCCACCATGTACTGAATAAGCTCGAATCCAAACCTTGCAAGTCGGTCACGACAGGCAACAACAATCGTGAGCTTATCTCCCCGCATAAGTCTGTCCAGTAAGGCTTGCAGTCCTTTTCTTTTAAAGTTGATTCCACTGCCGATATCTTTGATGATTTCGGCATCCGGGTAGAGTGATTGCATATAGGCAATTTGTCTACCAAGGTCGTCTCGTTGCTTGGTTGAACCAACCCGGCAGTAGCAAACAAAGGAAGTTCTAGTTGCTCCACGGAGGTAGGATTCGACGTTAAAAAGTCTTTGTCCTGCTTCGTTTTTGATGCTTTCAATCTTGCCATTGTCTGCGTACTTTCTTAAAGTGTTTGGATGCAGTCCTAGTTGTTTGACTGCTTCTCGTAGTGGTACATAAGCCATACGACTATATTAGCATTTATGAGCATATATAATCTATTGTTGGCAAATAGTTAGCCATTGACTAACCCTTCTATGTTACATTTCTTAACTTACATTAGCAACATAAGGACTAGTCAACTTATCCAACTGCTGAACCAACAAACTGAGGAACAAACCCACATCCGTCACCACACCCACAGATTCCACAGAACCGCGATCGCTTAACTTAGTAACCACAGCCGGATTAATATCCACACAGACTATTTTCACCCCAGCCGGAGTCATATTCCCCACCCCAATAGAATGCAACATACTAGACAGCATCAACACCATCTCCGCACCCTCAATCAATTGAGCATAATTCTCCTGAGCTTTAATCAAATTCATTTGGGTATCAGGTAAAGGCCCATCATCCCGAATAGAACCAGCCAAACAGAAAGGCACATTATTAGTAACACACTCATACATCACCCCACCCTTAAATACTCCCGCCTCCACAGCCTTAGCAATACTGCCATAACGGCGGATAGTATTAATGGCCTTGAGGTGATGGCGATGTCCACCACGCACAGTGACACCCCGCTTCATATCCACACCCAGGGATGTGCCCATAATATTTTGTTCAATATCGTGGACAGCAATGGCATTGCCACCCAAGAGCCCCTGTACATATCCTTCCCGAATCAGTCGCGCTAAATGTTCACCGCCCCCCGTGTGAATCACCACAGGACCAGCAGTGACAACTACTTTACCGCCCGCATCCCGAATTTTACGTAATTCCCAAGCCACTTGCTCCACCACAAGTTCCACACGCCTTTCACTGGAAACACCCGATGACATAAAGCTAAATTCTTGAGAATTACGCTGTTCTCGTGATTCAGTTTTGCGGATAGTACGGATACCTTGCACATCCACCACTACCAAATCATTTACTTCTAAATCCCGGAGAATTTTACATCTAGCCATTAAACCATTGGCGGTTTGAGTAATAGCGATCGCACCATCCATGCGCTGATTATGCACTTTAATCCACTCAGCATTAATTCGCACTTCTGTAGGATAGATAGTACTGACGTAGAAATCATCAGGAGCCACCCCAGCTTGGGTTACAGGCTCCAGTTTAGCATCTCGTTCATTTTGGGGTAAATCTACAGCACCCAAATCAATTAACTGAGAGATAATTTCTTCCATTACCTCATGAGAAGGGGCTGAAACTCGCACTTCAGCAGCTGATGTACTTTGGCGTTGTTCTCCCAAGTTGAAATTCATCACTTGGAAACTTCCCCCACCATCCACAATTAAATCTAGAGCTTGGTTAATCAAACCAGAGTCCAGCAAATGTCCTTCCAACCGAATAACGCGGCTTTCTACGGAGACATTGGCATGAATTTCTGTGTGGAGTGGTTCTGTAACTCGCAGTGTGAGACATTTAGCTGCACCACCTGCTTTGAGGAATTCTGTCAACGGCGTTTCAATGACTCGAAAACCAACATCTGTTAAACGTGTTTTTAAAGCATTGCCGGCTTTATTCATAATCACAATGCTGTCTACGTTCACTGTATTACAAGCGAAGTTCACAGCATCAGCTTCGGTAATTGCTATCCGCTTTTCTGGTGCAACGCGCATTTCTATTAAACGGTTAGAATAAGCATCAAAAGCGCCGGGATAATACAATAAATAGCCGTTAGCTAAAGGACAAAAGCAAGTATCTAAGTGATAAAAACGCTCATCAATTAAGCGCAGAGATAGCACCTCAATATCTAGCCATTTAGCTAAATAAGGGTGAGAATCTAATTCAGAGCGAAAGCCATATCCAGCCCATAACCAACGTCCTTCCCGATCTAAAAGTGCATCCCCAGCACCTTCAAACGGTAAGTCTTTAGGTAATAAATGAACTGTGTAACCGTTTTCTTCAAACCAATTTTTAAAGAAAGGTTCTTCTCCCTGACGTTCTTTGTGCAGAAATCGACTGAGAACAACATTTTCCCCCAGGACCAAGCCAGCGTTAGCAGTAAATACCATATCGGGCCAACCCATCTGGGGCGTTACTAAATCGACAATGGCGTGTTGTTTGAGAATGTGGTGAAGTTTCTGCCACTGTTCCACGGCGCGTTCGCGCGAAGACTTGTGAATATTCCCTTCCATCCAGGGATTAATCACATAATCTACATTGTAGTGGTCAGGGGGACACATTAAGAAACGAATCAGGGAAGTCATAAAAATATTACAAGCGTTAAGATGCTACAAGCCTACTTCAAAGACAGTTTTTTGCAATTGTGATTTTTGGGAACCAGCTATTAAATGCCAAATAAACCTACTCAAATCTACTCATAAAACTAGAATTGCTTCTTTATTTGTCCACAGGCGTAAATTCAAGAACAACTTCTCCATAATTTACGCTAAATTCAATCAAGAGATTTAAAAGGATTGGGCGAGATTTTTTTTGCTGTTGCCAGCCCTTTACCTATAAGTAGTTATTAGTTGGCACACATTCTTTTTCCATTCTATTCTGAGTTCAACATAAATAGCGGATACCAAGGAGATTAAATTGTCAAAATGGCATGGAGTAAAGCATGGAGATATACAACCACTCTAATTTAATGTTTTAACCACACTCACTAGATATTTATCCGTTATTTTTTATTCTTTGTTAATAATTCTCTAGCTAGGCAAGAAAATCCAGGACTTGAATTCCATCCTTAATAGATAGCTGCCGGATTTTTTGTAGTTGATTTTACATATAAAGCCAAATTTTTTGTTAAATTAAATAGTGATTTAATATACATTTGTTAAATGTCAGAGATAATTGATATTTTTTAGCAAAAAATCAAGATTAAAAAATTACATAAGTTAAAATTTGCTCTCAGCCGGAAAATCAACATATTAGCCAATCCATAACATTACCGAAACAATTTTAATTTTTGACTTGTTATTTTCAGCCAGTGCGTTCTAATATAACTGAATAACTGAGAAAAGGTATCAATAAACTATGAGTTTTTCCGGCATTAATGTCGAACATCGCTCTCAAGAAGTTGAGGCTGTTAAGACATTCTTAATATACAGTCTGATTGGTTCCTTAGCCCTACACATTGGCGTACTGTCTTCCGGTATAGGTATTTTGTTGACGAGAGTGCCGAAAAAACAATATGAGCCAATAGACTTAATAATTGTAGATCCCGTAAGTACCACCGTTGAAAAACCAGAAAAACCGCCGGAAATAATTCCCGAAAAAGTTAAAATACCCAAGCCTCGCAAAATTGTCACCACTAAAGTGACACCTATCACTGCGGTAAAAATTGAGCCAAAAATTATTCAGCCCCCCCCAGTACCGCAACAACAGCTAAAGGTAGTTACACCACCAGCTCGGGTGGAAACTGTTCAACCTCCTCCAGTTTCCCAGCCACTCCAACCAACTAAAGTAACCACTGAACAGCCTCAACCCACAATCCCCCCACGCCAAGCATCTATAGCTAAGTTAGAATCTCTTTTGACTTCCACATCATCAACATCACCAATTGCGGTTCCTCAGATAAATGAAGGTAGTGAAAACCTCAGAGAAACCTTAAGTGGATTGAGAAATTCCAGAATTACTCAAAGCAGTAATACAGCAGCTTCAGTCACCACAGAAAATACTACCACTTCTAACAATGTACAAGTACAACCATCGCCGGTAGCAGTCGCCCCCACCGTGCCCACTACTCCACAGATCAAAACACAACCAGAAAACAATAGAGAAAATAATAATCCTAGCCCTAATTCCAGGGGTTCAGGTAATGGTCGGGCAGCTTGCGCTGATTGCAGCACTAAATATCCAGAGTTTGCCAGACGGCGAGGAATTGAAGGCAGAGTAGAAGTAGCTGTTGATACTGATTCACAAGGTAATGTTACTAATGCACGGATTGTTGGTTCTAGTGGTAACAGCAAATTAGACCAAGAAACCTTGAGACAGGCGCGTAACTGGAAATTGAAACCATCAGAGGGTGGCAGAAGCAGAGTATCAATAGCTACCGATTTTGCAATAGAAGGTTCACGCCGATACCGCCAAGTCCAAGAACGGAAACGAAAACAAGAAGCACAAGCCAGACAGAGAAGTCGCCAAACAGCAATATCTAATCCCAGTTCTACATCGGAGGATACAAATACTCCTTCTGCCAACACCATCAGCAAACCCAGAAGAATCAGGATCAGACGAGAAACTACACCAGTAGCAACACCAGTCAAAGAACCTCGTCAGCCCGTACAAAACAGAGCAGCTAGTTCATCATCTCCAAGCAAAAAAACTTCGACTACAAGGAATCTGAGAGAGTCTTTACGCAACGCCCGCCGTCAACGAAGCACCACTAATTCTGCACAAGAACAACCAAGCACAAATCGGCGGCGACGTTTCAGGTCAAATCAACCATCTCCTGCATCTCCTAGCAACAGCTTATCTTCAAGTCAGAATGAGTTGCGGAATTCATTACGCCGCAGTCGCAAAACTGCTCCACCTCAGCCAGCAGCATCATCTGAAGCTACCAGTGAGGAGTAGATATACAGTAGTTAATTTTCACAGATGGCAATGGAAATCAATTAGTCGGGATTAATTCCCAACGCCTTGAATTGGGGGGCTAGTTGTTCGACGCCGCAAGGCGGGAGCCCCATCAGTTGGTAAAACTCCTGGAATTATCAGAGCGATTGGCCTCTAAATCAGGTAGCTTTCTCTATTGTTTAATAGAATAGGAATAAAGTTTATATACTTAATGCTAAATCAGCAGAATTGCCCATGACCACTTCTAATCGCCGTTACCATATCATTACCTTCGGTTGCCAAATGAATAAAGCCGACTCAGAGCGCATGGCTGGCATTTTAGAAGACATGGGCTTTGAATGGTCAGAAGACCCCAATCATGCAGATTTGATTCTCTATAATACCTGTACGATTCGCGATAACGCTGAACAAAAGGTGTATTCTTACCTCGGCAAACAAGCGAAACGTAAGCACCAGCAACCTGATTTAACATTGATTGTTGCAGGTTGTGTTGCCCAGCAGGAAGGGGAAAGCTTGTTACGACGGGTGCCAGAATTGGACTTGGTAATGGGGCCACAACACGCTAACCGCCTCAAAGATTTACTGGCATCAGTGTTTGATGGTAATCAAGTTGTAGCCACTGAGTCGGTTCACATTATGGAAGATATCACCCAGCCACGAAGAGATAGCAATGTTAATGCCTGGGTAAATGTGATTTATGGCTGTAATGAACGCTGTACTTATTGCGTAGTTCCTAATGTGCGCGGTGTAGAACAATCCCGCACCCCAGAAGCGATACTTGCTGAAATGAAGACACTGGGACGGGAAGGTTACAAAGAAATTACCCTCTTGGGTCAAAATATTGACGCTTACGGTAGAGATTTGCCGGGGACAACTCCAGAAGGTCGGCATCTGCATAACTTCACTGATTTACTTTATTATGTACATGATGTTCCAGGAATTGAACGGCTCAGATTTGCCACTAGTCATCCTCGTTATTTTACTGAAAGGTTAATCAAGGCTTGTGCCGAATTACCCAAAGTATGTGAACACTTTCACATCCCCTTTCAATCAGGTGATAATGAAGTGCTAAAAGCAATGTCACGGGGTTATACTCACGACAAATATCGCCGGATCATTGACACCATTCGACGCTATATGCCCGACGCTTCCATTAGCGGCGATGCAATTGTCGGTTTTCCGGGAGAGACAGAAGCACAATTTGAAAATACCCTGAAATTAGTGGAAGATATTGGCTTTGACTTGTTGAATACAGCAGCATATTCCCCCCGTCCCGGAACGCCAGCAGCTTTGTGGTCAAATCAACTCAGTGAAGAAGTCAAAAGCGATCGCCTACAAAGATTAAACCATTTAGTCAATATCAAAGCAGCCGAGCGATCGCGGCGTTACATGGGACGCATTGAAGAAGTTTTAGTAGAAGACAAAAATTCCAAAGATCACACTCAAGTTATGGGACGCACTCGCGGTAATCGGTTGACATTCTTTACCGGCGACATCAATCAATTAAAAGGGCAGTTGGTAAAGGTAAAAATTACTGAGGTTCGGGCTTATAGTTTGACTGGTGAACCTGTAGAACTACGCCAAGCAGTGCCAGTATGAAAGATGCACGTGTTGAAAACTTGAGAATCAGTGAATAAAGTGTTATGAGCATTGTTTTCATTGGATCTGGATTTGTTTTGTGGTTACTGCTAAATCACTCCTGAGGGCGCATCTGAACTAATTGGTCTAAGTCTTGCTGCATCTGATTGACAACTAATTCATAGCATTCATTGACATACTGGCGATCGCTAGCCGCTTCCTGGCCGTACCGTTCAAATACAATGGGTTTACACACCCGTGTTTGAATATGTACTGGTAATGGAATATTGGGAAGAGGCCCAATTGCTAGTCCCCACGGTAATCCCAGATAAACAGGAAAAACTACCGGGTCAATATCAAACAACCACGGCATTCCCCATTCGTGGAATTGCTGTAGGATTTTATAGAAGTCAGCCAAGACAATCAAAGTATCATGAGCGCCGGTAGAAATTATCGGTACAATCGGTACTTTTTCCTGTAGGGCTAGTTTGATAAATCCCCGCCGTCCTGCAAAGTAAATTTTATTCCGCAAATGATGCGGTCGAAAGACGTCTTCTGCTCCACCAGGATAGACCAATACACTCGCCCCGGAACGGAAAGCGGCGTAAGCCATTTTTGGATGAGCTATGATTGCGCCAGTTTTAGCAGCTATTTTTGCTACTTCTGGGGTAAATTTCCAAATATGGGGATGCATTAGACCGTACACAGGTTTCTCAAACCCAAATTTTCGGAACCAGTCGTACATAATCATGGCCATGTCAGGAGAAGCCATTCCTCCATTGTGAGAACCAACGAACAGGACTTTTTCTTGGGTGGGAATATGATGCCAACCACTTGTTTGCACTCGAAAGTAGTAATGATACAAAAAGCTGAATAAGGGCATCAAAGATTTGATAAATTCCGGATCTCGTTCATTTAAAGACCAACCGAGTTTTGTTGTGCTTCTATGTTTCTCTTCTAACATCTACAAATAATAGAATTAGTAAAAATGTAACTATTTTCCTTATTTGGCTGAATTTAACTAAAGTAGAATCACATTATTGATGATACCTTGGTTAGGCAGTTCCCTAAGGAAAGGATACTTGTTCCCACTCGCCTACAAAAGAAGAGTGGAGTTGGTTGACACTCTCCATTCCCCAACAAAGGGAATAGCTAAGATGACTGAGGCGCAAACGCGTTAATCAGCTTTTATCCCTTGGCGGAAAAACTTAACCTCAAGGGTTTTCAGCCTATCTTCTTATAAACCAGAACGAAATATTGTCGTTAATAGTCTTGCCCAGAAAGTTGATTTCGGTGTAAATGTGGCTTTTATCTTAGTTTTATAACTAAATTATAACTATATTTAAGTTTTTTTTCATACATATAGCTTCCATCTCAATTAGACAGTGTGTATACCAAAAAATTAGTAATATTTTTGACATTCTATCATTTTGATAATTTTCCCAGGGGAGATTTTATGAACTTGCTTCACTTAGTAAAAGGCTTATAATACTTATAACTATAACAATATTTAATTCGTTAATTTTATTCTTGAGTATCTGCCAAAATGGCAACTGATTAAATTTGTTATGTGATATATTCGTGAAAAGTGTAAGGATTGACTTTGATTGAAACACGGAATCCAGCATAATTAGCTGTTCTTTTTGTTTACGTAATCTTCTCTCCTCACAACCTATTCAGTTTAATGTTGGCTATTTTTATAAATTCCAGGGTGTATTGCCACTTTCAAGCTATGTCGGCGGGATGAAACCCGTCTTTTATTTTGCAACTAATCTGAAGAAAAGTTTGGCTAAGAGTGCTAAATCAAAGAGGATTTCTGATAGTATGAAAAATTTTAGCTGTCCAAATTTCTCATACGTTAAGGTATTTAGCAATACCGAAATAAATCCTTAGCAGCTTTTATGAAATTTGGACACATCCCATAGGAAGATGACCAATGGCAAAAATAATAGGTAAATTAGTCCGGGATGTTGTTATGCACTGGATTTATAGTGAGGTTTGGCGATGCGCTAAACCTCTTTTATTATTGGTAGGTGGTAGAAAAATAGCTGGCTACACAAGGGACTTCCAAAACGTCACATCAAATCCCCGATTAGTCATAATGATCATCTTGGTTAATGATTAAAGCTCATAAAAAGTGCCCAATAAACCCTCACAGCGGTGGTCAAGGTGTCCAATACAGAATATCGAGCATTGTTAGTAGAGAATATCGATAATTATTGCCTAAAGCGTTGGTGAGATCAAAGTCAAGGGTTTGACTAGTACTTTTCTATAGTACCATCTACGGACGGTCGCCGTGACGAAAACTAATCTATTCCTCTTCCTCTTGCTTGTACTCCGCTAAACGTTGTTTTTTCAGGTTTTGTAATTGGTGTAACAGAGAATCCACCTCTGCTTGCAGGTGTTGCAGCTTCGCTTGTTGATCGTCTTGATAGTAAGACTTGTTGACATTGTTAAGCCAAAGAGTCTCGGAGGGCCGTTGAGAAACACTAGATGAATAAGTAAGCATTGTTAAATAAAATCCACAAATAAACTCACACCATTTAGTAAATATTACAATAATACAAAGTTAACATATGTTAAAAAATTGTATATTTTATATCATTTACTGTATTCCAGTACCAGTGCTACCATAGGAGACTGGAATTGTTTAGAGAAAGTTCCATAAGGAAATTATCACCTGATTTCGCATATGTACCTATCGGCAGTTATGATAAAATAGTGTCTTGTATAAAATGAAAGTCATCAGTAAGACGCTGGCATTAAAGGAGATAATATTCTTGTCCTTTTTGTGGGGAAAAAGAATTAGCTTTCATGTCTTCCCATGCTGCGTTACCCAATCCCTAGTTAAAAACTTTTAAAACCCGTGACTGTGAGTTTGTCTGTTGCTAAATCTTATCGCCAAGCGTGGCCTGGACTGATAGAAGCCTATCGTGATTACTTGCCTGTCAGCGAAAAAACACCTGTTGTAACTTTATTAGAGGGTAACACCCCCCTAATTCCAGTACCGACAATCGCAGAACGCATTGGCAGAGAAGTAAAAGTATTTGTGAAATACGATGGTCTTAACCCCACTGGCAGCTTTAAAGACCGGGGTATGACTATGGCAATTACCAAGGCTAAAGAAGCTGGGGCTAAAGCGGTAATTTGTGCGAGTACAGGTAACACCTCAGCCGCAGCCGCAGCTTATGCCAAACGTGGGGGAATGAAGCCCTTTGTGCTCATACCAGATGGTTATGTGGCTTTGGGTAAGTTAGCGCAGGCTTTATTATATGGTGCTGAAGTTTTAGCAATCAAAGGCAATTTTGATCGCGCCCTAGAAATTGTGCGGCAAATGGCAGAAAGCTATCCTATAACTTTGGTAAACTCCGTCAATCCCTACCGTTTAGAAGGACAAAAAACCGGAGCATTTGAAGTTGTAGATGCGTTGGGCAATGCCCCAGACTGGTTGTGTATCCCAGTGGGTAATGCGGGGAACATAACAGCATATTGGATGGGTTTTTGTCAATATCATCAAGCAGGAAAGTGCGATCGCTTGCCCCGAATGATGGGATTTCAAGCCGCAGGTGCAGCCCCCTTAGTCCATAGACAACCAGTCACCCATCCGGAAACCATCGCCACAGCAATACGCATTGGTAACCCTGCTAGTTGGGATAAAGCCATCGCTGCCCAATCAGCTAGTCAAGGCAGCTTCAAAGCCGTAACTGATGCAGAAATTCTCGATGCCTATAGACTTTTAGCATCATTAGAAGGTATATTCTGCGAGCCCGCTAGCGCTGCTTCTGTAGCCGGTTTGTTGCAGGTGAAAGACCAAGTTCCTACAGGAGCAACAGTGGTTTGTGTCCTCACAGGTAATGGTTTAAAAGACCCAGATACAGCTATTAAACACAGTAATAGCCAATTTAAACAAGGCATAGACGCTGAGTTGGCTGCAGTAGCCAAAGCAATGGGCTTTTAATTGATTCAGTTTGAGAGAGTTACTAGCCCCCGGCTCTTTGTCTTGCCGAGCCAATAGCATCACCCAAGGCTGTGGTTAGACTCTTGCGAGTTTGAGCGTGTTTTTCTTGCTCGGTTTTTAAGGCTTGCAGCAGGCGATCGCGTTCTTTAGTAACGGCGATAAGTTTACATTGCAATTCTTCCAATGATTTAATTTGTTTAATTTCTTGTTCGGCTACGGTTGTAGCTTTCCTATCCTCCACTATCCCAGAATCCAATCCCTTGAGTTGATGTATCTCTGCTTTGAGGGAACCAATCACTTGTTGGGCTAAATTTGCATCTGTGCGGCGTTGTTCTGCTTCAGTGTTATAAAGTTTACGCCATTTTTGAGCACTTTCCCAAGCAGTATGACCCTCGTGTTGCTGTTCTGCTAATTGTTGTTTGAGTGACTGAATCTCAGCTAACCACTGTTGGGTTAAAGCTGCGATCTTATCGATACTTTCCGCCATAATAATGCTTTTTTATATACTATAAATATACTAAACTTAAGTATAATCTACCTAAGCGATCACAGTCATTAGCTGTGACGGCATCTATGCCCAATTGATGAAAATTAAAGATTGTTTCATCTGAGGATGATGTGCAGAGCAAACAAGGGATAACTAAAGGTAGTGCTATCTAAGTGAGTATTCTCTTAGTTATTCTATGAGCTATTGTCTGAGAATTGCTGATATCCCCACAGATGAGCGTCCACGTGAACGTTTAATGAGCCACGGTCCCAAAATCTTAGCTACCGCTGAGTTAATTGCGATTCTTTTAGGCACTGGTCAAGGGCCGGGAAAACTTTCAGCCGTGGGCTTAGGGCAATATTTGCTACAGGAATTAGGTAAACACCAACGTGATCCCTTGGCAGTTATGCGAGAAGTAACCCCGGCTGAGTTAATGCAAATTTCTGGTATTGGACCGGCAAAAGCCACAACTATCTTAGCGGCGATTGAATTAGGGAAACGTGTTTTTCAATGTCGTCCCTCAGACAGCACACCAATTGATAACCCGATGGTGGCAGCAGCAGCACTGAGTCAAGACCTGATGTGGCAAACACAAGAACGTTTTGCAGTGTTGCTGTTAGATGTCAAAAATCGCTTATTAGGAACCCAAGTAATTACTATTGGTACTGCCACAGAAACCTTAGCATCTCCTCGTGATATTTTTCGCGAAGTTATTCGTCAAGGTGCAACACGGGCAATTATTGCTCATAATCATCCTTCAGGTAACGTAGAACCCAGTGAGGAAGATATAGAATTGACCCGTCAGTTATTAGCAGGGGCGCAGCTATTGGGTATTCCGTTATTAGATCACTTGATTTTGGGGAATGGTACTCACCAAAGTTTACGTGAAATTACGAGCTTATGGCATGAATATCCCCAAGGTGATTGATAAGTAGGTCAACATGATTAAAAATAACGTGGACTGTTAACGGTTAACAAACTCATCTAATCACCCTCAAGCTGTTAAGAAATTAGCTAGAAAACACCTCAAGGTAAGTAAACAGCGTCAAGATTTTGCGGTTAAGACTGCAAGGGCGCTTTTCCAGTCCAGGGACTTGGTAGTTTATGTGGAAAACGAGTTAAAAAATCTTTGTCTACTCGTACTCACAAATGCCATTCTTGCCGAACAATCATGTACCGTGACCACAATGCAGCTAAACAAATATTAGGGAAAGGACTTAAAAGTACTGTGGTTAGCACATAATCTAAAGCTTGTGGACATAAGGATCTCTGGTCAGTTGGGGAAGCTCTTTTAATTAAGTCGGCTGATTGAAACAAGAATCCCACGGCTTCAATCCGTGGGAGCGTTAATACTAACAGGTTCAATGGTTATCTGTAGAAATAAATTACTCAACTCTGGTTTTGTGCCATCTTTATTTTGTGCTGGTAAAAATCTATCGTTTTTGAAAATATCATTGACAATTTGTTCATATAGGCTTTTTTTACTGGGTAGACTCACTGGTTCTATTTCTAAAACTACAGCTTCTTCAAGGTTACCGTTGTGATCAATTACCAAGCTAGCCAGCAACTTTACAGGCTCAAATTGAGAATCACTAAAAATATAACTTGAGTCTAAATTCTTAGTGTTACTTCCCTTATGTATTGCTAGAACATCGGGTAAACCATCTGGTGTTAATCTACCCTCTTCTACCAATTGAGCTATTTCAGTTTTATTGAATGGAGTAAATGTCACCCTCAGTCCTTTTTTCCCGGGATTATCCGCAATTTTTTCAGAGGGTGTGGGTTCTATTTCCTCCGCAGTATCCGCAATTTTTTCAGAGGGTGTGGGTTCTATTTCCTCCGCAGTGCGGGCAATTTTCCCTTGTTCAATCTCCGAAACTTTTGGTAGTTCTGATGGAATAGATGGAAGGTCTGTTGGTAGTGGCTGTCCTTGTTCCAGTACAACTTCTTCGCGACGGTTCCAAGGCAAATCATCGGCTGCAATTGTTGGTGTCGGCTTTGGTTGAAATGCTGGTGTTGAAACTGTTTTCTCCAGCAAGTTTTGGGTATTAGCTTGAGAAGTTTCTACTTTACCCTCGCCTTCACTTTTACTCAGTTGAGAAGGTTTTACTTTACTTTCAGTTGTACTTTCACTTTTAAGTTCACTTTCACTCAGGAGACTAGCATCAGAATTTATTGCCTCAGTATCCTCATTGCTAGATGTAGTTGGTGCAGCAATTTCTGGTGCAGATGTTGATGGAGATTCTTGAGCAGAAATTGATGATTTCGGTGAGACTGTTTCTGCTGATGTTTCTATGGGAGAAATTTCTATAAGTTCAATGGGAACAACTGTTTCGCCTTGCTGCGGAAACCAAGGTTTAAACCCATTAGATGAGCGCATAAACCAGAAAAACAACAACAAATGCAAGGAAACTGAAGTTATGGCTGCAAAAATCCATAAACTTGGTGAATCTGTGTGTCTTCTCCGTTCATGGGCTAGAATTGCGGTTTTATCCCTAACAGATGATGTCATATTGAAACCCAAAGATGATTCGGCACTCTTGCTCATTGGTCATGCTGCAAAATCCAGTTCTCATCTTAGCGATTAGCTGTAATTTCTGGTGTAACAATAAAAGTTAAAACTGTTCCATCAATATAAAACTGTGATTAGGCACGGTTCTGTGCGCAAATCAAGACTTAAAGTTCCGCCTCGGGCTTTTTTTACCAATACATTATTTAACACTGAATCATTGCAATGGCAAGGAAAGACGCAATTCTTTGCAAGTGATCGCCACACCCAGTTATATGTGATGATGACTAGAATCTTGGACAGCGCCACAGTGATGGCAGTGGGATAGGTATTTATAAGTCAAATTATGGCAGTTTGGACATTCGATGTATTGATAATAACCACAATGTGGACAGTATTTATCATGATGCCGAATTTTTTTAGCGCAGTTAATACAGCGTGAGTCTTGAACCCTCCTAAGTGCCTGCATTTTAGTATTGAAGATAACCTTTTGAAAAAGTTGAATAATTCCAAAACCAACCACTGGGATCAGCAAGATATAAATATAGCTGATCAAGAACAGCAAACCACCGAGAATAGTGTTGAGAATGTCAAATATCAATGTAAATAATACACCGAATTGTAGAAATTCAAATATTTTCAGTAGCAGTGGTATTAAAAAAATAACCAGCAAATGCCAACTTATCAGCGAGATTAGTCCATATTCTCTGGGTTGAGCAAAGTTGTGAACTGACAAAGCCACAAGAATGAGTGGCACAAGAAACAGGCATTGAAAACTGAATTGGATGCTTGGATACCAAAATGATGCTTGCTGATAATCTGCTTTAACTTGATTAAATTGACTATCATTTTTCAGTAAATCTAAAAAATTAATGCTTTCTGGTTTTGTAACTAGTTGATTTTTGAGACTATAAATTTCTTGTTGCAGTGTCGAAATTCTGCGACTATTTTGTTCTAACTCTTGTTTAGCCTTTCCTGCACTAACTAAATTAATTGATTGTTGGGGAGACTGACCTGCAATTTTTTCTAAAAGTGTGGAGTCGTATTGAGCGCGAATATTACTATTGATTTGTTGAAACTCACTTACCTGTCTTTGTTTCTGCTGAATATTTTGGCTGATTTGCTGGTTTTTGGCAATAGAAATCTGATCTTGATATTTGGCATATTGCAAACAAGTTTGAGAAACCTTACCCAGACGTTTATGTTCAGCTTGTAAGTAAATTTCCTCTTGGTTGATAAGAGACAATGAACTAATCACAATTTGATAGTCTTTATCTCCAGCAGTCTGTCTACTGAAATCTTCCCACTGGGAATAACAGGGGTAAGCTTCCGATGGGCTGATGTGCCATCTGCTAATATCATTTAATCCTGTAAAAACATTGATCAATATAAAAATATCAATCACAATAATGACTACTAAACTAAGTTTATTCAGCGGGGCATTATTGATTTTTCTAGACTTACTAAAAAATTTTTTCCACAGACTGTGAATTTTGTTAAGCATATTACATTATGGATGACAACTGAATCAAAGTGTAGAAGTAAACAATACCGTAATTGTTACCACTATTACTCCCTGGGAAGATTATACTCTCAATGGTCATAATCAATACTGTATAAATTTAAAAAAATAGTCTGGAAATCCTCAAAGCGATCGCAGTTAGCAGTCGCAAATATTTTTGATTGCTTGGAGTTTGATTCAAGGAATGCGCCAGCCAGTAATGATATAAATGCGTAGTTTAAATAGGCTATATTTTGTACTGGTAAACTAGTACTATTCTTCCAGGATTACTTTGAATGAAAAAATGTCGCTAAAATAGCTTGGAGTAACTGCCAATGTCACTCCAAGATGATTACATCAAAAAGACTTTGAATTAAATATTACTTACCGTTGCCGTTACTACCATGACCATTGCTGAGAAGGACACGTTCAGCAATTTTATCTGGTACTTCCTGAAGATGGTCATATTCCCACTGAAAAAAACCAATGCCGAGAGTGAGCGATCGCAGATCTACAATAAAGTTTTGCATCTCTGCTTGTGGCAAATACCCAGATACATTATCCCAATTTTGCCAATCTTGTTTGCCCTCATATCCTAAAATCTGTCCTCGTCTACCACTCAGTAATTGCAGCACCTTAGAAGTAAATTCACTTGGTGTTGTAATTCGCACCCGCAAAATCGGTTCCAAGAGAGTGGGTTGAGCCTGAGATACCCCCGTTTGCATTGCCAATCGAGCGGCTTGTTTAAAAGCTTGTTCGGAACTGTCTACACTGTGATAGGAACCATTGGTCAAGGTTACAGCCAGATCCACTATGGGAAAACCCAATGGCCCGTGTGTTAAAAACTCGCGGACACCCATTTCTACTCCGGGAATATACTGTTTGGGAACTACACCCCCAACTATAGTTTCATGGAAGTTAAAACCTTCCCCTCGTGGTAAAGGCTGAATATCGAGAAAAACATCACCAAATTGCCCATGACCACCGCTTTGGTGCTTATAGCGCCCATGAACCGCAGCAACAGTTTTCCGAATTGTTTCTTTATATGGAACTTTTGGTAAATGAGTTGTCATTGGCAAGTTATATTTGCGCCGCAGTCTGTCGAGAGCGACTTGTAAATGAATCTCACCTTGACCCCAAAGAATAACTTCATGAGTATCGCCGTGTTGTTCCCAAGCTAAAGAAGGGTCTTCCTCTAACAATTTGGTGATAGCACTGCTGAGTTTGACTTCATCATTGCGTTTTTCTGGTGTAATTGCCAAAGCATACACCGGCGTTAACTGTTCTGCCTTGGGTAATTGCGGTACTTGGCTTTCTATGGAAATTGTCTCTCCTGTCTTGATGCCCTCTAAACGAGTCAAAGCGACAATTTCACCAGCACTGACTTCATTTACTAATTGCTGTTGTTGTCCCATTAGGCGATAAATTCCACCAGTGCGAATACCATTGAGGACAATACCATCAATTAACTTACCTTGCCAAACACGGACTAGGGAAAGTTTCCCACCTTGGGGAGTGTAGTAAGTTTTGAGTATCTGTGCTAAGGGTTGATTACCTTTAATATTTTTTAAACGACGTTCTGCCGTCGTTTCTGGTTCTGGTGCTTCTCGTTGCAGCGCTTCTAACAAAGGTCTAACACCATAATCTTGTTCTGCTACACCAAAGAAAACAGGAACTACCAAATCAGCTCCTAATTCTAATTTTAAGTCTTTGAGAATTTCTTCCTGGGATGGTTCAATGTCTTCTAAAAGTTCTTCGAGTAGATGGTCGTCAAAATTTGCCAAAGCTTCGAGCATTTCTGCCCTAGCTATATGTTCTTCTGCTTTTAAATTTTCAGGAAAAGGGATCAGGTCAGCAGGTGCCCCAGCATGATATTTATATGCTTGTTCGCTCACCATGTCAATAAAGCCAGTGAGTTGTTCCCCTTCCATGATGGGATATTGGTGCGCCACCAGAGGACGACTAGAAACTGCTTTGAGGGCGTCTAATATTTCTAGAACGTGAATATTTGCCCGATCCATTTTGTTAACAAAGACGAGGTGGGGAATTTCCCAGTCGTCGAGGAATTTAAATAGAGGCGCAAGGGTGAGGACGCGATTACTGATGGGTTCACAAACTACAATTGCCGCATCGACTCCTATTAAAGCGTTGTAGGTTTCTTGGGCAAATTCCACTGAACCCGGACAATCAATAAAGGTAAAACGAGTATCATTAAACTCAGTGTTAGCGGCGCTTACCTCCACGCTCATGTGCCGATCGCGTGATTCTGCAGCACTATCTCCTACTGTGTTACCATCCTTAACATTTCCTTGACGAGAAATTGCCCCACTGACAAATAGTAAGCTTTCTAGTAATGTGGTTTTTCCACTTAAATAAGGTCCAACAATTGCAACGTTTCGCGCACCCGATTTTACTTTTTTGTTCATAAAACCCCTCTTGCGGTAAGTTCATCTTACCCGCATAATTCTTTCCTGTTCAGGAATAGAAAAATAGTTTTCTTAAGGAAGAATCTTTCCTTCTTAACTTTTCATTATCCTTCCTTTAATCACAAGGTTAAAAAATTGTATTCTCTCGTAAAATTAGGTTTAAGATTCGTAAATTAAAACAAACTTTAATGCATTAATGATAACTTTTGTAAAGACATTTGAAATTACAAAACCAGTCCTTAAGTTAAGGTAACTAAAAGTTTTGCGAGTTAGTGAATCAATGAAATTAACATTATATAAACATTGTATAGTCGGGACGGTCAGCTTGATCATGCTGGGTAAAAGTATGCTTTTCCCATCACCCAGTCGCTCTACCCCCTTACAAGCCCAATATAGTTTACCAACATCCATAGCTTCTTTAAACCAAGGTTTACAGGCTATTCAGGAGGGAAGGCTACAAGATGCGATCGCGGCTTTTCAACAAGCAACGCAGTTAGATCCATATTTAGCAGCGGCGCATTATAATTTGGGGTTAGCACTACGACAAACAGGACAATTACAGCCAGCTGCCGATGCTTTTTATCAAGCAACACAAGCCGATTCCAACTTAGCCCCAGCCTTTGCTAATTTAGGTGGCGCATTGTTAGAAGGAAATAATTTACAGCAAGCAAGTGATTACTTAGAACGAGCCTTAGAACTAGACCCTAACCTAGGTTTTGCCCACTATAACTTGGGATTAGTGCGAAAGCAGCAACAAGATTGGGATAGAGCGATCACATCTTTTAAAAAGGCAATGCAGTACAGTAAAAATGCGCCAGAAGTACCCTACCATCTAGGAACCTGTTATCTGCAACAAGGCAAAGTTAATCAAGCAAAGTATGCCTTTCGCCAAGCCATAAACATTAATCCCAAATACGCCGAAGCTCATTACAATCTAGGCAAAATTTTCTTTAACCAAGGCAAACTAAAAGAAGCATTAGTAGCTTTTAGAAAATCAGCCGAAGCTAATTCTAATTATCCCAATGCTTATTATGCTGCTGGGTTAGTTTTTATGCAGCAAAAGCAGTATACACAAGCAGCACAAGTTTTCCAATATGCCAAAGATTTATACAATCTCCAAGGTAATCTCCAATGGGCTAATAATGCCGAAAAATTGTGGCAAGAAGCACAAAATTTAAATTACCAACCTCGCTGAGGCGTAATCACTTAAATTTACATAATATTAGATTAATGAGTGGACTAGCTGGTGTGATCTGAAGTTGACCAGATAACAATGGAAAAGGAAATGTACAAGCGCTTCAAAAGTCGATTTTTATTTTGCAATCGCTGGCTTGATCGGCACATAATTGTTCGTAACATGGAAGCTTTCCAAGACTTAATTGTAATTGTCTTGTGTTTGGGTTTATTCGCCGTAATGTTGATACAGTTATGGGGCATATTTACTGACATCATGCAGTCACTAAACTATAAACAGGTGACAGCAAAAATACTATTTGTCTTGATTTTGGTTGAGTTATTTCGACTACTAATGGTTTACCTACAAGAACATAGTATTTCTGTGGGGGTAGCAGTTGAGGTAACAATTGTATCTCTACTCCGGGAAGTAGTAGTTCACGGAGCATTGGAGATTTCTTGGATTCAAACAGCA
This sequence comes from Nostoc sp. RI_552, assembly GCA_016124525.1. Classification (GTDB taxonomy): domain Bacteria; phylum Cyanobacteriota; class Cyanobacteriia; order Cyanobacteriales; family Nostocaceae; genus Umezakia; species Umezakia ovalisporum. The sequence continues at coordinate 108,603 of WGNO01000001.1, read as the reverse complement.
GCAATTTGTGGTTTATTGATGGTTTTGGCTACCCTACTACTTGTATGCGCCAAAACACCACACATGGACTGCATGAGTGCTAACACCAAGTTTTGCCCTATTACCCATCAGGGAAATATGGAAAGCCAAAATGAGTATGGATTCCATGATTCGCATCAATATGACAATAATCAACCTCTGGCTTGAAACTGCTGATTTACAAAAACCAGATGCTCATTCTCTGCCGTGAATCTGAACCTGCTGATAGGTGTCATTTTTTAGGTTGGCAAACTTTAGCCTAGCTACTTAGGCTGAAATTTTTCTTGTTGAAATACACTATGTATTTTGAATTGTTTAGACATCTTCTAGCCGAAAGATATTAACTAAAAAATTTAAGGTTTCAAATACGTATTAAAGTTATTTAAGCCACATCCTTTTCTACGCTTTTGGGGAGATGAATAATTACTTGAGGATGAGTATAAAGTAATTAGTAACCTCAAGGAGAATAAATTTATGACTACAGGTAACGGTCAATCTCAACAACCAATTAGCAACCTAGAGTATGACTTTATCACAGTCTTGCAAAATAAAGCTGAAGCAGTGAAGGCTTATGAATGCTACATCAAGGATGCAAAGGAAATCAACTCTCAGCCTTGTGTGGAATTATTTGAAAAATTGCGGCAGTCTGAAATTGAGCAAGCCCAAGAAATTCGTCACCATCTACAACAAGTGATGCAGCACGGTAAGATGTAATTCCGTAATGCAAAAGTACAATATTTTTATAATTAACCACAGATGCACGCCGATAAATTATCTGTGTGCATCTATGCGTATTTGTAGAGTAAGTTCTGGGGAAGATAAAAAAGAGTGGGTATTCTACCCACCCTCAAAAAATCTAAAATTAGACTAGTAATCGTTACTTAACGAGAAATTACTGGTGTACGGAAGGAAATTTGTGGTGCTTCTTTTTCTTGTGCCAAGGTTGGCACAGAGTCTCGCAATCGAGCAGTTAACTGTACAGTTGTAGCATCATACATCTGAGTAAGTAACTTGGGATAAAACCCAATACCAATAATTGGCACCAACAAACAAGCAATGATAAACACTTCACGTGGTTCAGCATCTATCAAAGCTTGCTGGGAAACTAATTCTTCGTTTTCTTGACCGTAAAAAATTTCCCGCAACATAGACAGCAAATAAATTGGAGTTAAAATGACCCCAACTGCCATCAAGAACACGACGATAAGTTTAAAAGTGGAACTATAAGCATCACTAGTGGCAAAGCCCACAAACACCATCAATTCAGCCACGAAACCGCTCATTCCTGGCAATGCTAAAGAAGCCATTGAACAGGCGGTGAACATAGCAAAAATCTTCTTCATTCTCTTACCGACACCACCCATTTCATCCAACATTAGGGTGTGTGTCCGGTCATAAGTCGCCCCTACAAGAAAGAACAAACTCGCCCCAATCAAGCCATGAGAAACCATTTGTAAAACTGCGCCACTTAATCCCAAATCCGTGAAGGAGGCAATACCAATCAGGACAAAGCCCATGTGAGAAATTGAGGAGTAGGCAATTTTCCGTTTGAGGTTGCGCTGGGCAAAGGATGTCAGGGCAGCATAGATAATATTCACTACCCCAAAAACTACTAGTACTGGTGCAAAATAAGCATGGGCATCGGGGAGCATTTGGGCATTCATGCGAATTAAGGCGTAACCGCCCATTTTCAGGAGAATACCTGCTAGCAACATATGCACAGGCGCTGTAGCTTCGCCGTGGGCATCTGGTAGCCAAGTATGCAAGGGAATAATTGGCAACTTGACTGCGTAGGCAATGAGGAACCCAGCATATAGTGCTAGTTGAAAATTCAGGGTGAAATCCTTTAAGGTGAGGGATCGCATATCGAAAGTTACCGTATCGCCATAAAATCCCATCGTTAGGGCGGACAGCAAAATAAACAGTGACCCACCAGCTGTGTATAAAATAAACTTAGTTGCTGCGTATTGTCGCTTTTTACCTCCCCAAATCGACAGCAGAAAGTATATCGGTACTAGTTCCAGTTCCCACACCAAGAAAAATAACAGCATATCCTGAACGGCGAATACGGCGATTTGACCGCCATACATCGCCAGCATCAAGAAATAAAATAGTCTGGGCTTGAGCGTTACAGGCCAAGCTGCTAAAATCCCCAACGTAGTAATAAAGCCAGTCAAAATAATTAGAGGCATGGACAAGCCATCTGCCCCTACTGACCAATTCAAATCAAGTTGAGGTAGCCAAGGGTAACTCTCCACCAACTGCAAATCTGGATTAGAGAAGTCGTAACCAGTATAAAAAGCATAAACAATTAGTGCAAAATCTATTAACCCCACAATGAGGGAATACCAGCGCACTGTTTTGCCGTCTTTATCTGGAATGATGGGAATCAGTAGCGACGCGGCTATTGGTAATAAAATAATCGTCGTCAGCCACGGGAAATTAACTGTATTCATCGCAATTCGTCTGCAAACAGAATCTTGTTTGGCAAAAAGTCACTAGCTATTTATTAACTAACAGCTTTTTGGGAGTTTTGCCTTCATTGTTAGGTTGATTTAATCAAATTGACAATCCCCCGACCCAGCACACACCATCAGGTTCCATTTTTTTCTCAGCCACTATGTTACTAGCTAGCGATTGCTCTCCTTTAGTCTATATCCGGATTGCCCTCGTTAGATTCGCCTATGCCTTTGATTACTGGATAGATGTGATCACCACATTTCTCCCATCTTCCAGACATTTGAGTACCATGGTGCCTAAAATAGCAAATTTATTGGAAATTTTAAAATCCTCTGTTTATTAGGGAGCTTTAGCCATAAATCCTTCGTCTGAGTCAGGATTACCAAGCTTTGAGTATAAAAGTTAGAAGTTGCTATTCATTTTGATTGAGTTAGATTTAGTAAAATAAACTATGGGAATCCGGTTTGATTACTGAAATTACTTGTAGATGCAGGGAACTACGAGCAGCGAACAGGAAAAAATGAATAAAACTCTACCGAGTTTTGTATGGCTACGCCACGCAAGCTATCAAAAATCAAATAGGACTCCTATGGTAAAGTTGAAACAGAAAAATCCCATTATGTCATCTCCAGTAATTACTACTGTAATTAGAATGATGGAATCTTTATCTGAAGATGTACAAGAAAGAATTATAGAACATCTCCGAGAGTACCTGGAAGATTTGCAAGATCAATTAAAGTGGGATAATTCATTTAAGAAAACTCAATAAAAATTAATTGCATCTGCTCAACGTGCTAAAAGAGAGATTAGAAAAGGACTTACCAAACCAATGGACTTTGACAAGTTGTAAATTCAGGATTTGGATCTGGCTTCACAAAAAAACTAGATTTGGTGTACGCACACTTACAGGTTACAAACACCTATGAAGTCAGCAACCCTTCCTTCTTTTTGGGATGAATATCAGTCTCTTGACAAGCAAGTTAGACAGAGTGCTAGAAAAGCTTATCGTTTATGGAGAGACAATCTTTTTCATCCGTCTTTACATTTCAAGTGTAGAAATACTCAGGAAAATATTTGGTCTGTCCGAATCACTGGCAATTATCGAGCTAATTGATGTTTTTGATGGTGATACAGTTACATGGTTCTGGATTGGTAGTCATGGGGATTATGAGAGTTTTTTCTCATAAGGTTCACTTCTAGAAAGTAAGATTATATTAAATAAATATTTATATAACCAGCTTCACCCAAAATATTTTGAATAATATATAACAATGCCGTTGACTTAGCGTCAAAAACCTTATTATTCTTAACACTAAGAGTATTGTAATATGAAGGCCTACTATTGGATTTTTGAACAGAAATGCAGGGTGCCCGTAGCCCAAGGGGCATGGCTTCCCTAAAGCGAGGAGAGTACGGCATCAAAGTCTTAATAAGGCTGCATTACGGATTTCATCATAAGTCACCTTACTATACCTAGTTTTTTCATAAATAAAACCGGATTCCCATAGTTCCTCCGTTATCCATTTTTCCATCCGTTTGATGTGGATGTGTCAAAAGCAATATACTGTGTAGTCCCATCTACAGCAGCAATGGCGGTAGGTGCTGTGAACAACAAGCTGCAAACTGAAACCAGTAATACTAATGAGTAGAAAACAAATTTTCGCAACGAAGGAAAATTTTTCGTTTTTTTACACCCGAAATTTCAGTAACTTTACGTCCTGCATATTGGATCTTTCTCTGTGAGAACCCCTCAAAACTTAAATAATTTTAACATTTAAGTTTCTTGATTAAGGCGGTACTAAAATTCTGGGCTGTGGCAACAAACTTTGACAAAATTTGTGTAAAACAGGGGTAAGGTTAAAGATGATTCCATTACCTTTCCCCTGTGGTCCATATCAAGTTATACCAAAAACTATCACCAATCCCAAAACAGCCCCAAAGATAATTAAGGCATAAAATTGAGCGCGACCGTTTTCTAGGTACTTCAGACCTTCACCACTTACCAGAGTGAAAAAGCCTGTAAGGTTAACAGCACCATCTACCACGCGAAAGTCAACTTCCATCACTTGTCTAGCTAGACGACGTAAGCCCAGAACAAAGACACGATGGTAAATGTCATCAAAGTACCACTTGTTCAGGGATAGATCGTAAAGTGGTTTAATTTGAGATGCGATCGCAGCTGGGTCAATTTTGCCCCACAAGTACATCAACGAAGCCAAGGTAATACCAATTAAGGAAATCCCCACTGAAGCCCCCGCCATGACGTAAAACTCCGTGGGGTTAAACTCAGCAGCCTTTTCCAAGACCCCTGTGAAGGTTTCCCTGGGCGGAAAAATAAACTGCTCGAAGTAATTGGCATAAGGTGTGCCCAGCAAACCAATCAAAATTGAGGGTATGGCCAAGAGTGCTAAAGGCAAAGTCATCGTCCAAGGCGATTCATGGGGACTATCGCTGTGGTGTACGTGGGAGTCATGTCCACCTTTTGCTGCCAATTCTCCTTTTTTCATTGCCCCAGGTCCAAAATTAGGTGCTGGTTGGGCTGACTCTAATTCCAAAATAATGGGAGCGGCGGCTTTTTTCAGCTTATCCTTGATTTTCTCGTCATTCCCCCGGAATTTGCCTTCAAATGTCATGAAGTACATTCTAAACATATAGAAAGCTGTAATACCGGCAGTTAACCAGCCAATCAACCAAAGAAGTGGGTTAGCTTCAAAAGCGCTACCAAGAATTTCATCTTTTGACCAAAAGCCGGCAAAAGGTGGGATACCAGAAATTGCCAAGCAACCAATCAAGAAGGTAATTCCCGTGATTGGCATATACTGTCGTAGTCGTCCCATCAATCGCATATCTTGAGCGAAAGTGGGGTCATGACCGACAACAGCTTCCATACCATGAATCACCGAACCAGAACCCAAGAACAACATTGCCTTAAAGTAGGCATGGGTCATGAGGTGAAACAATCCTGCACTGTATGAGCCTAATCCCATCGCCATCACCATGTAACCTAATTGGGAAATGGTGGAGTAAGCTAGACCCTTTTTGATATCGTTCTGGGTCATGGCGATGCTGGCACCCAAAAAAGCCGTAAATGCTCCGGTAAAGGCAATGACGTTCATGGCTGCTGGGACGTGTTCAAACACTGGGTACATCCGGGCAATGAGAAAGACACCGGCTGCCACCATTGTTGCGGCGTGAATTAGGGCAGAAATGGGGGTTGGGCCTTCCATTGCATCTGGGAGCCAGACGTGCAGAGGAAATTGCGCGGATTTTGCCACCGGCCCTAGGAATACCAAAATTGCCAATAAGATGGCAAGGAGATTGCTCACAGAGCCTGTTTCTATCAATTGGGAGAGGCGATCACCCATGACCGCAAAATCAAAGCTTCCCGTAGCCCAGAAAAGTCCTAGGATGCCAAGTAGTAGACCAAAGTCACCCACGCGGTTAGTTACGAATGCCTTTTGACAAGCATCTGCTGCCGCCTTGCGATCATACCAAAAGCCGACCAGCAAGTAAGAACACATCCCGACTAATTCCCAGAATATATAAATTTGCACCAGGTTGGGACTAACTACTAAACCCAACATGGAGGAACCAAATAAACTGAGATAGGCGTAAAACCTGACGTATCCTGGGTCATGGGCCATATAGCCATCGGTGTAGACCATGACTAATAAGGCTACTGTGGTGACAACCACTAGCATCAGGGCTGTTAAATGATCGATAGTGTAGCCCATACTCAGGTGAAAGTTTCCTGCTGCTGCCCATTCCAGGGTGCGAAGGTAAGCTTCGTGTCCTTGAATTTGGCTCCACAGCAAGGTCAATGACATACCCATCGCTGCTGCCATCAAGGAAATGATCAGTACAGCGTTGAGTTGCCGCAGGCGGTTTGTCACCTGATTTAAAGAAATTAATCCCAGACCAACCAGCATTGCTCCCACAAGCGGGAATACTGGAATTAGCCAGGCATATTCATAGATTACTTCCATCACTGACGCTTACTTTTAGAATTATTGACTAACTTGGCGGAACTGTTAATAATTTTGACACACACCCTTGAGGATAAAATACCCCACCCAAAGGTTATTGAGTGGGGTAATTAAGCATGGTTTTATATTTTAGAAACTGTCTCCTAGGGAATAGAAAGCGGGCAATCGTGTTACTAATAACCAGTAACTACTCCTCAAGACCCTATTTATGCTGAACGACATCCCAAGTCTGCTGTTGTCAGATGATTGTATGTTTTAGAACGGGTGTTGTAAGTGAGTTTAATTTCTTCTAAAGCTAGACGTAAATCTTCTTTACCACGGAAACCTTCTAGGCGATGCCGAATTATGCCATTTTCAACCAACAGTAAAGTTGGCAGTGACTTGAGTCGGTAACTGTTAGCCAGTTTAAAATTATTATCAGCATTAACCCCTACCAACTTAATTTTATCCCCACATTGAGCATTAAATTGCAACAACAGAGGGTGAATAATGCGACACAACCCGCACCAGGGAGCTTCAAAATTAACTAAAACAGGAATTGGAGATTGTAAAACTTCTTGAGTAAATGTCCGCTCACTAACCGACAACACCATGACGCCTCTAGATTTATAAGGTTTTTTTATTAAACTAGCTATCAGTAGCGGGAATTTGCAAGCCAGTCTTTGCTTACATAAGCTTTGGGGGAAACATTATTATGCAACTACTCCAGCGTTGATTTTCACTCTGACAAAAAGTTAGGGCAACTCATGGCCTCGCCAGTTTGAGTTTTTAACTCCTAGTTGTTTCTGTGTCCAAGGAATTTATGCTGTGTTATCACTTCCCCGATAGAGGCATTTGACTGGTAACACACCCAGATAAAATATCAAACTGACTGAGCGCACCCCTACTGATAACTTATTTGAATTTATCCTACATTGATTTGGTAGCAGTTGATCAGCATAAATTTTCCCTAACTTGTATTTTCTTTTGATAGCGGGGATCATCTCAAACTACCATAATATCTTACTAGTTGCCATAATTAACAGGGGGTGTGCCCACGAAAGTAGAGCTATAAAAATTCCTACACCTAAATAAGCCGGGCGGATAAATTCCTGCCATTTGATAGATTGACGACCATCAATAATTGCTCGGAAAGGAATAACTGATGTCCTTTGTTTGACAATTTCAAAGGCCTCACCATAGCGGACAGCAAGACGGCGATCTCCATGCCAAACTCCAAACAAGTGATGAAATATCAACCCCATGGAAGTAACCAGGGTAAAGCTAGTTCCGATCCAGAGGGTATGGGCAAGACACCATATTATTTGTCCTACCATCTGGGGATGCCGGGTAATACGAATAATCCCTGTCTCGAACAAGTGGACTTGGGGCTTTTGAATGGCGGCAATTTCTAGTAAATTGAAGGTGGCAGGATACAAAAATAAAAAGGAAATTGCTGACAATACCCAAACCACTACCCTCACTCCTGGCACCCCCTGTACCAACCAAAGTTGCAAGCCATCATAACGATGATTGAAAAAGTAAATAATTAAGATTACAGCTAACGGTAAACTAACTAATGCAAAGCAAATGCGATAAAGCCTTGGCCCTATGTGTTTTTCTGCCCAAGGACGCAGGGCAGCTCCCCCACTGTGGGCGATCGCGAATGTTAATTCTAACCCCAACATGACAAAATGACTGGGAGTAAGCCAAAAATTCAGCATCGTATACATAGGTGAAGTAATATAACAAAAATTTAACTTAGCACAATCATTACCACAAGGTGTTCAAAAGTGAACTTTAGTGAAACAATTTTGGATTTGAGATTTGTGATTTTATGTTGACGTTGGCGAAGCCTAAGCAATGCAACGAGTATTTCAGATTTGTTCCGCTTTCCTGGCAACCTTGCTCGAACCAAAAGACCATCGAAAATCCCAAATCCAAAATCTGAGATTGGTAGGGTCAAAATGTTGTGGTACTGTCTTTTTCGAGTAAAGCCTTCAAGTTGAAGATGCAACAAAACAAGCCCAGTAAAAAGCTGAAAAACTTGATTTGTTGCCCAAGCTGCTCCTTTCAAAATTTGTGGGTTTAGCCTTATGTCTGACCTTCCTTTTACTTTAGATCAGTTACGTATCCTGAAAGCGATCGCTGCAGAAGGGAGCTTTAAGCGGGCTGCTGATAGTCTTTACGTCTCCCAACCTGCGGTGAGTTTGCAAGTCCAAAATTTAGAACGGCAGCTGGATGTGCCTTTATTTGACCGTGGAGGTCGTCGCGCACAATTAACCGAAGCCGGTCATCTACTATTAAGCTACGGGGAAAAAATCCTCAGTCTATGTCAGGAAACCTGCCGCGCTGTCGAAGATTTACAAAGTCTCCAAGGTGGTACTTTAATTGTCGGCGCTTCTCAAACTACTGGCACTTATTTGTTGCCTAAAATGATCGGTATGTTCCGGCAAAAATATCCAGATGTGGCTGTGCAATTGCACGTCCACTCTACCCGGCGAACCGCTTGGAGTGTAGCTAATGGACAAGTTGATCTCGCGATTATCGGTGGGGAAATTCCCTCTGAATTGGCAGAATGTTTAGAAGTTATCCCTTATGCTGAGGATGAACTAGCCCTGATTTTACCGATATTCCATCCCTTTGCCAAACTCGACAAAATTCAAAAAGAAGACCTATATAAACTACAATTCATTGCCCTGGACTCACAATCAACTATCCGCAAGGTGATTGACCAGGTGTTAGCACGTTCTGATATTGATACCAGGCGCTTTAAATTCGAAATGGAACTAAATTCCATAGAAGCAATCAAAAATGCCGTGCAATCAGGCTTGGGAGCAGCATTTGTCTCCACCTCAGCCATCACCAAAGAATTACAAATGGGTGTACTACGATGTACTCCTATTGAAGGTGTCGTCGTCAAGCGAACGCTATGGATGATTTTTAATCCTAATCGTTATCGTTCCAAAGCGGCGGAAGCCTTCAGTCAAGAAATTTTGCCTCAGTTTGCCACCCCGGAATGGAATCAAGAAATGTTAAAACTATCACAACAAAAACTCATGGTAAACACACTGGATGGAGCTACCACCAATTCTTCTGAAGCGGGCTAACATCTAATAATTAGCCTGTTGTCATAAGTCATTTGTTTTTTTTGTAAATGACCAATGATTAAATAATGACTAATTCGTAGTTCGTAATTCATAATTCATAAGTTCAGGATACAATTTCCTACTTTTAATTTATTGATTGGCAAAATACAATTTGTCCTGATAGAACAATTACGAATTACGAACTAGACATTAATAATTACAGTTACTAAAAATATGAACAAATATTTCTTTTATAGCTTTATCAGATCTGCAAACAGGCTAGATATAAACCTCTAAGAGTGAGTTTCCATCCAAGAGATAAGTTAGGTAAGTAACGAATATTTTATCGGTCACTGGTGCTTCTGCTGTGATTTTGGGAAAAAATTATCATGCCCAAACCAGGATGTGGAATGAAAAGTTTCATTCATTATTAATGCTTTTCAGTACTTTAATTTTCAGCAAAAATCAGAACTTAAAGTCCAAATTAGGTTTGAGAAGTTTTTTTCCTAGGCCATTTGAGTGGTCAACCCAATGGTCTGATGTGGAGTTTAATCCACGACCACCCAAGCCCAGTCTGAGTTTACTGATAGTCCGGGTAGCATCCCATACGCTTTTGCCCCTGAAATGTTGCCTCAATATGGTGTAGCCCTTGCCGTTGGGGCGGACGCAAGGGCTATGGACTGCTCATTACCAAAAACATTTATTCTCCCTTTTAAATGTTTTGGTAAACAGAACAAATTGAGCATTGAGATTTTTTAATCAACAAACTACCCAATCAAGCACAATCTGTTTGTGGTGGTCAAACAGATTGCTCAAACCTAACAGCAAGTCGGTGTTGCTGACTCTAACTTGCTGTGGCTTTTTGTGACCAGATCTGAACTGCGTTTTAGCTGACTCGATTTATCGACTCTGCCGGCAAGCAAATAAGATTATCTCCTTGGGTGAGGATTAGACCGCGTTGACGCAATTTGCCCATCAAGCGAGTTACAGTAACGCGAGTCGAACCGATAGCGCTACCAATTTGGGCATGGGTAAGGGGGAAGGGCAGACAATAGCCACGAATCACATCGGGATCAGTTTCGCTCATTGACGGCTCTCCATATTCCTCAATCAACAGTGTAAGAAATCCTAAGAGTCGGTCAATTGTGCGCCGTTGTCCCAAGGCACTCAGCCACAGCAATTTACGCTGGTGCTGATACCTAAAGGCATCCATTACTTCACGCCGAAAGTGAGGCCAGTTGTCTAAGTCGTGCCAGTACATCCACAGCACCGCAGTTTGGTCAACATGGGCGTATGCTTGGAGCGTGAATGGTGACTGAGCAACAATTTCAAAAGGCTGTCCGGCACCGACAAAACCTAAGAAGGCTTCCTCTGGAGTTCTGTTAATTCGTCGAGAGGTTAGCTGACTGGCAGTGGCACTAACTTGTGCGGTTCCTACCATACGGATTGCGCCCCTTTGCACCAAGTAGAGCAATCCAGGTCGGGCTGGAATGCGTTCATCTTTGCTAAAGGTGCGGCAGCGGTAGTGTTCTTGAGCCCAGTCAAGAATCCGTTGCCAAGTTAAAAAAGGCCGTGATGCCTCAGAAAAAGAAGATGGAGATTGCATAGGTAACAAAGAGCGTTCGGCTGAAGACAAAGACGTCATAAAAAGGTGCAAGGAGTGTCTTTGTGTTGGCAGAGTAGGCTTAACGCCTAACAGCGTCAGCCATCCAAAGAGTAGAAAAGCAATGAGTTTGCGCTCTACTCTTTTGTTATACTTTCTACTGTACAATGATGGTAGTAAAGTTTACTTACTATTCATCTAATATTCATCAAATTTTATGCTACTCTCATTTTTCTTCATTAAGATTAGATTTATATCTTAAGATAGCTGACCAAAATATACAAATCAGTAAGAGTTACTTTTTTAGAATAAGCCCATAGTATATTAGAAGCTACTAGTGTGCAAGTATATAGCAATTAAAAACTTAATATACAGTTATTTGTTGTATGTTCTAAGTATTTCTACTTCTAATAATCGACTTACAAGCATAAAAACTAGAAAATTTTCTCTATACAAAGTTAGAGACCATAGTCGAGTCTTATATATTTCAGGTGTAGCCTTAGGGGAGGCGAAATCTCATAATCAAACAACTATGGAATTGGCCAGTGGAATTGTTTCTCACTTATCAGCAATCAGTGAGGACGTTTTTGCCGTGCAAACAGTTCCTCCAGGATGGATTTATTTACAATTAACTCATCCATTTTTAGCTAGTTGGTTGCAAACCCTGGTAACCAGGAGTTTAGGAGAAAATTGGGAAAGGGACAAAGGCAAAATTACCATACAACATCAGTCTCGCTTATTTGCTATCCAATACGCTCATGCACGCTGCTACTCATTGTTGCTACTAGCTCACAGAGAAGGATTGATTAAACTTAGAGAACCGATGCCAAATATGAGTGAAAACTGTGGTGGGCATCAACCAAGTCTTGTAAGTTTGGTGTCAGTAGAGCAAATACCTTGGCTCAAAGATGATCAAACACTCCGCCTTAATCACCCAGCAGAGGCTCGTCTAACTGCCCAGTTAATACAAGTGATAGACAATTTAGAATTTCCTGATGTGTGTGATGTTGTGAACTGGGAAAAAATGGCATTAAATTTAAGTCAAGCTGTTGAGGTTTTCTGGTGTCAGTGCCCTATTTGGGGAGAGGTGAAAATTTCTTCGCCAGAACTAGCCAAAGCCAGACTGGGATTAATGATCGCTACCCAATCTGTGTTGAGTTATTTATTGGTAAATAAACTGGGTTCTTTTGCTCCTTTGGAGTTATGACACAGTGAATATCCTGAATATCAACCCATGATCAGACTTTGGGCAATTTTTCACTATTGTGAACAGGGAAATATTTGCGTTGTTGGATTGGGCTGGTAACTGAACCGTTAATACAGGTTGGCTCTAGGTAATTTTGAGGTAGCCTTTGCAATTCACACAAGATTGAATGTCTAGGAAATTTTATGCTGAATGAACTGACCACCAGCCAGTAGGCTCTCACAAGCAAAAAACCAAAACTTTTCTCGTAACTATTGACTCATTTCATCACCTCGGCTATATTATCTGGTGTGTGAGGAGCGAACCAGCAAAGGCACCGAGACGAAACACGGCCAGTCGTCGGTGTCTTTTCTGATTTCATCTAATTTTGTCAGAGTGGATGAAAATATTCTGACGATAGTAAAAACTTCTCAATGGCAGTGGCAACTCCATCTTTCTCTACAGTGGGAGCTACCCATTGCGCCATCGCTTGCACCCCTGGTGGAGCGTTGCCCATAGCTACACCAATGCCAGCATATTCAAGCATTTCTAAATCATTAAAGTTATCACCAATGGCCATGACATTACTACTTTGTAACCCTAGCAGTTCTTCAGCAATGTAGCGCACAGCAGTTCCCTTATTGACCAAGGGATTTGTTGCTTCAAAAAAGGTAGCAACAGATGTTGTCAGATAAAGTTCAGCTGGTGTGTATTGGCGGCGCAAGTCTCCGAATAGCTGCTTGATTAATTCCGTATCTTCGCACAATGCTAATATCTTTGTCGGTTCATTAGTGAGAACTCGCCGCAAATCGCCCACGGGAATCGGGGTAATACCGGAACGTTCTGCATAAATTTGACTTTCTTTGGTCAAATCCCGCACGTAAAGTTGGTCATTGATATAGAAGTGGACAGATAATAGCGCTCGCAGGTGCGGTTGTTCAAAATAGTCTAGCAACTGGTGAGCAATATCTTTGGAAACAGCCCAATGGCGATGAATTTTCTGATTAGCTGGGTCTTGAATCCAAGCGCCCTGATAAGCTGCTAGTGGTAGCACAGAGTTAATTTCTTGGTGGAAGCGTAAAGCTGAACAATACATCCTACCAGTAGCGATCGCCACTTGAATTCCCTGATCCTGTACGGCAGCGATGGCCTGCTTTACAGCTGGACTTAAAGTGTTAGACTCTCCAGAAATCGTGCCATCGATATCTAGAACAAGTAGTTTTATCATGTTTTGTGCTGCTATAGCCTGATCACTAGTGGATGCCAAGTCAGCAGCAGATACTTTGTGCATAAATTTCCTAGATTTTAACTTCCAGTATGAGGTTACCAGTCTCTAGGAAGCTCTGGAGAGTAATGAAGCTAAAATTTTTAGTTATTAAACTGAACGCTTTTTTCTATACTTCATGAGAATTTTGAAATGATATTTGTCAGATCCAAATCTTTTGTGTATTGGGAATAATTAGAATATGCTATGGCTACAATAGATTTATGTCTCAAATTTCCGATGTTGTCACCGCAATACGTCCCACCTTCATCCTTATAGATGGACACTCCCTGGCTTTTCGTTCCTATTTTGCCTTTGCCAAAGGACGAGATGGGGGACTACGTACTAAATCGGGGATTCCTACTAGTGTGTGTTTTGGCTTTCTCAAATGTCTGATAGAAGTCATGGACACGGAACAGCCACAAGCAATGGCCATTGCTTTTGATTTGGGTTTACCGACTTTTCGCCACGAAGCTGATGATACCTATAAAGCTGATCGCCCTGGAACACCAGAAGATTTTGTACCTGATTTGAAAAATCTTCACGAATTACTAGAAGGCTTTAACTTAAGCATTTTTACGGCTCCAGGTTATGAAGCAGATGATGTGTTAGGAACCTTAGCAAAACAAGCCTCTGCCGCAGGGTATAAAGTAAAAATCCTCACAGGCGATCGCGATTTATTTCAACTCATCGACCCTGATGAGCAAATCACTGTTTTAAGTTTTAGTCCAGATGCGCTGAAACGCTCTACAAACGCCATTACTGAATTTAGTACAGAACAAGTTAAAGCAAAATTAGGTGTATTACCCACACAAATTGTTGATTTTAAAGCTCTTTGTGGTGATAAGTCAGATAATATTCCTGGTGTCAAGGGAATTGGCGACAAAACAGCCGTACAATTGCTTAGTACCTACGGTTCTCTTGAACAAATTTATGCATCTTTAGATCAAATTAAAGGCGCAACTCAGAAAAAACTAGAGGTGGGTAGAGAAGACGCTCAAAAATCACAATATTTAGCAAAAATTGTCATAGATGTTCCTCTAGAAGTTGATTTAGAAAGTTGCAAATTAACAGGATTTGATAGCAACCTGCTCATTCCAATTTTAGAAAAGTTAGAATTCAAAACTTTTTTAGGTAAAGTTAAGGAACTTCAGCAACGCTTTGGTGGAGAACTTGCGGAAACTTCAGTAACCGCAAACCCAGAACTAGCAAACACTGATGAAGAAGATGATGATGATGTCTGGTTTTTCAGTGCTGTTGACACACGGATATTAGCACAGCAAGGAGCATTACCAGTTAAACCACAAATTATTAATTCCCCAGCTAAACTCACAGAATTAGTCAAACTGCTACAAACCTTGAGTAACCCAATCATCCCCGTGGCTTGGGATACTGAAACCACTGACTTAGAACCACGGGATGCTACTTTGGTGGGAATTGGCTGTTGCTGGGGAACAAAACCAGATCAATCTGCTTATATTCCTCTGGCGCATAAAAGTGGCACAAATTTGAGTCAAGATGTGGTACTAGCAGCACTCCAACCAATTCTCACCAGTGCTGATTATCCCAAAACTTTCCAAAATGGCAAATTTGACTACTTAGTTTTTCGCTGTCAAGGAATTAAATTAGCAGGACTTGTTTTCGACCCTATGC
This sequence comes from Nostoc sp. RI_552, assembly GCA_016124525.1. GTDB lineage: Bacteria > Cyanobacteriota > Cyanobacteriia > Cyanobacteriales > Nostocaceae > Umezakia > Umezakia ovalisporum. The sequence goes on along the minus strand of WGNO01000001.1, from coordinate 93,368 downwards.
TAGCGAGTTATGTTCTTAATCCAGATACTAGCCACAACCTGAGTGATTTATCACAGCGTTATTTGGGATTAAGTCTGCAAAATTATGAAAATTTAGTTCCCAAAGGTGAAACTATTGCTGACATAAGTATTGGTGCGGTGGCTGATTATTGCTGTTTGCAAGTTTACGCCACGTTTCAACTTGTGTCAAAATTGCGTGAGGAACTAGAAAAATCCCCGGCTTTGAACAAATTATTAGTAGAAGTAGAACAGCCGCTAGAACAAGTTTTAGCAGAGATGGAGTATACAGGAGTCCGGATTAATTCAGTTTATTTGCAAGAACTTTCCCAAAAGTTAGATATAGATTTAGCCAAGTTGCAGGAACAAGCAACTACAATAGCAGGGGAAATTTTTAATTTAGGTTCTCCTAAACAATTGAGTGTAATATTATTTGAAAAATTGCAATTGAGCACCAAATATTCGCGTAAAATCCAAACAGGATACTCTACAGATGCGGCAACATTAGAAAAATTGCAAGAAGTTGATCAAACCGGATTTGTTGATGCCATTATTGAGTACCGCACTTTATCTAAATTAAAGTCTACTTATGTAGATGCTTTACCGGCATTAGTACGTTCAGACACCCTGCGAGTGCATACTAATTTTAATCAAACAGTAACATCTACTGGCAGGTTATCTTCTTCTCATCCCAATTTACAAAATATCCCCATTCGCACAGCTTTCAGTCGCCAGATTCGCAAAGCATTTTTGCCAGAACCAGGATATTTAATGGCGGCGGCTGATTACTCACAAATAGAGTTGCGAATTTTGGCGCATTTAAGCCAAGAACCAATATTAGTGGAAGCCTATCATCAAAATCAAGATATTCACACTGTCACCGCTCGTTTGCTATTTGAAAAGTCAGATATTACATCAGATGAACGTAGGATAGCCAAAACTATCAATTTTGGTGTAATTTATGGTATGGGTTCGCTGAAATTTTCTCGTTCCACTGGCATAGATAAAACCATTGCCAATGAGTTTATTAAACGGTTTAATGAACGTTATCCGCTAGTTTTTGCATATTTAGAAGGGTTAAAAAAACAAGCAATCGCTCACGGTTATGTAGAAACTATTCTTGGCCGTCGGCGTTATCTTGAGTTTACCAATAATAGTTTACGTAAGTTAAAAGGCAGTAAACCAGAAGACATTGATTTGAGTAAATTAAAAAATTTAGGTGCTTATGATGCGGGATTATTACGTTCTGCTGCTAATGCTCCTATTCAAGGTTCTAGTGCTGATATTATTAAAATTGCCATGATTAGACTGCATGATGTGTTGCAGAAATATCAAGCGCGATTGTTATTACAAGTTCATGACGAATTAGTGTTTGAAGTTCCTCCCCAAGAGTGGGAAGAATTACAACCACAAATTAAGTTGGTTATGGAAAATGCTGTATTTTTAACTGTGCCATTAGTGGTAGATGTCCGCGTCGGTGATAATTGGATGGAAACGAAATAGTTACAAATAAGCTCAGTGAAATATGAGTCAGGGAATTTATTCTATTCCCTGACTATGTGGGAAAGGTCTTTTTACCGAACACGACAGAACTTGCGATCGCTATCATGTTCAGGGTATTGCCAAGAATAGGCAAAATGGCTAACTCCTGCTAATTGGGGAGCAAATTGGCGAAGTGCTTGTATTTGTGCTTCTATTGATGGGCGATTACTAACTGATGCTCCCCAATTTCCTGCTAGAGCAGGAATAATTTTTGTCCCTGGTTGTGCGGTGTTCAAAACTCGTTTTACTTGCTGCACAATGCAAGCGACATTACCACAAGTTGCATAGGACATGGGATGCCATTCTAAATGATTAGGGAACCTATCCCAAGGTTGCAAACGAGAATCATACCCTTGTCCTACAGTTTGATTACCATCAGGAAAAAACACTACCCCTGATGGAATGCTTTGTTGCTGGGCTGGGTAAGTAGCTAAGGCGACAAAATCTAAAATACCTTGCATGGCATGGGCAACTGCCAATTGCCACAATTGCAATTGCAATTGTGGTTGTCTCTGACTGGGAGATAGAATTGACTTTGGTTCTGGCTGAAGAATCCGGCCTTGCCACATGGGTTCGCTTTCTTGGGGGTGAAGCTGATCGACTTCGTTGATATCTCCGGCTGTTACGTATCCCTTACCCAAAAAACGCCGAATTAGTTCTGTTCCTTTGTTATTCTCGGCACGGCGAAATAAAGCTTGTTGAATCGCTGGACTAAATAGCCACAAATCAGAAACTGTAGTGGCAATAGAATTACTTCCTGCTTGTCGCGGGTAGCGTACATAGTCAAAGAGGATTCCATCAGGTCTACGACGTACTACTTCCTGGACCATTTGATAGTAGTCATGTTTTGCTTGTAAGTTATATGGGTCAATAAATACTTGAGAAGTATTATCAGTGACATATAAGCTGGTTTGACCCTTGCCATTGCGAGCCAGGGCATCTGCGCGATCTGAACGTTGACTGTATGTGTAACCGAAATTGTTAGTAAACATCCAGGCGTAAACCTTTAAACCACGTTGCCGCCCTTTTTGAATAGCTGTAGCCAGTAAATCTACTTTTTCTGCTCCTGGAGTGCGAATTACCGATGGCCACACTGTGGGATTAGCTGCTGCTGGTAATAATACCTGCCCGTCATAAAAGACTTCTACATAAACTTTGTTGTAGCCAGCATTGACAATGCGATCCATGATTTGGTCAATTGCTCCTGGCTGAAGGTCACAGGGATATAAGCGTAACCAGATTGCTTGGATTTCTGGCCAAGTTCGATTACGGCAATTTTGTAAATCCTGTGCGTGTTGGTTCACTAGTTGTTGGTAGCTTTTCTGGGCATCTTGACTACCTTGGACGGCTGACAAACGTAAGTCTTCTTTGGCTTTTGCTGCTGCTGTTGATAGTTGGCAATAATCTTTTACTTGCGGCTGTGCTGCTTGGCTAACAAATTGAGAAATCAAGAAACTACTAGTGGAAACAGTAGCGAATAGACAGCGCCAAAATAGTGTTCTTTTTGGTAAATTCAAAGGAGAGTTAGACATACATAAAAGTAGAAGCACAAATCTGTGATTAACCCTATGAAAATTAACTTTCAGTTACAGATATCAAAGGAAACTAACAATAACTGAAAGTTTGAACCTCGGTTGTTCAAGACTGCCAAAATTCTATTTCTGTTGCCAGATGTGCTCAGAAATTTGTAGATTGACTAAACAAAAATGATACTTGGGCTGTATTTAAGGGAATTTATACTCCCACCAATAAAAGTTTTGGGTTGTAGTGGCTGATTATTGCTGTGGCCTAGGCTACTTTGGGCTGTCATCTGGTTTATCTAGTTTTAGTTTGTAAGCATCTGTTTTATACCCACTGACTGCCCACCATTAGGTAAGAAAAACTTATTTTTATGTATCGTATGTGATTTACAACATTGGACTCCCGGGTATTCGGGTATTTTATTTTGGCCATGGGAGTTGTTGGGGGAGAAAACCAGTCTTGGCTCAAAAGTGGCATCTGATGTCATTGCCGATATTATGCTATGACCGTTAAGATTGCTAAAATGTCTGCCTAGGGTGGATTTTTACATGGGTCGTGATTCATCTCCCAGTAAACTCCTTCGTTGCTGTACTGGGAGTTATCTCACGACGTCAAAGATAGCAAATAGTTAAGCACCGCGTTTCAAAGCCGACTCTACCCGTTCTAATTCTTGCTCTAGACGATTTTTGAGCTTTTGGGGTACGGGACGATTTGGGTAAGAACTGTAGTGTCCAGCTAATGAGTTGAGGGCTGTTCGCATAGTTGTAAAGGAACTCAGATTAGAAACAGAATTATCCCGTTGGTAGCGAGCAGAAAAATCGTTGATTTTTTGACGTGCTTCTGCTTGGATAACTTCTTTGTTGGGTGAATCTGCCGTTAAATCCAAAGCTTCTTTCATAATATTGACTACAGCTAAGGTGTCTTGACGATAATCCCCTGTTAAACTGTCCGGACTAGCAGAACAGCCGGTAAGACCAATGGTTACAATCAAAACCAAGGCAAGTAGACGTGACCAATAGTGCTTCATATGTTCTCGATGAATAATAGGTAAATCAAGGTTCATCCTATCGTGGATTGGTATGCAGGGGATCATTCAAAAGATGAGCAGAAACTAATGACTAATGATTTTGTGATACAGAGTATCTCTTTGTTGGTACGGTCTTCCCAGGGAAGCGATAGCATTTTGCAGAGTATCCACTTCCATACAAGTACCACCCACAGCTCCTGCCATTGTAGTAATATGTTCTTCCATTAATGTACCACCGATATCATTGCAACCCCACAACAAAGCTTCAGTCGCGCCACTAAGTCCTAGTTTGACCCAACTTGGCTGATGGTTAGGTATCCAATTTCCCAAATAAATCCGCGCTACAGCTGTTAATAATAAAGCATCATTGAGAACAGGTTGATCCCGTCCCACACGATGACGTAATAATTTGGGTGCTTCTTGTCCGACAAATGGTAACAGGATAAACTCAGTAATGCGCGCCGGATATTCCTGATTAATGGCAGTTTTTTGTAGCGATCGCAATTTTTCTAAATGTCCAATTTGTTGTTCTGGTGTTTCAATATGCCCGGACAGTATGGTGCTAGTAGTGGGTAAACCTAATTTGTGAGCTGTGCTAACAATTTCTAACCAAGTGGCTGTGTCAATTTTTTCTGGACACAATATTCGCCTTACTTGATCGTCTAGTATTTCGGCTGCTGTTCCTGGCATTGAGCTTACACCAGCATCGCGCAAAGCCGTAATCACATCGGCATATTCAAGCTGATCAAGCCTAGCAATAAATTGAATTTCCTGGGGAGAAAAAGCGTGTAGATGTATGTGGGGAAATTGCTTCTTTATTGTTTCTACCAATTTGAGGTAGTAATGTAGGGATTTACCGTTGATCTGGGCTTGTGGATTTAATCCCCCTTGCATACAGATTTCCGTTGCTCCTCTTTTTACCGCATCTGTGGATTTTTCGACAATTTGCGCCCAATCTAACCAGTAAGCACCAGGGTCACCGTCATCCCGACGGAAGGCACAAAAACTACAGTGTTGGTCACAAATATTAGTAAAGTTAATATTGCGGTTAATTATGTAGGTTACCGTATTGCCTGATTGACTACAACGGAGTTTGTCAGCGGTAGTACGAATAGCGGCGATGGACTCTGGGTCGGTTTGTTTTAATAACACCACTCCATCGGCCGGAGATAAATCGTGCCCCAAAAGGGCATAATCCAAAATACTATCAACAGATTTACAGGGCATCAGTGATAACCAAGCTACTATTAACTATTTTGGCAAAAAGGGCTAATTATATTAGCCTTCACAGTATCAGGATTTCTCTCCTTCCTAACTCCCAAAATTCCTTATACAGGGAAATCTCAGTATATTAGCTTATGAAACTAATGTCCAAATGCAACTTATATAAATAGAAACTATTTTTTATCTATTCTTTATCAACCAGCATGAGTGAAAAAATTAATGCTTCACCGACAGCAACAACTACCCCATTAAAAATTTTGGAATTATCCCCTCCCAGCTTAGATGAAGATAGTGAACATATCTATTTTTCCCTTGTCATTCCCACGTATCAAGAGCGGGGAAACATAGAAAATATTCTCAAAATGTTAAGTGAACTACTCAATGAACTTATTCCTGGGCAATATGAACTAATTGTAGTTGATGATAATAGTCCCGATGGCACTTGGGAGGTAGCACAGTCTCTGACGGGGGAATACCCACAGATCCAGGTAATCCGACGTGAACAAGAACGGGGGCTATCTTCAGCTGTAATTCGGGGATGGCAAGTGGCAAAGGGTAGTATCTTAGGGGTAATGGACGGAGACTTACAACATCCACCAGAAATATTAATACAACTATTAATTGCCATTAAAAAAGGAGCAGATTTAGCAGTAGCTAGCCGTCATATCGAAGGAGGCGGCGTGAGTAGTTGGAATGTTATCAGGCGTTTTTTGTCTCGTGGCGCTCAAGTATTAGGATTAATTATCCTACCAGGAGTACTGGGTAGAGTTTCAGATCCCATGAGTGGTTATTTTGTCGTGCGTCGCACTTGCATAGCAGGTGTTATCCTCAATCCGGTGGGATACAAAATTCTTTTAGAAATAATCGCACGGGGAAATATCAGTGAAATTGCTGAAGTTGGTTATGTGTTTTGTGAGCGTCAACAAGGGGAAAGTAAGGTGACATGGAAGCAATATGTAGAATATTTACACCATTTAGTGCGCTTACGATTGTCTAGTGGATTTCTGGGAAGGGTCAATCAAAAAATCGGTTTTCCCGTTGGTAGGTTTATGCGGTTTGCATTGGTGGGAATGAGTGGGGTGTTTGTAGATATGGCTATACTTTATTTACTCAGTGATCCGACTACTTTAGCTTTACCTCTAACGCGGAGCAAAATTATTGCTGGTGAAATTGCCATTTTCAATAATTTTTTCTGGAATGATGCTTGGACTTTTGCTGATGTCAGTAAAAACCAGCAAGAACCACATCAACGCCTCAAGCGATTTTTGAAATTTAATTTAATTTGTCTTGCTGGGTTGGTGTTAAACGTCCTGGTGTTGAATTTGGTGTTTAACTTGATTATTCGTAACCGTTATATTGCTAATTTGATTGCGATCGCAGTGGCTACTATTTGGAATTTCTGGGTGAACTTAAAACTCAGTTGGCGGGTCACCGATGTCAAATAATAAATCCCGCCTTCTGTCCATTACAAATTCTGAGGTTCAATACCTAACTTTCTTTTTTCTTTATTGTATGCTCAGGCATTGAGAAGAAGAAATTAAACAATCTAGGGTTTAACGTCTCTGTCTAATGGAACTGTAAGAAGTCTAAATATATACAAAATATATACAAAGTTACCAGTAATGTGTTATACTATTACGGTTTAATATTTTAGTAAATAAATATACATAATATTTAACCGTAACAGTGCATTTACTTAAACGATTTCATCCCCGATTTTTTTGTTTGGGTTTAGCCACAAATGGGCAAGGAAAACTTAAATTTTCTTCCTTATTACCTTTTTTGTTGATGGTGGTAGGGATTTACTGTTTTTTGAACTTTGCTTGGCCACAAAGGTTCCTGCTTCCAGCTTTTTTTGGAGAGTCAGTCTTTTGTGTCAACAGTCCGGATAAAGTTTTAGCATTGACATTTGACGACGGTCCGGATCCAGTATATACAATAGCAATTGCCGAAACACTTTTAAATTATGAAGCTAAAGGAACATTTTTTGTGTTAGGCAAACACAGCCAAAAGTATCCTCAAATTGTCCAATATTTGGCAAAACAAGGTCACGAAATAGCTAACCATACCTGGAACCATAACAATCTAAATAGTAAGTTTTCTGATTTAATTTATTGGGAAATTGCGGAAACAGATAATTTAATTCATGAATTAGGCTACTCAAGTCATGTTTATTTTAGACCTCCTTTCGGTCGAGCAGGTCTTTTCGTAACTAAGGTTTTAAGGCGAATGCAAAAACCTATGATTTTTTGGGATGTTGACTTACAAGATTGGCGTGGTAATTCCACAGCAGAAATGATGAATATATTTGAACATAATTTTCATAATGGTTCCATTATACTTTTACATGATTCAGATGGTGTAGCCAGAGGAGGAGTATATGCGAATCGCGAAAATACCGTCGAGGTTGTGGAAGAAATTTTGAGTGCTTACACTCCCCTCGGGTATGAATTTGTGACGATATCAGAGTTATTAAATCGAGGAACTATAGTTAGAGCAAAAAACCTCTGTCTAAAAAGATAAATTGTCACTCAGAATTGGTAACAGTCTGGGCACAAAAATTTGAATTTATGGTCAATTATGGAAATATCTCCTATTAACAAAACCATCCACTGGCTTGTTCTGGAGTGAAAACAAAAATAGAAACACAACTTTACCGTAAAATATGTGGGATTACACAATCAATAAAATTATGGGGTAGTTGGCTTTGTACCTTCAGCCAGGAAAAATTCTGTGTAAAAACATATGTACTTATATAATTATTGGCGCTCTACTGTTTCAACTCGCTGGTTTCATCCTTTACTGTTGCTGATTTGGTTAATTATTGGTCTGAGCTTACGTTTAGCTAATTTGAGTGGAAAACCACCTTGGACTGATGAGTTTTCTACCTTGGTGTTTAGTCTGGGAAATAGTTTTTTATCGGTACCTCTAGATCAAGCCATCGCACCTGATATTTTATTACAGCCACTCCAACCACAAGCAACTGCCAATATCCAAGAGGTATGGAAACATTTGAGTCAAGAAACTAACCATCCTCCGCTTTACTTTTTCATAGCTCATTGGTGGATGGGATTATTTCCTACAACAGGAGGTCTAGTCTCTGTATGGGGGGCGCGATCACTTGCAGCTATTTTTGGCGCAGCCTCGATTCCAGCTATCTATGCTTTAGGCTGGCTAGGTTTTGGCTCTCCACTGGTGAGTCAGTTAGCTGCTGCTATGATGGCGGTATCACCTTTTGGTATATTTCTCGCCCAAGAAGCCCGTCATTATACTTTAGCTATTTTATGGGTGATTGCTTCCTTTGCTTGTTTAGTAATGGTGGTCCGTCACATTCAAAATGAAACTCAATTACCGGTTTCTTTGGTACTTTACTGGGTAGTAATTAATGCTTTTGGGATTGCTACTCATTATTTCTTTGCTCTTACTTTGTTAACAGAAGCATTGGTCATCATTGTTCTAGCTTGGCATCAAAGCCGAACTAAGGCGAAATTTTCTATTTTCTTTTCTTGTGTTTGGCAGCGTATATATGTCGCTGTTGCTGGTACTTTTGTAGCGGGTTTAGTGTGGTTACCTGTATTTTTACAAAATACCTATGGTAGTAAATTAACCGAATGGATTCAGCAACCACGAGTGGGAATTGCTTGGATTAGCCCAATTTTTCAAGCTTTTGCGGCCTGGCTCACTATGCTTTACTTACTACCAGTGGAAGCACCACAGCTAAGTATTGTCATTGCTTCTGGGTTGGTGATGCTGATTTTCTTGATTTGGGCACTACCAATACTTATTCGTGGCTTGAAAATGCAACTACAACAACCGGAAAATCGCTTCATCACTCAAGTAGTAGCTGGTTTAGTTGTGGGAGCGATGGCATTGTTCTTTATTTTTACCTATTTTCTCGGCATTGATTTAACAAGGGGGGCTCGTTACAACTTTGTTTACTTTCCCGCAGTCATAGTTTTATTAGGGGCGAGTCTGGCGGTTTGTTGGCATGATGAAAGTATTAGTAAATTGGGAATAACTGGCAAAAAGGCTGTAAGCCTAATTTGGCTGATGGGATTTTTGAGTGCTGTTACAGTTGTTTGTAACCTTGGCTATCAAAAATACTACCGCCCTGATGTTTTTGTCCAACTTATTCAAAAAACATCCCCAGATGCAGTACTGATTGCTACTAGCCACATGACTCATGTACACATAGGGGAAATGATGGGAGTAGCAAGGGAATTTAAAGTGCAAAATTCATCTAATCCTTCTCCTTTATTTCTGCTCGCCCATCAAGACCAAGACCCCAATACTTCTACTACCGCTTTAGAAAATACTTTAAAGCAGTTACGGCGACCTTTTGATTTATGGTTAGTAAATTTTCATGCTCCGATAGCTGAGGAAGTGAAAAAATGTGATGCAGAAAAACAAAATTTACCTGCAATTAACGGCTATGTGTATGAACTTTATCACTGTCGTTAGTAATTTTTATGTTTAATTAGGTTGACCCACTTTACTATTGATAATTTTTTGGTGCAGCTACAACTGATAAACCGGCGATGGATTGTAGATTTTGACAACGAATTAATTCGTTAAAGTCCAAAGTTGAGTTTTTTTCCATATTAGCTATGGCCTGAATAGCAAATAATAAGTGCTCGGCGGCTTCGGTTTCTAAGTAACCCCGGCGTTGGGCTATGCGTATCGCTGCTAAATCGGCGTTTAAATCTAATTGAGAAGATTTATTATTTCGCCAAATCCGCACTAAAGCCATGGCGCTTAATGCTCCGGCTACCGCGATACCAACCACATCTGCTTCTGCTGATTCTAGTAATCCCGCTAATAGCCCCACCATAACTACACCTTGATAAATATCAGGTTTAAACCACTTCACCCCATTTAACCAGCTAACTTTTTGCAACAGTAATAAATCGCGTTGGGGTTTTGTCAAGCGAAACCACAAATCAAAATTAATATATATTGGTCGCTCCCGCTTCCAAGGTAGGGGAAAAGCAGCATCAATCACTTTTGACTGTTCTGGTTTACTGACAATTTTTGTTGTCATGCGACTAGAAGCAGGAATTATATCTAATAAACGGCGAATTTCAACCCTTGGTTCCATTGTAATAATTTGTAATTCGTAATTATTATCCACAATTTTTACTCAGTGTAGCTCTAGGTTGAATTATGTGTTCCATTACCATGTCAATGAGATAATACAAGTTAAGTTCTTAAGTACAAACTAAGAATTGTTAAATGGACGCATTTGCTCCCATCCCGCCCAAATGGACAACTCAGGCGGTTCACGCTTACCAGTTCTGTTGTCCTAGTTGTCACGCTAGTAGTCTGGAAGCTGTACAAGTCTGGATTAATAGGCGAACACCTGTAGTTACACAAGACCGTCGTCGGAAATGGCAGGAATTTTATAATTGCCAATGTGGTTATGTTTGGTGGGCGTGGAGTATCGATCGCCCACCATTAGATATACAAAATTCACAAGATTATCATCCCACATAACTATTTCTGCTGAAAAGCCCGCTCTTAGGCGGGCTTTGATTTAATGTCTTGGCAAAGACTAATTTTAGAACTTGAAGGTGGTACGTAAAGTACCTACATAAATGGTGTCGTTATCGTCATTGTGCTCAGGGTTGAGAATCACTAACAAACCGGGGGTGATGGCGATATTGTCAGTCAGGCGCACGTTGTAGAGGCCTTCTAAATGATAAGAGGTGTCAGGCTCAGAGTTGACAGAACCACCAGTTACTTTGGGGGGTTGACCGAAGATAAAACCGAGCAAGTTTCCTTCTCTACCAAAGTCTTTGATACCTAAGCTAGCACCCCAGTAAAAAATATCTGCATCAGCATTACTGATTTCAGATTCTGCTGTAGTGTAGCCAGCCCAACCACCAACTGTTAGCTTGGAGCTAGGTTTGAAGGTGGCTTGTACACCATAGTTGTTGGATGAAGTTGCATCATTACCAAAAGGTCTGTTAGCAAATGCACTTCCCGTACTGTCAAAAAGGCTTACAGTACGACCCCTTTGATAGGTGCGAGCGTAGGTTAAGCCTATATTGAAAGCTTTGCTGGGTTTGAAGGCGACCTGACCAAAGATGGCGTTATTACCATCAAAAATACCATTTTTATCCTCTGGATTGTTAGCACCATTAGGTGCCAAATAAGCTGCAGTCAAACTTAGGGCACCTTTAGGATTAACTAGCACAGTCACACCCGCACCACCGGCACCTTGGCGATAGATGGGGCTGAAACGTCCGTAGCGAGAAAGAGCACCACCACCACTACTCTTGAAGTCAGGGTTGAAAACTTCGACCCCATTTTCATAAACTTCTGCACCGGCAGCATCTATTTGGACGCGTACTGCATCACTTAGGTTGAAAGCGTAGTTAACTTTATCAATTGCGACGTTGTTACTACCACCAGTAGCAAACCCTAAACGGGTCATTCTGGTTCCTGTGGCTGTATCAAACTGGGTGATGTTACCAGTATTCAAACGGACTTGCAGCTTGTCTTTTCCAGTGAAGCTGCTTTCTAAACTCAAACGAACGCGATCAGCGAAAAAGATATTGTCTTGTAGGTCGCCACTGCCTGCTTTCCCATCTCCAAAAGCGCCTGCTAGAGCAAATATAGCCTCACCTTTTAACTTGGTGGTAGTAGAAAACTGATTCGCTTCTAATTCCCCAGTACGAGCTTCCAAGGCGTCTACACGACCGCGCAGGGTTGCTAATTCAGCAGAAAATTCTTCTTGTAAGCGCTGTAATGTAGCTAAGTCTTCTTTAGTGATTACGTCTGCGGTTGCTGTAGCAATCAGTTCATTAACTCTGTCTAAACAAGCGTTTAAACCAGCCGCAAATTCAAAACGACTTAAAGCACGATTACCACGGTAGGTAGAGTTAGGATAACCTGCGATACAGCCGTAACGTTCAACTAAGGACTGTAAAGCTTGGAAAGCCCAGTCTGTTGGTTGTACATCAGAAAACTGAGAAACAGATGTCACTTGACCGATGCTATTGGCCTGTTGAGATAACTGGGCAATGCTGTTTACTTGTTCGTTGACTTCAATAGCTAGGGCACTGTTAGCAGCGAAGAATGTGGCTGCAATGGCTGGACTAAGCTTTAGAACATTCCAAAGTAGTTTTGTCATCTTGTTAATTTCACTCACACCGAACGATTGAAACAATGAAAAAACTTTCAGCTTTTTCAGGTGATACACTTAAGCTTTCAGTAATTAAGATAGCAAAGTTTTGATAACTAATACAAGTCAATTTTTATTTTTTTATACTATGGTAGCCCTTGATTAATTTATTTGTTGAAATAATAATAATTCTCCGCTTATAGCGTAATAATGCTCCTTGTTCTTCAAACTGCTGTAGCATACGTGTCACTGTGACACGAGTAGTATTTAGTACTTCAGATATTTCCTGATGGGTAATATTTAGATCAACTAACTTCCCTTGTTCTACATCCCGTCCAAATTTTTCACTTAGCCACAGCAAAAACTTCCCCAAACGTAGCGACATGGGTTTAATATGTACAATGCTTAAAAGCTCTTCTGAATGCTTAATATGGGACAAGAAAGCATCAATATCTCTGTACCACAGGTGAGAAGGTATTATGCTTGCTTCTACGCTTGTCAAGCATTCAATGTTGTAGGGTTGAACTTTTGATAAAGAATAGCCAATCACATCACCAGCACCCCAGTAGCCCAGAGTAACAAATATTCCCTCTTCGTTCCAGGTTAAGGTACGAACTGCTCCGCGTTCAATGCGCCACAGCACATCATTACGAGGTGGAATCAATTCTTTGCGGGTAAATAACCTTTGTGGTAAATCACCAGTGGCGTTATGTTCATTCGATACATTGGATAAGTTTGGGGTGAGATTTGTGGTAGACATTATGCAATTACTTGTAAGAGTACAAATTTAAATTCTGCTGTTAACTAACCAATGGCAAAGTTTCACCAACAAACCCAAACTTTGCCCAACTTGTGAATGTATCAAAATGGTGGAAATCAAAACCTTTTAGCTAAACGCCCAGTACTTTCGCCTAAAAATCTGGAGCTAGTCATGTAAAACATAAATTTTTCTTTTGTCTGGAACTACTTTAATTGAGCAAGTTTAAGAAAAGGTAATTGTGGGGTAAATTGTATGTTGGTTAACAAAATTTTAATTATTGTATTTTTTGTAGAAAAATTTAATTTTTCTCACTAAGTATTGTTACTTGCATTGCTGTTATGTTCCCATACCTGAACCCTCAGACCTAATTAAAAACGTTGTCCGGTGACAATGTATGCCACCCTTTGTCCAATATTAGTGGCATGATCTGCCATCCGTTCCAAACAACGAATTGCCAGTGCTAGGAGCAAAATTGGTTCCACTACTCCAGGGATATCCCGTTGCTGGGCTAAAGTGTTATAAACACGATCATAGGCATTGTCTACAGCATCATCCAGATGCTTTAAGCCCCGTCCACCAACTTCATCCAAATCGGCTAAAGCCTTTAAGCTAGTTGCTAACATTGCTTGGGCATGGTGAGACATATTTTCAATCTCTGGTAAAGATTGATGCGGTGGATAAGGAAAAATTTTAATGGCAATATTAGCTAAATCCTCAGCATAATCGCCTATGCGCTCTAAGTCTCGTACTAGTTGCATAAACGCACTCAAGCAGCGTAAATCTTGAGCTGTAGGCGTTTGCAACGTCATGATTGCCGTACAATCTGATTCTATTTGTCGATAAAAACGGTCAATTTTTTGATCTAATCGCGGAAGTTCCTCAGCTGCGATTAAATCACGGGCAAATAGGGCCTGATGGCTCAGGCGAAACGATTGTTCTACCAAAGCTCCCATACGTAATACGTCCCGTTCTAAGCGCCTAATGGCACGTGCCAACTGGGGATTTTTGGGGTTGGAGTTGTGATCATACAAGGCAGCTGTCACACTTATGGTCTCAAAGATGAAGATATTCTTAAATATAATCCTGGCTTTGGCGGTTTGCCATAACTTCAGGAAGTTGAAACTGCATCCAGGCTCCTCCTGTTTGGGGATGGTTCATGGCTTTGATGGAACCGCCGTGGGCAACAATAATTTGCCGAACGATGGACAAACCTAACCCATTCCCCACTATGGTCCCCAGAGAATTATTTTCAGGCAATGACGAATGAGTCCTCGCTTTATCTCCGCGGTAAAATCGCTCGAAAACGTATGGCAAGTCTGTTTCAGAAAAGCCTAATCCACAATCAATTAGATTTATTTCCAAAACAGAACCTTCGCTACTTTTACTATGATTACCTTGTTTAGCTAAAATTTTAGCTTGAATTTGGATCGAAGTACCAGGAGGACTGTATTTGATACTGTTAGCTAGCAAGTTGAGAAAAACTTGGTAAATACGGGCGGGATCTGCTTTAATCCATAAACTTTCTGGACCAGAATAGTCAAGAAGTAAATGCTGCTTTTGGGTTAATGGTTCTAATGTTTCCCAAACTGATGCAATCAGCGATCGCACCTCTAAAATTTCTGAATGCAGCTGCATAGTTGGATTGGCTTCCATTTGCGTCAGTTCCAACCAGCTTTGGACTAAATTAATCAGCCGATCAACTTCCTGCATCAACCGATTCACCCAACGATCTAAGGGTGGATCTAATCGGTTTTGTAAAGTTTCCACAACTAGACGAATAGAAGTCAATGGCGTTCTTAGTTCGTGGGCTAGATCAGAAAAAGAGCGATCGCGTTCTTGATTCACGTCCAGTAAAGGTTGGCGATTTTCCAGAAACACCCCGACTTGGCCATGAGGTAAAGGCAAACTTGATGCTCGCAAAGTCAAGGATTTTACAGTTGGTATCTGTACCGCACTATCACAAGACGGATGAAATACCCACTCATTTGTCTGTGGTTGCTGCCAATCACGAGTGTGCTCAATTAACTGATCAAGTTCATAGGACCTCACCAACTCTAGCAATAAGCGTACTTGCCCTGGTTGCCATCTTTGCAAATACAATATTTCTCGCGCTTGCTGATTACACCACAGCAATTGATTTTCTTCATCTACCTGCAAATATCCCAATGGAGCAAAATCCAGCAGGTCTTGGTAAGTTTGTAGTGACTGCTGCAAATCTTGTCGCTGCTGTTTTACTGTTGCTATTTCGCGCTGCAGGCGAGGCATTAGCGGTAGCATTACCTGAGAGGAACCAGAGCTTGAAGGTTGTAAAACCCGCCCCAAGTAACGTTTCAATTGAACCTGTTGCCAAATCCAAAACCCAATACCTACCGCTAAACCCAGAAAAAATCCCAATAAAAGCATTCGATTCAGAGTTGCTAGTTGCTTTGTGATTACTAAAAACTAACAACTATTTCAACAAATTATCCAAACCGATAGCCAAAACCTCTTACAGTCACAATGTACTCTGGGTGGCTGGGGTCTTCCTCTAGTTTTTCCCGTAACCAGCGAATGTGAACATCTACAGTTTTACTGTCACCAACAAAATCTGGGCCCCAAACCTGATCTAGCAATTGCTCTCGAGACCAGACCCGTCGAGCATAACTCATAAACAGTTCGAGTAAGCGAAACTCTTTTGGCGAGAGATTCACTTCTTGACCACGAACTAGCACACGGCACTCTTGAGGGTTCAAAGTGACATTCTTATGCTTGAGAACTTGTAATTGTGGCAAGCTACTTAAACGTTGGCGACGAAGTAGAGCACGACAACGAGCCACTAGTTCCCTCATGCTAAAGGGTTTAGTTAAGTAATCATCAGCTCCTACTTCTAAGCCCAAAACGCGGTCAGTTTCACTACCCTTAGCACTAAGAATCAAAATTGGTACTGGGTTTCCTTGATGACGCAGCAATCGGCAAATATCTAGCCCGTTAATGTGAGGAAGCATCAAATCAAGAATAATCAGGTCAAAACCAGCTTCTCCAGAGTTGGCTTCGCAACTTTTGAGATATTCCATGGCGGAGCGGCCATCCGGAGCAGTTGTTACTGCAAAACCCTCCTCTTCTAATGCTACAGCTAGCATCTCTTGGATTAATTCTTCATCTTCTACAACCAGAATACGGCTCGTTTGGCCGATGTCTGCTCTGGCAGCATACTTGATTGATTCAGTGGTATACATTGATATCACAAAAATCTAGGTTTGTGGTTGTATCAATTAACATTTTGCAATTAATTGTTTAATTTCAGTAGCTTTATTTTTCTACCGAGGTAATTTTTTTAAAAGTAACATATATGACAATACATTATCAATACCTGTAATTGCAAGCTGCCCACAGTCCTTTTAGCAACCTAGCCGTTGGAATTTTCAGATAGTTGAAATTTTTTCTTAATAAAGGAGAGAAAACCCCTAAACTATGTATTACAATAGGGGCTTAGGGCCACAACACCTGATTTTCCTCACACTTTATCGATATTTTTCTCAATTTAGTGATCTGTCTTATCAGGTCTACCGTTGTTTAAAGGGCGTCTTTTGTCATCTTTTGTCGTTTCTTTGACTTTTTTATCAGATGATGAGGTTGAACTAGATACTTGATTAGGCATGAGACTTAATCGGAAAATTAACTACAAATTTAAATACACCTGAGACATGAGTAATTCCAGATAAAACTAAAATTTTTTGGAGAAGGACAGACATGTTCGGTTGTAAATTTATTTACCTATATACTCATATGCCTATATGAGTATATAGCATCGATTTTTTGGCATTTCCTAGGGCAGATACTTTTGTACTACAATCCAACCAGTGACCGATACCCAAGCAAAACCGGCAAAGAGAATGATATTAACACCAATATGTAGAGGTCTAGCCCAAGAACGCCGGGTGTTAATTTGTGTGGCGCTGAAACCAGAGAGCAAAACCAAAACTACGACTGTTAAACCAGCAATCAGGTGTGATGAGTGTCCTAGGGAACCAAAGTGTCCTAAAGTGCCAACAATACCAATGGCCAACAGTAGCAACACTAAGCTAACCATAGTGATGCCAATTGTATAGTGTAGCGATCGCACCTCTCCACGTCCGCCAATAAACCAAGGAAAACTAGGGAAACGCTGGGAAGTTCTGTGTCGAAACATCCAAATACCCGTCACCAAGAGGAGCAGATACCCCAGTAGTGACAACCCCATAGACCAAGCGGCTATTTTCCACAACCAAATAAAAGAAGGCAAATTCATAAAATGGAGAGAGTTGAGTAAATTCAAAAAAAGGGTTGCTGAATTTGCAACCCTGAATTAATATAAATTGTTTTTTTAAATCAATGAAACCTTAGCCAGCAATTGTTAACGGTTTTGTTGTATTTTCAGTTTTTGTATTAATTGACTGCACCATTGGTTTTGTACTGATAGTGTCGATGCCTATTGAGTCTGTATGAAACTCTTTAGTACTAGGCTCATCAATAGCAAGGCGTTCGCACGGAATTGTATCCGACAAAATTGAACTGGCCATCATACCTGTATGAATCTCCATTTGAGCTTGTAGTGGCGCTTCAAAGACAAGGCGCTGCCCAGGAAAAACAACTCTTTCAAAATACCAATTAGCAACATTGGCGATGCGAGCTATTTGGATTTTGCTCGTAGTATTAACGTAGCAACAAATAATATTCGTTGATTGCTCAGGTGGTAGAGGATCTAATATTTGAGCCATAGCTGCGGAGGAGCTTTACGCCACAATTTTACGTTACACGGGACAAACTAACATTGACTGATCCCAATATGCTGTAACTCCGACTACCAACTGTAATTTTCTACGTTGTTTCTATCTAAATATATGTTCAAGTTATGAAAATTTGATCAAAAACTATCCAGAGAGCAAAAAAATATACTACGCTAGAAGGATTTTCATTTACTTAATAAGTAAAAGTATTAAATATCACTTTTATTATGTAATGGTGAATTCAGTATGGCAGTTATGAGGAAATTTCTCCTTGAATAGGGGATTAAGGTAATTTGTTTCATCTATCTTTCGAGTGATGGGCAGGGTTCATCGCGTAATAGCCAAAGTCAATGTTATGGTAAAGATATATAACAATCTTCCTCATAAAATCTATTTATTTTGTTTGATGCAGAGGAAATTCGACTATTCCCACAATTGTTAACACAAGCTCATCTAATTCAGCCATTGGCTTCAATGCCAATCATAATTGTGAAAAACACAGCACAGTCAAACAAACAGCTTTAAACTGCTTATCTCTCTAGAGTGTTCATAAATAAGTGCAAAATGGAAAATCGCATCCTCTACGTTCGCCTTCCGTGCAACCCCATCTTTCCCATTGGGGTAGTATATCTTTCAGATCACGTCCACAAGCTATTCCCCAATATTCAACAGCGTATTTTTGATTTAGGAACAGTACCACCCATAGATTACGCCCTTGCCCTAGACGCTTGTATAGACGAATGTAAACCCACACTCCTGGTATTTTCTTGGCGGGATATTCAAATCTATGCCCCAGTGGGTGGACGTGGAGGGAACCCACTACAAAACGCCTTTGAATTTTATTACGCCCAGAATCCCTTAATTAAATTACGTGGGGCATTGGGCGGGTTACGAATTTTTATCGCTTACTATCTGGAGTTGTGGCGCAACCAGGGATTAATCAAACGTGGTTTACGACGGGCTCAAAAATATCATCCTCAAGCCCGTGCCATTGTAGGTGGTGGTGCAGTCAGCGTATTTTACCAACAATTAGGCAAAAGTTTACCCCAAGGTACGATTATTTCTGTGGGTGAAGGGGAAACACTCTTAGAAAAACTTTTAAGCGGCAGAGATTTTGATGATGAACGCTGCTATGTAGTGGGAGAAACTCAACCACGGCAACGAATGATTCATGAACAACCCACCCCCCTACAAAAAACTGCCTGTAACTACGACTATATAGAAAGCATCTGGCCGGAATTTAACTATTACCTGCAAGAACAAGACTTTTATATAGGTGTACAAACAAAGCGCGGTTGTCCCCATAACTGTTGTTATTGCGTCTACACAGTGGTGGAAGGTAAACAAGTACGCATTAACCCGGCTGACGAAGTAGTTGCTGAGATTCGCCAATTATATAATCGTGGCATTCGCAATTTTTGGTTTACTGATGCTCAATTCATCCCTGCACGTAAATTTATTGAGGATGCTGTAGAACTCCTACAGAAAATCGTCGATTCTGGTATGACAGATATCCACTGGGCAGCATACATCAGAGCTGACAACCTCACACCAGAATTGTGTGATTTGATGGCTAAAACTGGGATGAACTACTTTGAAATTGGTATTACCAGTGGTTCTCAGGAACTCGTGCGAAAAATGCGGATGGGTTACAACTTGCGCACGGTTTTGCAAAACTGCCGTGACTTGAAAGCAGCTGGTTTTAACGACATAGTTTCTGTCAACTACTCTTTTAACGTTATTGATGAACGTCAGGAAACCATTCGCCAAACCATCGCCTACCACCGGGAACTAGAACGGATTTTTGGCGTTGATAAAGTTGAACCTGCCATTTTCTTTATTGGATTACAACCCCATACCCATTTAGAAGAATATGCCTTTAAAGAAGGTATCCTTAAACCAGGGTATAACCCTATGAGCTTGATGCCCTGGACTGCTAAAAAACTGCTCTGGAATCCTGAACCCCTTGGTTCATTTTTTGGAGAAGTGTGCTTACAAGCTTGGCGACAAAACCCCAATGATTTTGGACGGGAAGTTATGAACATCTTGGAACAGAAACTGGGTCGTGCCGACTTGGAAGAAGCACTTTCTGCACCCATAGAAAAGAAAGAAAAACAGTTAGCTGGGATATCATAGCATCCAGCAACTGGGAAATTTGAGATTTGAGATTTGAGATTTTGACTGAAACTACAATCAAAAATCGCCAATCAAAAATCCCAAATTAATTAGCTGGGGACTGGGGAATTGAGTAAAAAGTTTAAATGACCAACTTCTCCCCCTAGCCACTGAAAAGTAATAGTAGTTCCCTCTAACCACCCAGATTAAATTGGAACTACAAATCAAGAATGACTTACTGATTATGAAGGCCTATGTTAGCAGGTTCAATACTACAACAACTCGAAGCAGCGCACCGCAATAGTACTAGACCAATTCGATTTGGAGTCTACTATAAAAACACTTTAGTTTCTCTGTGCCATGCTCTAGAAGACTATATCTTAAGTCAGGATAGTCAACCCCTAGTCATCACAGCCTTTCAGCAAGGTAAATGGTATCTGCAAGAAGCCGAAAGATACGCAGATATCGCTAAGTGTAGCCGCGAAATTGTGATCATGGCAGCAGCGGATACTGGTTTTGCTGAACATCCCACCAGCCAACTGCCTAACGTAGACTTAGTGGCATTAAATGCTACTGACCCAGTAGCCCAAGAGTGGCACTTAATGATTCTATCGCCACAATACACAGCAATGGTACTTTGTCAAGAATTATCAGAAGCTGATTATGGTATTGGCGGCATCCCAGATTCAGACCTGGAGCGTAAATTCTATGGATTATGGACATTTGAACCGGATTTAGTGCAAGAAACAGCAAAGTTAGCCATCGCTCACATCGCAACATACAATCCAGAACTAGCACAAAAACTTATCAGTTATCAAAATGGTATACAACCCAGTTTAGCGACACCGGAAAATTTAAGTGCGGTTGTTTCCCTTGTGGTGGATTACCTCCAGACAGGGCAGAATCATTTATCTATCCCCACAGCCCCGGTACAACAAGCACTAGATCACAATTTAGTTTCTAACGAAGTGCAAGCATTTTTGCGGATGGCGCAATTAATGGATATGGCAGATATCCACAATCCCATGGCCGCCGCAGAAGTAGTAGTACTTTGTGAAACTATGGGGCAACTTTTAGAACTACCGGCATGGCAGATTAAGCGCTTGCGACTAGCAGCTCATTTACATCGTATATACCCACTCCAAAAAGCAGAAAGTGTGCTGACTGTGGGTACATCCAACCGTTACCAAGAACAAGCTCCCTCCTGTCCCTTAACTTGTCCCTTGGTACCAGGAGCGCAGGTATTACGAACCATGCCCAGACTACGAGCAGTGGCCCAAATTATCACCCACCAAACTGAATGGTGGAACGGTACAGGAGAACCAGCAGGTTTAGCAGGAGATGAAATTCCCTTAGAATCGAGAATTTTGGGCTTAATTGCGGATTTTCAATATCGAATTAATCACATTAAATCATCCCTAAGAACTCCTGCACAAATATTCGCTCAAGCTTTAGACGAATGTAGACAACAACAGTCAACTCGCTTTGACCCTAAACTTTTAGATGCACTAGCTTTATTAGTTATGGGTTTACAGCAAGGGCTAGACTTGCCCCTAATGTCACCCAAAGTCAGCACAGGCCTATGGCTACTTGACTCTCAATGGGATAGCTACAAACAAAGTAATACAAAACAACCCCAAGTATAAAAAAACTCTGAGTTTCCTAATTACGAATTACGAACTACCCCCAATGAATATCGAAGCCATTAAATCAGGAAAAGTAAAACAGCTCCCAGGAGTAAATCTAGAAGACGAGGAATTCTCTGAACTAGATTTAAACCGAATCAATCTTGCAGGTGCTAACCTTGTCGGTACTAATTTTATTGGTTCTAAACTCGAAGGTGGGCATTTCCAGGGAGCAAACCTCATGGGGGCAAACCTGCAAAAAACTGACTTGCGGGCTAACCTGATGGGAGCCAACTTAATGCAAGCAGATTTGACGAATGCTGACTTACGCGGTAGTAACTTGCGCGGCGCTAACTTGATGGGGGCTAGACTCAGCAATGTATCTTTGGCTGGGGCTTTTTTGAGTGGTGCCAATTTAATCAATGTCAATTTACAAGGTGTTGACTTGCGGGGTGCTGACTTGCGGGGTGCAAACCTGACCAGGGCTAATCTTAAAGGTGCTGATCTGAGTCGGGCTGATTTGCAGGGAACTTTGTTAAGTGAAGCTAATTTAGAAGAAGCGGATTTACGCGGGTCTAATTTAGCTGGGGCAAACTTCACAGGGGCAAATTTACTCTGTGCAGAATTAGAAGGGGCAAATTTGAGTGGTGTCAATTTAGATCAAGCCTGTTTAATGGGGACATTAATTGCCAAGATTGAGTAGGTATCTCCAGCAGTAGGCTAAAAACAATATTAAGCTGTTGTTCGCCTCCTCATCCACAAAGCCAATATACCCATGAACAACACCCCCATCACTCCTTGGAGAGGATTTTGATTTACACCAGTTATCCAATCAGGAACTTGACCGGAATATTTAATTAATTCCCCTACATTGATAATGTAGTAGCCCCAAACTAAACCACCATGCAAACCCATTGGTAAACTTAAGCGTCCCCTACGCCAGCGTTTTGCCCATCCCAGCGTTAGTCCCAGCAGTACTAATGCTGGGAACTGTGGCATTGTGTGAATAATTGCCTCCAAAGGCTTAATAAAATGCAATGCAGCAAAGGCTAAAGCATCTATCCAAAGTGCCACACCCAGGCTATGGTCTCGTTCCAACTCATCAAGTAACCAACCTCGAAACAACAGCTCTTCAGCAAACCCAATACCCAAGGAGGCTATTAAACCTTCTAGTATTATTCTTGGCAAAAAAGTCTGTGGTTGCTGCCACGTCAGCCAGCCTAACAAACCTTGTAGCCCAAATACTATAAAAATGTTGATTACCCCAGCAGCTAAACCACGCAGTAAATCCACAGCGTTTATCTGCGTAATTTCCCACCCATACTGCTTTAATATCTGGGGTTGCTGATAGACATTTTTCCCCCATAGCTGTAAAAGAAAAATAAATTCTGCATATAATATTACCATTGTCAAGATACTAACTAAGTTAGAATCACTGACTAATAAGTAAATCGGTACAGCAAATGGCAGCCATAGCAGCAGTAAAGTTAAAACAAAATAACCCAGCCGAATATGGACAGGGCGTTGGGCTAAACGAATTAGGTGAGTTTTCATCAAAAAAGCGAGGAAGATGACAATAGATTATATACAGCACCTTGGGAAAATCTGAGGTACAGATGAGGTACAGGTAATGATAAGACTTTTGTGGGTTGGGCATTTTTCCCGCCCTTTTGTACCTAACTCAGATGAAAGGCGCTGTATTTGCCTTGTCTTCCTTTACCAAAATTTTTATTTATTCTTCAGGTTCAATTGTGCTGGTTAAATTGTGACTTTTTAGGGTTTCGCAATAAAACTCAGCATGTTCTTGAGCGCAAGTAATGACTAAGGCTAAACCGTTGGTGTGGGCTTCCATCATAATACTTACAGCTTGAGGCTGGGTAAGGCTCGGTACTGTAGTTAATAAGGACTGCACTACATGTTCCATAGAATTGTAGTCATCGTTATGGAGTAAAACACGATACCTAGGCGCGAGCTTGCGGGACGTGGAAGGCTTCTCAATAGTTTCGACTGACACGGCTCTTTGCTCTTTTTGCGATGGTTTACTTAAAAGTTATTGATTTATGTTTTGAAACTCTCCCACTTCAAGGCATTGGCCCCAGGGTCTCTCCAGTGAGGAGATGCTTGGTTAAAGAACCAACCCTTTAAGTTTTGTGTCCCTATTTCTATCCACTAAATAGCTTGTCGGCGTTACCCAAGTTAACACTGACGACTAGCGTAAAAAGTGTCAAGCTGGTTGACAAAAAATTGACAGGGGATGTGTCCTGAGGTTTTCGGCTACTTTGCTGAGAGTGCCTTAACAAGGTGTTTCTCTGTTTTCCCGACGTTCCGGTGTGCTTTGCCGTACGTTATTGATTAAGTTTTTTGTCTTATCTCGGTTTACGGGCTAATTGCAAAGTCGCCATACCTGATAGCTATGAGAGTAATAATTTGATTTTAAAGTATTTCCATTTCAGAATAGCGTATTCTCACTTTTAAAATAAAAGAAACTGCAAAAAAATTCTTCCTTGCCACTGCTGCAACTGCGTGAACATGAGCCTAGACTTTCAACCAGGACAAATTGTTTCTTTAGACCACAGTGACACAAATCTGTTTGCAGAAGTGATCCAATTAGTAGTTTCCCGTCAGTTGTGCTGGGTACGTCCCCTGCTGCTGGTCAGCTTTACCCCAGAAGCACCCCTCGTCACTGATATACGAGATGCTTCTGATTTGCTTTGGCCTGTAAATTTATTTAGACCAGCTTTAGATACGGAAGTAATTACCCTATTGAGCGAAATTTTGGCAAAAGAACGCAAAACGGAACCTGACTCAGCGGCAAAACTACAATTTCATCAGTTCATTAACCAAACTTGGCAAGCGTATCAACAAGAAATCAGGAGTAGTGAATTTTAGATTTTAGTAGTGTAATCTAAAATGCTAGGCTTCAATACCCAGTCCCAAATCAAGGGTAACGAATGCCAGCATCTCTCATGCGTTGAATGGCTTCATGCATCCGCTCATGGGGAATTGTGAGGGCAATTCGGAAAAAGCCCTCCCCCACTGCACCATAACCATTACCAGGAACCACCATAATGGCGCATTTGTCAAGTAATAAAGAAACAAATTCTGCTGACGAATATCCTTTAGGTACAGGTACCCATACATAAAGTGTAGCCTTGGGCGGCTCAATCGGCCACCCCAGAGATTGCAAACCTTGGACAATAATGTCACGGCGTTTTTGGTAGACTGACATCAAAGCTTGAAGTTCTACTTCACCAGTGGAATATGCAGCGATGGCGGCTTTTTGAATTGCCTTAAATACTCCAGAATCAACGTTGCTTTTTACCTGTTTCAAGGCTTGAATGCCAATGGCGTTACCAACTACAAAGCCAATGCGCCAGCCTGTCATGTTATAGGACTTAGACAAACTGTGAAACTCAATGGCTACATCTTTTGCTCTATCAACTTGTAGAACACTGGGCGGTTTATAGCCGTCATATGCCATTTCTGAGTAAGCATGGTCATGACAGAGTAAAATATCATATTGTCTGCAAAACCCCACCAACTCCTCAAAAAACTCTAAACTGGCTAAGGCTCCAGTGGGGTTGTTAGGATAATTAATCCACAGTAATTTTGCCTGACGAGCAATTTCTTCAGGAATCGTATTTAAATCTGGTAAAAAATTATTCTCTGCCTTCAAGGCCATAGTATAAGGTTTACCACCAGCGAAAACTGTCGCCGTGTGGTACACCGGATAACCAGGGTCTGGGATGATGGTATAGTCTCCTGCTTCTACGAAAGCTAAGAAGGTGTTGTGTATTGCTTCTTTTGAACCAAGAGTAGAAATAACTTCTCTATCTGGATTTAACCCTCTCACCCCAAATCGGCTTTCCATCCAATTGACCGCCCCTTCCCGAAATTCTTTTGTTCCTTGATAAGGTGGATAGTTATGGGTGGAAGTATCATCAATTGCTTCATGCATTGCCTGAAGAATGTGAGCAGGAGTCTGTTTATCTGGATCCCCCAGTGCCAGATTGATGATATCTACTCCCTGCGCCACAAGTTGTTCCCGTTTGCGGTTAATTTCAGCAAACAAATAGGGGGGAATTGTTTCTAAACGTTTAGCAGGCTGCATGGCGGTTAATTACTAGTGCAAATTATCGATGCTCACTAGCACAGTTTACGCCACACTGGTGAGATAACTACTAAAGTTCACAGAAAAGTTCCAGCAATTGTATCGTGACTATCATGAGCACTGCTGTTAATTTATATTTTTGGCTTTATTTTGCTTTTAATGTTCAAAATTAATGTAAATGCCAAAGTTAAGATTAATATCCCCAACTAGGTACTAACTTAACTCGACCAGCATCCATTTCTGCCATTAACAGCTCTAAAGCTTCATAGTCAACATCAGAAATGTGACCCATTTGAGTCAGTTCCGAATTGATTTCATTTTCGATTTCGGGGGTTAATTTTTTAATGTCAAGCGCTTTTTGTACCAATTGACGAATAACGTACTTAGTTCTCATAATTAATAAACCAATTTATTTGATAAAAATTATCCAAGATATACATTGGTATAAAATATGATATTAATCTACCATATTATGTGATATGGATCACTAATAACTCACATAGCAAATTGTCCTTAAACAGGGTATTCAAACCTAGTCACGCAAAAATAAAGTTTGAGAATCTAAACCTGAGATTTGGCTAAATTGGCTGAAGCTCCGGAGTAAGTGGACTCTTTCAGCAAATTTACACTGAATATCTCTGCTCTATAACCGTCTATGTAGATTGTTTTGGAACTTTATCAGAAAAAAAGTATATATAAACACATTTTATCCTGTAATTATGACAATCTTCAAACAGAGCCGGGAAAGTTATAAAGATTCAGTAAAGACCCGGAAGAATTGGGTTAATTTCCGAAAAAAAGTTTATATTTGTGGAGTGGTTGGCTAAAAAACTAAAAATTACAATTGTGATTTTTCCCTGTGTGAACAGTCAAAAAGTAAATTTGTGTAAAAGAGTTGTAAGTTGCAAGCATAAATTGTACTTAAAAACCGAAATCAATGCTAAATTAGATTTGATTGGCTGTAATTAAGGTAGCTAGAAGATAGCATAGTGGCTGTTGCAGTTGAAAAATTAATCACACCGGATATTTTGAAGCCAGGTCGTTACTTAGGTAACGAACATTTGGCGGTACATAAACCTTGGGATACGGCAACAATACGCTGGGCGTTAACATACCCAGAAATATATGAAGTCGGATCATCCAACTTAGGACACATCATTCTGTATAACATTCTGAATTTCCAGCCTCGGCAGTTGTGCGATCGCTCTTATCTACCGGGTCCTGACCTGGCAGAAAAACTGCGGACAACCAATACACCGCTGTTTGCAGTGGAGTCGAAGCGATGGCTCAAAGAATTTGATGTTTTAGGCTTTAGTCTCAGTTACGAACTGGGAGCAACTAATATCCTAGAAATGTTAGATTTGGCGGCAATTCCGCTCACATGGACAGAAAGAGCCAAGGGGAACTACCCGTTAATTTTTGCCGGAGGACAAACAGCAACATCAAACCCTGAACCATACGCTGATTTTTTTGACTTTTTCGCCCTCGGAGATGGAGAAGAATTACTACCAGAAATCGGTTTAGTCTTGGAAGAAGGTAAAAAAGCCAAATTGAACCGGGAACAATTGCTACTGGACTTGGCACAGATACCAGGTGTATACGTTCCTCAGTTTTACGACATGGCAGCGGATGGTTCGGTTCATCCCCAGGGCCCAAATGTCCCTAAACGGATACTGCGTCGGGTAGCGTCACCCATTCCAGCTTATTCCATTGGATTGGTTCCTTATATAGAAACGGTGCATGACCGCCTGACGCTGGAAATTCGCCGAGGATGCACACGTGGTTGTCGCTTTTGTCAACCAGGAATGCTGACTCGTCCGGCTAGGGATGTGGAACCAGACGAAGTAGTAACGGCCATAGAGCAAGGAATGCGGGATACAGGTTACAACGAGTTTTCCCTCCTGTCTTTGAGTTGTTCTGATTATTTATCCCTGCCGGCAGTAGGGATGGAAATCAAAAATCGCCTAAAAAATGAAAATATTTCCCTGAGTCTTCCCAGTCAACGGGTAGATAGGTTTGATCAAAATATTGCTAATATACTGGGTGGGACGCGGCAAGGAGGATTGACCTTTGCTCCGGAAGCGGGAACCCAAAGAATGCGGGATATTGTAAATAAGGGTTTAACTAATGAAGAATTGTTAAGAGGTGTAAAAACCGCTTGGGAACAAGGGTGGGACAAAATTAAGTTATATTTCATGATTGGCTTGCCCGGTGAAACAGATGCTGATGTGGAGGGCATCGCGGAAACCGTGGGCTGGCTACAACGAGAATGTCGGGGTAGAGGTAGAAAACCGCTGAACTTTAACTTGACGATTTCTAACTTTACACCTAAGCCCCATACCCCTTTTCAGTGGCATTCAGTTTCAAATACAGAGTTTAAACGTAAACAGAATCAGCTCAGGCAGGCATTCCGCCGCATGGGGGGGGTGAAGGTGAACTTCACTGATGTGCGTATTTCAGCAATGGAAGACTTTGTGGGCAGAGGCGATCGCTCTTTGGGAAAAGTCATTCGTCGTGCCTGGGAACTCGGTGCAGGAATGGATTCCTGGTATGAAAATTTAGATGCAGCTTTTGGTGCTTGGGAAACAGCAATCGCTGAATCTGGATTAAATTGGAAATATCGTCAGGTAGAAAAAGGCGAGTGGAATCTGTTTGATATCCAAAAGCCCGAGGTGGAGATAGAACAGGAAAAGGAGGAAGTGTCATCTTGCTGCACCTCTCTACTTCCTGCTCCTGACTCCCTCGATTTACCCCTACCTTGGGATCATATAGATACAGGCATCGATAAAAAATGGCTCCAGGAAGACTTAAAACGTGCTTTACAAGCAGCAATAGTTCCCGATTGCTCATTTGCGGGTTGCTCACACTGCGGAGTCTGTGGCACAGATTTCGGACATAACATTGTGATTTCGCCGCCACCAGTCCCAAACTTTGCTGGCAATTTTGTCCCGAAGACAACCAAAACTCAAAGACTGCGGGTTTGGTTTGGTAAGCAAGGGTCAATGGCTTTAGTCAGTCACCTTGATTTGATGCGTCTGTTTGATCGAGTGATCCGCAGAGCCGGGTTGCCAATTGCTTTTACAGGTGGATTTCATCCTGGTCCCCGCATTGCCATTGCTAGTGCTTTAGCTCTGGGAGCTACCAGCAGTGGGGAAATTGTTGATTTTGAGTTGACCGAACCAGTGGATGTAGAAACTTTCCGGCAAAAACTAGTTGAGGAACTGCCCACAGACATACCCATATATAAAGTTGCTACTATAGACCTAAAAGCAGCCGCAGCTAACCAAGTTATGGAAGCAGCGGAATATTTAATTACAGTAGCAGCACTGAAATCGGTAACAGATGCACAATGGCGACACTGGATAGATTGTATCAAAGCCAAAGACGAGCTTTGGTGGGAGAAAAAAACTAAGTCGGGCAATCAGTCCTTAGTAAATCTGCGATCGCGCTTGTTCGATATGGAATTAGTTACAGCGAACACAAGTATTGCCGATTACACGGCTGTTCTCCGTTATCTAGGTAGTTGTCGTCATGATGGTGTGGTCTTGCGTCCAGAACAAATTCTGTCTATGCTGGAAATAGTTGCAGGGGAAAAATTTCAACTGCTGCAAATCCACCGCAATCAGCTGGTTTTAGGGGTATAATTCCTAATAGTAGCTCGCGGCGTAAAAATCTGCGGGCACAGATGCCCTTAGAGCCATAGGGTGACTTGCTAGTAGTTGCCCTCACACAGGACATAATGGGAATTAATTCCCTCGGTTGCGTTAGAATCAGAGTAAGATAATTTTCTGGCGCCGCACTTTGTAAGCTAGTTCACTCCCTCAGTAATCAGGGGGCGGAAGCGAAGATGTGAGATTGTGATTTCTA
Source organism: Nostoc sp. RI_552 (assembly GCA_016124525.1). GTDB lineage: Bacteria > Cyanobacteriota > Cyanobacteriia > Cyanobacteriales > Nostocaceae > Umezakia > Umezakia ovalisporum. The sequence continues at coordinate 63,709 of WGNO01000001.1, read as the reverse complement.
GGATTGTATCCAAGACTTGGCTTCCAGATAAGCGCCCAACCAAACGGTGAGGCAGATTAAAGAACCCACACTCTCAATAACTTACCTAGTGAACTAGTAACTTAAAAACAGTGCTGTCCGTCAGCAGCTCTTCCTCTTTGCTTTTTAAACAACTGCTGATAGCTTGCGTAGCGTAGCCATATGCCTAATCCCTAGGCGGTAGTGGTATGGTATCAAGAATCAACTACAGACGGTTGATTTGTTTGGTTCAACAATATGCAGCCATTTTGGAATAATTACACGTGTAAACGCAATTTTTTAGTCAGAGCTTCTTTAAATTTGAGCAAAGAAGTCACCATTTTTATGATCAGCAGCACCTTTTGAGGTTGGTAGGGGCAAAAGGCATAACAAACCTCTAATACTTCTTCGTTGGTGCTGCCAATTTTTGAGGAAATTGAATGCCAAAGCAAATTATCATAGCAGAACAGCATCAAATAGCTGCTGTTTTTTCTGAAGATCAAATACAAGAACTCGTTGTAGCTACTGGTCATCACCAAATCGGTGATATCTACTTAGGTGTAGTAGAAAATGTATTGCCTGGGATAGATGCGGCTTTTGTCAACATCGGCGACCCGGAGCGCAACGGCTTTATTCATGTAACAGACTTGGGGCCATTGAAGCTCAAGCGTACGGCTGCGGCAATTACGGAACTATTAGCACCACAGCAAAAAGTGTTGGTGCAAGTAATGAAAGAACCAACGGGGACTAAAGGGCCAAGGCTGACAGGTAACATCACTACACCTGGACGCTATGTAGTTCTGATGCCTTATGGTCGCGGCGTAAATTTATCCCGACGGATTAAAAGTGAAAGTGAGCGCAACCGCTTGCGGGCGCTAGCGATTTTGATCAAACCAGCAGGAATGGGTTTGCTGGTGCGTACGGAAGCAGAAGGTAAACCAGAAGAAGCAATTATTGAAGATTTAGAACTCTTGCAAAAACAATGGGAAGCCATTCAGCAAGAAGCACATTCCACTCGTGCGCCAGCCCTACTCAATCGAGACGATGATTTTATCCAGCGGGTACTGCGGGATATGTACGGTGCTGATGTGAATCGTATCGTCGTTGATTCCAGTACAGGTTTAAAACGAGTAAAACAGTATTTGCAAAACTGGAGTGGAGGTCAAACCCCACAGGGCGTATTATTCGATCATCACCGTGATCGCTCACCAATATTAGAGTACTTCCGCATCAGTGCAGCTATTAAAGAAGCTCTCAAACCGAGAGTAGATTTACCTTCGGGGGGCTATATTATTATTGAGCCCACAGAAGCTTTAACTGTAGTTGATGTTAATTCTGGTTCTTTCACTCGGTCGGCAACGGCTAGAGAAACGGTTTTGTGGACAAACTGCGAAGCTGCAACAGAAATTGCTCGTCAGTTACGTCTGCGAAATATTGCCGGTGTTATTGTGGTGGATTTCATTGATATGGAATCTCGACGTGACCAGTTACAAGTTCTAGAACACTTTAACAAAGCTCTCAAGGCTGACAAAGCTCGTCCTCAGATTGCCCAACTAACTGAGTTAGGTCTTGTAGAACTTACCCGTAAGCGGCAAGGTCAAAATATTTACGAGTTGTTTGGTCATACTTGCCCTACTTGCGGTGGTTTGGGGCACATTGTGCGTATGCCTGGAGATAGAGTAACTCTACCAACGACAGCGGATTTACCAGAGCGTTTTGTATCTTTGCCTCAGAAAGAACCACGTATGCCAACGGGGCGGATGACGGAACCACGGGAAAATTATGATTCTTTTGGGGAGATTTTTGAGACTGATTCAGAAACTAGCTCTTTGGATTTAATTAATCATCCTAGTTATCAAGAACCAGGGGAAAACAATAGGCGTCGGATCCGCAATCGTCGTGATCGCACTGGTATCAATGGCACAAATGGCAAAGATCAATCTCCGGTTACTCCTCTGGCTCTAGGTTTTGATAACGAGACAGATTTAGATGGGGATAGTGATGGTGAGGTGGATGGTTATTCCCTCCAGGAACTAGCAAGACCCAGGCTGGAAGTCCCGTCTCCCACCCAAGCCAAATCAGGTTGGCATGAAAGAGCAGAGCGCAGTAAAGTCCCGAAAGTAGAGCCGACGAAGCCAGTGGTAGAACCACCGGAAATCAAAACGGTAGAAATGACCCTAGAGGAGCAAGATGTTTTTGCTTTGATGGGTGTTTCTCCTTTGGTGAAGTTAGATGAGGATGTTAAAAGTCCTAAGTCTGTAATTATCAACGTGATCAGTCCTGGGCAATGTGATATTCAACAAACTGAATCAATTATGGCTACTCCACGCCAGCTATCAGACTCTGTTATCAGCGCGGAGGTGAACAGTTCTACTGTGGAAATAGAACAGAAGCCTATTCTCAAAAATACTACTATATCTGCTTCTGAGACTTTTCATGGAAGTTCTCTTGTCTCTGAGGAAAATCCTGTGAACACATCTTCTTTTGGTAATCGTCGTCGCCGCCGTCGTTCTTCTGCTTTAGAATTAGATTCGTCCACAGCAGAGGATAATTAATTTGGTTAAGACTGAGCTAACGGCGGCAGATTTTTGTTCTCCAGTAAAATCTGAGGAACTTTTTTGGCTAGAGTTGTCCTCAAGTTTATCGGGTTTTCCAGGGTTAATTGCGGGCATAGATGAGGTTGGGCGTGGTGCTCTTTTTGGTCCTGTGGTTGCGGCGGCGGTGATTTTGCCTTGTTGTGCTTTGCCTAAACTCATTGCAGCTAATATTAGGGACAGTAAAAAGCTGTCTAGTTCTCGAAGAACTGTACTGGCAAGGGAAATTTGTCGCTTGGCTATAGACTGGAAGATTGGTTTTGCTTCAAGTTCTGAAGTTGATCAAATAAATGTTTTGCAGGGGAGTTTGTTAGCTATGAAGCGGGCTGTACTGAAATTAAAAGTACAGCCTCAGCTGTGCTTGGTTGATGGTAATCAGCTCATAAGGGATTTGCCTGTAGAGCAACAAACAATTGTCAAGGGGGATGAGCGATCGCTTAATATTGCAGCTGCTAGTATTGTGGCTAAGGTGTGGCGCGATGACCTGATGTCACGTTTGGCTTTAAGGTATCCCCTATATGATCTTGAGCATAATAAGGGCTATGGATCACCGAAGCATTTGGTGGCTTTGCAAGAACACGGGGTATCACCACTGCATCGCCAATCTTTTCGCCGTTGTCAGTTTAAGAGTTGAAGTCTCCAGTCATTAACTATCAAAATTCAGAAAAGGTAATTCCGCACTTTTATATAAGAGCGGATTTTCTGATATTTGTAATGTTACCCAGGAGCGATAATCGGCTAAAAGTTGATGTAGTAAGCGTTGTTTAATAGTTATTAATATACTCTTGAGTAAACCATTGCCTGTGGCTTCTAAAATTGGCTTGGGTGTAAAAGAAAGTGGTGGTGGTATGTCTACCTGTACTTCTAAGTCCGCTCTGCCTTGCAAAATAGTAATAGTATTAGAGTTGTCATGCAAAGACAAATTTCCTTGTAAATTTAAGGCAAAGCGCTGGTTAATGTACTCAAAACCGAGGATTTCACAACCGAGTGATTGCAATTTAATTGTGCTATTTGATTCTGCCCAAACTCTCAAGTCTACCGTGGGTTGAATGTTCAGCGACATAAAAACTAGAGGTCGCATTTTCAAACGAAATACTTCTTCTGAAAGTTGATGTATCCGGCTGCTATCTGTTAAAGCATGAACCAGACGTTGGGGCTGGCGCAAATAGTGTTGAATAGGAATGGGTTGTGGTGGAATGTTTATTTTTACGGTTTGGGAAGCAGTAAACTCGGTAGCCATGATTTAAAGATGGTTGATATTTGCTAGTTGAGACTTAACATTTTTTTTAACCATAACTACTTTTTATTGCCGTTTTTGTTCGGTGCTACTCAATGAACTGATTAGTTCGCATATTTTGTTAGAATCACCCTAAACTGCACCATTAGTTGGAGTTAACACCGTAATTACGTGTTTGTTGGATTAAAGTGTTCATTATCCCATATATTTTATACTAGCTCATCTCTGGATGAAAATTTTTTCATCTTCTAAAGAAGTAGCCCCTATTGTAGCGGCGCGATGGCGGGAGTCCTTGTTTAGGAGTTTTATCAATTTTTGCCATGTTCTGCTATTGATCTAAAATCTCAGCACTGGGTCGTCGATTAAAAATACGGTAAATTTGCTGGTGAATATGGCTATAAAGTATATCACCGTCCTGCTCAAATAAGTTCTTAGTAATTGGTGATTGGTAACGGATCCCCATTCTCTATTCAGCACTTTGTAACAAAGGACGAAACGCTCTTGTCTATGTCTATATCTATTGCCCATTTAGGGCCTCCTGGGACTTACGCAGAACAAGCAACCGTCTTTTATGCCAACTGGCTTGCTCAAAATACAGAAAACCAAGTTCTGTTATGTCCCTATCCCAGCATTGCTCAATCACTCCAAGCTGTTGCTAAAGGACAAACTCGGTTAGCTGTTGTGCCAGTGGAAAATTCAATTGAAGGAAGTGTGACCATGACAATGGATGCTTTGTGGCAGTTGGATAGTTTGCAAATTCAGGTGGCTTTGGTAATGCCTATTGCCCATGCTTTAATCTCCTGTGCCGACAGTTTACATAGCATTCAAACCGTTTATTCTCACCCCCAAGCTTTGGCCCAATGTCAAGGATGGTTGGGGCAATTTCTCCCCGCTGTACGGTTAATACCCAGCAACTCTACCACAGAAGTACTACAGGGACTAGATCAGGATTTAACAGCGGCTGCCATTGCATCCTGTCGAGCGGCTCAACTTTATAACCTGCCCATATTAGCCAGTAAAATTAACGACTATCCAGAAAACTGCACTCGTTTTTGGGTGGTCAGTCAAAGTCAAGACGATTTAATCAATACTTCCGCAAGTGCCACCCACAGTTCCATAGCCTTCAGCGTACCTGCAAATTTACCCGGCGCATTGCTCAAACCGCTACAAATATTTGCTCAACAAGGAATTAATCTCAGCCGAATAGAATCGCGACCAACCAAGCGATCGCTGGGAGAATACTTGTTTTTTGTTGACCTAGAAGCTGATGTTCAGGAACCACAAATGCGAAATGCTTTAGCACAACTAACTCAGCATATAGAAATATTAAAAATTTTTGGGAGCTACAATATTCTATCCATGAGCGTTGAACCGTAACTCGTAATTAAAAATTACGAATTACGTTAGCAAAGATCCTCTGAAAGAAGCATTAGGAATTAGGAATTCTTAAAAGTGTCTTTGAGCACAGCACGAGCTGCTAAATGATTGCGAGTAGAAGTCAAAATTTCCGCTTCTCTTTCGAGGCGAAGCACAGTATCTTGTGTTTCTAGCAACGCCTGCTGCTCCGAGGCAACGCCATAGAGGTTACTTGCCACCCAATAAGAAAGTTCTGTGGGCAAGTCGGGTAACTCTTCTGGTAATTCCATATTTTGTTCAGTTAACTTTGCTGAGAGACGCACTACATCTCGCAGTAGTTGTTCTACCTCATTAGCCAAAGGGCGCAAATCTTTAGTTGGTGGCTGGTCTTCTAGCCACTCAACCAAGCCGACACGGTAAGGCTTTTCACGCACATACTCTAGGACACGAAACCTTTGCTGTCCTAAGGTCAGCATTTTCATGCGGTCATCTGGCATCCGTTGGTAATGAATGATTTCTGCACAGCAACCGACGTTGGCAATTTTACCTTCAACTGGATCGACCATTAACACCCCGAACCTGCGATCGCCCTCCAAAATCGTGTTCATCATGATGCGGTAGCGAAATTCAAAGATGTGCAAAGGTAATGGTCTAGTTGGAAACAGAACTACTTCAGGTAGCGGGAACAGAGGTAGTTCGCGAACTGCAATTTGAGAAGAGGATGTCATTGTTACCTTGGTATAAATTTATTTTTAAATTTATTTTAAAATTTTTATTTTAAAATTTACTGTTCTCTGTTTTTCCCGCACTTTGTTTACATTCTATCATTTCTTTCCCAACCAATAAAAAGCCCTGAGATAAATTTATCCAGGGCTGGGTAAATATTCACAGGGATGAATTTAACGCATGTGCCATCCATGAAAACATCAGTGTTGCTAGTTTTATGGCAAGTAATGCGAATGGGTGACTCATCAACAGAGAAGGGATTAATCCTGTTTTTACACTAGTTTGATGGACTCAAGACTAATGACTAATAACCAATGACTAAATTATAGTTTTACTTCAATATCCACACCAGAGGGCAAATCTAGTTTCATCAGAGCATCAATAGTTTTAGAAGAAGGCTGATAAATGTCAATAATCCGACGATGGGTACGGGTTTCAAAGTGTTCTCGGGCATCTTTATCTACGTGAGGCGATCGCAGCACACAGTAGATTTTGCGTTTTGTCGGCAAAGGAATTGGCCCTATGGCTGTGGCGTTAGTTCTGTTGGCGGTGTCTACAATCTTCTCGCAAGATGTGTCTAATAAGCGACGGTCAAAAGCCTGTAAACGAATTCTAATTTTCTGCTGCTGTAGAGTTGCCATGTTTAATTTTCCAGGTTCTGATTAATTAATTAGGGGAGTAGCGAGTGGGGAGTGGGGAGTAGTTCAAACTTAGTTTTAGTTGACTTCCTATTTTTTTAGTTCCCACTTTCTTTTATAGAAGGAAAAGAAAGGAGCAAAGAGGAATTCTACCATCTTTGCTCCTTGGTTATGGGACAAAAAGGTATTACTTCAGAATTTTGGAGACAACACCAGCACCAATGGTGCGGCCACCTTCACGAATCGCGAAGCGCATTCCTTGCTCAATGGCGATGGCGTTGATCAGTTCTACTGTCATTTTGATGCGATCGCCTGGCATAACCATTTCTGCTGCGCTACCATCATCGGAAGTAAAGGAAGTGATTGTACCGGTTACATCAGTTGTGCGTACGTAAAACTGAGGACGGTATCCAGAGAAGAATGGTGTTTTGCGACCGCCTTCTTTTTCTGTCAGGACGTACACTTCACCTTCAAATTGAGTGTGGGGAGTAATGGAACCTGGTTTGGCTATAACCATCCCGCGTTCAATGTCAGCCTTTTGGATACCCCGTAGAAGTACACCAGCGTTATCTCCAGCCATACCTTCTTCGAGACTCTTTTTAAACATCTCAATCCCGGTAACGGTGGTGTTGCGAGTCTCCCTAATTCCTACTAGTTCAACAACATCACCTACTTTGACCTTACCACGTTCAATCCGTCCAGTGGCCACAGTACCACGACCTGTGATGGAGAACACGTCTTCTACAGCCATCAGGAAGGGCTTATCAATATCGCGCTCTGGGTCGGGAATATAGGAATCTACAGCGTCCATCAGCATGTAGATTTTATCTACCCAAGGATTTTCTCCGCGTTTGGTTTTGGAATTGCTGGTCATTGTTTCTAGAGCTTGTAAGCCAGAACCTCTGACAATGGGAATATCGTCGCCCTCAAAACCGTATTCGGTCAACAATTCCCGGAGTTCTAATTCTACGAGTTCCAAAAGTTCTTCGTCCTCCATCATATCTTCTTTATTCAGGAAGACTACCAGTCTAGGAACACCTACCTGACGTGCCAACAGGATATGCTCACGGGTTTGGGGCATAGGTCCATCTGTGGCTGCCACTACCAGAATAGCTCCGTCCATTTGTGCCGCACCAGTGATCATGTTTTTCACATAGTCAGCGTGACCGGGACAGTCTACGTGAGCATAGTGCCGTTTGTCGGTTTCGTACTCAACGTGAGCCGTATTGATGGTGATGCCCCGTGCTTTTTCTTCAGGTGCGTTATCAATTTGATCGTAGCCTTTAGCTGTAGCTTGACCTAGCGCTGCTAGAGTCATGGTGATGGCTGCTGTTAACGTGGTTTTACCGTGGTCAACGTGGCCGATTGTCCCGATATTAACGTGTGGTTTCGTCCTTTCAAACTTTGCGCGTGCCATGAATGCTCGTTTCCTTTTTTAATTAAGCGTTCCCTTTGCTTTTAGCTATGATTGCTTCAGCCACGTTCCGAGGTATTTCTTCGTAGTGGCTAAACTCCATTGAGAAGATACCTCGACCTTGGGTCTTAGAGCGGATATCAGTAGCGTAGCCAAACATTTCTGCCAATGGAACTTTAGCAGTTACTTTGGCCAAACCATCCTCAGATCCCATACCCTCAATTTGCCCACGACGGGAATTGAGGTCGCCCATTACATCCCCAAGGAAGTTTTCGGGTACTTCAACCTCAACTTTCATCATAGGTTCTAAGAGTACGGGTGAAGCTTTCAGCACTGCCTCTTTCATTGCCATTGACCCAGCAATTTTGAAAGCCATTTCTGAAGAGTCTACATCGTGGTATGACCCATCCACCAGGGTTGCTTTGACATCAATTAGTGGATATCCTGCTAAAACACCGGATTCGCAGCTTTCTTTCATTCCTTGTTCTGCGGGGCCGACGTATTCTTTTGGTACACCACCACCCACAATTTTAGAAACAAATTCAAAGCCGCTACCGGGTTCCCCTGGTTCCAAATCGATCACAACGTGACCATATTGACCTTTACCACCACTTTGACGAATGAATTTACCTTCAACCTTGGTGACTGCTTTGCGAATCGTTTCGCGGTAAGCTACTTGGGGCGCACCGACATTCGCTTCTACCTTGAATTCCCGTAACATGCGGTCTACGAGAATTTCCAGGTGTAGTTCTCCCATTCCCGCGATTACGGTTTGGTTGGTTTCCGGATCTACACTGACGCGGAAGGTAGGATCTTCTTCTGAAAGAGATTGCAGAGCTTTGGAGAGCTTGTCCATGTCATTCTTGGTTTTGGGTTCAACCGCCACCGAGATTACAGGCTCAGGAACGAATAAAGATTCCAGAATTACTGGTGATGCTTCATCCGTAATGGTATCACCTGTCAAGGTTTCCTTTAGTCCTAATGCTGCTCCCAAATCACCAGCCCGCAATTCTTCCACATCTAGTCGTTCATCTGCTTTCAAAACCACCAGACGAGAAATGCGCTCTTTTTTATTCTTGGTAGCGTTAAGAACATAACTACCTTTTTTCAGAACCCCAGAATAAACACGAACAAAGGTGAGACGACCGTAGGGATCAGCCATAATCTTGAACGCCAGAGCTGATAGGGGTTCTTGGTCATCAGCTTTGCGCTCAACACTTTCACCCGTTGGTAATGTACCTTGAATTGCTGGTACTTCAATTGGTGCTGGTAGATAATCTACTACCGCATCCAGCATCAACTGCACGCCTTTGTTCTTAAATGCCGAACCGCAGAGTACCGGCACTATCGTTCCTGCAATAGTACCTTTACGTAGGGCATTACCAATTTCATCTTCTGTTAGTGGTTCTCCCTCGAAGTACTTATTCATCAGATGGTCATCGGTTTCTGCTACAGCTTCTACAAGTTTGGTATGGTAACTCTTTGCCTGTTCTTGTAGTTCTGCGGGGATTTCTGTTTCTTGGATATCTGTTCCCTGATCGTTGGTGTAAATGTAGGCACGCATGCGTACCAGATCAACGATTCCTTGAAATTCATTTTCACTACCAATTGGCAGTTGAATGGCAATGGCATTAGCCCGCAGGCGATCGCGCATTTGTTCATGAACTTTATAGAAGTTCGCCCCTGTGCGATCCATCTTGTTCACGAAGGCTATGCGGGGTACTTTGTAACGGTCTGCTTGTCGCCATACTGTTTCTGACTGCGGTTGCACGCCGCCTACAGAACAAAATACTGCGATTACACCATCCAACACGCGCATGGAACGTTCTACTTCAATTGTGAAGTCAACGTGTCCTGGAGTATCGATAATGTTAATTTGATGATCTTTCCAACTGGTGCTGATTGCAGCCGCAGTGATGGTAATTCCCCGTTCACGTTCCTGAGCCATCCAGTCAGTGACGGCGGTTCCTTCATGAACTTCGCCAATTTTATGAATTATGCCGGAGTAAAACAATATTCTCTCGGTTGTCGTTGTCTTGCCCGCATCTATATGCGCCGCAATACCGATATTGCGTACTCTCTCTAGCGGGATGGTACGTGCCACAGTAGCCTCCTATTATAGTTTTTGCTTCATGATATCTTGTATATTACTCTTTGTTAAGATTCTATACTTCTACGGAAAACCGTATTTATTTTTGTGAGTACGGGATATACCGGTTGATATCCAGGATATACCGCCGCTTTTCTTAGTAACGATAGTGTGCAAAAGCTTTGTTAGCTTCTGCCATGCGGTGTGTTTCTTCCCGCTTACGAATTGCATTCCCGGTTTCATTGGCGGCATCCATTAACTCATTGGCTAATTTACTTGCCATTGTCCGACCAGGCCTAGACCGGGCAAATTTTACCAGCCAGCGCAAGGCTAGGGTTGTACCGCGATCTGAGCGCACCTCCATTGGTACTTGATAAGTTGCTCCGCCAACTCGCCGAGCTTTTACCTCTACCAAGGGTGTGGCGTTTCGCACTGCTCTTTCAAAGGTTTCCAAAGGGGCACCACCAGTGCGTTCTTCAATAGTTTTCATTGCATCATAAACCAGCCTGGCAGCCAGTGATTTCTTTCCATGACGCATCACCCGCCGGATTATCATGCTTACCAGGCGACTGTTATATACGGAATCAGGCGGAACTGGACGCCTTTGAATAACACCACGACGAGACATACTTCACCTTTAATTCGGATTTGGCAACGAAATTATATGCTATCAGACACTGGATATACGGGCGGGTAAGGCCGCCTTTCAAACTTTGTTTTTTCTCTACAGTTGCCGATGGACTGGTCTATTAGTTTCCTTACTACAACTTGAGAAGGCGACAACATCATAAACGTAAACATTTAGATGCAACCGCTGCAATTACCTAGGACAGGCTGAATGCCGCTGAAAGTTACCTACTCTTACCTGCTTCATACAGGATTTAGCGATGTTTTTGAAATCGGCAAGGGCAGACAGTTTGTTCTTGGGTGCTGCTGACCGAAGACGCTGAATCGTCGTCCTATGGGATTAATTGCCTAGTTTCTATTTTTTCGCTTCTTTCGGACGCTTGGTTCCGTATTTGGAACGCCCTTGCTTGCGGTCTTTAACTCCAGCTGTGTCTAAGGTGCCACGGATAATGTGGTATCTGACACCTGGTAAATCCTTGACACGACCCCCACGAATCATTACCACTGAATGTTCTTGCAAGTTGTGACCTATACCCGGAATGTAAGCTGTCACTTCAAATCCAGAGGTTAATCTTACCCTTGCTACTTTGCGTAGAGCTGAGTTAGGCTTTTTAGGCGTGGTTGTGTATACCCTAGTGCAAACACCCCGACGTTGTGGGCATTGTCTTAGAGCAGGAGATTTTGTTTTTTGACGCGCTTTTTCGCGTTCATTACGTATCAGTTGCTGTATTGTTGGCATGGGTTACAGCGCGTAAAGCTGCTTAGTAGTCTAACTTTTAACAAATCCTGATTATATCTTTTTTAGGGCTTTTATGTCAAACTTATAATTTTTTTAGTTAAACAAAAGTGGGGGTAGCAACTGAGAAAGAATTACCACATCCACAGGTAGTGATAGCTTGAGGGTTGTGGAAACGAAAACCTCCACCCATTAAATCTTCTGAATAATCCAATGCCAGCCCATTTACATAAGTAAAGCTTTCATTGTCTATGATAAATCTGATGCTGCTCAAGTCAAAGACGTGATCCTCAACTTTTACAGTTTCATCAAAAGACATATCGTAAAACAAACCAGAACAACCGCCTGACCTAACCGTTAGTCTTAGCAAACTATTGGGTTGATGTTTCGACCTTAGGCGCTCAATTTCAGTGATGGCTGCTTGACTCAGGTGAATCATAGAATTTAGTTGTGGCAATATAAAAACCCCATCTTAAATGTTACAGAAGGGCGAACTACAAAAACCACGCTGAACCAAAAACCTTTTTTTATTTATTTTGACTAGATAGCAGTTTCTGCTGGATTAAGTACTTTCTATCCTATTTGTTTATTGATAATTTACCTAAAAAAAAAGAGAATGGTAGCGCCATACCACAACAGCCGGTGGTGAGATGGATTGTGGACTGAAAGCGAGATAACCCTTAAACAAATGAAATCTCCCGTGGACAAGGACAGGGGTAGTTGAACATTTAGGAATAGCTACGGCAAGATTACACCATGGTGAGACCATTGTTGTTGCCGTGGGACTTAGCCATTTCTATACAGACAGTGAAAGTAATACGGTTAATAATCCTAAACACTGGCATAAAGCCAAAAAGTGCCTCCAACTATTAAAAGTTAAGTTGTCTGGGTTCAACAAGCTATTTTTTTCATCTCCCGCTACACAACGCAAGGGGTTAGCAGGGGAGAATGTTATTCAGACGCTTTACAGAAGTAGTTCAGTATATTGGCTGTGTCATTACTACAGCCTGAGCACCCCTCTGGCAGATTTAAACTTCATTACGGGCATAGTCATCTTGGTAGCGAATAATATCGTCTTCACCTAAGTATTCGCCATTTTGTACTTCAATTAGGACTAGGGGAATCACACCAGGATTCTCTAGACGATGAGACGTACATTGTGGAACATAGGTTGACTCATTATTACTCAATAGTATTTCTTGGTCGCCACAAACTACCCTAGCCGTACCAGAAACAACAATCCAGTGTTCACTGCGGTGATGGTGCATTTGCAGACTGAGGCGGTGTCCAGGCTTAACTTCGATTCGTTTAATCTTATATCCGCGCCCTTCTTCCAAAACTGTAAAAGAACCCCAAGGACGAAGTTCAGTTGCAGTAATGCTTTTATTAGCGGTCGCAACGGGTAGAGGCAGGGTGTTAGTTTGTGTGGTTTCTTGAAATTGAGCCATGTTTACCTCATTGATCGACATAACAAACTTTCATTACTCTTAAGCATTAATGGAAAATCTTGCCGTATTTTTGCGACGGTAAAACTCATTAATTTATTTGCTCCCCGGTAATCATAACAAAATTTAACTTGAAGGTGTAAAGGATTACTGGCAAAATTGCTTTTTCCATACTAAGTCTTCATTCAACAAATAGCAACTTATTCTTAACTTTAAAAAAGGGTTGACCATTACTGATTAATTAAAAAAAGGAAAAACACCCTCTCTCTTCCCAGCCGTGTAATTACTGTTGTTGCAAGAACACTCCAATGCCGTTGTGAACACGAGCAGCAGTATTCGGGGAACGGTCGATTAGTTGCCCCCCCAAATAAAGGCTAGTTGAACTACCACCGTCTAAATTGAGGGCATTGATACAACCAATATTTTTCATTAATTTGGCGTGTTCTGCCAAAGTGGGGCCTAGACCACCCACACGATTGTGTATACTGGCAATGATTAAAGAGCCGACTGCTGTTGTGCAAATGCCACTGCGAATAGCTCTTTGTTTAATAAAAGCCGGACTGAATTTTTCGCTTTCAGCATCAAGAACAATTTGATTGTTTTGTACCAACAGCGGCCCGGCTCCTATGATGTGGGGATAACGGTTGAACTCAGCCGAATGAGTGGTACTAACAATGCTTACTGCTGTACCAATAGGCAATTGTGATGCAGCAGTGGTAGCACTGGCACGTAAAGTTAAGAGATACCCATCCCGGGGAATAGGAATGGGTGTTCCACCAGCTTTGCCACCTGCTAACTGATTGATAATTCGGTCTTGTTGGACTATGACAACAACTTCGTTATCTGTTAAAGGGGTGTAGCTAATTCCCCAAGTGGGAGTGTAACGAGCAATGCCATTCTGAACGTAGCCACTGTTGAGAAATGGAATGGGTAACCTCTGATTATTGGCAGCAATTAAAGTTTCTTGCAACCTGAGACGACCGAGGTAAAATTCGCCAGAATCATTCCAAGCGATTGCTCCTCGGTTGAGAATCGGCCCTGATAACCACTGACCATCCCGACGAATTGCCCCCAAGGGCAACTTATTATTGCGGTTAAAATAACCAGCGTTGATGGCTGCTACAGCCGAATATTGCTGTGCCATTTGAATTAGCGGTGTAATACCCGTTTGGCTGTTGGGGTCTGTACCAATGGGTTTTAGGGTTAGCCCCACTTGGCGGGGATTAATATCTAACCAAACCACAGGAAAGCGGTCTGTACCTAAATTGATTAATTGCTGTCGCCAACGTAATCCTGGTGCCCAGGTGATATCTCGTTGTACCAGAGCATCAACACGAAGATCAATCACCAAGCGATGAGGATTGGATAAAGTAATGATTTGAGGAGACATACCAAAAGGTACACTCAGACTGATAATTGTGCGATTATTGATTACTTCCAATTTTCTAATCACTGGTGTAGCCCTCTTGCCAGCGAAGCTATCAGCAGTTGGCTGTGGGTAGCGTTGGATTAAATCTGGATGGGGGATACCTTCTACAGCCACTATCCACTCTCTGTTGGCTAGGGTGTTTGGTGTATCAGGTTCAACCCTGTTTATGGGTAAGCCTGGGGAAACTTGCCAAGGGGCTGGACGATCTAAATCTAAAACAATGCGAGCCGACTGCAAAGAAAGATTACTTAGGCCAGAAAGTCGCTGACTTTGACGAATATTTTTTACTTGGGCTTTTGGAATAGTGATGGCCAAGATATTATTATTTGTTTGTAACTGCCATCCTGCTCTTTGGGCAAAATTTGTAATATCGACGTAACGATACCCTTGTAGCAGCTTAGTAGCTAAAGCTACTGGCTGATTAACTGAGGAAAACCATTCAACTGGTTGACTGGCTGGATTGTTGGTACTTAAAAAATCCACACCAATGAACTGCCTCAAAGCCCCGTCACTCAGATGTGTTTTTACCTGACCGTCTGTTCCCAGTTCCTGTAACCAAGCACCTGACAAGGTGCGACCATTGAGGATAATTTGGTTACCATAGGCTAACGCTTTGGCCCTTGAGGTGAGTGGCTGGACAATCAAATTTAGCGTTTTGGTGTTAATGGGGGATTCTTCGGCACTAGTAGTCTTGGCAGCAGACAAGCACAATAGAGCAAATGCTAGGATGATTGGCGCTACGGAGCAAAATGACCTTTGATGAGCCTTTTTGGCAACAGATATGTCATATTTTTTGCTGCGGGGATTTAATATTTTTACCATAACTTACTACGTACTTTTGACCAATATAGTCCTAGTCACATGGGTGAGGACAGTGTTGATTCCAATAGGGCAATGAAGAAACTGGCTTTATACTCAGAACAGAGGATGTTGCACTTTGCCATATCACTACAGCAACTAGCTTATTGTCGAAAAATATTAAAAAATAGTGATTTAATTTTTGCAAAAATGTGATATTGTATAAGCTGGGTATCTATCCCTTGTAAACTTCAAAAAGTAATTGTACCACTAAAAGCACTTTTACTAAGTGTTTTAACCATCACTAGTTATAGTCAGTCTATATTCAGTAGTTTGAGTGCTGAAAGCTGGCTGAGAATGTTTAATCGTCACTGATAGTTGCTATTTAGGTCGTGAGCTATGTCTGCTAGGGATACAGATGACATCATCAGCATAAAATAAATATACACAAAAGACATTTCTAGGAATTGTCAAATGTATATACTTTGTAATACGGTGATTTTGTCTATAAATCAGGATTATTTGGACCTTGGAAACTAAGTTGTGTTACGGGTAAGCCAAAGACGTTTGACTTGAAAGCTAATCTTAATCTGTGAACAGCGAATTGAGCAAAAAAGTAGCTATGGCTAAGGCCACGTTGAGCTATGAGGATATCAATAAAAGGCTGTGGGGGCAAAAGTAATTTGTCGAACACAGAATTATTAGATAAAGTATAAAAAAATAAGATGATTTTAACACGGTTAAAAAATAAAGTCAACCCGAAGTTAAAATTTTTCCCTAAATTTGGGTTTATGTATCTTTCAGGGAAGCAACTTTAGCCGTGACCGTAGTCAAAGGGCTAACAAATTCTTCTCACAAATACTGGCAATATTTGTGACTAACCATCTCAGGAACAGGCTATGAAAAATCAAGCGATGCATCAATCACAAACAATGAAAACTTTGGATATTAACTCTCAGGAAAACTACCAAGGACAAAGGTGGTTAGTAGAAGAACGAGATGCCTGTGGTGTAGGTTTTATTGCTCATCGTCAGAATCATGCCAGCCACGAAATTGTGACCAAGGCTTTAACTGCTTTGACCTGTTTAGAACACAGGGGAGGTTGTAGCGCTGACCAAGATTCTGGTGATGGTGCGGGAATATTGACAGCTATACCTTGGGAGTTGTTCCAAACAGACTATTACCCTGGAAAATTAGCGGTGGGAATGCTCTTTTTACCGCAAGATCCCCAAGTAGTCGCAAAAATTAAGGCAAGAATCGAGGAAATAGCCGCACAAGAAAAATTAACTGTGGTGGGTTGGCGAGTAGTACCAGTGCAACCTAATGTACTCGGCATAAAAGCGAAAGAAAATCAACCTCAAATAGAACAAGTTTTTCTAGCATCAGCTGATAAAACTGGTGAAGAACTAGAAAGGCAACTGTATATTACGCGCAGAAGAATTTTCAAAGCTACCAAAAATATTTCGGAAGAGTTTTATGTTTGCTCCTTGTCGAGTCGCACAATTGTTTATAAAGGCATGGTGCGTTCTTCCATATTGGGAGAATTTTATCTTGATCTAAAAAATCCGGCATACAAAAGCGCTTTTGCTGTCTATCACCGTCGCTTTAGTACTAATACAATGCCCAAGTGGCCTCTGGCTCAACCAATGCGGTTGTTGGGTCACAATGGTGAAATTAACACCCTATTGGGTAACATTAACTGGATGATGGCAAGAGAAGCGAACCTCAATCATCCAGTGTGGGGCCATCGCTGCGATGAATTTAAACCCTTAGTTCATATTGACAACAGTGACTCAGCTACTCTAGATAACGTCCTAGAATTAATGGTACGTTCTGGACGTAGCCCCTTGGAAGCCTTAATGATGATGGTACCAGAGGCATACCAAAATCAGCCTTCTTTAGCTAAATATCCAGAAATTGTTGATTTCTACGAATATTACAGTGGTTTGCAAGAAGCATGGGACGGCCCAGCGCTGCTAGTATTTAGTGATGGTGAAAAGGTTGGCGCAACATTAGACCGTAATGGTTTAAGACCAGCACGTTACGTTATTACCGAAGATGATTATATTGTTGTTGCTTCCGAAGCGGGGGTAGTTGATTTCCCGGAAGCCAAGATTATTGAAAAAGGTAGACTAGGCCCAGGACAAATGATTGCCGTGGATTTAGTTAACCATGAAGTGCTGAAAAATTGGCAAATTAAGCAGCGAGTTGCCAAACAATATCCTTATGGCGAATGGCTCAAGGAATATCGCCAAGAGCTGAAAAATCTTGTTAGTAGTCAGTCAGCATTAGTCAACGGTAACGGTAAGGGTCATACTTCCACAAGCGGAATTGACAAAGAAACCTTACTACGTAATCAATTAGCCTTTGGCTACACTACAGAAGATGTGGAAATGGTGATTCAACCAATGGCGGTTGAGGGTAAAGAACCGACTTTTTGCATGGGAGATGATATTCCTTTAGCGGTGCTGTCAGAAAAACCCCACCTGCTGTATGACTATTTTAAACAGCGTTTCGCTCAAGTCACAAATCCAGCTATTGACCCCCTACGGGAAAAGTTGGTCATGTCCTTGAATGTTGAACTGGGGGAACGGGGTAACTTATTGGAAGTAAAGCCAGAACACGCCCGCAAATTGAAATTGGAATCGCCAGTGTTGATGGAAACAGAACTTGAGGCGATTCGGTTATCAGGATTTGCTACGGCGGAATTATCAACCTTGTTTCCCATTGCTAAGGGGCCAGAAGGTTTGAAAGATGCCGTAAATTCTTTACAAGCAAAAGCTGCTGAATCTGTCAAAGCAGGCGCGAAAATTTTGATTTTGAGCGATTCTCCGTTGGATAAGCTGCGCCAAACCGACCTAGAAGCAGAAAATGGGATCAGTGAGGAATATACCTATATTCCTGCTTTACTAGCGGCAGGTGCTGTACATCATCACCTGATTCGCCAAGGATTACGAACAAAAACTTCACTGATTGTCAACACAGCCCAGTGCTGGAGTACACATCACTTTGCTTGTCTCATTGGTTATGGTGTGGACGCAGTTTGTCCTTACACAGCTTTGGACACCATCCGCGATTGGTGGTTGGAACCCAAAACGCAAAAGTTTATGGAACGGGGTAAAATTCCTACCCTGACCATGGAGCAAGCTTTAGGCAATTATCGCCAAGCAGTAAACTCAGGTTTACTCAAAATTCTCTCTAAAATGGGAATTTCTTTGCTTTCCAGCTATCAAGCAGCACAGATTTTTGAAGCCATTGGTATCGGTGGGGATTTATTAGCATTGGGATTCTGTGGCACAACTTCCCGCATCGATGGTTTGAGTGTGACAGAATTGGCACAAGAGGTACTGTCATTCCATAGCAAAGCTTTTCCAGAACTGACCGCCAAGAAATTACAAAATTTCGGTTTTGTTCAGTGTCTGCCCAAGGGCGAATACCACATGAACAACCCGGAACTGGCTAAGGTGCTACATAAGGCGGTAAACGGGAAGCAATACGACCACTATGAAGTTTACAAGCAGCATTTACAAGGGCGACCAATTACAGCCTTGCGTGACTTGCTGGACTTCCAAAGCGATGACTCACCAATTCCTCTAGAAGAAGTAGAATCAGTCAGCGAAATTGTCAAACGTTTCTGCACAGGCGGGATGTCTTTAGGTGCATTGTCACGAGAAGCCCATGAAACTTTGGCGATCGCTATGAACCGTATTGGCGGAAAATCTAACTCTGGGGAAGGTGGGGAAGATCCAGTGCGCTATGAAGTGCTGAATAATGTAGACGCAGCTGGTAAATCAACCACACTACCCCATTTACATGGATTACGAAATGGTGATACTGCTTCTAGTGCCATCAAGCAAGTTGCATCAGGACGGTTTGGGGTAACACCAGAATATTTAACCAGCGCCAAACAAATTGAAATCAAAATTGCCCAAGGTGCAAAACCTGGGGAAGGTGGACAACTACCAGGGGCAAAAGTTAGTCCTTACATTGCCATGTTAAGGCGCTCAAAGCCGGGGGTAACATTAATTTCACCGCCACCGCACCATGATATTTATTCCATTGAAGATTTAGCACAGCTGATTTTTGACCTACACCAAATTAACCCCAAAGCTCAAGTGTCAGTGAAGCTAGTGGCGGAAATTGGTATTGGTACTATTGCGGCTGGTGTAGCCAAAGCTAACGCAGATATTATTCAGATATCCGGTCATGATGGTGGTACTGGAGCATCACCACTGAGTTCTATTAAACACGCTGGTTCACCGTGGGAACTGGGTTTAAGCGAAGTGCATCGTGTATTGATGGAAAATGGGCTGCGCGATCGCGTAATTTTGCGTGTAGACGGCGGACTAAAAAGCGGTTGGGATGTGGTGATGGCGGCATTGATGGGTAGTGAAGAATTCGGTTTTGGTTCCATTGCCATGATTGCTGAAGGCTGTATTATGGCGAGGATTTGCCACACCAATAACTGCCCCGTGGGTGTTGCTTCCCAAAGGGAAGAACTTCGCAAGCGATTTACAGGAATGCCCGAACATGTGGTCAACTTCTTCTACTTTATCGCTGAAGAAGTGCGTCACATACTAGCAAGACTGGGCTATCGTTCTTTGTTAGAAATTGTTGGACGTGCGGATTTGTTGAAGCTCCGCGAGAAAGTAAAAGTCAGCAAAACCCAAGCCATCAACCTCCACTGCCTACTTCATTTACCAGATACCAAAAATGATCGTAGCTGGTTGCTACATGAAGAAGTCCACAGCAACGGTGCTGTGTTGGATGATGAATTGCTTGCTGACCCTGAAATTCAAGGAGCTATTAGCAATCAATCCACTGTCACCAAAACCTTACCTATAGTCAACACCGACAGAACAGTAGGCGCAAGGTTAGCTGGTGTCATCGCGTCGAAATATGGTGATAGTGGTTTTGAAGGACAAGTTAATCTTCATTTCCACGGTAGTGCGGGTCAAAGCTTTGGTGCTTTTAACCTCCCAGGCATAACTTTGAAACTGGAAGGCGAAGCAAACGACTATGTAGGTAAGGGGATGCACGGTGGTGAAATCATCATCAAACCCCCAACTGATGCCACCTATGATCCCGGACAAAATGTGATAGTTGGCAATACTTGTCTTTATGGTTCTACGGGTGGAGTATTATTTGTCAACGGTTTAGCCGGAGAACGCTTCGCTGTCCGCAACTCTAAAGGTGTAGCAGTTATTGAAGGCGCTGGCGATCACTGCTGCGAGTATATGACTGGAGGCGTAATTGTCGTTCTCGGCAAAGTAGGACGTAACGTCGGCGCGGGTATGACTGGTGGATTGGCATACTTTTTAGATGAAGACAATTCATTACCTGAATTAGTTAATCCAGAAATTGTCAAAATCCAACGAGTCATAACGGCGGCTGGTGCCAAACAATTGCAAGAATTAATTAGAACTCATAGCGATCGCACTGGTTCACCAAAAGCGAAAATGATTCTGGAAAACTGGCAAGAATATTTGCCCAAGTTCTGGCAATTGGTTCCACCTTCTGAAGCTAATAGTGCAGAAGCAAATCCCGAAACTGTTTCTCTAAAACAGTTGAGTTCGGTTTAAAAGCATAAGGTACTCAAGACCCCTGACTTTTGATCAAAAGTCGGGGGTCTCAGTTTTATTATGAATTTTTATTTGCCTTTAATCTTTGCTTGCTCCTGATCTTTCATTGCTAAAAGTTCTGGAACAGTGACAAAACTGTAACCTTGCTTGCGAAACCTACTAATAATTTCCGGTAGAGCTTGCACTGTTTGGGAACGATTACCACCACCATCGTGCAGTAACACAATACCACCAGGTTCTGCGTTCCTAAAAACATTATCGATTAATTTTGGGACACTGGGAAGCGAATAGTCTAATGAATCAGATGACCACATGATGATGGCATACTGACTATTTTTTGCGTAAGCAGAAACTCCATTGTGCATAATTCCCCCTGGCGGTCGAAACAAATTTGTTTTAACGCCAGTAGTTTTAAAAATAAGGTCTGTTGTGTGAGAAACTTCGTAGGCAGCCACCTTGGGATTCATATAATGATACCAATGATGCCAAGTATGATTACCAATAGCGTGACCTTCAGCAATCAACCGCTTTACTTCATTGGGATAATTCTTTACATTCCTTCCTACGACAAAAAATGTCCCTTTGACATTATTTTTTTTAAGAATGTCCAAGGTTTGTGAAGTGGTGTTTGGCCAAGGTCCATCATCAAAGGTCAAAGCAATTACTTTTTTACCTTGATTAAGTTTCAGGGACTTAATGGTTTCACCTTCAAACCGTGCTGGTGCAGCAGACACAAAACCCTTTGCGTTGGCTTCTTGCAACCAACTAGTAAGCATAGTCGCCTTTAATCTCTCAACCCGCTGCTGAGTGCCAACTTTAGCAACCAACAAATTCTTTACATTTATACTTACTTTACTCTGTACCTCAGAGGTATTGGGTCTGATGAGTAACATTAAGCCAAGGCTAAAAGTAGCACTCAACCCAAGTAAAGCAATTAATATTCCTTGCGGCCAAAGAAACGACTTATTATTTTCCACTTCATAGCTCCTTCAAGGGTAGAACCATTAATCATGGTTCTGACGGCACTTTGTAGCACACTTTTTTCTAAATATTAGATACAGATATTTTTACTGGTATCCAGAACTTTTGGATACAGCTTAACAGAAACTGAAAATGTAGATTATGGCTGATAAATTTGCAACTGTAACCTAAATAATCTATTTTTCGATAAAAAATAGCCATATAATATATGTAAATATTTAACACTAAAACCTATATCTACAAAGCAGTTATTTTTTTGGTGTAGGTTATCTATCCCAAAAAATTTGATAACAATAGTTGTTACTATTGTTCTTACTTAAGAAAAAGTTAAATTTCTGGGGTAATGATTGTCACCGTTTGTCTGCTATAAAGTAGACGGACGATAATGAACTGTATATAGTTTCCCATTGTTCAGCTTAACTAAGTCGTTAATCTCTATACTTTTTACTTATTTATTTATAATGATTGTGATCACCATCTCAGTTATTTTATGTATGGTGATGCTTGAGCTACCTGTGCTAAACTTATTCTAAGTTTTTGAACATTTTTACTTGCCAATAATACTAATAACTTAATTCTGAATAATACATTATCAATTGTAGTTTTAGTGCTGTAGGGTGTACAGCGCTAAAAGATGCTTATTAACTCGCACTAACAAATAGTAGGAATACTAGTTTAGTTAGTTGGGTATCAAGCAAGAAGCAAAATGCCATAGGCTTAAGCCTGAGGGATGAGAACATTATTATCAGGTCATTGTCCAAAAGTTATTCTAATTTTAGATATGCGTCCATTCACTGCAAAAGAATGGCTGTTTAGCTTCCTGGTGGGATCTCTGATTCTCTGGCTAATATTTTTGGGAAACTTACCTTTACGGGATTGGGATGAAGGCACTGTAGCACAAGTTGCCCGTGAAATTTGGCGTGCTCCACTTGGTTCTATGGGTTGGCTGTACCCCACCTTGGGAGATGAACCTTACCACAACAAACCCCCGCTGCTCCACTTACTAATTGCTTGGGCTTACTCCTTAGGAGGAGTTAACGAGTGGACAACACGTTTACCGGGTGCAGTATTGACGGCCTTGGGAGTACCCATACTGTACTTAGTGGGAGGTTTAGTTTTTCAACAAAATTTACCAGCTGTGTTTGCAACTTTGGTTTACTTGACAATGTTGCCTGTAGTCCGTCATGGCAGACTAGCCATGCTGGATGGCACGAGTATTTCTTTTTTTCTATTAATGTTATTTTTCTTGCTAAAAGCACGGCAAAATAAATATTACGGTCTGGGTGTGGGTATTTGTCTGGGGCTAATTACTCTGACTAAGGGAATGCTAGTTTTGTTGCTGGGTGCCATCGCTTGTTTGTTCCTGATTGCTGAAGGACAATTAAGTTTGTTGAAAAATCCCTATTTCTGGGCGGGAATGTTGTTCGGCACTGGTGCACCTTTGGCATGGTACATTGCCCAATGGCAACATTATGGTGAGAACTTCTTACAAATTAATTTTCAGTCACAAACCTTTAACCGCCTTGTTCAATCTGTAGAAGGTAACAGTGGACCTCTTTGGTATTATTTAATTGAGTTAATTAAATATGGTTGTCCCTGGCTGATATTTGTGCCGACAAGTTTACATCTAGCGGCAAAAAAACATCATACTACTTGGGCGCGTCTAATTCTCCTGGGGACAATTGTTTATTTTGTCAGCATTTCTGTGATGAGAACAAAACTGCCCTGGTATGTCATGCCGGTTTATCCCTTTTTAGCTTTGGCAGTTGGGGTGAAACTTAGTGAGGTTTGGCAACATCGCCATTTAATTAACAAATATTGGGCGGTATTGTTAGCTACTATAGCTATGGCGGGTTTAGGAGGATGTATTTATTTTGCCTTTGTTGATCCTCAGTATATTTTAATAATCATGAGTCTAGTTTTAGCAATTAGTATGGGTACAGCAGCATGGCTAGTTAAACAACGCCATCGCCTGTTTATTCCTGTACTCTTTGCGGGGATGTATCTAGTTTTAGGACTATTAATGAGTTCCCAATTCTGGATTTGGGAGTTAAACGAAGCTTTTCCCGTTAAACCAGTAGCTACATTAATTCGCTCCCATGTTGCACCGGGAACTAAAATTTACACTTCTTTTGCTTATGGTCGCCCCAGTTTAGATTTTTACTGTGATTGTCAAGTCATCCCAGCAGATATCACGGTTTTACCACAAATGTTGTTAGATAAATCTTATTTACTATTGGATAGTAAAACTTTAGCAAATATGAATTTTTATAACAGGAAGATTATAGGTGTGTCTGAAGGTTTTACCCTAATTTTGCCAAAAATAAATTAACTTTTTAAGTTTTTTTAGATTTATGGTTTATTGAATAAGTAAACATCACCATTGTGATATAACAAATTGAATC
Source organism: Nostoc sp. RI_552 (assembly GCA_016124525.1). Lineage (GTDB taxonomy): Bacteria > Cyanobacteriota > Cyanobacteriia > Cyanobacteriales > Nostocaceae > Umezakia > Umezakia ovalisporum. The sequence goes on along the minus strand of WGNO01000001.1, from coordinate 39,655 downwards.
CTTGGCTAGTTTTGAGTTCAGTGACTAAGTGAGGATTAAATTCAGGGTCTTTGTTTTCACTGAAATTTAAATCCAACATAACATAATCAAATTGTTGCTCTGTTATTTGTAGAGCATTGGAGTTTTTATTAATTAGCTGGATATTTTCTCGCTGGCTCAAATGAGGAGCAATTCTGGAGGTTGTGATAACACTGGCTTGAGTTGGTATCAAGCTAACGGCAGTATGTAGAAATTTAAGATTTGGTATATTTGATAAATAGCGAGTGATAAAAAATTCATACTTAGCTAACAGTAAAAACATAATAACAGCCCAGGTTATTAAAATACGAGGTTGTAACCAATGTCTTTTTTTTTCTTGTTGATACTCTTCAATGGATTGCAATAGCCAGACAATAATAAATGGGAAAATTGGTAGAGAATAATGATGAATTAAATCTCGTTGTGCCCAATAATCAGAAATAATATTCAGGAATAACATTGGCAGCCCAGGCAATAAAACCATTGATTTTCGCCAATGTAATCCAATAATTACTGGTAATAGGAGTAGGAAATAATAAAACAGTGTATCAGGTAAAAATAATTTTCCTAAAATTAATCCGGGATTATTGATAAAATTCCAGATAATTTCCTTAGGGGAATTACCAAAAGAACTATAAAATACAACCCCCCCAGGTTGACCACCTCGTAGCAGAGGAACAAGATAACCAACGGTCAATAAATACCAAATTGTACCTGCTACAATACAACCGATTCCATACATACGTCGATGTTGGCATAACCACAACCAAATTCCGAAAGCAATAACAGTTAAACTTAAACTATCTTTGCAAATTAAAACTAAACTAGTAGCTATAATCAACTGTCTAGTTTTGCTTGCAATTGCTGCCCACATTGCCCATAGTATTGCCGGAACTGCAATGGATTCTGGGCGAAAGTCAGTAAAAAAGTTAATATTAAATAAGGCAGGATAAAGCAAGTAAGACAAAGCTATGGCTCGCCCATAAGGGACGGATAAACCAGTTTGTAAACTCAAGGCATATATAGGTAAACATCCTAACGCTAGAGCGATGGCTTGAATTGCAAACAACCAATGGACGTCAGGATAAATTTTATACGGCAAAGCAATAAGATATAGAATAAAAGCAGCATGATCTCCAACCATGTGAAAACCAAATATAGATGAAATAGGTGGTAACCCTTGACTGGTTAGATATACCCATTGGTCGAAAATTGCTAAATCAAGAGCATTTGATTGAAATAAGAAATGACGTAAACTACTAGAAATAAATAGTACTAAAATACTCACACCAATCATCCAACCAAGAACACCAGGTTGAATAAAATATTTTTTCCATCCCACTAAAAAACTTTTTTTAGTCAACATTCTCATCAATAAATATAATTAACTATCTGGATATTGGTAATGAATGCCTAACATTACCCAAACTATAATTCGAGGTATTATCTCACAATTTAGCTGCAAATGTTTTAGGTATTTATGAACAAAACCAAAAGCGGTGATGTTTAGTCTCAGAATGATCCCCAATGTGGTGCAAGAGAGTGTCAAACTAGAAGTTGTCTGTAAATTTTAAAGCAATTGTGAAAGCTATTACTCTTGTAGGTTCTACTGGCTCAATAGGTACTCAAACTTTAGATATCGTCACTCAGTACCCACACCAGTTTCGGATTGTGGGATTGGCGGCTGGGAGCAATGTGGAAATGTTGGCGGCTCAAATTCGGCAGTTTCGACCGAGTGTAGCGGCGATTTCTGCTGAGGAGAAATTACCAGAACTCCAAGCAGCTATTCAAGACCTTGATCCGCAACCGATTTTACTAGCTGGTATTTCTGGAGTGATAGAAGTCGCCCGTTATGGTGATGCTGAAACTGTTGTCACGGGTATTGTGGGTTGTGCTGGTTTATTACCGACTATCGCTGCTATTGAAGCTGGTAAAGATATCGCCTTAGCGAACAAAGAAACTTTAATTGCTGGTGGCCCCGTAGTTCTTCCTCTAGTAGAGAAACATGGTGTCAAGCTTTTACCGGCTGACTCCGAGCATTCAGCAATATTTCAGTGTCTTCAAGGTGTTCCCAAGGGTGGCTTACGGCGAATTTTGCTCACTGCTTCTGGTGGGGCTTTCCGAGATTGGGATGTAGAAAAGTTAGCACAGGTCAAAGTTGCTGATGCTCTCAAGCACCCTAATTGGTCAATGGGGCGGAAAATCACTGTAGACTCGGCTACTTTAATGAACAAGGGATTAGAGGTGATTGAGGCTCACTTTCTCTTTGGCTTGGATTATGAACACATTGATATTGTTATTCATCCCCAGAGCATTATTCACTCGCTGATTGAGTTACAAGATACATCTGTTTTAGCTCAACTCGGTTGGCCTGATATGCGCTTGCCTTTACTCTATGCTTTATCTTGGCCTGAGCGCATCCGCTCAAACTGGGAAAGGCTTGATTTGGTCAAAGCTGGTAATTTAACCTTCCGTGAACCAGATCACCAAAAGTATCCTTGTATGCGCTTGGCTTATGCTGCTGGTCGGGCTGGGGGATCCATGCCAGCTGTCTTAAATGCTGCTAATGAACAGTTGGTGGCTTTGTTTTTAGAAGAGAAAATTCAATTTTTAGATATTCCCCGATGTATCGAAATTGTGTGCGATCGCCATCAAAATCATAACTGTACAAATCCTTCTTTAGATGACATTTTGGCAGCAGATAAATGGGCAAGGCAAGAAGTTTTAATCGCAGCTAACAAGTTAGAATCTCTTTCCCAGGTAATTTCCCTGCATTAAATAACTCCATAGTCCAAAAACATGAGTGAGGACGGTTATTTCTAGAAAACGTCCTCACTGGTCTTCTGTCATATTTCACTTATTTTTATATAAATAAATTTTATTATTTGTTTAACAATTGATAAAAAAAATAAACTTGTTTTTACAAAAAATCCATAAATTTTAGGGTAGAATTACTGGTTAATAATGGGAAGCAATTTCCGCAAACTTAGTGGCAAGTGGCGGCTGCTAATCATAACTTGGGTGCTACTAACTCAACAACAGTAATTTTTGAATCCATAAGTATTTACTGTAACCCTTAAATAACAGACATTTTTGAGGAATTTATATTAATGATTCCTACGCTAGTCATTGCTTGGATAGTATTTGTGATATTGTTTAAAATTCTGAAAACTACTTTGAAGAATGCCTTAACAATTGCAGCGATATTGGTTCTATTAAATATTGGTTTTGGAATTACACCTGAAGATATTTGGAGTCAGATTATGCACTTTGCGCAAACAATTTCCCCCAAGTGAGACAAAATTAATGGCCTCTGTACAAAATAACTATTCTCAAGCCCTGGGGTATAGCTGTTTTTGGAGCAGACCGGGGTCTTGTTTGTCCATAACTAGATGAAAATAAAGCCCAGGATGAAGAACACAATCTCAAAGCAAACCCATATTAAACTGTTTACAAAGCATCTGCATTCTTCATCTTTTTTTTGTTAATTATTGTGTATTCCAGAAATCCTGGCTAAGGCGTCTTTGACATTTGTAGGTAGCTGACGCATGACCTTACCTCTTTCCCGATCCAATGCTACTAATGTCACCTTAGCAGTGGTGTACAACTGCTGTCCATCAGTTGAGACAATTCCATAATCCCAGTTCATGCGGACACCAGTGACTTCAGTCATGCGTGTTTTGACAATCACTGCCATTCCTAACTTAATTGTACGGTGATAACGCACGGAAAGTTCTACAACCGGTAAATCACAGCCTACTGCTACTAAATCAGCAAATTCAATACCTATGGATCGCAAACATTCTACCCGTGCTTCTTCCATCCAGGCAATGTAAGCACCATGCCAGACAATACCTCCATAGTCAGTATGATGGGGTTGCACTCTGACCGGATACTCAAACCAACTTTCAAATTCCTGGTGCGATGGAATATCAATGGCGCTGGTTGGTGGTAATTGTGTTGAACTTGGTTGTTTTTCCGACATTTTTGAGTCTCTTAACAGCTATGAATTTTCCACATCTGAAAGAATTCTCTCATAACGTTCTAATTAACGCGCTTAAAACAGGTGATGGATCTGGAATGAGTAAAGCAAATAACTTTATATTCACATTTCCACTGCCTAAAGGGGAGGGGATTCTAAACTGTTGCTACCCTCATATCTGAAGCCACTGCCTTCCGCAAAGAAAAGGGGTTTTTTCCATTTACCTAAACGTTGGGTTGTGGAGCGTACCTTTGGCTGGCTGAATTTGTCTCGGTGTTTAAGCAAAAATTATGAACGACCACCTCAAACTTCCGAGACACTCATCTATGTCGCCATGATTCGCATCATGGTTCGACTGAAGTACCCCATCGCATAAGGCAATTCCTAAAACTTTTTAGCTAGGGTTTTGTTACTTGAAGTACCTGGTGTAGATTGTTTGACAAGATTAGCCAGCTCTTGTAGCTGACTAATTGCCTCTGCACCCTCTAACTTCATTAACTCACGGTCATCTCGCATTTCTGTCCAAGTAATCCCGTAATCGGATACCAAGAATCGAATCAAGTGATTGTCCCCCAAGCTAACCATAAACGAAGCACTATTCATTTGGTCACCACAGGTGTAACAGGACGCAGGATATCCACGTCGTTCTAACACGATTGCCAAGGCTTGTAGGTTCATTACCAAGTCTTGAACGAATTGTCGGTGTTGATAAGCTAGTCTCAGAAACACGTTTTTCCTCCACACACCACAGTGATTTTAGTTTCTTTTATATTTTTTTTAGATTTTTTCATCCACTGGTATTGTAAACTATCCATTACATTTACCAAAACTTCATGAAATCGTTAATTCGCTACCTAGCTCAGGTTATTAGATAAATATTCAGTCTGCCGTATCAAGTTATTCAATTTATGAGTTAGTCTTATCAGACAGCTTGTATGAGGTCAAGTCTTTCTCATGTATTTTTGTCTGATTAAATGCTTAACTGTAATGATTCCGCTTTAAGAGTAACGCAAATTTGGTATTGGTAAACAACGGAAAAGTTACGGATATTATTTTTGTATGACTTATACAGTCTAATATCAATAGACTCATTCAGGCAAGAATCTCCCGGTCTTGAGACGGGAGGGCTTTAGGTTCTTTTTGGCGTTGTCAACCTATGTTTCCCTTAAGGAAAATTTAGCACTGTTGTGTTTAATTGTTGGGTATATAAAGTCAAGTCCTCCTAAAGATATAGACTTTGGTGGATAAATTTAGGTTTGGGATTCGGGACTGTGGGCAATGGGGGAGGAATAGTTAAGATATGTTTAAGTGATTTCCACAACAGTACCAAATACGTATCCTAAATACCCATGGCTTAACACTGAGAATAACTGAACATGGAATAGGTATGTTGCCATTTTGCCACTATTTTGTCATTGTGGGGGTTGTGCTGCAACATCTGCCCAGAAACCTAAAATTTAGTCTGGCATGAGCAAAAAGGGTTGTATTGGCTACATAAGAAACATATTGAGCAGAGCAAATCCAAATGATATAAATTTTGACAAACTTTTGTATTGGTCACTTTTCATGGGGAAACTGGAAACCACCGCCACAGGCGATGCTTTGAGTATGGCGGTGGGTATTTTAAGAAACTACTTGCCACCAACCAAAAGCTGGACCGATAAAACGGATAGTTATCCAAGCTACCACCATAGCACCAATACAGAACCAGGTTCCACGAGTAGTCCACTTCATAAACTGTTCAGATTGAGTTTTGGTGATAGGAAGCCAAGGCAAGATGCGAGTTTCTTGGCCGTACTTTTCCCCAAGTGTAGCTTTACGACGCTTTGCTTCACCCATAATCAGCAATCTAAATTCAATCAGGTTTTAAGATACTTACACCAAGATTGATGATAGCGCTTGCCATGACATGAGCGCGAGGTAATTGACAAAACGTAAATACTTAGCTAGGTAGAATCTTCATCACTAGGATGGGAAAAAAGACTGGGATCAAGATAGTTAATCCGTGCTAGAGGACTGAGGACAGCCAACACTTGAGCGCCATAGCTGCGATTCACTACACGACTGTCAAGTAAAGCCACAATACCGTGACTTTGTCGTACTGGCGCTATGGCTCGTTGTAGTTCATTCAAAGCAGCTGGTAACAAAAATAAACGAAACCAATCTTGATGTGATCGCTTGTAATAAGCCACTCTACCAGCCACGAGGGGATTTTCCAAAGATGGTAACGGTAAAGTCGCAATAATTAACAGATGAGGGCCAGGCAAAACAGTTTGATGCGATCGCCAAAATTCCCACCCACTGACCAAGATTCCATTTTCATCCAAACAAGTTTTTTCCACCCGCACCCGTGAACCAAACTCTGAAGCGAGAATAGCACCTACTTGAGCCTTAAGTGGGACATCTCCCACTAATACCACGGTCAAACCTAAAGCTGTAGCGCTCAGACAAATCAACGTCCGGACTTTGTGAATAAATGCTGCTTGAAATTCTGGGGTATTTGGTAGAGGTAATTTATGGGGTACATACAGTTGAATTGCTGACCCTTGAGTATCATTGGAGAATTTCAAGCAAGTTACTTCATGTAAACCCAAACGTTGACGAAACAATGGCGCTTCAGTTTCCGGTTCCAGGGCGCTACCAATCAATACCACTGGTTGTCTTTGCCAAATGGGCGCGAGACTGTTTGCTAATTCAGTGGGAGCATAGTGTAAAGAAAATAATCCTTGACGACGGGTAATGGTTGCCCAGAAAAGAGGAGAGGTACATGAGGCGGGGACATTTTCATTACTCAATTGAAATTCCTGCCAGAAATTTTTCCAGGCATCTGGTAAGATTGATACTGATTTCAGTTGTGAATGTAAATCACCCAAAATATCTATTTCTGTCAAAGACATTAGATAGCAGTCATAAGGATTAGCTGGGTGCTGAAATAGTTCATGTGTCAGTTGTGCCCGTGCAGAGCGAATTATTTCCGCTTGATTAGGGCAAGCCAATATCAGTTGATCCCAGTCGTGAGGTTGAATAACTTGGGTAAGCTGATCACGTACCCAATCTTCTAAATCATCTACCCCATCAATAATTGTGGGAATGCCTGGGGGAAAATTATCAGTGGATGTGAACTGCGCTTTTAACCAAGCTTCAGGGGAGGTGAGAAGTATTCCTTGAAAATCAGAGCCAGGCCAAACTTCACCAGTCCGGATGGGTTTATTAGCTTGTAGCCATGGCTGAAGACGGGGAATTTCCACTTGGAGTAGACGTTGCTGTACTGCTTCTGGAGCGACGATAATCACGGGGCCATGCCACATTAAAGCCGATGCCACAAAACTAGTGCGATACCGACCTTGATAGCCAGAAACTGCCCCGACTTGAATTAAGGCGCTGCGTCCTACACGCAAGGCGCGTGCTACCAACCTTGCCATAGTTAAATGATGCGGCCAGGAAGGAAACCCCGCCTGCGATCGCAGGAAGTTATGTAGTGACAAATGAACTTCAGCCTCAATCACCAGCTTTTCATCCCATACAAAGTAATTTCTAATTCCAATAGCCGCATTTCTATTATCTTGTCATTAGTCATTAGCAACTACTAAAGACCCATAACTAATTAACCATTACCCTCAATTATGCCAACTTACAAAGGAATTTCCAGCGAAGCCTTCAGGCATCCACTGGATCGCCAAGCCGAGGAAGCTTTACGAAATTTACCGGGATTTAATTTAATAGCTCGTAAATTTGTGGAATTTGTCTACGAACGCCCTCAGTTAGTCTATCTCATGGGTAATGCCATCCAAGTAGGCCCACGTCAATATTCCACTATTTACCAGATGTTCCGCGAATGTGTCCGGGATTTGGACATTTACCCAGAACCGACACTGTTTGTCGCGCAGAATCCCGAAGCAAATAGCTATGCCCTTGGGCAAGAGAATCCTTACATTCTCATAAATACAGGGATACTAGATTTACTCGACCAAGGGGAGATTCGGGCAGTGTTAGCCCATGAACTAGGGCATATTAAGTGTGGTCATACCATTTTAATTCAAATGGCCATGTGGGCGATGAGCGCGGCTTCCGCCCTGGGCGAAATGACCTTCGGTATCGGCAATTTCGTCTCTCAAGCTTTGATTTATGCCTTTTTTGAATGGCGACGCAAAGCTGAATTAACGGCAGACCGCGCTGCTTTGTTAGTGATAGATGACTTAAACACGGTCATGTCATCCATGATGAAAGTTTCTGGCGGTAGTATTAAATATGCTCATGAATGCAGCTTACAGGAATTTATTAAACAGTCAGAAAATTATCATTCACTAGACGAAAATGGAATGAATCAGGTTTATAAATTCTTGCTCTACAATGGCGCTCAAGGCATGATGTTGGGCCATCCTTTCCCAGTAGAACGCTTACGTTATTTACAGGAGTGGTCTGTATCAGAACAATACCAGCAAATTCGCCAAGGAAATTATCAGCAGTCCCCTGCATCAGGTGCGGTAGATATTACTGCTCAAACCGCCTCTCAGGAAGCAGAAACTTTGCGACGGCAAATTGAAGAATTGCAACAACAAATTAACAAAATTAAAAAGTCTGACAACTTCAATGACAACCCATGACAAATTTCCAGCAATCTATTCAAATGGCGTTTCTGAATATGGCAATTAAGCTTATAAAACATCTATCAGTATTCGCTAATATTTTGGCTTTTGTAATTTTGATTCCGGGAATTGCCTTGGCTGCACCAGTTCAAATCAATCCTATTCCCAGGATTATTATTAGCCAATTTAGCAATACAAATGCTGAATCTAGCTTATTTTCAGATACTAACCTCACACCCCAACAGCAGCAACAACTCCAAGCGGTGCGCCAAAGGAGAAATAAAGAAATAAGCGCGGTATTAAATTCATCCCAGCGAGCCAAACTAGCTGAGAATATGCGCTCTGGTAATGACATAAATCAGGGTTTAGAAAAGCTAAACTTACCACCAGAACAAAAAGACCTCATCAATGCCATAATCCAATGGACTAACCTGAAAATCCAGGCTACTTCATCTCGGCATTCACTACAAAGAGGGCAGGAATAAAGTTTTCATTGGTTGCTACTGACACTTTTTCGCTAATATAAATTGGCACAGAGATACTCTTATTAGTGGATAGCTCATCAATTACGGCCAATAAAATAAATTGAGGCACAACGAAACAGATGTTAAAATCATGAGGCAAACGCACCTAGTTGTAGCAAGTGGGGCAAGATTGGTGGTTCTAGCCAAACAAATTGCTCCGGCGAAAGGTTGTTTCAATGTCAAAACTGTGGCTTTGAGTGTGACAGAGATTTAAGTGCTGCCATTAATTGAAGTCAAAAAGTGGTCAGATTGACTTTGTTAGCCTGTGGACTAGATATTGCCGATGCTTCCAACATGAACCAGAAAGTAAACAAAGCTCAAAGTAGATTTGACTAGGTTTTATATAACGGCGACACAGTTTGTGAATGAGAAGTGGAAACATATTTCAGTATTTTTTGTATCTGCTGTCCCACGGCCAGTGGATTTTAAAAAGATGCTTGTGAAGGGGAATCTGGACTGGGTTTGAGGACAGACATGACCTACAACCGGACAAACCCGATGATAGCCTAGCGTGGCGTGAGCCATAGCAAGAATCTCCCGATGCAAAAGCAGTTTTATCGGTGAGAGTGTCAAAATGTATCTTGCCCTATTTAGTTCGTTACCATGTCCGAAGAAGATATCCGTGCCACTAGACTGGAAAAAGTCAACCAACTTAAACAGCTAGGAGCTAATCCCTATGCCTACCGTTGGGAATCCACTCATAAAACAGCAGAATTGCAGGCAAAATTTGCCGATTTACCCAGTGGTGAACAAATTGATTTAGATATTGCCGTTGCTGGACGCATTATGGCGCGTCGTGTTTTCGGTAAATTGGCTTTCTTCACCCTACAAGATGAAACTGGCACTATTCAACTTTATTTAGAGAAAAATCACATCCAAGAATGCATGGCATCTGTTGATACCGATGCTTTCACTCACCTCAAACAACTTACAGATGCAGGTGACATTCTCGGAGCCAAAGGCACAATTAAACGGACTGAAAAGGGCGAATTATCTGTCTACGTCAGAGAATACACCATCCTCACAAAATCACTATTACCTCTACCGGACAAGTGGCATGGTTTAACGGATGTTGCCAAACGCTACCGTCAGCGCTACGTTGATTTGATTGTCAACCCCGAAGTGCGGCAAACTTTCCGCCGTCGCGCCCAAATTACTGCGGGTATTCGCCGCTATTTGTCGGAACGGGATTTTCTGGAAATTGAAACTCCCGTTTTGCAAAGTGAAGCCGGCGGTGCTGACGCGCGTCCGTTTATTACGTACCACAACACTTTAGAAATGGAGTTGTATCTGCGAATTGCTACAGAACTTCATTTAAAACGGTTGATTGTGGGTGGTTTTGAAAAGGTATTTGAACTAGGACGAATTTTTCGCAATGAGGGAGTATCTACTCGCCACAATCCGGAATTTACCTCCATTGAGGTTTACCAAGCCTATGCGGACTATCAGGATATGATGGCGCTAACAGAGGGAATTATTACCACTGTTACCCAAGAGATACTCGGCACACTGCAAATAATTTACCAAGGTACGCCCATAGATTTATCACCACCTTGGCGACGAGTGACGATGCATGATTTAGTTAAAGAGTATACAGGGTTGGATTTCTATTCTTTCACAACCTTGGCAGAAGCTAAAGCAGCTAGTAAAAATGCAGGGGTGCAAGGTATTGAAGATGTACAGTCAATTGGCAAATTGTTGAATGAAGCTTTTGAACAAAAGGTAGAAGAAAAATTAATTCAGCCTACCTTTGTGATTGACTATCCAGTAGAAATTTCACCCCTGGCTAAACCTCATCGCTCTCACCCTGGTTTGGTGGAAAGATTTGAGTTATTTATCGTGGGGCGAGAAACTGGTAACAGCTTCTCAGAATTGACAGATCCTGTGGATCAAAGAGAACGTTTAGAGGCCCAGGCTGCTCGCAAAGCTGCGGGGGACTTAGAGGCCCAAGGCGTTGATGAAGATTTCCTCACAGCTTTGGAATATGGAATGCCCCCTACAGGTGGTTTAGGTATTGGGATTGATCGGTTGGTGATGTTATTAACTGATTCTCCCAGCATTCGGGATGTGATCGCCTTTCCCTTACTTAAGCCAGAAAAATCTGAATCATCCTCAGAATAACCAAGTTAATCAATATTGGCGATTATATACAAATATGAAGGTGTGTTTAGGCTATGTCTAACACACCATTTTTCTGACTTAAAAGAAACCGAAAATCAGCCACTTAGGAGGTGATACAAGTGTTGCTGGTGTTAGAGTACAAAGTTAAGTGCAATCAAAGCCAAAAACAAGCTCTTAATGAAGCAATTAGGACAAGTCGCTTTGTAAGAGACAAAGCTATTGGTTACTGGATGGACTCACCAAAAAAAGCAAAGGTTAACACAATTGTATTAACTAACTAATCCACAGCCCCATAAATGTAGTTTTGGGTGTGAGCTGCGAAAATTTAGCAAAAAACGGGGTAGGGAATGCCGGTTCCTGTGGCCTGCGGTCAGGAATATTAACGCTACAGGAGTTGGAGTCAAGACTTTAGTTGGTGAAAACCTGCTAGAGCAAATTCTGACGTTGAATGTAGAATCTCCGTGGCTTTAGCCCGGAGAGTGTCAATTCTTGTAATTCGACTAAATTAACTAAAAGCTCATAACTAATTTGCTACTTCGGCTATTTCGATAATGCGTCCTTCATAGTCCTTAACCAAAAAATTGAGGGGCTTGTGGTTGCGAATTTTTAATTTTAAACCACGCATTTCCACCCGCAATAAAATCATATCCAAGCAGTCGCGGTCAAAACAAACGTGACGTTGCTGATTTTTGTGCCCCAAGCTAGCCCCTGTAATTACGTGTAACTGGGTATTTTTTTTGATCTGATACCAAAGCCCATTACTAGCATTATTCATGACCTTGCTAGACCAGCTGGGACTAGTAGACATGTATAGTGGATCAATCCCAGTGGCGCCTAAAGTTTGTTCGTAGTTGTAGTAGTAGTGCAAAGGCACTTCGGCAGCTGGCAAATGTAGCAGCCCTTCATACAACTGTCGGGCAATTTCCAAGTCAGACACCATTATGGTGTATACTTTTGGGGCGCTGGTGAGGAACATCCACATAGCACCAGCATAAGCTGCCAGCAACATCACCATGATACCTTGGGTGGAGAATAAGCTATCCAAGGGCAGGGAAAGCAAAAAAGAATTTAAAGTCAAAGGTGTGAATAAGAAACCCATCACATTAGCTGCTGTAACCATGAACAAACCAAAAGATTATGTGGGGGAGCTGCTTTTATTATTGTCGATAGAACTAAATTTAAGTCCTTGTTCTTAATTTATCAATACTAAACTGGTGTGAGTTTGAGCAACTAACAGTACACAACCTGGCTTGTATGCAGATAAGCACAGCACATTCTCATCCAACATTGGCTAATTCATATCAACCGGGTTTTAATTCAAGAACACTTTACCGTCCTCTTGAATTTGCACTGTTTTTGTATCCTCCTCTAAATTAGTTGTTTCATTTAATTTCACCACCATCATCCCTGTTTTTTCAGAGGGTTGGGGAGTCACCTGAAGCAATCCGCCATCTTCACGGAAGAATGTCATAGTTACTGGTGCGTTTAAATCTCGCAGCATGGTATTTGATTTACCTTCAAGCGATCGCGCAGGTGTATCACCAACTACTTGATAAGTAACTTCAGCCCCAGTATCGTTTACTAAACGGATATCAACCCTACCATTGGCAAGGGCAATCTTGGCGCTGGGTGGTTGCTGTTGTTCCGGTAGAGGTGGTTGGATCACGTTCACAGGTGGGGGGGCTGATACAGCTTGACTGGGGGGAATCCCTTGTGAAATCAGTTGTTGGGTTCGAGCATTTGGTGGGCATCCTTGAGGTACAACATTTCTACTGTTAAATGGTTCTTCGTAGTAAATACGAGGGCAGGGATTCATTACCAGAGTCCTTGAATCTGGTGCTTCACCCCCGACACCAAGGGGTATCTGAGCAGGTGCGGGGGTAGTAGGGACGATGGGTGCTGGAAGCTGCCCTTGGGCTTCTAATCTGCGGGTCAGGGCATTGGGAGGGCATCCCTGTGGCACTAAAACCCTGTTGTTGTGTGGTTCTTCGTAGTAAATACGAGGACAAGGGTTAATCTGGGAAACAGGTTGCTGTGCCACTGCTCTGGGAGAAATTGCAGGGCTGGTAATGAGTAATCCACCGGAAATAATGCTGAATAACCCAGCATACTTGAGAAAATTTCGGGTATTTCTTTTCATAATTAACTCCCTGAGTCTGAATTTTTATTGGAGTAAAAAATATTGCAAATTTTAAAATTAGTTATTTTTATAAATAACATCAAAAACTGGCAAAATTTAACTTATGGCAAATAGTGAACAAGTCTAAATTAACAATTAATTCTAATTTTTTAATCTAACTATAGGAGCGAAATAAAAACCAAATGAGAGGAATATTTCAATCTCAAGGATGAGGTTATTTAATAAATATTAATTATTTTATATACAAATAAGTATAAATAAACTTCACCCAGGTGTGCTTGATAAAATAAGGTGTAAATGGTGTTTTTGCCGGGGTGTTTCCCCAATTTTTAATCCCTGAAGGATTATGAACAATCAATTTAAAACTCAAGAGTGATTGGTAAAGTGATGGTAAAAGTTGTACCTTTGCCAATATTGCTTTCAACGTGCAGTTGACCTTGATGATGTTCAACAATTGCCGCAGCGATGGCTAATCCCAATCCTGAACCTGTGGAACTCTCAGTAGTTGTCTTTGCTGTCTTATGGGTACGTGCTGGATCTACTCGATAAAAACGGTCAAATAAGCGCGGTAAAGCTTCGGCTGGAATGCCGATTCCGGTATCGCTGACTTTAATTTGTAATAAAGCTGTGCTGGAACGAATTTTAGAAACACGACTGCTTCCCTCCAGACGCGCCAATTGTATATGCACCTCTCCTGGGGAGGGTGTATACTGTAATGCGTTGCTAATCAAATTTGTGAACAGTCGGACTAACTGATCCCATTTGCCCTGAAGTGTAAACCAGTTGTCTAAGAATTGGGGGAGCGCTTCCCCAACGGGAGGATCAACCAAATCAAGAGTTAAAGTAATTTTTTTTTCTTTAGCTAATAATTGTTGTTCTTCAACTACTTCCATCAGCAAAGCGTCTAAAGAACAAGACGAAAAAATGTCCTTGCTGATACCACTATCCTGTCTTGCCAAAAATAATAAATCATCGACTAGTTTACCTAAGCGTTGGGTTAGCCGTTCCACCACCTTTAACTGTTGGCGATAGTTGGCAAAAGCCGTGGCTTCTGTTTCGGCTAATTCTAAATCAGCAAGAGCAACTTGCACATTAGTTTGAATCAAGGTAATCGGACTGCGGAGTTCGTGAGAAGCATCAGCAGTAAATTGTTTGAGACGGTGGTAAGATTCGTCCACCGGTTCCATGGCTTTGCCTGAAAGAAACCAACCACTTGCAGCTACTGACAGAACCATGAACCAAATACCTAAGGCCAAATCAATAATCAACTGGCGACTAGGTTTAGTGACTTCAAACCAAGGATGGCTAACACGCAAATATCCTAATACTTGCCGTCCCACTTCCACTCGCTGGGTAACTTGTCTTAACAAGATTGGTGAATACTCGGTACTGAGTGGTGAGTCCAATTTTTCCCCATCTTCGAGTCTTTCTTGTTTAACTACGCGGACGGTTTCACCGAGATGGTTCCCATGAATGGGAATATTCAAAGGTTCCGATAGGGTTGACCAAAGTAATTTGCCATTGGGACTAAACCATTCTAAGTCGATGTGGTCATCGTCTACGGTGCTGGCATTATTACGAAAACTTGCTTCTACATTAATTTGAAATTGTTCAGCATCCCCATGAACAGGGGAAATCACAAGCGATCGCTGGATAATTTCCACTACGTGGTTGAGAGTATCATCAACTCGCTCAATTAATGTACTGCGGACATATAAATATACACCACTGGCGAATAGTAAAAGCAACACCGCGGTTATAGCAGTGTACCAAAGAGCAAGACGGCGACGAGTAGCTTGAAACATGGAAAAATAGGGAAAAATTTGCTGGCTTCAAGATTGTTAAGCACTTTATGGGTAATCACCATAGCTAAATGTAACTTTAAAGTTTCCCTCAAGCCCTATTTCATCTACTATATTTATAGTCCTCCAGATGTATAGCTTAATTTAGCTACCCTGTGATCGTCATGCCGAAATCAAAGAAGAACAACAATCCCATTGATTTGAACGATCCGCAATATTACATTAACCGCGAGTTAAGCTGGTTAGAATTTAACAGTCGCGTACTGCACGAAGCCTGTGATCCCCGGACACTGCTTTTGGAAAGATTAAAATTTTTGGCGATCTTTAGCGGCAATTTAGATGAATTCTTCATGGTGCGGGTTGCAGCTTTGAAGCAACAGGTAGAAGCCAAAGTTGCCAAACTAACTCCTGATGGTCGCACACCCCAACAACAGCTAGATGATATTAGATCAACCCTGATTCCCTTGGTGAAAAAGCAGCACCAACAACTGGAAGAAGTGCTACAACCTCTACTGGTTAGTCATGGTATCTATATCCTGGACTACATTAATTTAAATCAGAAACAAAAGATTTACTTAGACAAGTTCTTTGAAGAACAAATTTTTCCAGTTCTCACTCCCTTAGCTGTTGATCCTAGTCATCCTTTCCCTTACATTTCTAATCTCAGTCTGAATTTGGCAGTTGTAGTCAAAAATCCAGATACTGAAGAAGAATTTTTTGCCAGGGTCAAAGTCCCCAACGTACTACCGCGTTTTTTGGCGTTACCACCAGACTTAGAAACATCAGAAAACGGAAAAACTGTCCATTGGACTGGTGTACCGTTAGAACAGGTAATTGCTCATAACCTGGAGTTTTTGTTTCCAGGTATGAACATACAAGAGTATCATCCCTTCCGCATTACCCGCGATACTGATTTGGCTTTGGAAGAAGATGAAGCAGATGACTTGCTTTTAGCCATTGAACAAGAACTACGCAAACGCCGCATGGGGGGGACTCCCGTTAGATTAGAAATTAAATCCCAAACTCCTGACCCCATTCGTTCCCGGTTGTTGCAAGATTTGGACTTGACAGAAAATGATGTTTATGAAGTGGATGGTCTTTTAGGACTCCGGGATTTAATGTATTTTATGTCTTTGCCACTACCCCAACTCAAAGAACCACCACGCCAGTCTGTAGTCCCTTTGCGTCTGCAAAGGTTAAGAGAACCAAGTTTAAATTCAGACTCTTTAGAAGTAGAAGAAGGTCAAGACTTTTTTGCGGTGATTCGAGAAAAGGACTTGTTGGTGCACCACCCATATCAATCCTTTTCCTCAACAGTGGTGCGCTTTATTACCCATGCAGCCCACGACCCAAATGTGCTAGCTATTAAAATGACTCTGTACCGCACTTCTGGAGACTCCCCTATAGTCAAAGCCCTCATTGCAGCTGCGGAAAATGGTAAGCAAGTATCTGTATTAGTAGAACTCAAAGCGCGCTTTGATGAAGAAAATAATATTTACTGGGCTAGGAGTTTAGAAAGAGTCGGTGTCCATGTTGTCTATGGTTTAGTAGGACTCAAGACTCATTGCAAAACCGTCATGGTAGTGCGACGAGAAAAAGACCGAATGCGCCGCTACATACATATAGGTACTGGCAACTATAATCCTAAAACAGCCCGGTTATATACAGATTTGGGGTTATTTAGCTGTCGGGAAGAATTAGCTGCGGACATTACAGATTTATTTAACTTTTTAACAGGCTATTCTCGACAAAAATCTTATCGAGAAGTACTGGTTGCACCTGTGAATATGCGCGAGGGGTTTTTGGCATTAATCCATCGCGAAATAGAGAATGTGCAAAATGGTTTTTCCGGACGCATTGTTGCCAAAATGAACTCACTTGTAGATCCACAAATTATCGCCACTTTATACGAAGCTTCTCGCGCTGGAGTACAAATAGATTTGATTGTTCGAGGTATTTGTTGTTTGCGTCCCGGACTCAAAGACATCAGTGAAAATATTCGCGTTATTAGCATTATCGGCCGCTTTTTAGAACATTCTCGTATCTATTATTTTCATAACAATGAACAAGAGGAAATCTACATCGGTAGTGCCGATTGGATGAGTCGTAACCTAGATCGCCGAGTGGAAGTAATTACCCCCATCAAAGACCTAGATATTGCCAAAGATTTACAAGAAGTTTTGGGAATTATGTTAGCAGATAATCGTCAAGCCTGGGAATTGCAATGTGATGCTAGTTACATCCAGCGCCGTCCCGGTGAAGATTGTCCAGAAACTAATTCACAAAAAACTCTTATCAATATGGCATTACCTCCAACTGGTACAACCTCGAACTTGATTGATTCTAAAAAAAAGTCCTCATTATACAGATAAATAACTAAATTCTGTTTTGAGGGCAAAAGTTGCTTATTTCATAACTTATCTCACAAATTGCCATGGAAAAATAAAATGTATTCAATGAGAAGATAGGGTGATTATTTGTATTTGTGTTCATAAACTATAGGGGTTTTATATCAGTTTTTGATTTCCTTGAATGTTAATGTTTTATTGTAAGTCTACAACATTGCGTGTTCTAGTGGTTGATGATCACGAACTTACACGTTTAAGTTTAAAATTAGCTTTTTCTTCTCAAGAAAATTTCCAAGTGGTCGGGTTAGCTTCCAATGGTCAAGAAGCTGTAGAAATGGTTATAAGCTGCCAACCTGACGTAATTGTTCTAGATTTACAAATGCCAATTATGGATGGTTGGAGTGCTTCTAGTCACATCAAAGCAATTGCTCCTAATACTCAGATTCTGGCTTATTCATCAGTGGAAGATGCAAATTTTTGGGGAGCTAAAACAACAGGACACTTTGACGATTTTTGTCAAAAAGATGTCCCTATAACTTTCCTCATTACTTTAGTCAGAGAGTTAGGAGAACGAGCCGGAAGCATTAACCTCAAATAAGTGATGTTGCAAACTGATTGGTGGATGAGTTGTTGTGGCTTTTGTGTTGGGATGCTGAAAAATGTCTATAAACAAAAAGCGCCGGTTCAACCGCTAATTCACGGAGACACCAGCGCTGTCGTGTGTATTATTTTACATAGTTTAGCCTAATTATTATTTGTTCCCGGAATAGTCCGTTTAAATTCATCAATTAAATCATCCATTTCTTCCAAAGCTTGATTGACATCAATTCTCAAAGTACCTAAGTTTGGCTGCTCCAAAAGGCTTAACAGGTACTCACGCTTGCTTTGAACTGCGGTAATTCGTTCTCTTATAGTCTGTAAATCCATTATTTTGTTCCACTCTTCAAATAGCCTCAATTTAAAGTTAACCCAAAATCGAGTATGGAAGGGATTAATTACCTCTCCCACCCATGGAAGTTTTAGGGTTGGGAGCTAGTTAAGTACAGCGCGGGGTATTGGCAAAACCAACCATCCCTCCAGACCTATGAACCTTTGTTGACGAAAAACGGGAAAACCTAAAGGCAATTTTGGCGATACTTTACATTGTCAGGTTAGGGTAGAAAATGTCAATGTGACCAATAAGCGATGATAATAAAAGCTGAGATGTTAAGAATTTGTAATATCCTAAGCTCATGTTTCGTAAAATTTCTTTAGGGACTATCGGTTTAACCATTGGCGGCATATTAATCATTGTTGGTTTCGCTGCCTACGCTGCTGATAACGCTACACTTAATCTTGTAGGCTTTTTCTATGGGTTTCCTCTTTTTCTAGGAGGACTAGCACTTAAAGCCAATGAGATTCCGCCCATACCCTTCAGCGAAGATACCACGGCATCACTATTACTTTTACGTGAGCAGCAGGCCACCGTTACACAAAATAAAATTCGTAAGGACATTACCCGATACTGCTACGGTCAAGAGGCTCACTTAGATGAAGCTTTGTCTTATCTTGGTCTGAGTCCCACAGATGAAGAGCGCCCAGAAGTCACCAGCTTAAGAGAAACAGAAATTAATGGAGCTTATGCCTTAATTTTATTATTCGATTCGCCCTTCATTTCCTTTGATGATTGGCAGGAGAAACAGGAGAAAATGACACGGTACTTTGGACCTGGTGTAGATATTAAAATTACAGAGCTTGGCGAAAATATGATTGAATTAGCAATTGTGAGTCAACCAAAAGTAACTCAGACTGCCTAAATCAGCGATTTTGTAGAACTTACAGAATTAAATATGGTGTTCCAGAACCATAGTAGAGACTAAGTATTACAAGTCTCTACATTCTTTCTTCCACCATCTTAAAAACTGGTTTAATATTGTGTAATATTCTCGGCGACATGAGGAAAAGCTAATTGACTCCAAAGCTACTTTTCTAATCGTATTGCGTACCACTGCAAATATTTTCCCGGACCAAGATCTAATTCACAACTTGTATCAATTAAATATTTTGCTTGAGCATCTACAGATTCAAACTTTTGTAAATCTATGGGCAAATCCTGATTCCTCATTTTTTCTAACACAAGTTTGAGTTTGTCTAACAACTCATCGGCTGTGAGAAATTGTTCTGGTTCGTTTGTTTCCAGAACAACAAAATTATCCTGCTGATACATTAATGAGTCTGGCATTTATAAAACTTGATCAATAGGGTTTGATTTTGAAACAAACTTTTCAGCACAATCAGAAACAAGAAACTTGTTTAGCCTAACCCCCACCTAAGATGGATATACTGGCAAGGTAAAGTGGAACCATGCACCGCCATTGGGTGTAGAGTCTACCCAAATCTGCCCGTAATGTGATTGAATGATGCGTTGGCATAAACAAAGACCAATGCCGTAACCATCTATACTTTTATCACGTTGCAGTCGGTAGTGATTTTCAAAAATGCGATCACGCTTTTCTACCGGAATTCCAGGGCCAGTATCACCGATACTGAATTGAATTTTTTGGGTTGTGCGATGTAATCCGGCAATGCTAATTGTGCCACCTTCTGGGGTGTATTTGATGGCATTGTCCAACAAATTGATCAGCACTTGGCGTACGCGCTCTGGATCGGCATATACGTTCGGTAAATCTTGCGGAATATCGGTTTCTATATGTTGGGATTTGGCAACGTAGCGATCGCGCAACTCTTCTAACACATCTAAGCAGAGGTTACCAATTTCCATTTTTTGTGGTAGTATTGGTATCTCTGTGTCTTTACCCTGTCCTACCTGCAACAAATCAGCAATCATTCGGTCTATTGTCTTGGTTTGACTTCGGGCTTGTTTTAACAAGTGTGCTACCATGGTGGGTTTAAGTCGCGTAAATGTAGCCATCTCTATATTGTAATTAGATTGTAGAGTTTCTATGGCTATGGCCGCAGCTGTGAGGGGATTGCGGAGGTCGTGGGCCAGCATCGCGATTACCCTGTCTTTAAAATTTAACTGCTCCTGAAGTTTGTCTTTTTCCTGTTTTAAGCGAAAAACTTCGTCTGAGAGTTTGATTAGTTCCGCAGAAACAGCCACAGAACGAATTGTTGATTTAGGTGATGACATCCGACTATTGTCATCGATTCGTTCTTGTAAGTCTTCTTGCAATTTTAAGTAAGCATCTACGGCCGCTTGCCAGCGAGGCCACCAGTTCTTCAATTGGGCAATAATATTACTCCCAGCTATAATCTGCCTGGGTTCTGGGTGAATTTTGATTAAAGCCGGCGTTGCAACTAACTTAAAATGTTCTGCTAAATAGGGTTGTTGTCCGACATCGATGAGTTGAAGTTCAAAGTTATACTCAGCCTGTAATTCTTTTAAGTAAGCACGGATACGCTGCACTTGTTGTCGAGACTTTGGTCGTCCATCGACAAATAGTAACAGTTGGAGTGGAGCCTCAGAATAAATAGGCTGATCCTGGGAAACTTGCATGTAATCGTGTTTCAGCACTGGTAACAACCTGGCGACGCTTCGCTTAACAGAAAGTAGAATAGATGGACGGTTGTCGATGGTCGTTCATTTTCTTCAATTTAATATCTATTTTAGATTTTCAATACTCCTATATGCTCGGCATTTTTGACATGAGACACTTATTTTTCAGGTTTTTACTGCTTTTTGGTCTAGCTTTTGTTCCAGGAAGGACTTTGGCCACTGAATATCAGTCCCAACCTTCCCTAATTCAAAATCTTACATCAAAGCCAACAAGTGAAAAGTTTTATACTCAAGCTGCAAGATTGGTGCAGGGTCAGATAGATTTGATTGCTCCTATTGAGGAACCCACAGATCCATATCCCAATCCTCTGGGATATGTGAGAGGGCAATTAACCATTTAAGTTTAAGGCGTGGAAAGTTTTGTGAATCGTCAGCCACAAAATATCTAAACTTTGTGTACTTCTTAAATGGATTTATCGAGAAACCTTTTGCCCCTACCTAATCGATTAACTAAAGCCCCAAATCAAATTTACTGCTCTTTGTATACTTCTAGCCAGGAGTTATTAAAACCATCCCCAGGGCTAGACATACTTCTATCTTGACGCAGTGAATTAGCTTTAGTCACACAGAGCCCCTTAGTCGCTGGTCAACGCCAATTAGATCCCGTACTTTCTTTTGCATCTGCATGATATCCCCAACTAGGAAAGCCAGCAGTCCCTTTTTCTACACCGGAACTAAACTGATGGACTAAATGAGGGTTATCCTTTCCCCTTTTTGGGTGATGCTAAGGATGGATTTAATCTTAGTTTAGCACTTCAGATTGTAGGGGATCGCTTTGAACTCAATGAATCAAGGCTTAGATTATGGCTTCATGGTTAACTTGGGGGATATACCCCTGGATAAGTTAGATCCAAGATTGGAACTTGTTGCCTTACTAAAACAATAATTATTGCTGAATTACCAACCTCCTAAGCAGCTAGAAGCGTTACAAATGGAAAAAAGACAGTTGCTCACGGGCAAACACCGGAACAACCGGAAAATACCGTTACTTTATCCCATGGTGCTGTTTAACTAAACTATACCTATGTAGTGCGATCGCTCCCATTTCAACATTGAGAGAAGGTTCTCAGGTTTCAAGCTCGGCTCAAAGGACTTGCCCGTTTGCCAATAATAGGACGCTTTTTGGTTTCGAAGTTAATTAAACGCTTTAGAATAGTTTTAACTTTAACATCTCCCGTGCATAAATTAAGGTTTTATTTTTTGAATTTAGTTTAGTTGTGACAGTCTGCGTTAGGGTAGGAATTGAAACGTGATTTGTAATTTCCTGTGCTTTTCCGTAAACGTCCAGCTGTCTTGCTGAGTTTGGCTATTTTATTGACTTCCGTAACAGCTTGTGGTGGCAGTCCCACTGCCAAAACCCTAGAACAGTCTTTGGCGGCAGATCCCAGGCTAAAAAATAACCCAGCAATCTTTGGTGAATCTCAGAGCAATGAAGGGCAACCAAGGCAAAAAGAACCGACAGTTCAATTACCATCTGATTTTCCCTCGGATATCCCTTTGTATCCCAATGCTAAATTAGAGTCAGTAATTCCTGCTAGTAGCTCCGAAAATAGGGTAGTCACTCGCTGGTTAAGTTCTGACCCCAGCAATTTTATTACTAGCTTTTATAGTGACCAGTTTCAGAAAAGTGATTGGCAGATATTACAAGAGCCTACAGATGATTTGCCAGATACCTTTGAAGTCCGTCGCGATGACTTGGAGGTAAAGGTGTCTATTCAGCCACAATCAATTACTAACCCCAAACCAGATCAACCACAAACAGCTACTGCATTATTTATTGAGTACGTATCTAGTACAGGGGCAGCAGCAGAACCCAGGGAAACTCCAAGTTCTCAATCCAAGAATTCAAATGTTTTTGGTTCAGAGCTACCTGATGATTTGCCAAAACAGTCGGATAACACATCCGGTAGCCAAATAACAACTACACAAAAATCTCAGAAGTTCAACGATGTCAACGCAGCACCACCAGAACTGCTAGAACCTATCCAGGACTTAGCAGCTTTGGGTGTTTTATCTTTAAAGTCTCAGGAAGTTAAAAATAGCTCTAACGACAGCATAACTAACTTATTTGAAGTTACTAAAAACATTACTCGCCGTGAATATGCCCGTTGGCTAGTTGCGGCTAACAATGCCATGTATGTTAATAATCCGGCTAAACAAATTCGCTTGGCGCCACAAAGCACTCCAGCAACTTTTAGTGACGTGCCAAAAACCGATATTGATTTTCCAGTCATTCAAGGTTTGGCTGAAACTGGGTTAATTCCCAGTCCTTTATCTGGGGACTCTACTGCAGTTTTATTTCGTCCTGATGCACCACTAACACGAGAACAGTTGATTCTATGGAAAATACCCCTAGATACTCGCCAACCCTTACCTACTGCCAATTTAGAAGCAGTCAACCAAACCTGGGGTTTTCAAGATACGGCAAAAATTGACCCCAAGGCATTACGGGCAGTCCTGGCAGATTTTCAAAATGGGCAACAATCAAATATTCGTCGGGTGTTTGGTTATACAACCTTGTTCCAGCCCAAAAAACCAGTTTCTCGCGGTGAAGCTGCTGCTGCTTTAAGTTACTTCGGTACTCAAGATGAAGGCATATCAGCCGGCGAGGCATTGAACCTCAAGCGATCGCCAAACTAAACTTAAACTATCAGTACTCTTGTGGAAGCGTTAGAAACCCTACTGTCTAGAGATGGGATGAAACGCAACCTATCAGACCTTAGTCTGGTGTTGTAAATATTTATTAAATGAATACCCAGATATACTCATTAATCGTAAATAGCGTATGTGACATGATCAGATTACGCTAAAAAAGCAGGAGTAACTTAAAAGACAGCACATTGGTGGTGGAAGGCAATGGTTAATTAAAGGGCTACCAAATACCATCCACAGGAACAATTATTATTGAGTGTGATGAACCAGATGTTAATCCTGGGCTAAATATAGCCATAAAAGTATTGCCCGGGGCTTTTAGCTTAAGGATAGAGGGTGTTGCAATTTACCTATTCCGGGTAACACAGGGAAAAGTAGCTTGAGGACATTTGTCCATAAAATTACTTCCGTTTAAGGTTTCCCAATAAAATAATGGCAACTTGCTGCTGTTGTGGCTAAGTATCAACACAGCGGTCCCAGGGTAACGGGGTTTTAGACCTAAATTTTCAATGAGTGTATAAGGTATAAATTTACGCTTTATTTTCATTACTGACTACCATACATTGTATTGGCAAACTCTGGTAAATTTATTTGCTAGGGGTATACCTATTTTTTCCGGAACATTAAGAGACACTCTGATATCTTCATCAAAGTTGATTTATTTGACAGACAAAGGAGCAGTAATTTATGCCGCAGATTCAGAAAAAAGTATACTTAATTACACAAGAGCAGCGTGATGCCTTACTCAACTATCTCTTAAATCGTCCATATCGGGAGGTAGCCACTGGAGTTGAGTTTTTGAATAATGCACCGACTACTATGGTTAATTTGCAAGTTACCGATGAGCAATTAAAAAGTATGTCTGGCGGGACACCAACGGAATCTCAAACCAAGGCAAAAGAGGAAGAAGAAATACAAATTGCTAACGCTCCTACAGAAGAATTAGATGTTTTTAATGGATAATCAACTCTTATGGGGCTCCACCGAAACGAAATAAACTTTACCTAAATAAAATCCACATTAAAAACGTCTAGAGGGAAAAGTCTAGAAAGAGAGTAAACTCTCTTTCTACAGACAGCACATAACCTAAAAATCCTTGAGGTTAAGTTTTGGATGTGGGGGTAAAAAATTAACCCTCTTTTGGGCAGGGGATAAAAGCCAGTTAATAACACCTTTACCCTTGAATAATTTTAACTTAACTATTCTCTGTGTTGAGCAACATAGGGTTTGAGTGTTTTAGTACAGATATAGCTAGCCGCCCTCACAAAATAACTGAAAGTCCAGAAACTAGGAAGTCATAGCAAGTCAGGAAACTCTTTTCTCATCAAATAAAATGCCCGAGGTTTATTCGTAATGGGGGCGAGATGAAGGCAAGTAGCATTAACCTTAGTGGCTCTTTAAACCTGGAAAATGTTAGAGTTTTAACCATGGGGGAAGTAACTACGACTGGTGGCGTTAATATCCTAGCTCGTAGTCCTGTTATTCAAACAGATAATATAACTGCTACCGCAGACATCAATATCATAGCCAGGGAATCTGCTGGAAATGATGATTACATAATCATCCGTAATGGTGTTAATGTCAGGACTAGGGGTGGAAATATTGTCTTGCAAGCTGGTGAGGATGTTACCTTGGAGGATAACTGGATTTTGGAAGTTTCTTCCGGCGATATTGTTATGGAAGCAGATTTAGGTACTGCTGGTCATGGAAATCAAAACACTACCACTGCTGCTGGCAATGACCGCATAACCACAGCCAATGGCGGTGATATCATTGGTATCCAGGGAGATAACGACATCATCAAGACTTGTAGGGGGAATAGGACTATAATTTGTAACCCTTAAGCCGATGACGGGATTTGAACCCGTGGCCTGCTGATTACGAATCAGCTGCTCTACCACTGAGCCACATCGGCGTATACAGTAGGATATTATAGCATTATTTACTCATGGCAAAACCAAATCCTCAAACTCGCCTTAACCCTGAACAATATGCCCGCCTCAAAGCGGAAATGGCAACACCCTATCGTGGTGTACGACAATTCATTTATATCGGTTTTGGCGCATCTGCTTTGATTGGTGCATTTATTTTCTTTTTTCAAGTCCTTGCTGGAGAAGATGTTAATAGCACTGTGCCTAATTTGGCTCTTCAACTCGGCATTTTAGCTGTGATAATTTTTCTCTGGAAGAAAGATAAAAATCGGCAAACCCGTTCATAGAAACCTAAAAAGTCAATCATGATACTTTGACCACGGGTTAAACAACTGGTTAAATGGATTCTTCGCAAATCCCCGGTTTTCTAAACCGGGGAAGCTTAAAGGGGTCTCAAAGCTAAAATTTACTGAGCTGTTACTAAATAAGGCGAGGGAATTGCTTCCACACGTCCAGCATTTACAAGTGCCTGGTAAACAAAGGCAGCAATTTCTGCTCTGGTTGCCGGACGGTTGGGATTCAGTTGTGTAGCTGTGGGATAATTAATTACTAATTTCTGTGTAGTTGCAGCAGCTACCGGACTAACTGCATAGTTAGGGATTTGGGCAGCATCGCTGTAAACAGAAATAACATTTTGATTATTGGCAGTTAAACCTAGACCATTAGCCAAAGAAACTAGTGCCTGTACTCTAGGAATTTGCTGCTGTGGTTGAAATCTACCATCAGGATAACCAGCAAGAAATTGACTGCGGTAAGCAGATTGAATTGCGCCGTAGGCCCAGAAGTTGCTGGCTACATCTTTAAAATTAATCTCAGCACGTTTAATTGGTGGTGTAAAAGCTTTCGTGACAATGGTAGCAAATTGAGCGCGAGTTACAGGGTCATTGGGCTTGAAACTGCTATCAGGAAAGCCTGCAATGATATTTTGAGCAGCTAGGGCTTCAATGTAAGCTTTTGCCCAATAACCTTCTGGCACATCTGCAAAAGTATTTTGACCAGTAGGCAAATCAACAGTCGTAGCTACAAAATTTACTTGACCAGAAATGCGGCTTTGATCAATATCGTTACCAATAGCGAGAATCCTATTCTTAGAAGTAGCATTATTTACATCAAACCTAGTGTTGCCGCGAATAAGATTGCCACCAGGATTTTCATTGGTACCAAGGTTAGGTTCAGCATTGACAGTAGCAACAAGGCCATCCCGCTTATTGTTTTGAATTACATTTTTACGTAGTACAGGTTTTGCAGATTCTGAAATATACAGACCATCTTGGTTTTGGATGATTTGGTTAGACTCCACTAGAGGTGTGGAAGTACCACCTATCGCTAGACCAAAACCTGTATCCTGAAACAAGTTATTGCGAATTTCACCTTGGGCGGTTTTAGCTATAGAAATACCGTTACCCTGGTTTTGTACAAACAAGTTATTTTCAACCTTGGGATTACTTGTCCCTGTAACAAAAACACCTTCTCTGACGCTGTTTCTGAAAGTATTGTTTTTAATTGTAGGATTACTAGATTCTACCCAAACCCCAGTGCCACGCTGATTTGGGTTAGTCACTGTTAAACCTAGAACACTGGTATTTTCCGCAGCTAAGATAGTAATGTTTTGTCTAGCAAAGGTACGACTAGTATAAAAACCGCCCCCAGTAATTAATACTGCTTGACCTTTACTAGATTCATTCCCTCGTAGGGTCACTCCTGGGTTAAGTAACAAAGGAAATTGTTCCCCAGATTCGCTGTTATAACTGCCTGGGGCTAGTTGAATAATTGTGCTTGGTGGAGCTTGTCTGAGAGCAAAAGTAATGGTTTTGTAGGGTGCAGCTTCGGTAGTACCGGCACCAATTGTATCTACACCGATTTGTGGATTAACGTAAATTATTGTTGTAGATGTGGGAACTTGCGCCATTAAGGTCGAAGGGGTTGCCTCTTGCTGGCTAGCACCAGCATTTGCTTGACTAGAAAGTAATCCAAAACTGCCAGACGCGACGAACAAAGCTGTTAGTCCCACTCCCAGGGTTATACTGGATCCTCGGTGAATGTTAAACAAAAGGCGAAAATTTTTTGCTGATAGCTTGCGTGGCGCAGCCATAGAAATATGAAAATCGCGATATTTCATTTTATGTCTTTGGTTAGCTGAACTTATAGTTAGTTAAACACGGTCAAATATAGCAGTTCTGAGCTATTTAATCCACACCTAACTATGTTGGATGACTACCAATGAATCAGCTAAGTTTCGCCAGAAAACAGTTTACTTTTCCCCGGCTGAAAAGCCCGGGGATTCTCGACTGTTGCTACCATATGGGCTAAAACCGCAGCCCCTTGGTTTTTATTGCAAGTAGGTCGAGAAGATTTGCTGAATTTTTAATAAGCTAAAGTTTCTAAAGTGTCTCGTAAATATCTTTGTACCTGTTGTTCGAGGTGAAGTCCCTGCAATTGGGTATAGTGTTCTAATCGCCAGCGTTGAAAACCTGAACTAGTCGCGATCGCGCATTTCAGTCCATACCAAGTTTCCGGATCAGCAGAAAATTGGCCATGGCTAGCAGATGGAATTTGAGCCATAGTTCGTCATTCCTCAGTTTTAACTTCAACAGTTATGGCAGTTTCCGTTTGCAGCAAATACAAAATTGCCTACATAGAAAACTGCATAATTCGCTTAACACTTATCAGGGTCTACTTTAAGGGTTTTTGTGGACTTAGGTTAATCTTTCCCAGGTATTAAAATAACCAGGCCATATTCTGATTAACCCACATACCTAAAATAGTTAAATCCTGCTTAATGTTTTCTAAAGATAATCGTTCTGTATTGGCAAATTCTGTGTCATTAGGCACTAAAAGTATCCCCATACCCACAGGAGTTGGTCAAAAATTACGTAATCGTAGGTTTCAAAAGCCCCCTAGGGCCGGGCTAGTAGACCTTTTGTCTTTCCAGGGTTTTTATTGTCAAGGGGCGGTGATTCCAGAAAATTTGTTTTTTAAATTTGTCTTTTAAATTCTTGATTTGCTCAGGAGCCATATCCCTAGATCCAAAATCAATACCAATCACATTACAATCTTAAGGATGATTGGTATTTATGAGAATTATTTCCTAGGGTTTATATAGCCATAAACAAGTTGGGAACTGGCATTGCTGAGTGCTGTTAATATGGCAGGCATAGCCAGTGGAGAGTGATGAGTTTTGAAGTTTGAGTCATGAACTCTTTTCAACTCAAAACTCATCATTTTTACTCATAGCCCAACAATTAGTAACCAGCACTACTTCGTCAATGTTAGTGTACGACGCTTGGTTACCATCTGGAAAGCTTCAATCATGTCACCTTCAACCCAGTCATGGAATTTATCGATGTTGATACCGCATTCATAACCGGAGTTCACTTCTCGGGCATCCTCTTTCATCCGTTTGAGGGAGTCAAGCACACCCTCATAGACCACCTTACCGGAACGACGCACTCGCACTTTGCAGTTGCGAACAAGCTTGCCCGATTGCACATAGCAGCCAGCAACAGCTCCACGACCCACAGGGAAGACGGCGCGGACTTCGGTTTGACCAAGGGGTTCTTCCACCAACTCTGGTTCCAGAAGACCTTCTAAGGCTCCTTGGATATCTTCCAAGAGTTTGTAGATGATGTTGTATTCCCTCACATCCACCCCAGCTTCGTCGGCAGCCTGTCTAGCGCCACTAGCGTAGGTGGTGTTGAATCCGATGATTACAGCTCCACTAGCGGCCGCCAGGTCAATATCTGTCTCAGTTATTTCCCCGGCGGTAGCCAATAGCAGGCGAATTTGCACTTCATTTTGAGGAATTTGTCGCAGAGCTCCCACAATGGCTTCCACAGAACCTTGTACATCTGCCTTGAGGATCAAGTTGAGTTCTTTCAACTCGCCTTCTTGTGCTTGAGCCGAGAGAGTTGTCAGGGTAACACGTCCTTGCAACAGGCGAGATAGACGTTGTTTGTCGGCGCGGGCAGCTGCCAGGGCTCTAGCTTCTTTTTCATTGGCGAAAACTTCAAATTCATCACCTGCCCCTGGGACATCACTTAAACCAAGCACCTCTACAGCAAAAGAAGGAGTAGCAACATCTACTCTCTTGCCTCTGTCATCGACCATTGCCCGCACTTTACCAAATGCCGATCCAGCGACCAACATATCGCCTACACGCAAAGTACCATTCTGAATTAGCAGGGTAGCAACTGCACCTTTTGCCTTATCCAGGTGTGCCTCAATCACTGTTCCTTTAGCGGGGCGATCCGGGTTAGCAGATAGTTCTGCGACTTCTGCCACCAAGAGAATCATATCTAAGAGCGTATCCAAGTTTTCGCCCCTAATAGCACTGACAGCAACCATGATAGTTTCACCGCCCCATTCTTCGGGAGTGAGACCATACTGAGTTAGTTCTTGCTTAACGCGCTCTGGCTGTGCCCCTTCTTTGTCAATTTTGTTGATAGCTACAATAATTGGTACTTCAGCAGCTTGAGCGTGGCTAATAGCTTCTATGGTTTGAGGACGAACTCCGTCATCGGCAGCCACTACCAAAATGGCAATGTCTGTCACCCGGGTTCCCCGTGCCCGCATAGCTGTGAATGCTTCGTGTCCGGGAGTATCTAAGAAAACTACCTGCTTCGTCTTTCCTTCATGTTCCACATCCACATGGTATGCACCGATGTGCTGAGTGATACCACCAGCTTCACCAGAAGCTACTTTAGTTTTGCGAATTGAATCGAGCAGAGTTGTTTTACCGTGGTCTACATGACCCATAATTGTCACTACTGGCGGACGGCGCTGGAGTGACTCCATATCCTCCACATCCAACATTTCTGTGACTTTACGAGCTTCTGCTTCTGGTTCGGCAGTTTCAACTTCCACTTCCAGATCTTTACCTACCAAAGTAATTGTTGGAATATCCAAATTCTGGGTAATACTCACCGCCATGCCTTTAAGGAACAGGATTTTCACAATCTCCGTATCGGCAACAACCAAGACATCCGCCAGTTCTTGGACTGTCATTGGCCCTGTGATTACTACTTTTTCTGGACGCTCACGCTTAATCTCAACTTCTTGGCGACGGTTTTGCTCCCGGCGAGACCCAGGTCTTTTCACTTTAGCAGTTGGGCTGCCAATAACTGCTGCACTGGTTGACTGTGCAGGTCGAGCAGCTTTTGGTTTAGGAGGACGAGCGATAGAAAGACTAACTTGGACGCTGGCTGGTGAATTTAAATCCTCATCATCTAGTAAATCATCCTCTTCAAAGTCATCCTCTACAACTGGTTTGACCCGCTTGCCTTTAATTCCTACCTTGCCAGGCTTCTCTTTGATTTCGTCAATAATTTCCTCTTCTTGCCACTTTTTACCACCTTTGGCTAAACGCGGTGGTGTGGGACGTTTTAAATCAAGTAGTTCGGCTGCTACATCATCAGTGGCTATATTTGCTTTTCCTGGTGCGCCTGACATCGGTTTAGGCGGAGTAGCAATTGGCATTGCCGCCACTGCTTCAGATGGACGTACTGGCCTGCTAGGTTTTGGCGCATCCGCCACTGGAGTGGGTGCGGAAGGTTTATTTGCTCTTGACTCCGATTTCACTGGAGATGGAGTAGAACGAGCCTGTTTTGGAACTGGAGCTTGTGGTGTATCCGTGGTAGTTGGCTTAACAACCTTCTGCTTCGGTTGATCACGTTTGAGTACTGGTTTCTCCGTCCCGGTCAACTGGTCAGCAGCTACACGAGAATTTGCTGCCGCGGGCCTAGCTGGTGGGGATACCAGATGGGGTTTTTGCGGTTTTTCTGCTTTTGGTCTAGGCGAAACCGCTTTTTCAGGTTTTCCCGTTGCTCTTGTTTCCGGTGCCTCTGTGTTAGAAACTTTATCTGCTTGTGTACTTGCAGGTTCTGCTGAGGTCTCAGATTGATTCCGGGGTACAGGTCGAATTGGTGCCGTCGGCTTCATGGGTGAGACTTGTGTATCGAAGGGCTGTGGTGGTGAAGGAGAATTAACTGCCGAGGAAGCGACTTGACTATTATTAGCCATAGAGGCTTCTGGGGTGTTGGAGGTATTATTTCTCAATATTTTGGGTTTGCGAATTTCCAAAATTTGCTGTTTGTGTGGTGGGGCAGGTCGGTTGCGAGAACCAGTTTGTGATGAATTTAGTTTATGGTTTGATGTACCTTGTTGTTTTTTATGCATCACGTTGGTGGCTGCCTGTTTTTCAGCGGCCGTGCGGATGCGTTCTGCCTCTGACTCTGAAATAGTGCTGCTATGGCTTTTGACCGCAATGTTGAGCTGGTCGCAAATTGCTAATAGCTCTTTGTTATCCAAATTCAATTCCTTTGATAATTCGTAGATTCTAACTTTGCCGTTGTTCATCCACTCTTCCCCTTTAATTTACAGTTTTTTAGCGGATGGTTGCCTGGTTTTCGACATCTCCATCCTTCGATTACTGTTTTTAGGTTGCCCTTGGTGATTTTGCCGGTGCCTCCAGTCAGGAAAGAGAGATGTTTCGGTTTAACTCTGGCATTTCCACCAGCAATGATGGTTTTTGCCAAGCTGCGCCTGGGCGCTACCAGGTTGCCATTCTTGAGTTTTTTGTTTTGCTGATTCTGAGTCTTCCACAACACAATCGAGTAAAACTTTTTGGGAGTGTTACTCTGCCACTCTTCCAGTGAAAAAGTCGCAGCTCAACTACACCCACTTACCATTTTGGCATTCACACCGCAAATTGCGGAGTCGGCTTTATGCACAAATACTCTGAGGATTACCGCCAGAAGGTTTTCCACCTAGTTTAAATTTTGATTTTGGGGATTGGGTTGGGCTAAACGCTGGCACAATGTTTGATACAGTGCTTCTGGCACTGATGCATGTAGCGATCGCCCGAGTCGATTTTTTTTGTGAGCTGCTTGTAGGCAACTCGTTTGTGGGCAAATGTAGGCAGAACGCCCCATGCCCTGATCTAATTGTACCTTTCCCGATGGAAAGACGCGGACAATCCGCCAAAAGTCTTCTTTCAAGCTTACTTTGCGGCAACTAATACAACGCCTATAATTTGGTTTCATTGGTCTTACTTGACAGCAGGTGAGCAATCTGATTGTGAAAATAAAGTCGGCTTTACGAATCTTTACTTACAGTGGAATGATTGATTCCTGGTAATCATTAAGACTAGTAATGTTGACAATAGTACCAGAACTCCACAAGATTAATTTATTAATCTTGATCACTTATTTGAAAATATTCTTCCTCTTCTAGTTCTTCTTGATTTTCATCTTCTAGCTCCTTTAGTTCTAAATCATCTTCCTCTGGTTGATATTTGGCCCGTGCGGCAGCGAACTTAGTGTCCTCTCCTGCATAATCGTACTTAGCTTTGTCTTTAATGTCGATTTTCCAACCGGTTAAACGGGCTGCTAAACGGACATTTTGTCCTTCTTTGCCAATAGCTAAACTCAGTTGATCTTCAGCTACCAATACGTGAGTTTGCCTTGTTTCCGGGTCCATGAGGCGGACTTCATCCACCCTTGCGGGACTCAAGGCGTTAGCGATATAAGTAGAGGGGTCTGGAGACCAACGAATCACATCTATTTTTTCGCCGCGTAATTCGTTGACTACTACTTGAATGCGTGATCCCCTTGCTCCAATACAAGCACCAACTGGGTCTACATCACGATCAAGGGTATCAACAGCAATTTTAGTTCGAGGTCCCACATAACGGGAAGGGGGATTAGCTTCTCGTGCTACGGCAACAATTCGCACCACTTCATCCTCAATTTCAGGGACTTCGTTGGCAAACAGGTAAACTACCAAACCAGCATCAGCGCGAGATACTAGCAACTGAGGTCCCCGTTGCTGTCCTTGGGAAACTTTTTTGAGATATACCTTAAACGTGGCATTTGCCCGATAATTATCGTTGGGAAGTTGCTCTCGCTTTGGTAATTCAGCTTCTACTTCTGGCTGACCAAAGCCACTGGCTACTGCTAAAATCACTGATTGTCTTTCAAACCGTAAAACTCTGGCTTGCAGAACAGTTCCTTCTAAGTCTTGGAATTCTTCTTGCACCATTTGGCGTTGTTGATCTCGGAGTTTCTGCGCCAGTACTTGTTTAGTTTGCATTGCTGCCATACGACCAAATTCACCTTGGTCTGGCGTTACATCCAGCACTACAGAATCTCCTAACTGGGCTTCAGGAGCAACTTGTTGTACTTCCTCTAAAGAAATTTGATGATCAGAGTTATCTACTGATTCCACAATGCTTTTAGTAGAAAGAACGCGAAACCCTTCTCCGTCAATATCAAGTTCTACTTCAAAATTATCAAAATATTCTTCATCAAACAGTTTTCTTTCTAGGTTTTGGGCACGACGATAACGTTCGTAGCCTTTAAGTAATGCTTCTCTAATAGCTGACTGAACTGCTAGACGAGGCAAATTGCGCTCACGACTTATACTTTCAATTAATTCTTTTAATCCTGGTAAACTAACCATTGACATAAGCAATCTCCTTTAAAATTAGAGTCTAAAAAATAGTGAGCAAAAACAGTAGAGACGCCATTAATAAACCAGCGCTTGCAAGGTTTACCCCTGTTGTAGCCACTGGCGACAAGTTTGTACAAGGGGGTGGAAAGTTATAAATTAGGCATTAAAGATTAGGGATTAGAGAAAAGTCAGACTCTACTCCCTGGACTTTAGTTTTTAGTCTCTAGCCCCTAGACCTTAGTTCCTTCCCTATCGGCGTTCATCTAGCTGCACCCTAGTAATCAGAGTACGGGGAATCTCGATTACACGACCTTTTTGGTTTAAGTAAACAGTGTTTTCATTTCGGCGAATCAACTGGCCAATCCACTCTTGCTGTCCGTCGTAGGGTTGGGAAGTGGAGATGATTACAGGAAACCCTTTGAAGGAAATAAATTCCCTGTCTGTAATTAATTGCCGTGAAATTCCGGGACTAGACACCTCCAAGACATAAGCATCTGGAATAATCTCTGCCGCATCTAAGGAAGCTTCTAAAGCGCGACTCATCCGCTCACAATCGTTCAGGCCAGTGTCCTGCTGGAGATTGCGAATGTCTACCCGTAATACTGGTGGACGCTGGTTGGTGTGAAAAACTATGCCAACGAGTTCCAAGCCCAGTTCTACTGCTACTGGTGTTGCCAAATCGATAATTTGTGGAATCAAAGGATGAGTCATGCGAAATTTCAATAAAAAAAGTGGGTACCGACCCACTTCCTGCGATAGGGATATCTTCCAAGAAGTCTTGTGACGAATCAGTAATGCTTCGCCTCTATTCCGAGTTTAGCGCATTTCTTTAATAGTCAATAGTCCATAGTTGTAGCTCATGAGTCATTAGTGAATTTTGTCCGCCCTTGTTCTCGCCATTTCACTGTTCTTTCTTATGTTTAGCTAACTTTCCTTCTTCATCGGGAGAACAGTACCTTGATCTACTAATGGTTGAACTGATGTTTGTGTTCTTAGCTGTCTAGTTTGGTCTATGATTTGATCTATGTCTTCTTGAGACAGGCGCTGGACATAGTTGAGCTTAATTTCTTCGAGGAAGTCAGACATCAAGCTTTGTACTTTCTCCAGTACGTGTTTTTGCTGTACTTCTTCCACCAAAGCCTTAGTGAAATTTTCGGCTAGTTGACTGGAGAGTTTTAGGCCTGCAGAATCTTCCATGGCCGCAGTTACGGCGCTGTAAAGGTTAGTTGTGATTTGAGTTGCTAATTGTTCGCTGAGTTGGTGTTGCATATCTCCCAACCCGGGAATGTTGCGGATATTTCGGTAGACGGGGACTTGATTGATTGTACTGGCTATATTGTGACGTAAAACGGCAATGATTTCTGGTTGAATTTTGGGCAGTACTTGATAAACTACTGTTTGCACCAAAATACCTGCGATCGCTTCCACTTCGTTTATATTATTAATATCTATGTAGGGTCGCAAATTTTCTTTTCGTCTGAGCCAGCTGGTTAAATCACCGCGTTGAATTGAACCTTGAATTTGGTTAATTACCCTGACCACGACTATTTCTGTGAGATCCTCCGCAAAATTAGCTAATATTGATTGATTTATTTGTTGCTGTAACGGTTGCAAATTCAACAACTTCCCTTGGTTCAGACGAATTACTACTGGTAGTATGCGTAACCAGCGCATAAAAGGTAACAGCAGAAATAGGTCATACCAACGCCATAATATGGCATTCACCCAAGTCAAATCGGGATGAAGACGGCGCAAATAAAAGGAACGCGCCAGCAACTCTGCACCAAAGAGCAAGACAAATGGTAAGTCAATGAGCCAAAAATTATCCAGCAATTCACTATTTTCCCCAATGCGGCGGAAGTAGTTGGTGGCTATTAAGGGACGAATCTGCTTGTTAAAAAAATCAATTTCTTGGTTCCACCCTTGTGCCGATAGATATTCTTGACTCCAAAATCGAGAAAAGGACTCTTTTGCAGATTCCTTACCGATGCGATCGCGCATGCGATTTTTAGCTTTTTCAAAGTTACCACTTTTATTTGCTGCCGCAAATGGATTCGAGTCAATCATTTCCGTGCTAAGACGGTCAAATTCTTCTAATTTAGTCTTAACCTGTGATGAGGTTAACCCCGTTTTACTAACCTGTTCTTGAAGTGCATCTACCTTGTTTAAATAATTCTTCGTTTCTCTGTGCTCTTCAATTCCCTTAATTGGGTCATAAATCTGGGTGATTTGGGGAAAATTCCGCCAATAAAAATCTCGCCAAGGTACATAACTCAAATCAAACAATACTAAGCACAAATTCACTGTGGCGATCACTGCCATCAATCTCTCAAAGTTAAGGTTGCGGGGTTTTGATGATTTTCCTTTAGTCATTTTTTGTTTTTTTTATACATAAAAATTCACTTGTTTCTTTTGTATCTTGATTCACCTGTGATGATGGGGTGAATCAAGATACCTCTATAGAATGATGGCAAAATTATTCCTTTATACAAGTAATTAAATTTAATTAATGAACTTTACACTGATTTTAAATTCTTAATATTTCTCAACCTTAAATTCAAATTCATCTGACAAGTAACTGCGATCGCCAAATTTTGATATTGCCGCTATCATCTCCAGCTACCAGCCAAGCTCCATTGGGGCTAAAGACAACAGAATTAACTGAATCAAAATGACTGAGGGAGCAAATTTCTCTCCCCGTTGCCACAGCCCAAAGTTTGATAGTGTGGTCATGACTACCACTAGCAAGAATTTGCCCATCAACACTGAAGGCTAGGGAATTGACAGACTTGGAGTGACCAGAGAAAGTGCGAATCTCTTTACCTGTGGTAACGTCCCACAGTTTGATATTTCTATCCAAACTACCACTAGCGAGAATTTCCCCGTCGCCACTAAAGGCTAAGGCATAAACCCAGTTAGAATGACCAAAAAGAGTGCGAATTTCTTTCCCTGTGGTAATGTCCCACAGTTTGATTGTGTTATCCCTAATACCACTAGCAACAATTTGCCCATCACTAGTAAAAGCTACAGATTTAACCCAGCCAAAATGTCGAATTAGGGTGCGAATTTCTTTACCTGTGGTAACATCCCACAGTTTAATAGTTTTGTCAGGACTAGCACTAGCGAGAATTTGCCCATCAGCAGTGAAGGCC
Organism: Nostoc sp. RI_552; assembly: GCA_016124525.1. Lineage (GTDB taxonomy): Bacteria > Cyanobacteriota > Cyanobacteriia > Cyanobacteriales > Nostocaceae > Umezakia > Umezakia ovalisporum. Next base: position 2,395 of record WGNO01000001.1, on the reverse strand, counting down.
AGAGATTTAACCGATTTGGAATGACCAGAGAGGGTGTGAATTCCTTTACCTGTAGCCACATCCCACAGTTTGATTGTGTGGTCATAACTAGCACTAGCGAGAAGTTGCTTATCGCCACTAAAGGCTAGGGAATGAACTGAGTTAGAATGACCAGAGAGGGTGTGAATTCCTTTACCTGTAGCCACATCCCACAGTTTGATACTGTGGTCACAAATACCACTAGCCAAAATTTGCCCATCATTACTGAAAGCTAGAGATTTGCTGTCAGCAGCAGTGAAAGCGTGAATTATTTTACCTGTAGGGACATCCCACAGTTTGATTGTGTGATCATCACTACCACTAGCGAGCCTTCGCCCATCACCACTGAAAGCCACGGAATTAACTGGTTCAGAATGACCCCTAAGGGTGTAAATTTCTCGCCCTGTGACCACCTCCCACAATTTAATACTGTTATCCCAACCACCACTAGCTAAGATTTGCCCATTACTACTGAACATTACGGAGTTAACTGACTCTAAATGACCCGTCAGGGTATAAATTTCTCCACCTGTAATGACATCCCACAGTTTGATTGTGTGATCATCACTACCACTGGCGAGCCTTCGCCCATCACCACTGAAAGCTACCGAGTTAACCGGTTCAGAGTGACCAATGAAGGTACGAATTTCTGCACCTGTAGCCACGTCCCACAGTTTGATTGTGTGATTACCACTACCACTGGCGAGCCTTCGACCATCACCACTGAAAGCCACCGAGTTAACCGGTTTAGAGTGACCAATGAAGGTGCGAATTTCTCTACCTGTAGCGACGTTCCACAGTTTAATAGTTTCCCAATTACCACTAGCCAGCATTTGCCCATCATGACTGAAGGCTAGGGAATTAATTGATTGGGAATGACCTGTGAGGGTGCGAATTTCTATGCCTGTTGCTACTGACCACAATTTGATTGTATTGTCATAACTACGACTAGCCAGCATTTGCCCATCAGTACTGAAAGCTAGGGAATTAACTGATGCACAATGACTAATCAGAGTGCGGATGAGTTCACCTGTACTTGCCGATAACAAGTGAATAGCACTGCCGGCTACACTTGCAAGTAAATCTTCTTTAGGGCTAAAGGCGATTATTCCGGAATTACCAGGAATGATGCGTACACATTCCCAAACTGAAACTGTATGGGGATAATATTTTTCTGGTTGGGTGAGTGGTATTATTCCCTTATCCAATAAATTTAACCACTCTTGCACTGATTGGGGACGAAATTTGTAATTGAGTTTCATTCCCTGCATGATTGCTTCATTCACCCTGTCACTAATACCCGGATTTAAACTTTTAGGTGATAGCAGCGTAAAGTTTTGGAGTCTAACTGGTGCTGACATAGGCAATTCTCCGGTCAGCAAAGAATATAATGTGGCGGCTAGAGCGTAAACATCAATATATTCTCCCCGTTCTTCTATGGGCGCATATTGTTCTGGTGGGGCATAACCAGGGGTCAAACTTTCTGTATGCTGTAAAACTGCACCGGGAATAAATTGTCTGGCAATTCCAAAATCAATCAGTACTGCTTCTGGTTTGCCTGCACGCATCATGATGTTACTTGGTTTCAAATCACGATGCAACAGGCCTTTTTCATGAACCAATGTCAAAGCATCGCCAATTTGCCTAATGTATTGTAGGGCCTCGGGTTCTGGCAATGCTCCCTTTTGGCTGATCCGCTTGCTTAAATCTTCTCCTTCGATATATTCCATCGCCATGCAGGGTAAGTCATTGTGATTAAAGACATTTTCGATTTCTACAATGTGAGGATGGCGACATAAGGCCAGGCGTAATGCTTCTTCTTTAAAATCTTGCTTGAGTCTATTTTGATTTGTTATCCAACGGGAATTATTGAGTATTTCTTGCTTCAATGTTTTAATTACCCGCAGTTTACCTTGTTTATTTCTCGCTAGGTAAGTAATTCCAATTCCACCTTCACCCAGATATTTTTCGATGATGTAGCGTCCACCAAATAATTGCTGCCCAGGATTCCACACGATAGGTAAAGACGGTAGTTTCATTAATATTTTATAACGAAAATGCCGAAAAACCCTGAGTAACAAGGGCATTGCGCCATATTTCTTACTTCAGGCAAGGGATGTTTTCTGGGGGTCTCCCCTTGGGAGAAGGCTGTTTAAGGGGTTTACGCCACAGGAACTTTGGATATGTTAATATTAGCAGAAGCGGTAAGCAACCTCTATAAAAACCTAGTTGCCTAAGAGTTAAAAATAGGACTTAATTTACCCTAACATAGTCAGACATACCCCGACATTTTGTAGTATAGTAGGACAAGTAACAAACTTAGTCCATGCCAATAAACTATGTACCTCCAAGAGTCGCTGCTACCAGACTGGGAGTC
>WGNO01000075.1 GCA_016124525.1 Nostoc sp. RI_552 | reverse complement strand
TACCTTCAAGCTTGTATGTGTCAACAAATCAGTTATGTTCATTGGATGGAAGATATTATGAGATGTTGACATTTTCACCTTTGATAGGACTACTATATCTAACTATGTAAAGTTTTGTAACGACATTCAACATTTCTGTCATATATGGTAATGGCAGTTAATTTTGGAAGCATACCATATTGTTGAGGTAGTGGTTGACAAATGCCGAAAAGTGAGCCAGGGAATTTACTCCCTGGACCATAGCTCAAGTCGGTTAAAATTGGTTATTAGACATCTGCGACTAACCCATAAACTAAGCGCCTACCGCTTCTTTGGCTGCATAAAGAACTTCGGCATTAATCTCTTTTAAACCTCGTTCACGAGCAAATTTCTCAGTATTGCGTTTTACTTTACCACGGACAAATCCGGGGATTTTGTTTAATTCTGCTTGACCGTCTTTAGTCCAGTTAAGGTCAGATTCGGCAGAAATTCCTTTAGTAATTACTTCTTTGGTATCGTGACCACCGAATATTTCTAAGAGGTGATCTTCCATTCCTAAGGTGAAGGAATTGTAAATCAAATCTGTGATCTGATTTGTACCTTCGTAACCTAAAAATGGCTTGTAACCAATGGGGAAATTCTGTACGTGAATGGGTGAAGCAATGACACCACAAGGAATATCTAAGCGCTTACCAACGTGGCGTTCCATTTGAGTACCGAAAATCGCTGAGGGTTCGACACGAGCGATCGCATCGCCAATTTCGGCGTGATCGTCGGTAATCAGGACTTCATCGCAATATTCCCCCACTTGTTCGCGGAACCAGTCAGCGTCATATTTACAGTAAGTTCCAGCCCAAACAACGTGAATTCCCATTTCCCTGGACAAAATCTTGGTGATACCCGCAGCGTGGGTATTGTCACCAAAAACTACAGCTTTTTTACCAGTCAAGTTTTGACAGTCAATAGAACGGGAGAACCAAGCCGCCTGGGACACATACAAGGTTTGTTCGTTGATGAAGTCTTCGTAGTTAACCTCAGCGCCTTGTGCATTAATCACTTCCTGAATCTTGCGGATACAGCGAGCTGTTTCTACTACACCCATCGGCGTAATATCCACATAAGGCGTACCAAATTGTTCTGACAAATAATTAGCAGTGGCTAAACCAAGTTCCCGGTAAGGAACCAAGTTAAACCAAGCTTGGGGTAGTTTTTTCAAGTCATGAACTGAAGCGCCTTCAGGAATTATTGTGTTGACTTCAATTCCCAAATCAGCCATTAGCCGCTTGAGTTCGGTACAGTCGTGGTTGTTATGAAAACCAAGAGTAGAATTACCAATAATGTTAACAGATGGTTTTGCGGTTTTGCCTTGTGGCAATTCGTCGCGCTTGCAGGCTTTTTTGATGTAGTATTGAACGATTTGATCCAGGGTGCGATCAGCTGCTTGGAGTTCATTGAAGCGGTAGTGGTTAACATCTGCTAACATTACATCTCCTTTGGCTTCTAGCTGCGCCCGTTCTACAAAGTTGTGTAAATCTTCTTGTAGGATACTAGAAGTGCAGGTGGGAGTTAAGACAATTAAATCTGGGTGTTCTTCAGCATCTTTGCGAATGATATTGTCTACCACTTTTTCTTGGGAACCCCTGGCTAAAACGTTGCGGTCAACGACACTGGTTGTCACCGGAGTGAAGTTTTTTTCTCGGGATAACATGGATCGCATAACGTTAAAGTAGTCATCGCCTAGTGGGGCGTGCATGATCGCATGAACGTTTTTAAATGAACTAGCGACCCGCAAAGTGCCAATGTGGGCTGGGCCTGCATACATCCAGTAAGCCAATTTCATAACTTTGTTCTCCCTTTGCAACTGAAATAACTATAAATGCATGATTATGAAATCGGTTCTGATTGTCTCAAAACTTGGGGTGAGGATGAAAGAGGACTTTTTGGTTATTTAGTGAATAATTATGGCTTAAAGCAAGTCCCTGACGGGGATTTAGCTTCTGGGTCTGACAATATTTCTGTTGGTTAATTAAATAACTCTTAATGATTTGAAAAAAATTTTTATCAAGTTTTGTTGTAGATGTTGATTCTTAAATTATTGCTAAGAATATTATTAACAGCCCACAGGCGGAGGAGGCTGAGAAAAGAATACCAGTATTTGTGGCGAAAGAGTGGAAAGTTTGGATTTTACAGTTACACTGCAGTCGGATTGCACACAACTTCCTGAATTAGTCGCCCGTCTTCCATGTGAATGATGCGGTCTGCTATGTCTAAGATGCGGTTGTCGTGAGTAACCATTAAAATGGCACAATTCTGTTCTCTAGCCAATTTTTGCATCAGGTTGACAACATCTCGTCCAGATTTACTATCTAAAGCTGCGGTAGGTTCATCCGCCAAGACTAATTTGGGATGACCAACTAAAGCACGGGCGATGGCTACTCGTTGCTTTTGTCCTCCTGAAAGATCAGATGGGTAGTAATTGATTCGATGTCCTAAGTTGACAGCACTAAGCATAGCTTCAGATTTGCGCCGAGCTTCCTTTGGGGAAATGTTTTTGTGTAACTCTAGCGTCATTTGTACGTTTTGTGTAGCTGTTAAAAAATCTAATAAGTTGTGAGCTTGAAAGATATAGCCAATCCGACGGCGTACTTTTACTAATTGCTCATTACTAGCTCCATAAAGTTCTTGTCCTAAAAATTGGAGACTTCCTTCTTGAACAGAACGTAAGCCACCAATTAAAGTGAGTAAAGTTGTTTTTCCTGAACCTGAAGGTCCGGTCATAATGACAATTTCGCCTGGGTAAATGACAAAATTAATGTTAAATAAAATTTGGATTTTTAAGTCTTTTTTACCCAAGTATTGGTTGAGATTATTTATTTGAACAATATAATTTTTCGTGGTTGGTTGAAGTAAAAATTTATCTGTGTTTATATTCATATGTTTTCTGAAAAAGCAAAAGTAAGCATAAATATTATTGAGATTATCAGTAAGTTAAAAAATATCTGCTGGATCTACATTTCGTAACTTATTTGTAGATAAAAATCCCGATAACAAGCACATAAAAATGGCAATTACTAACACAAAAATTGCCCTATCTAAATTCATGATCACAGGTAACTTAGTAGCATCTTTGGCTATACCATATAAACCCAGAGATATAGCAAAACCTGGAATATACCCTAAAGATGCTAAGATTAAAGCTTGTTGGAAAACCATACTCAAAAGGTATTTGTTTTTAAACCCCATAGCTTTCAGTGTGGCATATTCTGCTAAGTGATTAGAAATATTACTATAGAGAATTTGATAAACAACAATGACACCCACAATGAATCCCATCATCACCATAAAGTTAAATACAAACCCAATGGGTGTTCTGAGAGCCCAATAATCTTTTTCTAAATTAATAAAATCTTCACGGGTAATCACTCTCACATCTTCAGGTAACTTAGCTGTCAAAGTTCCCAAAACTTTTTCAGGGTTAGTACCAGGCTTGAGCTTAATTAAACCTATATCTATATTTTGTACTGAACGGTCTTGAAATATCCGCAGAAAAGTTGAAATACTAACTATTAAATTTCCATCCACTCCAAAGGATGATCCTAAACTAAATAATCCGGCAATTTTAACTTTGTAACCAACTAAGCCAGTATAACTAAATATTTCAACTTCTACGGTGTTTCCCTGTTGGAACTTTTGAGCAATTGGTCCAAATTCTGGTCGGGAAGCGCTGTCAAACAAAACCTGATCGGGAAGTTTTAGTAAATTGAGATTTTCCTCAAAACTTGGTAAGTTAAAAATTGCTTCTACCGGTTCAGTCCCAAGAACATATATAGGGTATTTTAAACCATTTTTTTGGTTTTTTAGTTTAGCAAATTGCACATATAGAGGGCGAAAAGATTCTACATCTTCAAAACCTAAAAGCTGGTACAAACGCTGACGGGGAAAGCTTTGATTAGATGTCAAAGATTGATATTGAACACTAATTAAAAATAGCTCTCCATCTAGATTCTTATGCAACTGTGTAGCACTGTCATAAAGAGCATCTTGGAAACCAATTTGCAAAAACATTAAAACAGATACAAAAGCAATTCCAGCCAAAGCAACAAGAAAACGAACTCTTTGTTTGGCTAGTTGTAGCCAAGCTAGAGGTATATTGAGAATCATTTATATAACCTCAAATTAGAAATTTATATATTAATAAGTACCTGCACTTGTAAATCTGTCAGAGTAGTAACTTGTTGATTATCGGGTGGATGATCAAGCCTGATTTTTACATCTACTACTTTGTTATCTGTATTCACTTGTGGATTGAGATCAAAAATATTTTGTCTATTAACTCGTAAACCAATATCTGTGACTTTTCCGCGTAATTCTCCTGCCAAAGCATTACTAGTGATTATAGCGGACTGACCTAAACGCACTTTTTGAATATCAGTTTCATAGACCTCTGCGACTACATACATTTGTTGTGTACTTCCTAACTCAACTATTCCAGAGTTATTAATAATTTCTCCTGGACGAGTATTAATTTTTAGCACTTGGCCATCGATAGGCGATCGCACTAAACTTAAATTCCAGTCTGCTTGAGCCTGTTTGACTGAAGCGATCGCACTGTCAACATCAGTTTGTGCAGCTTGGATATCTGTAGGACGTACTTCAGCAATACTCTCCAGTCTGGCTTCAGCTTCCTTTAATTGCTTTTGCAAAGTTTCTACAGTGCGGTTAAAAGCGGCTTTAGCTTCATTGAGCTGTTGTCGGACAGTATCGACTCGTAACTGTTTAGTCTCGGAGCTAGAAGCTGAAATTGCACCTTCTTGAAATAACTTTTGATATCGTTGATTTTCACTTTCAGCATTACGCGACTCAGCTTCTAAACGAGCAATCCTCGCTTGTTGTGTCGAAACTTCTCCTTTCAACTCAGCCTCTAAACGAGCAATTGTGGCTTGTTGTGCAGAGATGTCTCCAGCTTTTGCTCCAGCTTTTACCTGATTGAGATTAGCTTGAGCGACTAGAACTTGTTTTTTGGCTTTTTCTAAGGCTGCAAGCCGAGTGTCGTAATTGTCAAGAATTGCTACAACATCTCCTTGAGACACCCAATCTCCTTGAGCTACCAAGAGTTTTGACACCCTAACCCCAGCTTGAGAATTGGCAGCAGATAAACGAATGACTTCGCCTTGAGGCTCTAAACGTCCTAAAGCAGCAACAGTAGTTATATTAGGGGCGCTGGTTGGTTTAATTGGAGGTTCTAATGTAGAAGTTGAAGGATTGGGTGCAAACCTAGAAACAGAAATAGCACCAGTAGTTACAGCTATAGAAATTGCCAAAATTATAGACCACTGACTTACGGGTTTTGTGAATAACTGCCTTTGTTTGGTTACCATAATTACTTTTTTCTCAGTTAGAGATATCTAGATACAAGTCACTCTTGCAGTCTTTAATATTTACTTGGGTTGCCAATTCCTATCAAACCCTTGTAGGGTTATCGTGACATTTTTTCATCAGGAGGATAAAACTAAAAGAAATGTTTATACTTCGACTCAAGGATTCATGAGTAAAATACCAGGGACGGGTGTAGAGTGTCATGTCAACAAACATTCAATTTTTGCTGTGAAATAAAATGTTTTTGCTCTTCATTTTCCACACACCACACCCCAAAATTAATCATATCATGGATTTCAGCTTATCTTAGTGCTATTGAGCACCGGTTCTTTTTGATTTTTGATAATTGCTAAGTATTCACTACGTGTTCCATCTATCCGGTAATGGTCGCAAATTTGGCAAAGTTTCAAAATATCCAATCGGCTGAAGAGTTTTTGATGCTCAATTTTATTATCAGTCCTCCATCGCCAAAAGGTTGTTCTATCAATGCGGCGGTTAGTCTCAGGCCATCTGCGTCGAGATAAGAAATCGATTATTTCTTGTTCATAAAACGAGTAGCCTTTTGGTAACTTTAGAAGTTCTTCTCTTAACTCAATTAGCGGTATGAGTGGATCTAACTCAGATAGTCTCATGCCAGCAATCCCTTATAGTTTCAGGTCAGTGCAATGATGTAGAATGCTTGATGCAGCACGGTTTATATGTAATTAGATTGTCATCCTGCGTGAATTTCCATCAATAGAGGCGTGAGATAATCAAGTAAGTTTATATCTCTCTATTACTCTCCTGGGAAATTTAACAGTATTTAATTACCTTTTCTATGACCTAGAATAAACACCTTGATCCTCAATTGCAACCCATACGCAACATATTTAATCATAAACAATCGGCAAAATGGCATAGAGAAAATCCGGAGATATTTTATGAAAAATAACGAAAGAATAAAAATTAATTTAGCACAGTGATTTGATACATAATTAACTAGCTATATTTTCTATGGGTCACGAATATGTATTAGTAAATTAATTTACATTTGGCAAGAAAAAATAATTTTAAAACAACTAAACTAAATTAAATATACAACATTTACAGTGATTTTGATGTAAATAAATGACCACTTTAGACATACTGCTATGTTCCTTACGACAGATGTAGTACCAATAAATGAAAACTGTTGTATGGGTCATACTATGGCCATGCTAATGTTTTTTAAGTTCAACGTTTGTAGTGATTGACTCACCAAATGCTAATGTGTATATAAGCCTTGTGAGTTTTTTGACAATAGTTTTAGGCTTAGAGATTATGCTTTCACATAGAATCAATCTTTAGACAGATGGAAAAACCTTATTATATAAATCAATTTATTATTACTACATTTTTTTATAAAACCCTGTTTTATAAAACAGTAAAAACTTAGAAATTAACTGAATAATATATAAATAAAAAACCACATAAAATCGAATTTATGCAATTTATATGCAATTTTTTAAATAAAGTTTTACTGTATGCCATAATAAAAAATCAGACTTTGATAATGATTAAATCAATAGTTACTGCCCTTCAAAGAGCATAGACAAAATGAGATTACAGCGATTCATGCTCTCGTTACCAAGTTTTGATAATCAGAGGCTAATTTTTCATGCAGCTCGCCAGACTCTCCGCAAAGCAGAGATGGCACGTTTAGTAGTGCATGAATGGCTCAATCAGCATGACTTTGAGCTAGAAGAGTGGAAAAATAAAACTGCTTCTGAGCTTGGTATTAGTATTAGTGAGCTAGAGCAGAAATTATTAGCTGCTAATCAGACACAAGTAATGAAGAGAAAGAAACACGACCATGCTGATTAAGAAAATAATTCTTGAGCAAGTGACTGATACCAATGTAGAATGATACAAGTAATAACAATTGATATGCCAAAATTATCTTGCTTTCTCATCATTAACTGTAGGTTGTAAATATGGAGTTGCATATAAGTTGTAATCGAGAATCAATCAGTCTAATATAACTACAATTAAGCAAATTAATAGGATGATATACATTAGGCTCAGGTTTCCGTATCAAACTATTCAACTTTAAGTTTTGAAATAATTTGTATGCAAGTTTCCATATATCTACAAATTATTTCCTAAGAGCAATTTTTTACCTAACAAATTGTTGGTAGTCCTCTGATACACAGAGAAAAAATCTCAACAGATATACATCTCACAAGCGCAATAGTGAAGTTGAAGTCATGGCTGCCTCTAAAATTGAAGCTGAATTAGAACAGTTGCAAGATGAGATCAGCAATTGTGAAAATTATTTGCTTAAACGAATAAAAAGGAAGAAAGTTATCGTGAGAAATGTACCGCAAAATCATAGTGAAATAAATAGACAGCTGCAAAAGACTCACATTGCTATTATCGGCATGGCTTCTATATTTCCCCAAGCCAAAAACTTACAGGAATATTGGGAAAACATTATTCACAAAGTTGATTGTATTACTGATGTTCCACCTTCGCGTTGGAATATTGATGATTATTATGATGCTGATCCCAAAGCACCTGACAAAACCTACTGTAAACGGGGTGGATTTATTCCAGATGTCGATTTCAATCCAATGGAATTTGGCTTACCGCCGAATATCTTAGAAGTCACAGATATTTCTCAGTTATTGGGTTTACTGGTTGCTAAATCCGCGATAGAAGATGCTGGATATGGTGAATCTCGGCAATTTAATCACGAGCGCACCGGTGTAGTTTTGGGTGTGGCTATTGGTAGGCAATTGGCCATGCCACTCAGTTCAAGATTGCAATATCCCGTTTGGGAAAAAGTTCTCAAAAGCAGTGGTTTATCTGATCAAGATACACAAAACATAGTTGAGAAAATTAAAAGTGCATATGTGCAGTGGAATGAGAACGCCTTCCCAGGCATGCTAGCTAATGTAATTGCCGGCAGAATTGCCAACCGCCTCAATTTGGGGGGAATGAATTGTGTAATTGATGCCGCCTGTGCCAGTTCCTTGGGAGCGGTGCAAATAGCCATTAGTGAGCTAGTTGAAAGACGTTCTGACATGATGCTAACTGGTGGAGTTGACACAGATAACTCTATTATGGCTTATATGTGTTTCAGCAAAACCCCGGCTGTTTCTCCCAGCGAGAATGTTAAACCATTCGATGCAGCTTCCGACGGTATGATGCTGGGTGAAGGTGTGGGGATGTTGGTATTAAAGCGCCTGGAAGATGCCGAGCGAGACAATGATCGCATCTATGCAGTGATTAGAGGCATTGGCAGTTCCAGCGATGGTCGTTATAAAAGCATCTATGCACCTCGTCCTGAAGGTCAAATTGCAGCCTTACATCGTGCTTATGAAGATGCAGAATGCTCCCCTGGGAGTATAGGTTTAATTGAAGCACACGGCACTGGCACTTTAGCTGGAGATCCCACGGAATTCACATCTATTAAGGCTGTTTTTGGCGAAAATAACCCCAAAAAACAATATATTGCCTTGGGAAGTGTCAAATCACAGATTGGACATACAAAAGCAGCAGCAGGTGCGGCTAGTCTAATTAAAACTGCCTTGGCTTTGCATCATAAAGTATTACCACCGACAATTAACATTACTCAACCTCACCCTAAACTGAATATTGAAAATTCTCCATTTTATTTAAATACGGAAACCAGACCCTGGATTACCACTAATGACGAAGCCAGACGTGCTGGAGTGAGTGCTTTTGGCTTTGGCGGCACTAACTATCATTTGGTTGTGGAAGAATACAAACACGAACACAATCAACCTTACCGCATACATAAAAGTCCGGAATCAGTCCTGATATCAGCTAAAACACCAGAAGAGTTATTATTGCGCTGCCAACAAATCCGAGATCAATTACAGTCCAATGCAGGACAACAGTATTATGGTGAATTAATTTCAGGAAGTAAAAATTTACAAATACCGATTACGGATGCCAGAGTCGGGTTTGTGGTTGATTCTTTGACTCAAGGTAGTGACTTGTTGCAAAAAACTATTGACTCGCTGCAAAACAAATCACAAGCAGAATTCTGGGAGCATCCCCAAGGAATTTATTACCGCAAAAGTGGCATCAGCAGAGAAAAGAAAGTTGTGGCTCTATTTTCTGGTCAAGGCTCACAATATTTAGAAATGGGTCGGGAACTGGTCATTAACTTTCCTTGCTTACGAGAGGCTTATGCTGAGATGGACAGGCTTTTATGCGAAGACGGTTTACAGCCTGTCTCACAAGTTGTCTTCCCTACTCCTGTATTCAATCCAGAGCAAAAGGCAGCGCAAATGTCAACTTTGCAACTGACAGAATACGCACAGCCAGCTATTGGTGCTTTTAGTACTGGTTTATATAAGATTTTACAAAAAACTGGATTTAAACCAGATATTGTTGCCGGACATAGCTTCGGAGAACTGACTGCTTTATGGGTTGCAGGGGTTTTGAACGAGTCAGATTATTACTACTTGGTCAAAGCCAGAGGTCAGGCTATGGCTACACCCAAAGATTCTCAGGGAGATACGGGAACCATGCTGGCAGTGAAGGGAGATGTTCGTCAGGTGAAACAACTGATTCAAAATTTCCCGTTAGTGAATATTGCTAACTTAAATTCCTATCAACAGATGGTGCTAGCGGGGACAAAAGCTGAAATTGCCAAAGTCCAAGAAATTCTGACCATTAAAGGTTTCCATACTGTACTGTTGAAAGTCTCAGCAGCTTTTCATACATCTCTAGTGGCTTATGCACTTAAACCCTTTGCTAACGCCATTGAAAGAGTTACTTTGCATCCGCCAAAAATCCCAGTCTACACGAATTTTACAGGGATGCCCTACCCCAATCAGGCAAAAGTGATTCAAAACATCCTCAAAGAACATCTAGGAAGTCAGGTGTTGTTTCAAGATGAGATTGAAAACATTTATGCTGAAGGTGGTTATTGTTTTGTGGAGTTTGGTCCACGAAATACTCTCACCAATTTAGTCAAAGAAGTTCTTGGCGATCGCCCTCATATAGCTGTAGCTTTAAATACCCATCCCCAAAAGGATAGCGATCGCTGCCTGCGAGAAGCTGTAATACAGCTGCGTGTCGCTGGTTTGCCTCTCCTTAACTTAGATCCCTACCAACAGCCACCACCAATTCCAGCATCTCCTCAAAATAAAGTCTTGAATGTCCGCTTAAACAGTACAAACTACATATCGGAAAATACAAAGAAATCCTTTGAAAAAGCTCTACAAAATGGCCATCAAGCAAAATTACCCGTTAGCAACAGTAGTAAATCACCCGCAGTTGTCAGTCATCATTCACCAAGATCAAGCATTCCTACAGAGAAAGTGGCAATTAATAATCAGACGAAATCTATGAAAAACGGGCAATCAGACAAGCTAGATATCCAGTCTACACCAAGCAATTTAGAAGCATCTGCGAATTACCAAAGAGCTATAGATAACTTAGAATATACCCTCATCGAGTTCAATCGCCATCAACATCATATTTTGCAGGTTCATGAACAGTCTGTGAGAAATCAAAGAGAATATACCAAAACCTTCTTTGGGTTGATGCAACAACAGCATACCTTGTGGGGAAATAGTAAATTCACTGAGCAACAATTGCAAACCCAGCAACTAGCTATCTCTGGTTCAGAGCGAAGTATGATGCGGTTTCATGATCATCAAGCTGACAGCCTCCGCATTCATGAGCAATATTTGAAATATCAGCAAGAATATACTAATAACTTTTTCCAGTTAGTCCAACAACATCAACTGTCAACTTCGGATCATACCTCTCAAAAAAGTCTCATACGGTCTTTCAGTTATTTAGATAGTCCCACCACTCCTGCATACGGGTCTGTTCCAGTCACAACCGCATCACCTGTGGTCAGTGAATCTGAGCCAATTTCAACTAACGGCAACGGCAACGGTAATGATAATGGTCACAGTAACGGCAATGGTAAGACTAACAACGCACATCATCAAGCAGTAGCAGTCCTAGATACAGCTGCACCTCCAGTAGATATTGATTCAGCTACTATCAGCGATACGCTACTCAGTATCGTTAGTGATAAAACAGGCTACCCCAGCGAAATGTTAGAAATGTCCATGGATATTGAAGCAGATTTGGGGATTGATTCCATTAAACGCGTGGAGATTTTGGGCACATTACTAGAGCTATACCCAGATTTACCCCAGCCTAATCCAGAGGAACTGGCTCCATTACGTACCCTGCAAGAAATAGTTGAATATATCAACACTTTAGTACCAACAAACTCAGTAGCGCCTGCAACCATCAATGAGGTATTAGAAGAGCCAAAAGCAGAGACAGTAACATTACCCTCCCCAATTCCAGAGAATCTTAGGAATACGCTACTCAATATCGTTAGTGATAAAACAGGCTACCCTAGCGAAATGTTAGAAATGTCCATGGATATTGAAGCAGATTTGGGGATTGATTCCATTAAACGTGTGGAGATTTTGGGCGCATTGCTAGAGCTATACCCAGATTTACCCCAGCCTAATCCAGAGGAACTGGCTCCATTACGTACCTTGCAAGAAATAGTGGACTACATAGAACAGAAGGTGAAAGGAGTAGAAAAAAAATCTATAGAGGCACAACAAAATCAGCAATCAGACATTGAGAGCAATCACCCCCAATCATTAATTCGCCGCAGTCCTGCTAAACTGAAATTTCTTCCTGAACCAGACATTTTAGAGTTTACATTACCTGCACAGCATATTGCTTTGGTCACTGATGATGGTTCTCTGACTACGACAAAATTAGTTGAAGCTTTAAGTAAGCGTGGTTGGAAAATTGTTGTTTTAAGTTTCCCTCAAAGTTTAATTGGTAAACAATCACCTTTACCTCAACAAATTAATCGCGTAGTCTTGGAAGATTGGAGCGAGGAGCATTTGCAACAACAATTAGCAGGAATCGCTGCTAAATATGGTAAAGTTGCCGCGTTTATTCATCTCAATCCCTCCAGTGTTCAAGATGCAAGTGCTCAGATCTGCTATTTGGAGACAGAAAAATATCTGGTGCGTCATGTGTTTCTCATTGCTAAACACCTGAAGGAGTCATTGAATCAAGCAGCTAATGAGGGGCGCAGTTGTTTCTTGACTGTTGCGCGTTTGGATGGCAATTTTGGACTAGGACAAACAACTCACTTTGGCGCAATTAGTGGTGGATTGTTTGGACTCACCAAAAGTGTCAATCAAGAATGGGAACCTGTATTTTGCCGAGCCTTAGATATCAGTCCTGATTTAGATGCTGATACATCAGTAGAGCATATTTTGGCTGAACTTTACGACTTTAATAGATTGGTTGTGGAGGTGGGATATAGTTCACAAGGACGGACAACCTTAGTTTGTCAACCAGAATTAGATTCTGGTTTTGAGCTTTCAATTCCTAATCCTCAATCTCAAGTATTTCTGGTTAGTGGTGGAGCAAAGGGGATAACGGCTCAATGTGTTATTGAACTTGCACGGCGTTATCAATGCAAATTTATTCTTCTGGGTCGTTCTGCTGCTGAACCAGAACCTGTATGGTCAGAAGGTTACCTTGGCGAAGGAGAATTGAAAAAGCAGATTATGGAGGATTTTCTAGCCCAAGGCGATAAACCTACACCTGCAATGGTGCATAAAAAGTTTCAAACTATTGTTTCTAGGCGAGAAATAGCCGCCACCTTAAAAGCCATTGAGGAAGTTGGTGGACAAGCTGAATATTTGAGTGTTGATGTCACTGATGCCATGGCCCTTTGTGAACGAGTTGCTGGTGCAATTGACCGTTTAGGTGCAGTGACAGGAATTATTCATGGAGCGGGTAATTTAGCTGATAAGGCCATTGAGAGAAAATCACTACAAGATTTTGAAACCGTTTATGCTGCTAAAGTTCAAGGTTTGGAACATTTGCTGCGGTGTGTCCCTCCTAGTCAACTACAATATTTAGTTTTATTTTCCTCAGTGGTTGGCTTTTATGGCAATGTGGGACAGTCAGATTATGCGATCGCTAATGAAATTCTCAATAAATCAGCCCATCTTTTCAAACTTAACCATCCCCATTGTCACGTGGTAGCAATTAACTGGGGACCTTGGGATAGTGGGATGGTATCTCCAGCATTAAAAAAAGCTTTTGCTGAACGCAATATTGAGACAATCTCCCTGGAAATTGGGACGCAGATGTTAGTAAGGGAATTGCAACCAAAAAATCAGGACAGTACACAAGTGGTGATTGGTAGTCCTCTTGTCTACATTCCAGAAGTATTAAACCCACAATTAAAAAGCTTTCGTATGCAGAGGCGATTAACATTAGCTGCAAACCCATTTTTATATGACCATGTGATTGCCGGTAAACCAGTTTTACCTGCTACTTGTGCCTTTTCATGGATTGCTCATACCTGTGAACAACTTTATCCAGGTTACAAATTCTTTAGTTGCCAAAATTTCAAAGTTTTGAAGGGAATTGTCTTTGATGACAATCGACCTCATGAGTACAGTTTAGATTTAGTAGAAGTTGCTAAATCTGATAACAATGAAATCGAATTTAAGGCTAAAGTCTGGAGTAACAATTCTGGTAAAATTCGTTATCATTTTAGTGCCAATATTAAATTGAAACGGCAAATTCCAGTAGCTCCTGCCTATGAGTTATTTAACCAAGAGCTAACGAAACCTGATATCACCACGTCATTTTATCAAAATGGAGCATCAAGTTTATTTCATGGTTCTACTTTCCAGGGTGTAAAAAGTGTTTTAAATATTAGCCCGGAACAGATAACTATAGATTGTATGTTGCCTCACTTAGACGAAATCAAACAAGGACAGTTTCCAGTCCACACATTCAACCCTTATGTTGTTGATGTTCAAATTCATGCACTGTGGATTTGGTCTCAACATTTTCATCAAGTAGGTTGTTTACCTTCAGAAATCAATAATTTTGAGCAGTTTGCTGAGATGCCATTTTGTCAAGACTTTTATATCTCTTGTGAAGTTAAATCAAAAACAGAATCGTCAGTGGTTGCTGATGTCACAGCACACGATGACCAAGGAAAAATATATTCCCGGATGATGGGTGCTAAAGGTATTGTTTTACCCCGGGAATTAGCAAAGGTTTAATAGCAATTTTATGGGAGTATGCGCCGAAATATATGAGAAAAATCAAAAAAAACACAGTAAGTAGAAATTTCGGCGCAGTTCTTTTTCTGGAAATAGAATCAATAAATTGAATACAGCAGTTTTACACAACGTTTTAGGAGTTCTGTGATGGAAGAATTAACACAAAATAAAATACCTAAAATAGCAATTGTAGGCATGGATTGTTATTTGGGTGGTAACTGCCAAGGGTTAGATATTTTTGAACAAAGTGTTTATGAGGGAATTCAACATTTTGTTCCCCTACCTGAACAGCGTTGGCAAGGATTAGAAAAGCAAGAACAACTACTTAAACAATATGGTTTTACCAGTGGTAAACCACCATTAGGAGCATATATTAAAGATTTTGAAATTGATGCGCTAAGATGGCAAACTGTACCGGAAAAAGTGGATAAATTTAATGCTCAAGAACTTTTGATGCTTCAGGTCGCGGATCATGCTTTACAAGATGCTGGTCTTCATCCAGGGTCAAGAATTGGCGTAGTTATTGTTAGTAGCACAGAACTGACTCTGAGTGAAAATACATCATTAGAATACCCACAGATAGAAAAAGAACTAGCTAATTACGTTTCTCAAATGTGGAATTTTGCTGGACCTGCATTAACATTAACTGCTGAACAAAATTCGGTTTTCAAAGCCTTGGAATTGGCACAAAAGCTACTGGCTATGAAAGAAGTGGATGCTGTTTTAGTCGGTGCGGTGGATCTGGCTGGAGATAGTGCAAGTGTTTTACTCCGCAATCAAATAGCCGCAATTAATACAGGGGTGAATACTCTCAGTTATGACGAACAAGCTAATGGCTGGATGGTAGGTGAAGGTGCAGCAGCCATCGTCTTGAAGCTCCACGAAACGGCAATACAACATAATATCCGCATATATGCAGTAATTGACGCTCTCAGTCTTGTAGAAAATGTCATATCTCAAATTCACTCAATTCCCACTGCTATAGATGCAAAAGCCATAACGCAAGTTTGTGAACGGGCTTTTCAGTTAGCAAACATCAAACCCACAGATGTTAATTATTTAGAAGTAATTGGCAGTGGTATTCCATCACAAGATGAGTCAGAAATTCAAGGTTTGCTCCAAGCTTATGGAACTTATAAAGCAAATCTAAATTGTGCGTTGGGTAGTGCTAAAGCTAATTTTGGTCATACCTATGCAGTTTCTGGGCTGGTGAGTTTAATTAAAACAGCACTGTGTCTATATCGCCGCTATATTCCTGTAGTTCCCCAATGGTCTAGTCCGAAAATGCCAGAGATTTGGCAAGATAGTCCTTTTTATGTGGCGGCGCAATCTAAACCCTGGATTTTAGAACAAGGAGTTACTAAACGAATAGCTGCTGTTAACGGTATGGAGGTAGATGGAAGTTATGCACATCTAATTTTGTCAGAGGAACTAGGCCAGGAAAAGCATAGTCACAGGTATTTAGAGGAAATTCCTTATTATTTGTTTGCGATCGCAGGTGATGATTATTCCAGTTTATTAGAGCAGATTGATATTTTACAAGAAACTATCGTTAATTGCTCTTCTCTTGCTGCTGCTGCTAGTCAAACTTTTAAAACTTTTCAAAAATATCAACAGGCAACTTACACATTGTCCATTCTCGCACGTAATCAAGATGAATTGATGCGGGAAATTCACCGCTCTATGGAGGGTGTTAAGATTGCCTTTGAAACAGGCAAAGATTGGCAAACTCCCCTAGGCAGCTATTTTACAGCTAAACCATTAGGTAAACAACATCAAGTCGCTTTCGTTTACCCCGGTTCTTTCAATTCTCATATTGGCATAGCGCGAAATCTTTTCCGCGTGTTTCCTCAAATTTACGATGACTTGGCAATTAGGAGTGTTTACAACCGTGTTGCCAAGATCGAGAAAATTCTCTATCCCAGAAGTTTAAAAAAATTATCCACAAAACAACTTGAAGCTTTAGAATACAAATTGATTAATGATCCATTAACAATGCTCGAAGCTGAAGTAGGCATTGCCGGATTCATGACTGCAATTCTGAGAGATTACTTTCAAGTAAAACCGAAGTGTGCTTTTGGGTATAGTCTGGGCGAAATTAGTATGATGTTTGCTCAGGGTGTTTGGACTGCTTTTAAACAAAGCAGTGAAGGCTTAAATTCATCGCCTCTATTTAAAACAAGATTGTCTGGCCCTAAAAACGCCGTGCGTGAGTATTGGGGATTGCCAACACAAGACCATGATGACAAAAACTTTTGGGGCAACTATGTTGTTATTTGTCCACTATCGCAAGTCAGAGAAGCTCTCAAACAAGAAAAGCGCGTTTACATAACTCTGATCAATACGCCAGAAGAAATTGTGATTGTTGGTGATACACAAGCTTGTCAGCGAGTGATTGAATCTCTCAATTGTCATGCTTACCATACCCCCATCAACCATGTAATTCATTGTGATCCAATGCGCTCTGAGTATGAAGAACTGGTGAAAATCAATACTTTACCTGTTCAAGACATCCGAGAAACTGTTTTTTATTCGGCAGCAGAATATAAACCTATTACCCTGGATAGTAGTTCTATTGGTCACAACATTGCTCAAGCTTTGTCTCAAGAACTGGATTTTCCTAAGCTGGTTAAGAATGTTTACAATGATGGCTTTAGAATATTTATTGAAGTAGGGGTTGGTGGTAACTGTTCGCGATGGATTGGTAAAATCCTTGAAGATAAAGAACACATTGCCATATCTCTTAATAGGAGAGGGGTAGATGACCATACTTCCATTATTAAAGCCTTAGCAAAGCTGTTAAGTCATCGAGTGGAAATTGATTTGTCGTTACTGTATTCTCCCTGTCCGCCAAATTTCATTCCAAATCAATTAGCAATAGAAACAATCACATTAGGTAGTCGTAAACCTAATCACATATCTCTGACAGAGAATCAACAGGAAATATTCACAAACAAATTTTCCACACAGCACCAATCTGAATTACTGGAAGCCAATGAATATGCCAAACCGATATATGCGGTTAACTTAAATTTAACTACAACTGGAAACAAAGGTATGATGAATAACTTAATTTCCAAAACAACTAATAAAACTTCTACATTTTTAGTAAGCGATCGCCCTACCTATATTACTGAAGGGCAATCACCAGACCAAGAAGATTGCCAAAGCATCTTAGATTCTGACTGCATAACTGACAGACATATTGGCAAAAACCAACTACCTAACCTACGTCATCCTCAATATCAAAAACTCAGTCATAACCTTGTAAGGATGACCGAAACTCACGCTAGTTTATTAGAATTGAGACAACAATCCCTACATCAAATCAGCGCCATAATACAGCAACAACTAGAATTGTACCAAAACTTACTTAAGGAAGTAAACCCTTAAAAACCTCAGAGACCATTTGCATTTAAAACATTGAATTCAACCCTAAAAATAATGTTCAAAAATAATCTACTCAACCATAAGCCCAGCAATTCACTATTACAAGTATGCAAGTTCTTTGTTAACCAGAATCAAGATTGGCAAGGTCCTTTAAATAGCATATCTTTTGATGGAAATGGCATAAAAACTAGACTAATGAAATTAAATAAACCTTGTTACATTATCAAAATAGGAGATAAAATTGGTCTAACTAATGAAGGTACTATTCTTAATTCTCATAATAGCCGAATAGAAGAATCAGAACTGTTAATGTCTGTTCCATCTATACAACCGCAACAATTAGGCGATCCGAACTTTTTAGATTTCCACAATGTCAAATATGCCTATACAACCGGTGCAATGGCTCACGGTATTGCTTCTGAAGAATTGGTAATTGCTCTGGGTAAAGAGAAAATTCTAAGTTCATTTGGTGCTGGAGGTTTATCTCCTGCTCGTGTTGAAGCAGCTATCAAACTTATTCAGCAAGCCCTACCCCAAGGACCTTACGCTTTTAACTTACTCCACAGCCCCAGTGAACCTGCTGTAGAACGCAGTGTGATTGATTTGTATTTGAAATATCAAGTCAGAACCATAGAAGCATCAGCCTTTTTAGACTTGACTGAAAATATCGTCTACTATCGGGTTGCGGGGTTAGGTTTGAATGCAGCCAATCAAATCGAAATCAAAAATAAAGTCATTGCCAAAATTTCTCGCCGAGAAGTCGCCACCAAATTTTTACAACCTGCTCCTTTCAAAATTCTCAAGAAATTAGTAGAACAAGGTCTTATCAGTGAATTACAGGCAAATCTAGCGGCAAAAATTCCTATGGCTGATGATATCACTGTGGAAGCAGATTCTGGTGGACACACAGATAATCGTCCTTTAGTTTGTCTGTTACCATCTATTTTAGAATTAAGAGATCAAATTCAAGGGCAATATGGTTATGACAGACCTGTTAGAATTGGCGTAGCTGGAGGAATTGCTACTCCCCAATCAGCCTTAGCTGCTTTTATGATGGGGGCTGCTTATGTTGTTACTGGTTCTATTAACCAATCGTGTATTGAAGCTGGAACTTCTCAATATACTAAACAATTATTAGCTCAGGCAGAAATGTCTGATGTCATGATGGCTCCAGCAGCAGATATGTTTGAAATGGGGGTAAAACTGCAAGTACTCAAAAGAGGAACTCTCTTTCCTTTACGAGCGCAAAAATTGTTTGAGTTATACAAAAATTATGATTCAATTGAACATATTCCCCTGGAGGAAAGAGAAAAAATAGAAAAGCAAATTTTCAGAAATAGTTTAGATGTAATTTGGCAAGAAACAGTTAAATATTTATCTCAACGTAATCCCGAAAAATTGCAAAAAGCAATGAATAATCCTAAGCTGAAAATGGCTGTGATTTTTCGTTGGTATTTGGGATTATCTTCTCGTTGGTCTAACTCTGGTGAAAAAGGGCGAGAAATTGATTATCAAATCTGGTGCGGCCCAGCCATGGGCAGCTTTAATAATTGGATTCAAGGTTCTTACTTGGCAGACTTAAATAATCGCAAAGTTGCTGATGTTGCTGATCATATAATGACAGGAGCAGCATTTTTCTATCGATTACAAAGTTTAAAGATTCAAGGATTGCAAATTCCTGATGCTTATAGTCAATATCATCCAGTTGTTGTTGGCAATCTTTAAACATTTTGGCTATTGGTGATATGTAGATCAGGAATTGATAGCAAACATGATTGATAATAGAAAACTAGGATGCCTTGAGCAGACTATGGAAAAGTTAAATAGCTGTGCTAAAACCTGGAACATAGTGACTATCAGCCGCATCAAAGGGCCTCTCAGCCCAGAAGTTATCAGACAGGCTCTGGATATAATTCAATTCCGACACCCCCGACTAAATTCCCGAATTATTCGGTTGAGAAATAGTTTACGCTTTCAAACCGAAGGAACAATAAAGATTCCTTTGCGGGTTGTAAAAAAATTTGACCATGAGGAGTGGCAAGAAGTTGTTGACGAAGAGATGAACCAAGCAATAGATAGCAGCAAATGTCTGATGCGAGCTGTACTGGTTCATATTGAAAGTTACAACCATGAACATTATCTCATTACAACAGGACACCATGCCATTGCAGATGGGTTATCATCTATTCAACTGCATTCAGAAATCTTGACTTATTGTCAGCAAATTATCTCTGGAAACCTAATTAACCCAGTTGCTAGCTTACTACCGCTACCACCTGTAGAGGAATTACTACCGACATGGACAAAGAAGTTTATAGGTAAAATCAGCAGCACAATCTTTTTGTTAAAACTTGGGGGACAAAAAATTTGGTATCGACCCAAAACATTAGGTTTTGAAAAGTATGTACCTATTTCCCATCGTAAATGTCATATTATACAGAAGCAACTTGACAAAGAGGTAACCCAGCAGTTAGTGAATTGTTGTCGGCAAGCAGATATAACTGTCAATAGTGCTTTATGTGCGGCAATTATGCTGGTTATTGCCAGCAACATCACTAAAAACAATAGGAAAAGAATTAATGTAAATTGCTTATCTTATCTTGATTTGCGGCAACGTCTAGCATCAACAATTAGTCATGAGCATATGGCTGTATTAGCTTCATCTATTATGGGATTTTATACCATACATCACAATAAATCTTTCTGGGAATTAGCGCGGGAAGTCAGACAAAAGTTTGAAGCTAGCACAAAATGTAATGATGCCTTGAAGATGATTTTAGTTGCGAAGCATTTGATCAATTTTTCCTTAACCTTCCCTCAACAAGTGGCGGCGACGGTATCTGTATCTAATGCTGGTAGAATTAACGTCCCTAAAATTTATGGTGATTTTGAACTAGAAGAAATCAGTTTTGTTGGTTCTCATGGTTTATATGCAGGGATGTTTATTACTCATGCTGCAACTTTTAGAGGAAAAATGTTGTTGAATTTTGTCTTTTCTGAACCTTCAATTAGTCGTGGAAAAATGGAAGATATTGTCAATCAATTTATTTGCTACATTTATGATATTTGTAACATAAATTTTGAACAAAGTTTCACTAATGTTCAACCTATAATTAACTGATTAATGACGAGAGAGTAAACAGCTATTAAAAACAGATTAAATATACAGCTTATAGATAAAAAACATGATTGAAAATAGAAAGTTGGGACATCTTGAGCAGGCAATGGAAAAAGTAAATAGCTGTGCTAATACCTGGAACATAGTGACTATTAGCCGCATCAAAGGTCCCCTGACTGCATCTATTCTCAGACAGGCTCTAGATATGGTTCAGCGCCGCCATCCTCGACTTAATTCTCGGATTGTTTACTATAAAAACCGTCTGCACTTTCAAACAGAAGGAACAACAAAAATTCCTTTGAGTGTTGTGAATAAATTTGATGCTCAACAGTGGCAAGAAGTTGTTCGCGAAGAGATGAATCAGGCAATTGATAGCAGTAAATGTTTGCTAAGAGCGGTACTGATTCATCTCCAGAGCGACAGCTATATAAATTACTTGATTATCACAGGACATCATGCAGTTGGCGATGGGCTATCATCTATAAAACTTCAGTCAGAAATCTTGACTTATTGTCAAAAAATTGTATCAGCTGAGTTCAATAATCCAATTGCTAACTTGTTTCCACTTCCACCTATAAAAGAAATACTACCCCCACAGACAAGAGGGTTAAAAGGTAAAATACTCAGTACACTGTTTGTTTTACGAGTACTGTTGCAAATAATTTGGCATCGTCCGAAAACATTAGCATTTGAAAAGTATGTACCGATTAGTAAGCGTCGTTCTTATCTTGTTCATAGACAGCTTGATCCAGAAATAACCCAAAAGTTAGTTCATCGTTGTCGCCAGGAAAAAACAACAGTAAATAGTGCTTTATGCGTTGCAATGATGTTTGCAGTAGCTACCAAGATCAAGAAGGGTAATAGAAAACGCATCTGTATGACTTCTCTATCAGCTATTGATTTGAGAAAATATTTAGAACCTAAAATCAATGATCATCACATGAGTGTGTTAGTCTCATCTATCATTGGATTTCATACCATCGATACAAACAAATGTTTCTGGGAGTTAGCGCGGGAAGTAAAACAAACTCTTAATAGAAGTATTCAGCGCGGGGATATATTTAAAATGATATTGGTAGCCCAACACATGATCAATTTTTGTTTGGCTTACCCTTGGCAATTAGCTGGTACGGTGTTGCTATCTAATATTGGTAAAGTCAATATACCTGAAGATTACGGAAAATTTGAATTAGAAGAAATTAGTTTTGCTAGTTCACAGTCTTTGTTTGCAGGTGTGTTAACGAGTCATATTGCGACTTTTAGAGGGAAAATGCAGTTGAATTTTGTGTTTTCTGAACCTAGTATTAGCCGCCAAACCATGGAGGAACTCGTAAATAATTGTATGCTGCATATTTTTCGTATTTGTCAGTTAAAAATTCAGGAAGAATTAACGAATGTTTAAGTTATAATATTTATATTGCAGAGATAAATAATGGGTTGAGTTTAGCAAATAGTCTTGACATCTATTTTTTCTCATAAATGTGAGCAAATAAATACTACTTTATTACTCATATTAGTATTAAATTACTACTAATTTGGCGTTTAAAAAATGAATCAGTCTTTTCCTAATTCCAGTGGTAAAAAATCTTATTCCCCAGAAGAGATTGAAGCTTGGCTAGTCGCTGAAATTGCTCAACTATTGAATATTCAAGCGGATGAAATAGATGTGAAAGAACCTTTAGATAGCTACGGGTTACATTCAGTTCAGGCGATTATGCTGGCAAATAAAGCCGAGAAAATCCTGGGATTTAAGCTGTCTCCTATGCTGCTGTGGCATTACCCTACTATTTCATTACTCGCTAAACGTTTAGCGGAAGACTTAGAAAGTTCTGAATCAGAGATATTTCAGATTTAACTGATACAGCGCATTTTACCTCAGTGGCGGGCAATACTTATACTGAGGGTAGTTAAAGTATGCCGACACTACACAACTTTAATTATTTATATTTGTACTTCATTTGCCTACAATCTGCCGTATTTTGCAACCATTGGGGAATTGTGAAACTATGAAAGCATCAGAAATTGTAACCAACCTGATTCAAAAAGGTGTTTATCTTTGGATTGATAATGAACAACTTAAGATTCGCTCTCCCAAGGGTGTAATCACTCCAGAAATTCAGGAAAATCTCATGGCTTACAAAACAGAGATTTTGGATTTTATCCGTGAGAGAGATATCACTGTAAATATTGAACCGACGATGCAGGGGTTAAACTTGCAAACTATTGGACGTTTAATTGGGGGATTTGTTGGTAAAACTACTGTGGAATATAAGCCTCCCATTATCCAACCTAAAAAAATGGCTCAACAGTTAATGGTTACCTTTAAACCTTTGCCTAAGAACTATAAAAATACAGAAATTTTGCAATTCCGTCAAGAATTAGAAAATCAACTCAGAAAATATGGGGTCAAAGTTATTCCTTGGGAAGAAGCAATCACAGAGTTTAGTTATGATATAATGTTGCCTTTAATTCAACATAAAAGAAGATTTAAATTTAAGGGTGTCAAAGCCGAAATTAATGCAGTTATTGATGTAGACAATCCTCCTTCTGTGTTTAGGAAATTGGGAATTTTTGCTGCTGAAATTTGGTACAAATTCTATTGTAGCTTGATGTTGAAACAGCGAGAATTTTCCGTTGTGAATATTGCTAAGTTGAGTACTTGGGCAGAGGATCATGCTGCTAAATATGTGGAAGATCCTACTAATACTCAAATAATAATTTTAACAGAAATAGACCATGATTTTATTAACCCCGCCATACCATATCAACAAAAGATTAATATTGGTTTAAATACTCTGATTAGAACTTTTTCCGAAATTGTGATTGGAGTTGCTATTGATAAGATTTCTATTTTAAATATGAATCTTTGCGATTCAGTTTTTGCTAAGGAAGAAATAGAAGAATTTGTTTTGAAATCACTGATTCCCAAAGTTTTTGTCCCTATTGCTCCACTTTTATTGAATCGATTTCAGTTGGGGCATTATCAACCAGAAAAATCTAGCTATGCTCAAAAATTGGTTAAATTGGGTCAAGAATTGGCATTAACAAGTTTATTTCCGCCTGGTTTTAAACTCAATCAAGTGATTAAAAGAAAGTCTCACAGAGATATTGTCAATGTGATTGTTAATGGGAGAACAGGTGTTTCTTATGGTTTTGTAGCTTACGCTGAACCTCCCCAATATTTTGGTGCTAAGGAAATCAATAACAATGAATGGGAAAGTTTATTTCCTGTGGAGGGATTTAGTAGTAATGAACTTCGTCAAAATCCAGAAGGTAGACGTTATCTCAAAACTAAAATACAAGGAAAAGATGTTTTTCAGCAAATACCGGATATTTGGTTAGTTAGCGCTCGTTCAGGGTCAAATAAAACTAACTTAAATATTGCTAGTGATGTGGTCAGAATTGGTTTGAAGCAAAAATTATATTTGCAATTACCTGAAGGTATTGATACCGAGCAAATAGATATCAAACCTTCTTATGATATTTATGTAATGTTTGCCATTAGTTTGGCTGCGGCTTTATATGTGCCAGATTTAATTAAAGATGGTGCGCCAATTGTCCATTTTCATGGCTATCCCGCATTTGATTGGTTTAAGCCGAATGAATATTGTGTGGGAGTAGACAATCCTTCTGTACCTTGTGGTACTTATGAATCGGGGGTGTTTAATTTTTTGGGGATTTCTAATTTGGCGAATCAACCCACAGCAAATATATCTTTAATTAGCTTAGTAGAGCCAGATCATGGGACAAATTTTATTGCCCATGATTGGGAGTATCTTGTGGAAAGATTAAAAACTGGATGTGCCGAAGAACAAATTGAGTTGGGTGGTAAGCATTTTGCTTCTCTGAAGGCTAAGGCCCTTAAAATGGGGTAGAGAGCCAGGGAATAAATTCCTTGTCTTATAGCTGAAGTCGGTTAAAAAACTGACTATGCGGTTTTTTGGTAAGGCTGTTGATACTCCCCATACCCAGAAGGTAGGGAATTCTTAAAGAGTCCACAAACGAACTTTCAATGGTGCTATTAAGGACACCCTACTGGCTGCACTAGGGTCTAAACCTAGTTTTATCCCTACTGTCATAATTGAGAATTATATCCCTAGCCGTAAATATCTTGTTGCTAGGATAAATAGGCGATTGAAGGATTTTGTCTAATAAGCGGAGTTGTAATCAATGAAAGCGTCAGTAGAACCAGGTTCCTCCATGGTGGGTAAAACTTCTTGAGGAGAAGGGGGCGCATCAGTTTGATACATTAGAAAACAGTTCTGTAGAAGTCCTGCCTCTATTATGAAACCTCTGTGTTCTCTGCGCCTCTGCGGGGCAATAAATTTTTTTGATACACTTGTTCTTCATTAGCCATCAGATCAGTTAAGCAGCGCCTATGGTACACGTCAAGCGCGTGGAACTTACTAACTTCAAATCTTTCGGTGGTACTACCTCAGTCCCTCTCCTACCCGGTTTTACCGTCATTTCTGGACCGAATGGTTCGGGTAAATCTAATATTCTTGACGCATTGCTGTTTTGCTTGGGACTTTCTAGTTCTAAGGGAATGCGGGCGGATAGGTTACCGGATTTGGTGAATAATAATCAAACTTGCAAGGGACGGGGTTCTATTGAAGCTAGTGTGACGGTAACTTTTGATTTGTCCGGGGAGGTTTCACCCAGAAGCCCAGAGGCCCAGAGTGAAGAAAATGAGGAAATTTCTCAATCCCTAACAGAGTGGAGTGTGACTCGGCGGTTGCGGGTGAATTATCAAGGCGGTTATACATCAAATTACTATGTCAATGGTGTGCCTTGTACTTTGGCAGAGTTACATGAGGAGTTGAATAATCTCCGCATTTATCCTGAAGGTTACAATGTCGTACTACAAGGCGATGTTACTAGTATTATCTCGATGAATGCTAGGGAACGTCGGGAAATTATTGATGAATTGGCTGGGGTGTCGGCCTATGATCGCAAGATTACCCAAGCTAAAAAAACTTTGGATGAAGTGAAGGATAAGGAGGATAGTTGTCGGATTATTGAAACTGAGTTAACTAGTCAGCGCGATCGCTTGTCTCAAGATCGGGGGAAGGCGGAAAAGTATCAACGACTACGCACTGAGTTTCTACATAAGCAATCTTGGGAGGCGGTTTTATTTTGGCGATCGCTTCAAGCACAGCAAGAAAAGTTAATTGGGGAAATTCAAAGGGGCGATGGTACTGCGGCTGAATTGACTATTCAACTTACGACTCTAAATTCGGCGATTTCTCAGCAAAGCGCTGAACTGAAGGAACTGAATGCTCGTGTGAAAGCCTTGGGTGAACAAGAACTTTTGGCTGTACAATCTGCTTTGGCGACTCAAGAGGCGGAACGGAAACAACTCCAACGACAACAAGCTGAGTTAACCTCGGCTAGGGAGGAAACTGTTAAACAACTAACTCAAACTGAGCAAGAAATTCAACGACATGAACATTTTTTAACGGAAATTGCCGCTAGTTTAGTTGTAGAACAGCAATCTATTGTTTGCTGTCAGCAACAACGAGATCAAGCCCAACAAGTTTTAGATGCTTCGCGCACAGCAGCAGCAGAAATCGCTTCAGCTTCGGAGGCTTGGGTACAGCAACAAACAGCTTTTAACCGTCAAATTGAATCTTTACTGCAAACTCTAGAGCCCCAGCGTACAGAACAAGCACAACTCAGGGAACGAAATCATCAATTACAGCAGCTAATTACAGAACAAACTCAGCTAGTTGCTTCTTGGGAACCGGAATTAGCGGCGAAAGAAACTGAATTTAATCGCCTAGAATGTCAGTTTAACGCCTCTAGTCAGCCTATCCAAGCTTTAGCCGAAAATCTCTCAGCTGCAGAACAAGAATTACAAATCCAACAGGAAACTCAAAAGCGACTTTTACAAGAACAACGGGAAAAACAACGTCAGTTGGATAAAATTGAGGCGCAAGCCCAAGCCCAACAGGAAGTACAGGGAACCCAGGCTAGTAAAGTTATTTTACAATCGGAATTGCCTGGGCTGTGCGGTTTAGTTGTGCAGTTGGGCAAGGTGGAACCCCGCTATCAGTTGGCCTTGGAAATTGCCGCTGGTGGACGATTGGGGCATATTGTTGTAGAAGATGACAGTGTAGCCGCCGCCGGGATTGAATTACTGAAACAAAAACGGGCTGGGAGGGCGACTTTTTTACCTTTAACAAAAATTCGTGCTAGTAAATTAATTCAAGATGTCACGTTACGTTATGTTAACGGCTTTGTGGATTATGCCGTTAATTTAATTGAGTGCGATGGCCGTTATCAAGATGTTTTTAATTATGTACTTGGCAACACAGTAGTATTTACCAATATCCAAGCAGCGCGGCAAAATATCGGATTGTACCGGATTGTCACCTTAGAAGGGGAATTGTTGGAAACGAGCGGGGCCATGACTGGCGGTAGTAGCAGTCAGCGTTCAGCCTTACGATTTGGTACAGGAGAATCGGCAGAATCTGAAGAAGTGATTGCTTTGAAAGGCCGCCTGGCCGATGTTGAGCGGATTATAGAACGCTGTACCGAAGCCATCGCTTCCTTATCGGCCAAAACCAAACAATACAGTCAAGCACTCACAGAAGCGAGACAAGCGCGCCGGGAACAGCAATTGCAATGGGAACAGGTGCAAAAAGATATTAAGGCTTTGACAGGGCAATTGCAAAACACGCGATCGCAACTAGCCCAAAACCAAGAAAAAATCACTACCTCCCAATCTCGCTTATCAATCTTAGCTCTAGAACTACCAGGACTAGAAAGGGAACTTCAACAATTACGACAAGGTTTAGCAGAGTTAGAAGACTCTCAAACCCCTAGTGAATGGCAACAAATTCAAGTAACCATCAAAGAGCAAGAGCAAGAATTACAACAACGAGAAACAGAATTAAGAAACGCCGAGGAAAGATTAAGAAATTTGGAAATTCAGCAACAGCGATCACAAGAGAAAATCCAAGAAGCTGAAGCCAAAATTCAGCAATATCATCATCAGCAAGAAAGCCAACAAAATCAACTAAATGCCCTTGGACACCAGCTATCAGCCCTCAAGGAGCAAATCAGCGCTACCCAGGGTAATTTGAGCCAAATAGAGCAGAATTTAGGGGCAGAAAAACAAAAACGCGACGCCATGGAACAGGAAGTGCGATCGCAACTCTTAGGTCAACAACAACTGCAATGGGAAATTCAAAAACTGCAAGAAACTCAACAAAAGCAACGAGAGGAATTGACAACATTGCAAAACCAACTGCAAGCAGCCAGCGCAGAATTGCCCAATCCTCTGCCAGAAGTGCCGAATCAAGTAGATTTAGACGAATTGCAAAAAGAACTGCGAAGCCTAGCCAAACGCTTACAGTCCATGGAACCAGTGAATATGTTAGCGTTGGAAGAGTATGAACGGACGCAAAACCGCCTCCAAGAACTAACGCAAAAATTGCAAACCCTAGAAGCAGAACGCACAGAATTACTTTTACGCATCGAAAATTTTACCACATTGCGGCAAATGGCTTTTACAGAAGCTTTTGATGCTGTCAACGAAAACTTTCAATCTATTTTTGCCATCCTTTCTGAAGGTGACGGCTATTTGCAACTGGAAGATCCCGAAGATTTCTTTAACAGTGGACTCAATTTAATTGCCCACCCCAAAGGTAAACCAGTACAGCGTCTTGCTTCCATGTCTGGGGGAGAAAAATCCCTCACAGCCTTGAGTTTTATTTTTGCCCTCCAACGTTATCGTCCCTCGCCATTTTATGCCTTTGACGAAGTAGATATGTTTTTAGATGGGGCAAATGTCGAGCGATTAGCTAAAATGATTAAACAACAAGCCCAACAAGCACAATTTATAGTTGTGAGTTTGCGTCGTCCGATGATAGAATCAGCCGAACGCACAATTGGCGTTACTCAAGCACGAGGAGCTTACACTCAAGTTTTGGGTATTAAATTACAATCATCCAATACATCTGCTTGAGTTTTTGTTAATAATAGTGTATAGATAAACCGGATTCGAGATCAGGACTCGGTATAGAATGACCTCTGAACAGATAATTAGGCGTTCCGACATATTAAACACCCAGGTGATTACTCGTGACAACGGCAAACGGCTCGGTGTCGTCAGTCAACTTTGGGTTGATATTGATCAAAGAGAGGTTGTGGCTCTTGGTTTGCGAGACAGCCTGATCTCTATTTCTGGTCTGCCACGCTATATGTACCTCAACACCATCAACCAAATTGGTGATGTAATTCTAGTTGACAACGAAGATGCCATTGAAGACATTGAAGTTGAAAGTTTAAGCAACCTGATTAACTGGGAAGTAATCACAGAAACAGGTGAAGTATTGGGCAGGGTAAGGGGTTTTAAGTTCAATGGCCAAACTGGAAAGATTCTGTCCATAGTGATTGCTTCTTTAGGACTACCTCAAATTCCTGACCAATTTCTTAGCACCTACGAACTATCAATAGATGAAATCGTCAGCACAGGCCCCAGCAGGTTGATTGTCTTTGAAGGAGCCGAAGAACGAGTTAATCAGTTGACAGTTGGTGTGCTAGAACGGTTAGGTATCGGTAAAGCACCATGGGAGCGAGAAGCGGAAGAAGAATATGGCTATACTCCGCGGACAGTTGCACCAGGAAATCAGCTACCAAGTGGCGTACCATTACAACCACCCAAAACCAGAGTTCGCCCTCCTGAACCCGTAGCAGAAGAACAATGGACTGAAGACTATGTAGAAGAAGAAATACCACAGCGTCAAGTGATGCGGGCACGACAGTACGAAACCATTCAATACGAAGAAGACGAGGAAGATAACTGGAGTGAAGCCACAGGCCGGGATATATATCAAGAACCACCCAAATATGAACCCCAGCCAGACAGCAAGCCTTACGCCGACGAATATGAAGATTATGACGACATAGAAAGCGACGCTTGGGAAGACGCACCAAAGCCGGTGAATATTCCCAAAAAAATCAAAGAACGACAGCCAGAATACGAAGAAGAAGGCGGATATTAGCGTAATTCGTAATTCGTAATTCGTAAACCCTCTTCCTCTCAAACACCGGGAAGGGGGTTTTTAAATGTTGGGCATTGCTGAATAAGAAAATTAAATGACACAATTAATTGCGGATATCAAAATTTCCATTATCATTCCTACCTTTAACGAATCCGAAAATATTCAAGCTGCCATCGCTTCTACTGAACCTAGTATAAATGTAGAATTAATTGTGGTAGATGGTGGATCAAAAGATAACACCGTCAGTATAGCTCAGTCATTAGGTGTAAAAGTAATTTCATCTCCCCCTGGTCGTGCTACTCAAATGAATGCAGGTGCTATAGCTGCAACTGGGGATATCCTCTTGTTTCTTCATGCAGATACACGCTTACCTTCTGGGTTTGATGACATGATTCGCACCGCTCTACAACAACCGAAGAGCATCGCTGGTGCCTTTTGTTTGCGGATTGATGCCCCTTGTTGGAGCTTACGATGGGTAGAAAAGGGAGTAACCTGGCGATCGCGTTTTTGTCAAATGCCCTATGGCGACCAAGCCATATTTTTAACAAAAGAAGTATTCTATAAAATTGGCATGTTTCCTAATTTGCCTATTATGGAAGACTTTCAACTCATCCGCCGTTTAAAACATACTGGCAAAATTATCATTATTCCTGTCCCAGTTGTAACTTCAGCCCGGAGATGGTTGAAAAAAGGAGTATTATATACTACCATGCTTAACCAAATAGTAATTATTGCTTTTTTTCTCGGTGTGTCACCCCGGCGAATCAGTTGCTGGTATCGTCAATAAAAATTGAGCAAGCTTTAACAATATTTGTCCATGGCGCAAAGGTAGAAGATTTTATTTTCAGTTTCATTTGTTGATGGTAGGTAGTAATGAAAAAATCAGGTAAATTTTATGGTCAAAAAATCGCGATTAAATGGCAAAATAAAATTATTAATATTGATTTTTTTGCTTGCTGCCGTAATTATTTCTGTCCAATACTTCAAGGTTCAAGAAGTTTTACATAATGGGATTATTTGGGTGCAAACTCTAGGTATTTTTGGACCAATTGCATATATTATCATTTATAACTTAGCAACAATATTATTTATCCCTGGTTCTATTTTAACCTTAAAAGGTGGTTGGTTGTTTGGACTGGTTTGGGGATCAATATATGTCTTAATTAGTGCAATTATTGGAGCAATTTTAGCTTTCATTGTTGGTCGCTATTTATCTCGTGATTGGGTTAATCGCAAGATTGATAAATATCCTAAATTTAAAGCAATTAATTTAGCAGTTGCCAGAGATGGATGGAAAATTGTCTTACTGACTCGTTTAAGTCCTATTTTTCCCTTCAACTTATTAAATTATGCTTTTGGAGTCACACAAGTTTCTCTGAAAGACTATATATTAGGTTCCTTTGGCATTATTCCGGGTACAATTATGTATGTTTATATCGGCTCTGTGGCTGGTGATTTGGCAACGCTGAATACACATGATAAACCAACTAATTTAGAAGCCCAAATCTGGCAATGGGTAATACAATTAATTGGGTTAATTGCCACAATTATTGTGACTGTATATATTACAAAAGTTGCTCAAAAATACCTCATGGCAAGTATGATAACAACAAAAATCAATCGTGACGAAACTAATAGTTAATCATCAATTACAGCCAATTGGCAAGTTGATTAACTTTTACTTTTGACTTCATTTACTTATCAAACTTATTGTATTATTTGTTACTTGTAAATCTAATTAATACGATTATTAAGGTGTAATTCATAAACTACCTATCAACAAAAATCAAGTTTGCATTCAGATGTGGCTGTTTTCAGTTGGATGAGAACATACATTTATGATAAAACTCAGAAACAAAATGACTTTGGACTCTGTACCCTGCTCCCTTTTGCCTGTTATATTGCCTGAGTCGTAAAAGTATTAATGTTGGACGATAACAACAATTATCAGTTTAACTTTCTCAATCCCCTAAACTCAAACCAGCAAACTTATTGAAACTAGCTGAGGAAAATAGATTTTGACAGAGATGAATAATTTAAATTTTAGCACCCAAAATATTACACGCAGCGAATTGCAAGATTCAGTGCGAAATGAGTTACTAGTACTGCTAGAAGCAGGGAGCTTCCAGCAAGCAAAATCTATTCTCGCACCTGTGCAACCCGCGGATATTGCTGAGGCCATTGAAGGTCTACCAGAAACAATGCACGCTTTGGTTTTTCGCTTACTACCCAAAGCTGAGGCCATCCAGGTTTATGAATATCTCGACTACAGTGTTCAAGAACATTTAATTGAAGAACTCAAAAGTCAAGATGTCCGTGACATTGTAGATAAAATGTCCCCAGATGATCGAGCCAGGTTATTTGACGAATTACCAGCAAAAGTTGTTAATCGGTTGCTAGAACAACTGAGTCCGCAGGAACGTCAAGCTACAGCTCAACTCCTGGGTTATCAGCCGGATACAGCTGGGCGCATCATGACACCAAAATTAATTTATCTTAAAGAAAATTTCACCATATCTCACGCCATAGAGGGAATTCGCAGCCTCGCTAATATAAGTGAAATGATTTACTACCTTTATGTTACCGATAGCGCTAGACGCTTGACCGGAATTGTTTCTTTACGAGAGTTGGTGGTATCTCAGCTAGCACAAACCATTGGCGAAATCATGACCCGTGAAGTGGTGTTTGTCTACACCGATACAGACCAAGAAGAAGTAGCTAAATTAATTCAAAGATATGATTTTCTAGCTGTACCCGTGGTGGACAGAGAACAGCGTTTAGTAGGTATCGTCACTGTTGATGATGTTATGGACATTTTGCAACAAGAGATCACTGAGGATATCTACACCTTAGGCGGTGGTGTGCAGTCCCACGGTGACAACTATTTTCAAATGAATTTACTGCAAGTTGCCCGCAAGCGGGTGGTGTGGTTGTTTGTCTTACTGATCACTAACACAGTGACAGGCACAATTATTAAGTCCCAAGAAAATATCCTACAACAAGTGGTGATACTCAGCGCATTTATTCCTTTATTGGCAGATACTGGTGGTAATGTGGGCGCTCAGTCTTCTACAGTGGTCATTCGCGGTATGAGTACTGATGAAATTAAAGGAATTAAGGGATGGCAAGTAATTGCCAGAGAAGCTATCACTGGCGCATTTTTGGGACTAATGTTAGGTAGCCTGGCCACAGTGTGGGCTTACTTTCTCCAAGGACGCACCGACGTAGCTATGACCGTAGGCAGCAGTTTACTGGTTATTTCTGTGATTGCTTCTGTCTCAGGTTCAGCTCTGCCATTTTTATTTCGCTCTTTCGGTTTAGACCCAGCGTTGATGTCACCACCGTTTATTACTACAGCCGTTGATGTCCTGGGTGTTTTGATTTACTTTTACTTGGCGCGATTAATTTTAGGGTTATGAGTGATGACACCTGGGAAGTCTTCTCATCTTTATTTTTATAATTCTGTGGAACTCTCTGGTGCAAAAATTTCTCCGTATCCTAACTCCAATATTATATCCTGATCAGTAATTAATTCATTGAGTTCTTTAACTTGTAAATTCATTTTTTCACAAGATTCTCTGAGTTGGCGGGCAAAACTATTGATATCATCGCCATAGCCACATTGGTAAGCAGCACTTTCTATTCCTTCCCTGGCATTTGCTCTAGCACAGTCTACTAATTCTGTGCCGACCAATGGTTTTGAGGGTGTCATAATTCGTAATTAGTAATTCGTAATGCTTCTTTCAGAGGAGTTTAGCTAATGTAATTGTTAAACAATTTACTAAATAACATCTTGCACCTTTGCCTCAATTGAAAATCTAGAATATTAACTTCAGCTTCATGCGGAAATGGTATTAGTAAATCGAAAATTATTTATACCCGGATTAATCCGGGGTGCGGTGTTTGAGTTAGCCGTTGACTATTGTCCCACCATTGGGATGTAATACTTGACCAGACATATAAGAAGCATCATCAGAAGCTAAAAATACATAACTGGGTGCAATTTCTTCAGGTTGTCCTGCTCGTCCCATTGGTGCTTGTTTACCGAAATTTGCCACTTGATCTGGGGGAAAAGTTGAAGGAATTAAAGGTGTCCAAATCGGACCAGGTGCTACTGCATTTACCCGAATGCCTTTGGATACTAAATTTTGTGATAAAGAACGAGTAAAGGCAACAATTGCACCTTTTGTAGAGGAATAATCTAGTAATTGAGGATTACCTTTATAAGCTGTGACTGATGTACTATTAATGATGGAACTACCTTCTCTCAGGTGTTTTATAGCAGCTTTAGTCAGGTAAAACATAGAGAAAATATTAGTTTGGAAGGTACGCTCTAATTGCTCTTTACTAATGTCCTCAATACTGGCTTGAGGATGTTGTTCAGCAGCGTTGTTAATGAGAATATCTAATTTGCCAAATTGATTAACAGTTTCTTCCACAACTTGCTGACAAAACTTTTCATCGGTAATATCCCCGGCTATACCTATCAAACTTCGCCCAAGACTTTCTACCAAATGTTTTGTTTCTTGAGCATCATCATGTTCCTTCAAGTATACAATCGCCACATCTGCACCTTCTTTAGCAAAAGCGATTGCTACAGCACGACCAATACCACTATCTCCACCTGTGATTAATGCTACTTTATCATGTAATTTACCACTACCTCGATACTGCGGGTCATCAGCTTTGGGCTTAGGCTTCATTTCTGATTCTTTACCGGGCGGTTCTTGTTGCTGTGGTGGTTGTAAAATTTCTTCTGACATAGGATAATTTTCCTGTTAATTATTAATGCAGACAAAAACAATTGAACAATTCCCAAAAATAAACCTTGGATCAATAATTAAATCCAAGGTTTAATATATGCTTTAACTCCCAACTTACAATTTGCAAGTTCAGGCATTTTACCCCGGATGTAAGCCGAACGTACTAATTGAAGGCAATTATACGCGACCGACATTGTTATCCTCACACCTGACACACGCTCTTAATCTGACCACTGAAAACAAGTACACAACTCTCTTGGAATGTCAGGATTGCTCCTGTTCATCTGCTTTCAAGTTAACTATGAAATTGAGTAAATTTATCGTTCTTTAGATGGAAAGACAAATTAGCTTTTCTCACTCTTAAGGCGTAAAATAAATGAATTATAAGAAATAATTTGAACGTTAATTTCACTGAAATATGGCAAATCAAACACTGGGAATGGAACCTCAACTATATAACTACTTACTTTCCGTATCTTTACGTGAACCAGAAATCCTGTACCAACTCAGGCAAGAAACAGCCCAGCATCCCATGGCTAGAATGCAGATTGCTCCAGAACAAGGACAATTTATGGCATTGCTAGTGCAATTGATGGGAGCAAAAAAAACTTTAGAAGTGGGGGTATTTACAGGTTATAGTGCCTTAGTGGTGTCATTAGCACTACCACCACATGGTCGGGTAGTAGCTTGTGATCTGAATGCAGAGTTTACAGCGATCGCTCGTCGTTATTGGCAACAAGCCGGGGTAGCAGATAAAATAGATTTGCATATTGGCCTAGCAATGGAGACATTAGATCAGTTACTAGCTACAGGTGAGGCAGAGACATTTGATTTCGCCTTCATTGATGCAGACAAAAGCAATTATGATGGTTACTATGAGCGATCGCTGCAATTAGTCAGACCAGGGGGATTAATTGTGATTGATAATGTACTTTGGTCGGGTAGAGTTGCAGATTCCCAAGTTCAAGACAATCGCACTACCACAATTCGCGCCCTCAACGAAAAACTGCATCAAGACCAGCGAATTAATCTCAGTTTAGTTCCCATAGGCGATGGCTTAACTTTAGCCCAGAAAAAATAATTCTGGTTTCCTTTGATGTCAATTCTCTAAAAAACTCCTTAATCAGTAATTACAAATGAAGAGTTAATTGATATTGTTTCCACTTCTCTTGCTGACGTACCCTTTTTTCCTCAGTCACACTATCAAAACAATGAGGACAAGAAATACCTTCTTCATACTGAGGACAAGCCTTATCTTCCTCAGAAATGGGATGTCCACAACAAAAGCACAACTCATGACTACCTAACTCCAAGCCATGACGGACAGCTACCCGTTCATCAAACACAAAACATTCCCCTTCCCACAAACTTCTTTCGGCTGGTACTGATTCTAAATATTGAAGAATACCGCCTTTGAGGTGATAGACCTCTGCAAATCCTTGACCAAGCATAAAAGATGAAGCCTTTTCACAACGAATTCCGCCAGTGCAAAACAAAGCTACTTTTTTGTGTTGATTGGGGTCAAGGTTTTTATTCACATATTCCGGGAACTCCCGGAATGACTTGGTTTGGGGATTTTGTGCGTTTTTAAAAGTACCGATACTTACCTCATAATCGTTACGGGTGTCAATGACAATGACTTCGGGATCACAAATCAAATCATTCCATTCTTCGGGACTGACATAAGTACCCACCCGTTGATTCGGGTCAACTTCCGGTAAACCCATAGTAACGATTTCTGATTTTAGCCGTACTTTCATCCGTTCAAACGGCTGTGTTTCACTGTATGACTCTTTATATTCTAAGTCTGCCAAACGTGGGTCACAACGCAGAAACTCTAAAACAGAATCCACCCCTTGACGTGAACCCGCAATTGTGCCGTTAATACCTTCTGCTGCTAATAAAATTGTTCCCTTGATACCTTGTGATTGACAGTAAGACAGCAGAGGTTCTTGTTTTTCCTTAACATCCGGCAGGCTGACAAATTTATACAGGGCTGCCACTACTTGAATATTTTCTTGCATCTTTTTTAAAGCAATGATATAGTCTTTAACTAAAGGAGCAAATGCTTACTCTATTTTATGGGGGTTTAGCTCAGTTGGTAGAGCGCCTGCTTTGCAAGCAGGATGTCAGCAGTTCGAGTCTGCTAATCTCCACTATTGACAACGTTGAAACACTACAGAAAGATTATTAGCCGGCATCTGATAAATTTCCTTCAGGCTCAAATCCTGGGCGCTAGCAGCCTCTATGACATCCTGTAGATTACGCACACCCCAGGTCGAATTTTGCGCCCTCAAAGATTGATCAAAAGCTGCATTACTAGGTGCGGTATGCTCGCCGTTTTGTTTGAAAGGCCCGTACAAATAAAGTATTCCACCAGGAGGTAAAATTCGACTAGCACCAGCCATCAGTCCCAAACAAGTTGACCAAGGTGAAATATGAATCATATTAATATTAACTATGGCTACAATAGGTAAATCAGGTGCAGCATCTTTCTCTACTGTCCAAATCGGCATACTAGCATCAAGTTCTAAAGCCGGATCAAGATGACCTGATGGACATTTTTCAGCCCAGGCGTTAATACTAGCCAGTAATAACGGATTTTGTTCAGTAGGTAGCCATCGGCGAGGACTAAGACGAGGCGCAAAATATACAGCGTGTTCACCAGTACCACTAGCCACTTCCAACACAGTACCAGTTGCAGGTAACACTTGTAAAAGCACCCCTAAAATAGGTTCACGATTGCGCTGTGTCGCTGGCGCCTGTTTTCGCGCATCTTCCGGTGTGTTCATCTCCTATCCTTTGCGCTTTTGCGTGATACTAATTCTCTTCACCCCAACCAATCTTAAAACATAATCTGGAGAGTCACTTGCCTAAATCAATTCACTCCACCCAACCACCACTCAAATTTATTCCCCAACGCTTTAACCCACTCATACTACATATTTTTCGCTGGTTATTGCCTATTGTGCTACGTTTTCGCACCAGACCGTGGTTACCTGCTGGCATTGTGCAAGTTGAAGCTCAGAATGTAGAGATATTAGCCAAACTTTATCAACAATTCCAATCTGGTAATATTCGCTTTTTGATTGCATTTCGTCATCCAGAGGTAGAAGACCCCCTTTGCATGCTGTATTTACTTTCCCACATTTTGCCCAAAGTGGCACGTCAGCACAAGATTAAATTGCAACAACCCCTCCACAGTTACTTTCTTTATGACCGAGGTATGACTGTGTGGGCTGGAGATTGGCTGGGATGGTTATTCTCCAGAGTTGGCGGTGTCCCCATTCGTCGTGGTCGGCGATTAGATAGACAAGCTATTCAAAGAGCAAGAGAGTTGTTTAGTAATGGTGAAATGCCCATTGCTATAGCACCAGAAGGAGGTAACAATGGTCATAGTGAAATTGTTAGTCCCCTAGAACCTGGTGTAGCTCAATTGGGTTTTTGGTGTGTAGAAGATTTGCAAAAAGCCCACCGTTCTGAAGCTGTTGTCATTGTCCCGGTGGGTATTCAGTATAGTTACATTGAGCAGCCTTGGTCAAAGCTAAATTGGCTGTTAACTAAATTAGAAGCCGATAGCGGCTTGGAACCAGTTGATCAATCTGGGAGTAATAAACAGCGAGATTTATACTATCAACGTATTTGTCGCCTGGCTGAACATTTCATGACGGAAATGGAAGAGTTTTATCGCCGTTTCTATCATCAAGACATACCAAAAACTATATCTATTCATGCATCTGCTAGACCTAATGAGATCCTAATTGCTAGATTGCATCGTTTAATGGATAAAGCTTTACACGTCGCTGAACAATATTTTGCAGTGCAAGCCCAAGGAAATTTTATTGATCGTTGTCGTCGTTTAGAAGAAGCGGGTTGGAATTATATTTATCGAGATGACATAACAAATATTAACACTTTATCACCTTTCAACCGTGGGTTGGCAGACTGGGTTGCATCAGAAGCGGATTTGAATATGCAACATATGAGATTAGTGGAAAGTTTTGTCGCTGTGACTGCTAATTACATCCAGGAGAAACCCACTGCGGAAAGGTTTGCAGAAACAACGTTATTAATGTTTGATATGCTTTCTCGTATTCAGGAATCTACTCTTCCCGGTAGACCTCGTTTAGGTTTGAGGAAGGCAATGATTACTATCGGTGAACCAATTTCTGTAACCGAACGCTG
The DNA here is from genome assembly GCA_016124525.1 of Nostoc sp. RI_552. Classification (GTDB taxonomy): domain Bacteria; phylum Cyanobacteriota; class Cyanobacteriia; order Cyanobacteriales; family Nostocaceae; genus Umezakia; species Umezakia ovalisporum. The sequence goes on along the minus strand of WGNO01000075.1, from coordinate 9,590 downwards.
GAAACAATCTCAGGGCGATCGCTCTGCAACTCGCCAAGCTATGAGTCAGTTAACAAAAGACACATACACCGCTTTGCAGTCGATGATTGATAATAATTAGTAAAGACAAAACTTTTATATGAATTGCCAGAATTTTTAAGTTATTCTGGGCAAGTTGAGCAGGAAGGTTTGAATAAACAAGGATAGTGAAGATGTTTGAACGTAAGGCAAATTTATTGGTTCCTGCTGTTAGTGCTACTGTTCTCGTCGCCGGAACTGTAGCCATGTATATGTACTTAAAATGGCCATCTGGAGATAGTTCCGGTGTAGTGGGGAGTGCTACATTAGTCCCTTCTACAGCACTTATGGCAACTTACATCACCACAGATCCACAAGCCTGGGCAAAGTTGCAAGAATTTGGCAATCCAGAAGCACAAAACCTCATAGCCAAAGGCTTAAAAGATTTTCAACAAGACTTTCCTAATCAAGGTAATTTTTCCTACGAAAAAGATTTAAAGCCTTGGCTTGATGGTGTGATGGTGGCTGTGCTACCACCCAGTGGTACTCGAGTAACACAATCAAATCAGCCCAACTCTAGCACACAGCCAGAGCCACAACCTCATATCTTGATTGTAGTAGGCATTAAAGATCAACTGAACGCCCTCAATTTCACTAATAAATTAAAATCACAACCAGGTGTCAAAGTTCAGGAATTTAATTACAAAGGTGAAAAAATCACAGAATTTAAAGAAAATGGCAGACTGACATATACTGCAATTTTAAATAACAATCATTTAGTATTAGCTCCAGAAAAACAACCTGTGGAAAAGGCTATTGAAACTTTTAAAGGCCAGCCTTCTTTCGCCAGCCAAAAAGTCGCCAATAACCTGCTAACAGCTAAGGCAAATGTGAAAAATATTCTCGCCCAAGTCTACATACCAGACTATGGGAAAATGATACAAAAATTCCTACCTACAAATCCCCAAACTGGGCAATTACCACCACAAACTCTCAAACAATTACAACAAATAAAATCTATGGTAGCGCTTGTTGGGGTTGATGATCAGGGCGTGCGAATGAAGGCCATCGCTAATTTAAATCCACAATCAAATACATTCCAGTATCAAACAACTCCAGCAAAAATAGTCAGTAAATTACCTTCAGATACCTTTGCTTTGATTACTGGTAATGCCATCAGTCGTAGTTGGTCAGCCATAGTAGCAGAGTCTCAGGATTACCCAGAACTTAATCAAATATTACAACAGCTGCAAACACAAGTAAACCTTGTCAATATTGACCTAGATAAAGACATTTTTGGCTGGATGGATAAAGAATTTGCCTTTGGTGCTATTCTGTCCTATCAAACTAGTTCAACAAATATAGGATTTGCAGCAGCACTACTATTAGAAACAAGTGATCGTCAAACTGCAACAGCCACATTTAGCAAACTGGATAACCTCGCCAAAATTCAAAAAATCAACGTCACCACCAGAAATATTGACGGTAAAAATATCACAGAATGGCAAATCCCCGGACAAGAAGCTTTATTAGCTCATGGTTGGCTAGATAAAAATACCGCATTTTTGGCAATTGGTGATTCTGTGGCTGAAGCGATCGCCACGAACAAAACCCCTAAACTAGATAGTAGCCACAGCTTCAAAGCTGTAACTGATTCACTACCAAAACCCAATGCAGGTTACTTCTATATAGATGCAAAACAAACTGCATCCTTAGTCAATCGCTTTGTGCAAGAACAAGCTCTCACATCCGAGGCTAACACGGTCCTAAGTGCTATTCATGGTTTTGGTGTCACCGCCTCCAGTCCCGACAAATCTACCGCTGAATTGGAGATGTTGTTGGCTTTGAAAGCCAAAACTGCCCAATAGGCAAAACTTTTTAACCACCTGACCTACTTTGGCTACAACGTAGAATTTAAATGCCCAATCAGAGACAAATCAAGAGCTAGACTAGTCTGAGATAATTATGTCATAAGTAAAAAGGCTGTTAAACGCAAACAAAATTTATGACTGGTGCTGCAACAACTACTCCTGGTCTAGCTTCCCGCTTGGTGAATGGTATTCTGGCTATCAAACCTTTAGCCAATCTGGCCAAGCATCAAGCTAGACAAATGATGATTAAACGCGCTGAAAAAATAGGTGTTCCTTGGACAGAAGAAGTAAAAATATTACAAGCCCGTGATTGGACACAAGAATTAGCTAAAGTTCACAATCCTCAGATTTCTTATCCAGACTATTACCTCAATTCATTCCATGCTTACGAAAATGGTAACCTGAGCTGGCAAGCCGCTTTTGAATTAAAACCTGCGGCTCATGCAGTTCACGCTAAAATTTGGCAAGATACTGATGCCCAAGGTGATACTAAACTACGTCAAAGTTACCACAATATTCTCAAAATCTCTCTCCCCCATATACCCCAAGATATCCTAGATGTGGGATGTGGTGTAGGATTGAGCACCTTTGCCCTTCAAGAAACTTATCCCCATTCTCAGATTACAGGTTTGGACTTATCTCCCTATTTTTTAGCTGTTGCCTATCACCGCGCCCAAGAGCGTCAAGGGAAAATCAATTGGCTTCATACTGCAGCAGAATCTAATGGATTACCAGATGCTAGCTTTGATCTAGTCTCGATTTTCTTAATGTGTCACGAATTGCCACAGTCAGCAACTAGAAATATTTTTGCCCAAATGCGACGGGTCCTGCGTTCAGATGGTCACTTAGCAATTATGGACATGAATCCCCAGTCCGAAATATATCACAAAATGCCCACCTACATTTTGACACTACTCAAAAGTACTGAACCTTATTTAGATCAATATTTCAGTTTGGATATTCACCAAGCCTTGCTTGAAGCTGGTTTTCAAGTTCCCACCATCACGAGCAACACCCCTCGTCACCGCACCATAATTGCTCAAGTAAGACCCTGACCCACCCGCCTTTAAACTTTCCTCAAAATTTTCCCTCTCCTACTCAAGAAGAGGGATGAGCGGAGAGGCTGATGGTTTTTTACACTAAAACTGCCTCACATTGTACTGTACTGACAGTATCAGCATCTGCTTCTGTGCAATAAATTTCACAAGAGTTATTGGGACTTTCGATTAATTTGATTTTGCAAAGCGTAGCACCCAATTCCTGAACAGGCGATCGCAGCAAATTACTAATGTAAAGTGCGATATTCTCAGCAGTGGGGACAACTTCAGCAAAGAAAGGAATGTCTTTGTTTAAAAAGCTGTGATCAAATGCTTCCACCACATCATCTTGAATGACCTGATTTAAAGCACCTAAATCTACAATCATCCCTGTGCGGGGATCAATTTCTCCTTTGACAGTCACTTCCAGATGGTAATTATGTCCGTGACCATGAGGACGGGCGCACTTACCATAAATTTGGGAATTTTCTTCGTTACTGAGTTGAGGATGAGCTAACCGATGGGCGGCGCTAAAGTGAGTACTGATGCTGAGGTAGGCTTCCATTTCCTTTCCTATATAATCTGCCCAAAGTTCAGGATGTTCAAATAACTGTACACGCACCAAAGGTAAATGCGGTGCTAAACGCTGCCAAATCACCCTTGCTATATTCTCCGTAGTAGGTAGAGTTGCTTGAAATTCTGCCCACACATCATTGAGGTAAGAAAAGTCTAGTTGGCTGGTAACTTCGCGCTTAATTACGTGTTTCACATCAGACAAGTTGAGTACCATGCCATATTTATCCAATTCTCCAGCCATGGAGATAAATAAAACATAGTTATGTCCATGTCCGGGAAATCTGGAACAAGCACCAAATTTTTCAATATTCTCGGCTTCACTCAGTTCTGGTAACCAATAGCGATGACCAGCCGAAAACTGAGCGCGGCGATTAACAATACATTGCATGAGTACACTGGGGACAAAATTTAAAATTTCTTAAACTTTCACTATTTCCAGCATAAACCAATTTTAGCCCAGGTCAATGACTGTTCAGTGCAGAGCAAGCTATCCATCACCCAAGTATTCGCTGATATTTTTGCTCACTGTTCCCTAATCTGTCACTTGTAAAATAATCAACTGTTTTAGTATCGCCGCACCACTCTCCCTAGAGAGGTCAACGCAAGTTTTGCACCTCATGGTGTAATCTGGCGGCTATGCGGAATAATTCTTGTCCTGTATGCAAATAACGCTCATCGTAGCTTAAAGGAAAATAACCTAACTCCTCCACTCCATCTGCTACTTGACTGAGACTGTGGTAGAGATAAGCAGCTGTTTTCGCTAAACTGGGGGGATTTGGCAGAGATTGAAAAGTCAGCTGGGCTTTTTTCAAGTCTTCTCCACAGGCGTTTAAATATTTTTCAAATTGTTCTATTAACTGATCATCAAAGGGGTCGGCGGCTAGTTGCTCTATTTGCTCTTCTAGAGAACTGAGAATATTATCAAGCAGCTCAATAACTGGTTGATAAACCAAGCGTAACCATTCCTCAAGGTATTCATCAGCCTCTCGTCCGGTTTGCCTGGTGGCCTGGTAATGTTTTTGAGCCGATGCAGCACGCTGTTGATAGCTGCTATTTAATTTTTGAGATTCTTCTTGCAGTTGTTGGTCATAATCAAGACGATTTTGAGTATCACCTAAAACCTCATAAGCTGCATTGATGCGAATAATCTCCTCTTTATCTGCTGTTTGCTGATTGCTGTCCGGGTGGAACAACTTGACCAAGCGGCGATAAGATTGCTTAATCTCGGCTTGAGTAGCATTAGCATTCACTTTGAGAGTTTCATAGTGATTAGAAACGTGTTTAGAATCGACCATTGATCTAATGTAACGTTTAGCTCATGCTAGCAGCTACTTTAGCTTCCAAGTCTTGGAACAAAGGTGTACTTAAATATCTTTCTCCAAAACTCGGCTGAATCATAACTACTAACCGTCCCTCATTTTCCGGGCGTCGAGCCACACGAATAGCCCCACATAAAGCCGCACCAGTGGAAATACCAGACAGTAGCCCTTCTTCTCTAGCTAAACGCCTACTGTAAGCAATCGCTTCGTCATCAGTGACGGTAATTACTTCATCAATCAGTTTTACTTTTAAGACTTGAGGCACAAACCCAGCACCAATACCTTGGATTTTGTGGGGGCCTGGTTGTCCTCCCGATAACACCGGGCTATTACTCGGTTCTACAGCGACAGCTTTAAAGCTTGGTTTCCGAGCTTTAATAATTTCCGCTACACCTGTAATTGTACCACCTGTACCTACACCTGCGACAATCATATCTACCTGTCCATCGGTATCTGACCAAATTTCTTCAGCTGTTGTTTCCCGATGTACTTGAGCATTAGCCGGATTACGAAACTGCTGCAACATATAACTATGTGGGGTAGTTTCCACTATTTCTTGGGCGCGGCGAATAGCCCCACTCATGCCTTCGATTCCCGGTGTGAGTTCCAATTCTGCCCCATAAGCCCGCAACATTGCCCGGCGTTCTCCACTCATGGTTTCCGGCATTGTCAAAATTAACCGATAACCTTTAGCAGCAGCGGTCATAGCTAGAGCAATACCTGTATTTCCCGATGTGGGTTCCACCAACACAGTTTTTCCGGGAGTAATCAATTTTTCTGCTTCTGCAGCATTGATCATACTCACTCCAATTCTGTCTTTCACTGATGCCGATGGATTCATACTTTCCAGTTTCAGGACTATTTGCGCCACACATCCTTCGGCTCGAGGGATGCGGTTCAACTGTACCAGGGGTGTACGACCAACAAGTTCTGTAATGTTACTGGCAATCTTCATAACTATTCCTGACTTAATTAACTAAAAATACTTGAGACTAAATGTAGTACATAATATCCAATTGCCGACGGGAATCTCTTTTGTCACAAAGATCCTGAAGTGTGTAATTTTGTAAAACTAAGTTTGCCGCCTGACATGCTTCTTGCCAAATTTCTTTAATCACACCAACGTCTATACTGTTCGGGTTGCTATCTTCTTCACATCTCCCCACATCTAAACCTTCCAGACATTCTAAAACATCGAATACTGTGATTTTCCAAGGTTCGCTGGTCAAAAAATAGCCACCTTTGGAACCGCGTTGACTCTTGACTATACCCCCGCGTCTCAATGTAGCCAGTAACTGTTCTAGATAGCGGTCGGGTATGTTTTGCTGTGCCGCCATTTGGCGAATTTGCATCGGTTCCCCGGTTTGATAATGACTTGCCATCTCAATTAGGGCGAGAATAGCGTATTCAGATTTACACGATAGTTCCACAAGCAGCAATATTAAGTAAGGGATTAACAAAAAGTCTTCACTCTTTCTAGTATACTCCGGTTCTCCACTGGGGTTTGTTCTTTACTCTGATTGACAATAAAAAGCCCCGCTAATGCAGGGCAAAATCAAGTTTAATTAGCAAATGTTTAGCAGATTTTCAACACTCTAGAAGGTGAAGGTTGTTCTGAGAGTACCGATAAACGCATCGTCGTTCTGGCTCGTCTGACCAGGGTTGGTTACCCAAATCACCCCAGGAGTAACTGAGACGTTATCAGAAAGGCGATATTTATAGAAACCTTCAACTTGGTATGGAACTTTGTTAAAGCCAGTTTGGACACCGCGTGCATAGGGTTGAGCACCTGCAAAAATACCCAATACGTTACCTCTCTTACCAAAGTCAGGTAAAGCTACCCCTACTCCATAACTCCAAACATTCTTGTCATCACCTATGCCAAAACCTGTGACATCAGTGTAAGACACAAAGCCGCTCACTGACAACTTGTTACTGGGTCTGAAGGCTGCTGAGAGACCATATGAGTTGGTTGCAGATGGGTTTTGCAGATTATTGGCTATGCCAGTACCCACTACGGGACTAGTGATGGAACCTGCATCAAATAATTGACTACCTGTTCCATGATAACCATGAACGTAAGTAGCAGCTAAGGCCAAGCGATCGCCCAGACTAAAGTTTAACTGCCCTAAAGCAGCATAGTTACCGTTGAATACACCTGATCCAGCACTTGGACTATTCGGTTCTGATCCCAAGTAACCTACAGTTAGCGAACTAGGTCTCAGGATACCCCCACCCTGACCAAAGGGTAAGGTAAAGGCAATACCTGCACCACCACCAATTCTATAGATGGGATTTTCGGAAGCGAAGGGAGACAAAGCACCATTACCACCATCGTAATCCTCAAAGTAAGGATTATTAGTGGCAGCGTAATCGCTATGAATACCTCCGGTAGCTGCAATGTAAACTTGTGCCGGTCCAACAGGAACGTAGTAAGATAGCCAGTCTATGATAACGTTGTTATTTCCGGTATTACCGAGGTTAAAAGTTTGGTTACCTTCACCAACTGCCTGAGAACCCAAATTCAGTCTTTCAGCGTTACCAGAAGCAAGACGCGTGTGTAAAACGTCTCTACCAGTGAAACTCGTTTGCAAGTCCAAACGGACTCTGTTTTGTAAGACGGTGTTATTATTGTCACCTGCTGTGTCGCCAAAGGCATCGGTAACAGCAAAAATTGCTTCACCAACCAACTTGGTGGTAGTGGAGAATTGATTGGCTTCCAATTCAGCCGCCCGGGCTTCTAGAGAATCTACACGACCGCGTAGAGTTGCCAATTCAGCCGAAAATTCCTCTTGTAAACGCTGTAAGGTAGCTAAATCTTGTCTAGTCACCATGTCAGCTGTTGCTGTGGCGATCAATTCATTAACTCTATCCAAACAAGCATTCAAACCAGCAGCAAATTCGTAACGGGTTAAAGCCCTGTTACCGCGATAAGTCCCATTTGGGTAGCCAGCAATACAACCATAGCGCTCAACTAAAGACTGCAAAGCTTGGAATGCCCAATCTGTCGGTTGTACGTCAGAAAACTGGGAAACCGATGTTACTTGAGACAAAGTATTATTTTGTCTACCTTCGTTACTGTAACTCTTAACTTCGTTAATAACACTGGTGTCGTTAGTTGCTTGAGCAAAAATTTCTGGTTGTTGAGCAACTTCAGTAGCGGTTTGTTGTTCAATTGCCGACACTTCAGTGGTGGTACCTGGAGCTGCAATTGCTGCCACAGAAACTAACAATGTTGCCCCCAAAACTGCTGGGCTTACCACCAAAGATTTCCACAAGATATTAGACATTTTCACTTTTTCCTCACACCTTGTATAGATAATTGTTGTTGTTGCACTTACTCTCAATAATGAATCCAAACTATTGTTGAAATTTTTGATGAGTCATAATTGCTACTACGACAATTTTAGTTTTTGCAAGGCTAATAACTAATTAACTTAAGACTTAAAAATTAAATTAATCTGATTAACTAATGCAAAAACACAACCTTATAAAACAATATTATAAGGCATCTCAAGTATATGGCAAGATATTAGCCATCGCTTCATTGCCTTACACATACAATCATCTAAAATGATTAGACGATCCGACGGTTCATATGTTCCCCGCTCTTCTCAATTCTTTTTCTGAGCAAAAAAATTTCAGCTGATTTGAGAAATTATTTCAGCTAGCTCAAAGTCATTTTGAGTTAACCCACCTGCATCATGTGTTGTCAGGGTGATAGTGACTTTGTTGTAAGAAATTTCTATGTCTGGATGATGCCCTAATGATTCAGCAGGTTCTACTAGCTTATTTACAAATTCAACTGCACCAATAAAATCTTTTAATTTACGGGTAGTTTGCAACTTAGAAGCCTCAACAGTCCAACCTGACAAACGGCTTACCTGTGCTTGAATTTCTGTATCAGTCAGTAGTTGCGCCATATCAAAAAATTCCTGTTTACGTTTACAATCAGTAGTGTCCCAAGGCCCTATTTTCCCAACAGAAGATATGAGCAAATAGCTGGGTTTATTTATGTTAAGTATAATATCCGGGACGAAATCTACAGAAAGCTAAATTTGTCTTTTTACAAAACAGTGTATCGGGTGTTTTGACCATCTATGTGACCGAAAATTTAGGTTTAAAACCTCGTCTTTTAAAGCAGCAAATCCTTGAGCAATGCAAAGATTCCCATAAAAAACTATCCGCTCTGATTTAGACCAAGGGGCTTAAATCAGAGCGGTCTAGCGGGTCTTCAGGTTGCAACCAGACTGCCGGAAGGAACTCCGAGCTTTAGCCTAGCTACTTGAGCTAACTTAGTCTCTCAAAGTGACTAAGGCTAACTTCTAGAGAACAGCCCCGGCACACAGCCGGCTAACTGCAACCTGATGACCCATGGGTTTACTACTATCTATCATGGGCATCACCTCCTTGTTGCCTAAGTGGTCTTAGTCTCAAAAGGACAGAGCATTTAGCTCCGGGTTGTTAACCTAAAACCAATAATAACACATAAATCTCACTTGGAAAAATAAATAAACCCCACCTTTTGGCGGGGTCTAAATGAGAAATGGGGAATGAGGTTTAAATCTTACAGAGCGTTACCGCGGGGTAGAACTTCCTCTGGGAATACGAATTGTTTGTGAGGTTGATCCTGAGGAGCCATCCAAGCTCGGATACCCTCGTTCAGCAAAATGTTTTTGGTATAGAAAGTTTCAAACTCTGGGTCTTCTGCTGCCCGTAATTCTTGGGAAACAAAGTCATAAGCTCGTAGGTTCAGTGCCAAACCAACAATCCCAATGGATGACATCCAT